>NZ_BOMN01000109.1 GCF_016862215.1 Winogradskya humida
CCCGGCCCAGCCCCCGCCCCCGCCCGACGCCCTCCCCCACACCGGCACCGGCACCGGCACCGGCAACCCTCGACCCGACCTACGCAGCGGCCTCCACCAGCTACGACACCCCACCAGCCCCGGTCTCCCCCGCCGCACCCACCGCCCAGCCGACCTCACCGTCACCGTCCGGGCTGACGCCCCAGTCACCGCCCGAGCCGACCGCCCCCGCACCGTCTCCGTCAGGGTTGGACTCCCCCGCACCGTCCCGGTCAACGTCTGCTTCGCCGGACCGCCCCGACGATCCCGAGCCGACCGTGACGCGCCCACCGGCCGCCGCGGCCACGACACGCGCACCCGATCGACCCCGCCACGCCCGCGAGGACGACGAAATCGACCTCCCCCTGGACGGCGACCCCGAACCACCCCCGGAATCCCAGCCCCGTACCCGCTCCGCCATGGCAGCGGGCATCATCGCGCCCCCCGCGGAAAACCCCCCGTCCCGCCGGAAGCCCCTGGACGACGACCTCCTGGGCGACCTGGAACCACCCCCATGGCAGACCCGCCGCTCCCCCACCCCTGCGGCATCAGAGCCGACCGCTCCCGCCCGGCCCACATCAGCCCCACCCGCCGCTGCCCAATCGGCCTCAGCACCACCCCCCGCTGCCCGATCGGCCTCAGCACCACCCCCCGCTGCCCGATCGGCCTCAGCACCACCCGCCGCTGCCCAATCGGCCTCAGCACCACCCGCCGCGCCATCGACACCTGCACCGCGCGCCGGCGCCCAGCCGACATCAGCACCACCCGCTACCGACCGGTCGGTCTCCGAAACTCCGGCCGAACGGCCGGCCGGATCGGAGCCCGGTGAGCCCAGGCCAGTCGCTCCCCACACCGGCCTGGCAGCCGCGGTAGCCGCCGGAGTAGCCGCCGTCGCCGGTGCCTTCCGCTCCAAACCGGACGCCCCTCCCCGCTCACGCCCAGAGCCGACCCCCACCTCAGCTCCCCGAACCCCCACCCGGACCTCAGCCCCACCCCCCAACCCCACCCCGCTGATCAACCGCCCACCGACCACGTCACCCCACCCGCCGAACTCCCCCACCACATCCGGTTCCGCCGCTGCCCCCCTCCAGAGCTCCGAACCCGACGAAGCTCCGTCCCAGGACCCCGGCCCCACCGCAACGCCCGTCCAGGACCCGAGGCCCGCCAGAGCGCCCCTTCAGGACTCCGGCCCTGCCACGGTCCCGTCGCACGATGCCAAGCCACCGGCAACGGCCTCCCACGCTTCCGAGCCGGCCACGGTCCCCTCCCCCGACTCCAAGGCACCGGCCGCTTTCCCCGCCCCCAGCGCCGAGCCGCCAGCCACGGCTTCCGGGGACTCCGACGCCGAGCCACCGGCCACGGCTTCCGGGGGCTCCCGGCCCGCCGCGGTCCCGCTCCACGAATCCCCCGGCGCAACGTCCGGTGCCGCCGCAGTACCGGATCGCAAGTCCCCCAGGCACTCCTCCGACCCGGCAGCGGCCCCCACGCCCGGCCCGGTGCCGACATCCGCGACGGGTTCGGCGCAGGTCCCACCACAGGCGCCAAGGCCGAAAGCGTCGGGATCCGCAACCGTGCCGCCGCAGTCATCCCGATCAAGTGCGGGCATTTTCGTCCCGCCGCCCGACAAGGGCATCAGGGTTCGCGGGGCGCAGTTCGGGGGGAGCCCGTGGTCGGATCTGGAGGGTGGTTTCGAGCCGGCGAGCAGGGTCGACGACCTGATAACCGCGTACCCGAGTGCACGTCCCGGACCCTCAGGGGCGATTCACGGCGTGGGGATCACCGTGCTGGTGACGGACCTGGCGCGCTCGATCGGCTTCTACAAGGACATGCTCGGCTTCTACGAGATCGACGCGGGAGCAGGCAGCGCGGTTCTGGCGTCGGGTGACACGCGACTTGTCCTGCGTACGGTGCATGATCTGTCCGCGGTCGGCCGGCTGATCTACCTGAACCTCGAGGTGGGTGATGTGGAGGCGGTCTACGAGGAGCTGAAGCGCAAGGGTGTGCCGTTCGTGCACGGCCCGCGCCCCGTGAATCGCGGCGACAAACTCGAACTGTGGGCGGCCTCGTTCCACGATCCGGACAACCACAACATCGCCATCACCCAATGGCGTGCGATCCGCTGACAACACAACAAGCCGGCCGCCAGGAACGGCGGCCGGCTCTGACTCAAATCACTATTTGCGTACGGGTGGACGCCCGAGCGAACGCCGCACGTGCAACGCATACGCCCAGGTAGCGCCGAAGATCAACCCGAGCGCGCCCAGGGACCAGTGGAAGAGCCCCGAAGCGAGAAGCAGCACCTGCAGCACCGTGCCGGCCGTCCACGCCCAGGCAGTCCCCATGCGCCCGGCCAGCACGATCGCCACCACCGCCTCCGCGATGACGGCACCGACACCCCAGCCGCTGAGGTGCCCGCCGAGGATCCGGATCGGCTGGATGCCGAGCAGCAGGATGATCGCCTCAAGGATCAGCGTGCCCGCCCCGAGCCCCCGCACAGCAGCCGCGGGATTCTTCAACCCGGACCGCTGAGCCATGTCCGCGTCGGCAGCGGCCGAGTCACTGCCGGCGGTCAAGCCGGCATCCGCAGCCGGCACGGCATCCGCGGGAATCTGCGGCGTTTCGGCGGGTTCAGGACGGGGCGTGGTCATTTCTTCAGCAGCTTCCTGGCGTCCGCGACGGTGACGACCGAGCCCGTGATCAGGACCGCGACGCCGCTGTGCTCGCCGTTGGTGTCTTCTTCGGCCAGGACGACGGCTTCCTCGATGGCGTCCGGCATCGTCTCGGCGATGGTGACGCGGTCTTCGCCGAAGATGTCGATGGCCAGCTCGGACAGCTCGTTGAGGGGCATCGAGCGGGGCGAGCTGTTCTGGGTGACGACGAGGCGGGCGGTGACCGGCTCGAGGAGCGCGAGGATGCCCTCGACGTCTTTGTCGCCGAGGAACGCGGCCACCACGACGAGGTGACGGAACGCGAACTCCTCTTCCAGCGCGGTGACCGTGGCCGCCATGCCGTGCGGGTTGTGGGCGCCGTCGAGCAGGATTGTCGGGGCGCTGCGGACCCGTTCGAGCCGGCCGGGCGAGTCCACGGTGGCGAAGCCCTCGCGGATGGTCTCCGGGTTGAGCTGCTTCTCGGGCCCCGCGCCGAGGAAGGCCTCGACGGCCGCCAGGGCGAGCGCGGCGTTCTGAGCCTGGTGGGCGCCGAAGAGCGGCAGGAAGATCTCGTCGTAGACGCCGCCGAGGCCCTGGATGGCGAGCAGCTGGCCACCGACTGCCTGGTCACGGCGGACCACGCCGAACTCGCTGCCCTCGCGGGCGACGGTCGCACCCATCTCAGCGCTGCGTTCCAGCAGGGGGCGCATGGCCTCCTCGGTCTGCAGCGCGGAGATCACCGTGGCGCCCTTGTGGATGATGCCGGCCTTCGCCCAGGCGATGTCCTCGATCGTGTCGCCGAGCCACTCGGTGTGGTCGAGGCCGATCGGGGTGATGACGCAGACGCCGGCGTCGATGACGTTGGTGGCGTCCTCCTCGCCGCCCAGCCCCACCTCGATGACCGCGATGTCGACGGGCGCGTCGGCGAACGTCGCGAACGCCATCGCCGTGGTCATGTCGAAGTACGTGAGCGGCTCCGCCGCCTGCTTGTCGATCAGGTCGGCGAGCGGGGCGATCTCGTCGTACGTGGCGGTGAGCTGTTCCTCGGTCACCGGCTCACCGTCGAGGCTGATCCGTTCCCGGATGGTCTCGAGGTGCGGGCTCGTGTAGCGCCCGGTGTGCAAGCCGTGCGCGCGCAGCAGGCCGTCGATCATCCGGGCGGTCGAGGTCTTGCCGTTCGTCCCGGTCAGATGAATAGTCGGGTACGCCCGCTGCGGGCTGCCCAGCACGTCCATCAGATCGCGGATCTTCTGCATGTCGAAGTTCATGCGGGTGAAGCCGCGCCCGTCGAGCGCGGCGATCACCTCGTCGTAACTGCTCATAGCTGTACCCGCCCTTGCGGGAGTAGTGACCTGCTCATGCTGTGGGCAACGCTTCCAGGGCCGCCGCAATTCTCGTGAGGTCGGCCTCGGCCGTGGCCAGCCGATCCTTGATCTTCGCGACGACCTGCTCGGGTGCTTTGCTGACGAACGACTCGTTGCCGAGCTTGCCGCGGCACTGCGCCAGCTCCTTCTCGGCGGCGGCCCGGTCCTTGTCGAGCCGGGCCCGCTCGGCCGCGACGTCGATCGTGCCGCGGGTGTCGAGGTCGACGGTGATCCCGCCGGTGACCGCGAGCGTGGCCGTGGCCGTGAACTCGGCGCCGGGGGCGTCGAGCCGGGCGAGCGAGCGGATCAGCGGCTCGTGCGTGTCGATGCCGACGTTGCCGAGACCCGTGAGCGCCGCGCTGACCCGCTGACCGGGGCGCAGGCCCTGGTCGGCACGGAACCGCCGGACCTCGGTGACCACCTTCTGCAGGGCGGCCAGCTCCTCCTCGGCGGCGTCGTCGATCAGCACCTTGTCGACCGTCGGCCACGAGGCCCGCACGATCGTCTCGGCACCGGTGAGCACGGTCCACAGCTCCTCGGTGACGAACGGGATCACCGGGTGCAGCAGGCGCAGCAGCTGGTCGAGGACGTGACCGAGAACCCGCCGGCTCTGCGCCGCCCCGGGGCCGTCACTCGACAGGACCGGCTTGCTGAGCTCGAGATACCAGTCGCAGACGTCGTCCCACGCGAAGTGGTACAGGGTGTCGCAGACCTTCGCGTACTCGTACGTCGCGAACAGCTCGTCGACCTCGCCGACCACGTGCTGCAGCCGCGACAGGATCCACTTGTCGACCGACGACAGCTCGCTCGGCGCGGGCAGGTCGCCCTCGACGGTGGCGCCGTTCATCAGGGCAAAGCGGGTGGCGTTCCACAGCTTGTTGCAGAAGTTGCGCGAGCCCTGGCACCACTCCTCGCTGATCGGCACGTCCGAACCCGGGTTGGCACCGCGCGCGAGGGTGAACCGGGTGGCGTCAGCGCCGTACCGCTCGATCCAGTCGAGGGGGTCGACCACGTTGCCGAACGACTTCGACATCTTCTTGCCGAGCCCGTCGCGGACCATGCCGTGCAGGTTGACGACCTTGAACGGCGCCTCGCCGTCCATGGCGTACAGACCGAACATCATCATCCGGGCGACCCAGAAGAACAGAATGTCGTAACCGGTCACCAGCACGCTGGTCGGGTAGAACTTCGCGAGCTCCGCGGTCTGCTCGGGCCAGCCCATGGTCGAGAACGGCCACAGCCCCGACGAGAACCACGTGTCGAGCACATCCTCGTCCTGGTGCCAGCCCTCCCCGGTCGGCGGCTCCTCGTCGGGACCGACACAGACGACCTCGCCTGCGGGGCCGTACCAGATCGGGATGCGGTGGCCCCACCAGAGCTGGCGGGAGATGCACCAGTCGTGCATGTTGTCGACCCACGCGAAGTAGCGCTTGGACAACTCGGCGGGCTCGATCGACACCCGGCCGTCGCGGACCGCGTCCCCGGCGGCCTTGGCCAGCGGCCCGGTGTTGACGAACCACTGCAGCGACAGCCGCGGCTCGACGGTGGTCTTGCACCGCGAGCAGTGCCCCACCGAGTGCACGTAGGGGCGCTTCTCGGCGACGATGCGGCCCTGCTCACGCAGCGCGTCGACAACCGCGGGGCGCGCCTCGTAACGGTCGAGACCCTCGAACGGCCCCGGCACCGTCACGACGGCCCGCTCATCCATGATCGTCAGGCTGGGCAGATTGTGCCGCTGGCCGATCTCGAAGTCGTTCGGATCGTGCGCCGGCGTCACCTTGACCGCACCCGTGCCGAAGCTCGGGTCGACGTGCTCGTCGGCGACGATCGGGATGCGCCGCCCGGTGAGGGGAAGCTCGACCTCGGTGCCGATCAGGTGCTGGTAACGCTCGTCATCCGGGTGGACGGCCACCGCGGTGTCACCGAGCATCGTCTCGGCCCTGGTCGTCGCGACCACGATCGCGTTGTCCCCGTCGCCATACCGGATCGAGACGAGCTCACCGTCGTCGTCGGAGTGCTCGACCTCGATGTCGCTGAGCGCGGTGAGGCACCGCGGGCACCAGTTGATGATCCGGTTGGCCCGGTAGATGAGGTCGTCCTCATACAGCCGCTTGAAGATCGTCTGGACGGCCCGCGACAGGCCCTCGTCCATGGTGAAACGCTCACGGCTCCAGTCGACGGAGTCACCGAGACGCCGCATCTGCCCGAGAATCGCGCCGCCGGACTCCGCCTTCCACTCCCAGACCTTCTCCACGAATTTCTCGCGGCCCAGGTCGTGCCGGGAGAGCTGCTGCGCGGCGAGCTGCCGTTCGACGACGTTCTGCGTGGCGATGCCGGCGTGGTCCATGCCGGGCAGCCACAGCACCTCGAAGCCTTGCATCCGCTTCAGCCTGCTGAGGGCATCCTGAATGGTGTGGTCGAGGGCGTGACCGATATGCAGGGAGCCGGTCACGTTGGGCGGAGGGATGACGATGGAGAAGGGAGGCTTGTCACTCGCCGGGTCCGCCTGGAAGTAGCCGGACGATACCCAGTGCTCGTACCGCCGCTGCTCTACCTCGCCCGGCTGATACTGGGCGGAGAGGCCACCGGTGGGCCGGCTGTCGGGGGTGCGGGTATCGGAAGCTTCGGTCACCCGCCAAGTTTACGGAGCCCGCGCCGGTGCGCTGCGTCCGCCCGTCCTGCCTGTGGATAACTGTTGTTAGGCTCGCACGATGTCCGACCGCCCCGGCCCGTTGTCCGAGTCCCCGGCCCCCGCCGGCGAAGCTCCGGACCCTGCACTCACCCCGGCCGTTCCGGCCGACATCCCCCCAGCTCCCACCGCTGATGCCCCGGTTCCGGCACCATCGGCGGGCCACCCGGTGGAGGTCTCGGACGAGCCGTTCACCCTCACCGGGCCCGCCGATGAGGATGCTGAAGAAACGACACCGCGGTCGCGGACCAAGACCATAGTGCTCGGCTCCCTGCTCGCCGTGACTCTCGCCGGCATGGCAGTCATCGGGTACGCAGGATGGCGCATCGCCTCCCAGAAGGACGCCACGCTCACCTCGCCCCCGACCGTCGGCAACCTCAAACTGGACACCACCGAGGAGGGGCGGTCCACGGCCGACTATCTCCAGACGGCATTGTCCGCGGAGGTCGACCTGGACCACACAACGGGCGGCGTCTACCTCGACGGCACCTCCACCGACGGCGTCCTGTTCTTCGGCGGCACCACGCTGATCTGGACGCCCGGCGCCGACCTGGACACAGCCTTCGAGATCATCTCCGACGGCCAGGGCGCGGTCACCGGCCTCCACGACGTCGACGCCGGCAAACTCGGCGGAACGATGAAATGCGGAACCACCAAAACCGACAACGCCGACATGCCGGTCTGCGGCTGGGCCGACCACGGCAGCCTCGCCCTGGCAATGTTCCCCGGCCGCACCGGCAAAGACGCCGCCACCCTGATCCTGCAGATCCGCAACGCCACCCAGACCCGCAAATAAAACGCCCAGCGAAACGGCCGGCTACGCGTACGCGGAAACCGGCCTTTACCATTCGCCAAACGCGCGACGATCAACCCCAGAAACGCAAAATGGCCCACCCCTTCAGGGGTGGGCCATTTATC
>NZ_BOMN01000110.1 GCF_016862215.1 Winogradskya humida
CCGGCCCCGGCGATGTGGGATTCCCGGTCGAGTCAGACGCTGGCGAAGCAGTCCCCGCAGGCAGCCGCCGCCGTCCAGGGCGCCGACGATGACCGGTCGACGGCGGCTACGCCTGCGGATACCGCGCAGACCGGGGTGGTGCAGACCGAGCTGACCGCGGCGGGGGATCTGGTGCTGAAGCCGGATCAGCAGATGCTGACCGGATCCCCGACGTTCCCGGTCTTCATCGACCCGTACTGGAGCAAAGGCAAGACCCGGTGGGCGTACGCGACGAACAACAACACCAACAACAGCGACGTGTCCCGGGCCCGCGTCGGCATGGACCCCGACGGCCGGATTTACCGGGCGTTCTTCGAGTTCCCGACCACGGAGCTGAAGGGTAAATACGTCCACGACGCGCATGTGGAGATGAAGCTGGATCATTCCTGGTCCTGCGTCGACACGTGGACCCACATGTACAGCGCCAGCCCGATCACCGCCACACCGCGACAGACGTGGAAGAAGTCGTCGCCCTTCCTGACGCATCTGTCGGCGGCGGAGTCACACGCCAACGAAGGCGGCGGCTGCGCGGACTCGCCGCAGCCGGACATGATCGTCAACTTCCGCGGCCAGCCGGTGATCGACGTGCTCAGAACGGCAGCCAACAAGGGTTCGAGCAGTGTGACGATGACGTTCTCGGCGGGCAATGACACCCAGGAGTACGAGTCCGACGGCACCCGGTGGAAGAAGTTCTTCCCGAGCGACGCCAAGCTGATCGCCGAGATCGACAACAAACCCGGCAAGCCCGGCCCGCTGGAAGTCAACCAAGTGGCCTGCCAGTCGACCAGCATCGCGGTCGGGGTCGTAAACCCTTACCTGTCGGCCTACCTGCCCGACGGCGACAACGGCCAAGCGCTGACCGTCACCTGGGAGCTCTACAAGGTCGCTGCTGACTGGACGAAGATGACCCCGCCACCGGTCAGCAGCTCCCCGGCAAATGCGTGGGAGTTCAGCTCCCGGATCGCCGGTGCGGTCAACGACCAGATGTACGCGTTCCGGGTCAAGACCCAGGATCCGGCTCCCTACCAGATCACGAGCGCCTGGTCGGACTGGTGCTACTTCCGGATCGACCTGATGGACCCACAGGTCAGCGCCACCGTGATCACACAGCCAGCAGGTCCGGGCCTGCCCGGAACGGTGAAGATCACCTCGACCAGCAACGACGTGACGACCTTCCGGTACGGGTGGAGCGCCGCAACCACCGAGGTCGCCGCGACCACGGTGTCGGGACAGACCGGTAAGTCCGCGACGGTCACCGTCACCGCACCCAAATACGGCGACAACATCCTGTTCCTGCAGGCCATCGACACCACCCGCAACGTCGGCGACGGCTCCGTCAGACTGACCGCGGGCGGCGAACCACACCCCGCGGTCGCCCACTGGGGACTCGAGGCCTACCCCGGAGTCTCCAAGGACGTCGCGCTGCAGGACCAGGCGAAAGCACTCGGCACGGACCTGGGACTGACCGCGGCGCCCGGGATGACGTGGGCGGATAAGCAACGCCTGGTCGGCGCTGAGAACGTCGCTCTGAGCGGCACCAACAGTGGGCTGGCCACCAGCCGCGGTGTACTCGACACCACCAAAAGCTATTCGGTCGCTGCTTGGGTGCGGCTGGACTCGTTGACCAACATCCAGGCCGTCGTGTCCCAGGACGGCGAGCACGTCACGAACTTCCAGATCCAGTACCGCAACGACGACCGCAACGGCGACGGTACGCCCGACAAGTCCTTCTGCTTCGGTATGCGCGGTGCGGATCAGGACAGCAACGCCACCGGAGCAACGGTCTGCGCGGTCAACACCGCGGTCGCCGGTAGGTGGACGCACGTCGCCGGCGGATACGACGCCGGCGATAAGAAAGTCAGGATCTGGGTCAACGGCGTGAAAACCGAGGCCGCATCCACGGCAGCCTGGCCGTCGACCAAACCGCTGCGGATCGGCAGCCGCAAGATCACCACCAGTACGTGGACCGACTACCTGACCGGTAGCGTCGCCGACGTCCAGGCCTTCGACCGTGTCCTGGTCGACAAGGACTTCGTCGGGGAGAAGTATCCAGCCGGGGCGAACATCGCCCCCGACCCGGGAATCCTGCAGCCGGTTCGGGTCGGCGACTGGGACTTCGAGGCGGGCATCCCCTGCTACTACGCGGGCATCGAAGGCGTCTGCCAGGCACCGGACACCTCCCTATGGGGCCGGCAGCTCAGCCTCACCGAAGGCACCGACATCGGCGACAGCCCTGAAGGCAAAATCGCCGAATTCGACGACGTCTCGCTGACCGGCGACCCGGCCACGACCCACGAATACGGCCTCACCCAACAGAACAACTCAACGAGTGAGCCGGGGCAGTGGCAGGAAACGCCGGTGTTGCGCACCGACCAGTCGTACACAGTGTCGGTCAACGTCATGATCGACAAGCTTGAGAACACGATGACCGCCCTGGCACCCAAGGGCGACAAGATGTCGGCGTTCTACCTCGGCACCCGGCGCTGGACGGTCGACGGCGTCGACGCCTACCGCTTCATGGCAGCGGTACCGAACACCGACCAGGACTCCGGCCAGACCTACACCAACATCGTCTCCAAGGACGCCCTCGACATCGGCGACGCCGGGGCATGGACTCGGCTGACCCTGGTCTACGACGCCGGTGCCGCCACGATGACCCTCTACCTCAACGGTGAGGCCGCTGACACGCAGAAGGTCGGCGCCATGTGGAATGCGGCCGGGCCACTCACCGTCGGTGGTGGCTGGTGGACCGCACCGGGCGGACCCGGCTCGTTCAACGACCAGTGGTACGGCGGCATCGACGACATCGAGGTCTTCCAAGGCGCGATGACCGCCGTCCAGGTCGACAAGCTCTCCGACTCGTAACCGCCACTTCGCTCTCGTCTTGCCCGCGACCCCGCGCTCACGCTTGTCAGGAGAGACCTCCATGAGCCGTGCCCACCGTCGTCCCTTTGCTATTGGCCGCCTGACCCGCGCTACCCGGCTCCGCCTGCTGCTCGCCTCGGTTCTCTCCGGGGTGCTGGTGACCTCGTCGATGACGGTGACGCCGGCCGAGGCCGCCCCCGCCGACGTCCACCTGCAGCCGCAGGTGGAAAAGGTGCAGAGCGGCGGCCACGAGGTCACGCCGGTCGGCTGGAAGTCAGAGCCCGTCGCCGAGGCGAAAACCCCGGCACCGGTCTGGCCCACCGCCGGGAGCTTGATCACGGCACACGCCGCAGGTGGCACTGCTGCCAAGCGTGCCGCCGCCGCGGATGCCCCTGTGGCGACGGTACGAGCGCAGGTCGTGGATCGGGCCACCGTGCCCGAGCGGTGGCGTGCCGGCGTGGTCGCCAAGGTCACGGCCGGGGAAGCGACACATGCGTCGGTCTCCTTGAATTACGCTGCCTTTCAATACGCCTACGGCGGCAACTGGGCATCACGGTTGCGGCTGTGGCAGCTGCCCGCCTGCGCACTGACCACGCCCGACGTAGCGGGATGTACGGCGAAGCCGCTGGTGTCGAGCAACGACGGGCAAGCCCGCACCGTCTCTGCCGACGTCGCTGTGGCCGACACTTCTGCAGCCGGCGGGACTGCGACGACCATGGTGGCCTTGGCCGCAGGGGCGTCCGGGGCCTCGGGTGACTTCTCCGCCTCCTCGTTGTCACCGGCGTCGAGTTGGTCGGTCGGCGGCGCGACCGGAGCCTTCTCCTGGTCGTACTCGCTGCGCACCCCGCCATCGGTGTCCGGGTCGGCTCCGGGCGTAACCATCTCCTATTCGTCGGCGGCCGCCGACGGCCGCTCCTCGGCGACGAACAACCAGCCGTCCTGGATCGGCGCCGGCTTCGACTACGCACCCGGCGCCATCGAGCGCCGCTACGTGCCGTGCGCCGAAGATGAGAAGGGCTCCCCGAACAACCCCGAATACACCGCGGACCTGTGCTGGCGCACCGACAACGCCACACTGTCACTCAACGGCATGAGCACCGAGCTGGTGTACCAGAAGGACAAGGGCTGGCACGCCCGAACCGAGGACGGTTCGAAGGTCGACCACCTCGAGAACGGCACCAACGACGACGATAACGGCGAGTACTGGCGAGTCACCACCACCGACGGCACCCAGTACTACTTCGGGCGCAACAAACTGCCCGGCTACAGCGCGAACACCAACTCGACCTGGACCGTTCCGGTCTACGGCAACCACACTGACGAGCCGGGACACGCCCCGAAGTTTTCCGACTCGCGGCTGAACCAGGCATGGCGGTGGAACCTCGACTACGCCATCGACGTCCACGGCAACACCACCACCTACTGGTACGACAAGGAAGCCAACCAGTACGCCGCCGAGCTGACCGAGAGCAAGAACGTCTCCTACACCCGCGGCGGTCACCTGGACCGCATCGAGTACGGCACCTGGGACCGCGGCGACAACGACCGCTCCGTCACCCCACTGGCGAAGATTAAATTCGATACCGCCGACCGGTGCGAGACGGACTGTTCCAACAAGGCGAACTGGCCGGACCTGCCCAAGGACCAGGAATGCGTCGCCACCGCCACCACCTGCGCGAACTTCACCCCGACGTTCTGGGACACCCAGCGCCTGGACAAGGTCACCACCTCGATCTGGGACACCAAGAAGTCACCCGCCGGCTGGCAGAACGTCGACTCGTACACGCTGTCGCAGAGCTACCCCGACCCCGGCGACGGGCAGAAGGGCGGCCTGTGGCTGGACTCGATCGTGCACGCCGGACTGGTCGGTACCACCACGCCCCAGCCCGCGGTCACGTTACAGCCGTTGGCTATGCCCAACCGGGTGCTGACCGCACACAACACCATGTTCAACTGGCCACGGCTGTCGAACATCTACACCGAGACCGGCGCCCGCGTCCAGGTGATCTACTCCGCTGAGGATTGCAAGGAAGGCGACCTGCCGTCCTCACCGCAGAACAACGACCGGCTCTGCTACCCGGTGATCGGCCCCGACCCCGCGGACCCGGACAAGGACATCACCGAGTGGTGGCACAAGTACGTCGTCCGGCAGGTCAACGAGAACGACATCGAACTCAAGGACGAACTGGCCGGCAAACAGGCGCCCGGTAAAACCACCAACTACACCTACGAAGGTAAACCGGCCTGGCACTACGCCGACGACGACGGCCTGTCCAAGCCCAACCGCAAGACGTGGGACCAGTTCCGCGGCTACAAGACCGTCACCACCCAGGTCGGCGACGCGAACAAGACCCTCGTCAAGACCACCTACCTGCGCGGTATGAACGGCGACCGGGCAGCACCCTCCGGCGGCACCCGCACCGTGACCGTCGACGCATCCATGGGCACCGAAACCGTCTACGACGACGACCAGTACGCCGGCATGGCCCGCGAAACGGTCGTCTACAACGGCACCGAGACCAAACCGGTCAGCAAAACCGTCTACGTGCCCTGGCGCTCGGCACCCACCGCGTCACGCACCATCAACGGCGACACCGTCGAAGCCCGCTACACCGGCACCCGCGTGACTTACGACGGCACCGCGCTCGGCGTCGATGGTGAACGCGGCTGGCGGATCACCAGTGCACAGACCACGTTCGACCCCGACTACGGCATCGCCACCGCCATCCAGGAGAACGGCGACATCGCCAAGACCGGCGACGAACAGTGCACCACCAGCACCTACAACCGCAACACTGATCGCAACATCGTCACCCTGCCCGAACAGGTGACGGTCACCGCACTGCCCTGCGCCACCGCACCGACGAGCCCCAGTCAGGTCGTCTCCGACACCCGGTTCTTCTACGACAACGCCACCAGCACCGCGACCGACCCGACCCGCGGCCTGCTCACCCGCACCGACGTCCTGAAGGACTGGACCACCGCCGCCGGCACCACCTGGCTGACCACCGCCAAGGCCACCTTCGACGACTTCGGCCGGCGAATCACCGCCGCAGACCCGATCCGTGGCACCGCCACCAACTCAAGCTACGTGCCCGAAAAATCCCTGGTCACCAGCCGCGTCGACCTACTCAAACGCAAAGACACGACACTCGCCGACCGGCAGACGACCACCGAGTTCGCTGCGGCCTGGGGCACACCCACCAAGATCACCGACCCGAGCGGGCGTATCAACGAGGCGACCTATGATGCGCTCGGCCGAACCGCATCAGTCTGGGACCAGGGCTGGGTACGGACCGGGCATGAAACTCGGCCGGCGGTCAAGTACACGTACGCCTTCGACACTGAACGTAAGGCCTACCCGTACATCAAGACCGAAAGTATGAACACCGTCGGCGGTACCGACGTGTCCTACACGATCTACGACGGGTTCCTGCGTCCGCGACAAACCCAGCAGAAAGCCATCGGAACCGCCGGCCGGGTCCTCACCGACACGCTCTACGACGAACACGGCCGCGTCGAGCTGTCCTTCGGTGCCCACAGCGAAATCCATGAACCCTCCGGCACCCTGTGGTTCGAGCCCGAATGGTACGTGCCGGCGCAAAACCTCACCATCTACGACGGCGCCGACCGCGCTATCGCAGAAGTCTTCCGCTCAGGCAAGAGCGACAACGGCGACATCAACATGGTTGAAAAGTGGCGCACCACCACGATCTACGAGGGCGACCGCACCACCGTCATCCCGCCCAAGGGCGCCACCCCCTCGACCACTCTCGTCGACGCGCTCGGGCACACCACCGAACTCCGCGAGTATTCCACCCCGGCGGGTAAAGACGGCGCCTACACCGCTACCGCCTACAAGTACAACATCAAGGACCAGCTCACCTCGGTTGTCGATGCCGGCAACAACCAGTGGAGCTACACCTACGACATCCGCGGCCGGCAGACCCAGAGCAAGGACCCCGACAAGGGCGTCACCAACTCCACCTACGACGATGCCAGTGACCTGATCACCACGACCGATGCCAACGGCGCCGTCCTCGTGAACACCTACGACGACCTCGGCCGCCAGACCGCCCTTTATGACAACCAGGTCAGCACCGCCACCAAACGCGCCGAATGGAAATACGACAAACTCTGGTTCGGCGGACCGGCCACCGATCAACTGACCGAGGCGATCCGCTACCAGAACGGCAACGCCTACAAGTGGCAACTGGGCGGCATCAATACCCGTGATCAACCCACCTCCGAACAGTGGATCATCCCCACCTCGGAAACAGGCCTCGCCGGCACCTACACCTACTCGTACGAGTACTCCGAATACACCGGCGAGCAAAAGTCGATCGCCTACCCGGCCGCCGGCGGACTGACCCCCGAGAAGGTCACCACCGGGTTCGATGAAACCTACGCGGTGCCCGAAACCCTCACCTCGAACAACACGAGCATCGACTCCTACGTGACGGGTCAGCAGTACACCGGGTACGGCGAACCACTCATGACCACCTTCAAGACCAAGCCCGACCGGTACGTCGAACAGACCACGACATACGAGCTGGATACCCGCCGAGTCCACGAGGTGATGGTCAAGCCCCAATCGGGGGGAGGGTCGATCTCTCAGAAGACCTACCTCGACGCCGGCAGCCCCGACTCGATCACCGACACGCCCGCCGTGGGCACGGCGGACACCCAGTGCTTCACGTACGACTCCCTGCAACGGCTGTCCTCTGCCTGGACCCCAACCGCCGGCATCAGCTGCGATACCGCGCCTACGGTTGCCAACCTCGGCGGACCGGCACCGTACTGGACCGACTGGACGATCGACACCCTCGGAAACCGCACCAAAGAGGTCTCGCACAGCGCCGCAGGGATCACCACCCGCGACTACACCGTGCCCCCGTCCGGCGTCGACACCGTCCGCCCGCACGCAGTCACCGCGATGCAGACCACTCTGCCCGGGCAAACCGCCACCACGAACAGCACCTACAGCTACGACGCCGTCGGCAATATGAAGAGCCGACCCGGCCCGAGCTCCGAACAGACCCTCACCTGGGACCCCGAAGGCCACAACGCCCAGATCGCCGAAGGTGGCCAGCTCACCACCAACATCTACGACACCGACGGCAACCGCCTCATCCGCCGCGACAGCAGCAGCGCCACCCTCTACCTGCCCGGCATGGAAGTCCGCCGCGACGTCTCCGGTAGCACCGCGACCATCACAGCCACCCGCTACTACAGCTTCAACGGCCAGACCATCGCTTCCCGGACCACCAGCAGCGACCTCACCTGGCTGTTCTCCGACTACCAGGGCACCCAGCAGATCGCCGTCACCGCGGCCGCCCAAACGGTCGCCATCCGCCGGCAGACGCCATACGGCGACCCGCGTGGCGCCCAACCTGCCTGGCCCAACCGCAAAGGCTTCGTCGGCGGTGACAAGGACCCCACTGGTCTAACCCACGTCGGAGCCCGCGAATACGACCCCGCCCTCGGTCGCTTCCTCTCCGTCGATCCAGTCCAAGACCTGACCGACCCCCAGCAATGGAACGCCTACTCCTACTCCGGAAACGACCCCATCGGTCACAGCGACCCCACCGGGATGCGCGACGACACCCTCTACTACGGCAAAAAAGGCGCAGAAAACAAAGAGAAATCCGCCAGCGGAGGGTCAGGCGGAGGTAACTCCGGTAGCGGTAACTCCGGCAGCAGCGGTAACTCCGGCGGCAACGGCAACTCAGGTGGGAGCGGCAACTCCGGCGGAAGCGGAAGCTCAACCGGAAGCGGTGGCTCTTCGGTCGGCTCCACCGTCAAGGCCGCGGCTAAGGGCGCTGTCGACGCGGGCTACGACGCTACAGTCGGCATGGTCAAGGGCCTCTGGTCATCGGTGCAGGCGGCAGGCGCTCGGGGAGCAACCGACGGAGCCGCCATCCGCAACGGTGATAAAACCCTCTTGGAAGCGCTCTGGGGCGAGGCTAAGTACGAATTTTGGACCGTTCCTGGTCTGGCCGGAAGCTCCTGGAACATGGTCAAAGGCCTTTACGACGAAGGTAAAGCTGCTATTACAGCAGACAGCAGCGAGGATGCCGCATACCACGGTTCTTACCTCGTTACGACCATCGCCATCATGTTTGCAGGCGGAAAAGCTCCGAAGATCAAGCCAAAAATCCCCAAAACGGCATTGGCTGAAGGTGTCGAGGGGAGCAGCGGCGGCAGGGCGGGAGCGACAAAGGACGGTACGTCTTGTCCTTTCAACAGCTTCGCTGCAACAACTCTGGTCCTTATGGCCGACGGCTCGACTAAGAAGATTGAGGATGTCGAAGTCGGCGACGAGGTTGTCGCTAAGGATCCGGAAACGGGAAAAACCGAGATCAAGCCGGTTACTGCCGTCAGCGTGAACGATGACCACGACTTTGCCGATATCTCAGTTCGAGTTGCCGGACAAGATGAAGCCATCGTGGAGACTACTCAAGCACATGCCATTTGGAATGAGACCGCAGGCGCCTGGAGCATGGCCCGTGACCTGACACGGGGAATGAATCTGCTATCCCTGGATGACAGGCAAGCGGAGGTGAGGGATGTCAATCTGCGTGAGGGTCAGCGATTTATGTATAACCTCACCGTCGCCGACATTCATACCTTCTTCGTGCTCGCGGGCGACACTCCGGTGCTTGTGCATAATTGCGGTGGAGCCAACCCTGCACATTCGTCGTCCTGTACATGTGCGTCAGGTGGCCAGCCGAGGCTGACAAACGGCCAAATGGGCGCTAGCGGCAAGCCGCGTCCAGCTTCCAGCGGTACTCACGGCAACTCTCGTAACAGCCCCATAAAGAACTCCTTGTATGTCCTCGAGGATGCAAACGGCGGGTTGGTGAAGACCGGAATCTCTGGCAATCCGACAGGGAGATACTCTTCCAGGGAGATGGCGGCCCTGAAAGCGTCTAAGATGCGAGTTCTGACTAGTGGATCCCGTTCGCAAATGCTCGACCTTGAGCGTTGGATTGTAGAACGATGGCCCGGGCCGGAGAATCATGAAAAGTTTGCAGGGAAGTATCAAATGAAGGTGGTCTCGTGACTAAGCCCAATCAAAGTGGTCAGGACGGCGATAGTGCGCCGCCGTTGACGATCCGATCTATCATTGGCGGGGGCTTCGAGGATAAAAGTTGGACGAAGGCGATAGATGCCCTGGTTTCCGCGTTGCAGGACATGCAAGGCATTGATTCCGGTCCATTTAATGTAACTGTTACTTATATTGTGCCAGGCGAGGTTTATGCTCCGAAATTCTCCGGCTTACGCGTGAGCACATTTTTGCCTGAATTCAACTCGCTTGTAATCCAGGTTGCGCTCAACAATAGTCCTGAGAAAAATGGGATGGTAGAGCTTTTAGATTTTCTAGATAAAGCCGTTATTAAGGCGGAATCATGGGGGCGAAAAAAGAAATTGGTATCATCTCCCATGGATGAGGTTAGGGCAGCGGTCGCAGCGCTAAAAATGCAACTTGAAAATTGATCATATATCTCGATTATCGAATTATTAGCTGCCCATGATGGGGTGCCGGTGCGCCGCTGGTACCTAGCTGGCTGGACTAGAAGAGGCTGAAACCCGGTTAATGGTCAATTCGGAGGGGTTTGAGCGACGCGAGCACGCTTCTGAATTTCGGAAGAGGTCAGCGGATTTTGATCTCTTCCGTGGAATCCGTAGCAAGGTTGCGGTCTCGATCGCTGCAGGTCAGGCGCGCTGCCCAGAGTCTGCGGTTTCCGATTCGCAGCCGATTGGAGATCAATTAGGTTGCTGCTCCCAATCTGCTCCCACCTGTAAGTGGTCAACTCTCGTCTGCTCCTTGCGCCGGACTCTACGCAAGTCTCTGACCTGGGGCGATGCAGTGCTGTTCAGTGCAGTTAGGGACCGTTGTGCGCAGTTGTGTCAGCGAACGGTCCGCAAGCCGCTGACCTGCGACTCTGCGCTGACCTGCGTCAGTGTCGGTGTGATTGTGCGCCGTTCAGGGCCGTTCAGGGCCGTTCAGGTCGGTTCAGCGCAGCTGGGAGCAGCCCGCTGCTCCCAGCTTGCTCCCCGGTGGGTGTGGTCATTTGCGGGTGCCGGAGTTCGAATCTTGATTGGTCGGTACGTCTATCACCCTGCCGACCACTGAAGTGATCTCAGCAAGGAAAGGCGCCTGATTCACCACGACACGGGCGAAAGGGTGCGTAGCGGGCAGTGCTGGATGTAGGCGTGGAGCCACCGATAGACCAGTTCTTGCGAAGGAAACAGGTCGTCGAGAGGCTCCACGTGATCGCGTATTCTGCCGTGCTCGACGTCCCGAGGGAACTCGTGCGTCACCTCGCACGGCTGCTGGCTGCGGAACGCCGTGCCCTCGGGACACGCCGGGGAACGAGGGCGTTGACCTGCTTCTACCAAGCATTGCTGATCCTGGTCTGGTTCCGTAAGCAGGAGGATGCGACGTTGCTGGGCGCCGGGTTCGGTATCTCTCGGGCGACCGCTTACCGTTACCTTGCCGAAGGCATCGCGGTTCTGGCCGCCCGCCGCCCGACTTGCACGAGGCGTTGCGGCGGGCCGCCGCCGACGGCTGGGCGTTCGTCATCCTGGACGGCAAACTCTTCGACTGCGACCGGGTCACCGAAACCGTGTCCAGCGTCAAAGGCGACAGCATCGATGCTTGGTACTCGGGAAAGCACCACGAATTCGGCGCGAACATCCAAGCAATCATGCTCCCGAACGGCCTACCGATCTGGACCGCCGAGGCCATGCCCGGGCATCTGCATGACCTGACCTGCGCCCGGAACCTTTCATATCACCGCCGCATTGAACTGGGCTGCCGCCGAACTCGACCTGCCCACCCTGGCCGACTCCGGCTACGAAGGCGCAGGCCACGGCATCAAAACCCCGGTCAAGCAACCCGCCGACGGCAAACCCCTCGCCCTCGCCAACCGCAGCGTCAACCGGCTGCTCCGCGGCCTGCGCTGGCAAGGCGAACGCGGCTTCGCCATCCTGGTCGGACGTTGGAAAACGTTGCGCCACACCACCATCAGCCCCCGCAGAATCGGCGACGTCATCGCGGCAGCGCTGCACCTCACCCATTTCGAATACCGCTACCTCAACGAATCTTGCTGAGATCACGTCAGTGTTCGGGTTCTTAACGCGTACATAGTATCGGCTATGAGGGGTTTCGACGGTACCATGCGCGTCGCCCACGAGGTCGGTCCAATGCTCTATGATTCCGTCCGAGTCGTAAACGGAATAGTTGGTAATTGCGCCGTCAGGGTTGGTTCGGTAATAGATTCCGCTGGATGTTCCGCCTGCATCTTTCGCGCCACCGACAGGGAAGTCGCCGCCTTCGAGCCAGGGTTTTGCGTTTCCCCACGGTCCTCTGCCTTCCCCGTCGTTGTGTACGAGGACTGGCGTGTTGCGGCGACCACACGGCGTTAGGGCTGTGGTTGGGCGCCGCCTTCGCGGGATCGTCGGCGGCGGTCGCTCCCAGGGTTAGGAAACATCCCGGCACCTCCTCCAGGACGCGGGAGAAGTGCTCGGCGACGGCGAGCGGCGCGGTCATCGGGTCGAATCGCTCCTTGCCCAGCGCCTCGCGCACGACGTCCGCGGCGAACGTGTACTCACCGGGATCTTGGTGGCCCCGGTCGGCATACTCGGCTGACGAAGCACTCCCCGGCGCGGTTAGGGCGAGCATCCGGCGATCGTGGCCACTCCTGCGGGTCAGCCGACCGACCGCGATGCCGCTCTCACCCTCCGCCTGATCATGCGGGAGGTGGCCGATGCCGGGCGAGACGGGCCCTCAGCCGAGATTGAGGAGCATGCGGCCCACGATCGTGTTCTCGCTCACCGGGCCGCTCTGGCGGGAGTCCTGCGACACGAGACGGTGGTCGCCGAGCAGGTAGAGCTGGTTCGCCGGGACGGTCACCGTCGTGCAGCCGGTGTAGGTCTCGTCGGGGTAGTCGCTGGCCAGGTATGGCTCGTCGAGTGGGGTTCCGTCGACGAGCACCCGGCCGCCCGCGCAGGAGATCGTGTCGCCGGGCAGCCCGATCACGCGTTTGACGCGCAGCGAGGTGGGTGTGCTGACCTCGACGATGTCGTTGCGGTGCAGGCCGGTGACGCGGAAGCCGGTCTTGTCGACGAGGTAGCGGTCGCCGATCAGCAGGGTGTTCTCCATGCTGCCGCTGGGCATGGTGTGCACGGTCATGATCCATTGGTTGACGGCCAGGCCGGCGATGACGGCGATGATCAGTACGGAGACAGCGCGGCGGGTGATGCGTACGTGCCGGGGGAGTTGGTGGATTCGCCGGCGGCGTTCGTGCCAGGTGGCGCGCAGGCCTCCCCAGGTCCATCGGATCGCCTCGAGGTTGCCGGTGGTCTCGGCGAATTCGGCGAGCACGGCCTCACCCCAGTCGCCGCCCCGCTCGCGTCGTCCGCGCACGGCGGCGACGAGCGGGGCGTGGGCGATCCGGCGGGTGGGGGAGTCGGCGGCGCGTTGCGGCGTACTGATCAGCGGGCTTGTCATGCGAGACCACCCGCCGGGCGGGTCTGGGTGATCGGGGCGCTGGAGGTTGTGCGGGCGGCGAGGCGTTGCCGGGCGAGGGTGGCGCCTTCGGTGGTCAGCCGGTAGATGTGGCGTGGTGGGCGGCCCGGCTCGTCGGAGGGCTCCCAGCCGGTTTCGAGCAGGCGCTGGTCGGTGAGGCGCATGAGGATCGGGTAGAGGGTGCCGGAGGCGAGCGCGGTTTCCCTGCTGAGGTCGTAGCCGTAGCGCCAGCGCTGCGGGTCGTCGAGCAGTGCCTCGAACAGCTGCAACGTCTGCGGCGATGTGTGCGGGATCCTTGGCATGGGCAAACTCTACATAACTCGGCATTCAAAGTCGAGTTATGTAGAGTTTCTTCGGGCAGTCCGCCCCGGCGCGACTGGGCTCGCCGGGGCCGGGCCGTTCGACCTGTACGCGTTCGAGGACGACTTCCGGCATGCCCCGAAGATCCAGCTTGACGTATCCAGATAGATCGATTAGACCGGGATCATGCTGATGCGACGTCTGGCGTTCGTCCTGGTCTCGATGCTGGCTGCCGGAGGCTTCGGTGCCGCGCCCGCCGCGGCGCACGGCGCCGGCCCGACCGGGCCCACCGCCGGACCGTGCGCGTACACGCCCACACCCGACGAGCCCGCGGCCCGTCCCGTGTCGTTACCCCGTGATCCCCGGCGTACGCCCAGCCGTGGGACGGTGGCGGTGCTGTTGCGTACCAATCTGGGGCCGATCCCGCTCGTGCTGGATCGTGCGCAGGCGCCGTGCACCGTGCAGAGCTTCGTGCACCTGGCCCGGCAGCGCTTTTACGACCGGACGATCTGCCACCGGCTGACCACGTACCCGACCCTGCTCGTGCTGCAGTGCGGTGACCCGACGGGAACCGGTGAGGGCGGTCCCGGTTACCGCTACGCCGATGAGCTGCCGACCGGCCTGCCGCCGGCGCCGACCGATCCCACGGGGGAACGCAAGGTTTACGCCCGTGGGGTGCTGGCCATGGCGAACGCCGGGCCGGACACCAACGGCAGCCAATTCTTCCTGGTGTACGGCAACTCGGCGCTGCGGCCGAACTACACCATTTTCGGTAGCGTGGCTCCGCGTGGCCTGACCACTCTGGACCGAGTGGCCGCCGCCGGTGTGACGCCGACCCCGGAGGACCCGGCGCCTCTGGACGGCCCGCCGGCCCTGCGTACCGAGATCAAGAAGGCAACGGTCAAGTACTGATCGGCATATGCACAGGGCCGCCGCGCGGATGCCGGCCGATGACGAGGTCCGGTCAGGCGGCTGTTCATCGAGGAACCCGTCCTGCCCGAGCACTCGCCGGAGATCTCCCCGATCAGCTTCGCTTACGCCCGGGCGGTCTGCGGCCAACGCCGGCGCACTGGCCCGGTCCACATCGATTCCGCTGGCTACCAGCGAACGGCTGTTCTTCCGGCATGAATTCCGCGAGGTGCTCGGCAGCGGCCTGGCCGCGGCGCAGCCCGACGTCAGCCACGCCGGCGGCATCTCCGAAGTGCGCCGGATCGCGGCCATGACGGAGACCTACGACGTGACGATGGCCCCCACTGCCCGCTGGGGCCGATCGCGCTGGCGGCCAGCCTGCAGCTCGCCTTCGCCGTTCCCAACTTCTTGATTCAGAAGCAGGGCGTCAGCCTGCGCCAGGTGCAGCCGGTGGGCGAGGTCCGCGCGGACCCACACCTGGGATGGCCCGAAACCGTCGGTCAGCCGGACCAGCGCCACCCCGGCGTCGTGCACCGGCACGGCGTGGCCCACCGATCTGGGACCGGCTCCAGACGTTGTTTCCACCGCAGATACACGATCTTGCGGACCAGGGGTTGCGGGGTCCGGGCAGGGCTGTGGTGAGGGCGTGACGACCGATCGGACATTGCCTCGGTGCCGGCTTGGGTGTATCGATCGGCCCCGGGCAGCCTGGGCCAGCGACCGGTGGCACCTGTGGGCGAACCTCCTCAGGACGGTCGGGAAGACCGTTTGTGGGAACTGTTTAGAGATCGGCCGGAGCACTCTCATTAACCTGCCCGTGAACGCCGCCTGCCCGGTCATCGTGCGATCGGTCATCGACCTCGGCCGCGATCTTGGTCTGCGGATGGTGGCCGAGGGTTTCGAGACGCACGAGATCCTCAGCCTGCTTCCGTGCCCGATGTGCACTGGGGGTTGACGGCCCATGCTCGACCGGCACCTGACTGAGCTCAGCCTCTTGTGGCGATGGGCTGCTGAGCTCACGCACGCGGTGCCAGAACCGGTGACGTGGCCAGAAGGCTGTGGCGGCCCACAGCGGCAGCTTCCAGACCGCGGTCCAGGACCGGAGCGGCGGCCGTGGCCCGAGGATGAGCCATGCCCAGCCGCCGGCGGCCGTCAGGGCGGAGGGGACACCCTGTCCGCCGGTCCGGAGCATGCGCAGCGTGTCGGTCACGGTGTCCGCGATCGCCCGGCGTCCCGGCTCGGTGTGACGCATCGCGTCGAGCGTCGCTTTCGCGTCGAGACCGCTGACCGTACGGAGGCTTGCGTTGAGATCCTCCGCTGTAGTGTCCTCTTGGGCGAGCACCATGTCCTGCACCGTAGTGGTCCACGTGGCGGCTGTGGCGGGCTCGCGCAGGGGGCTGCCGGAGACCCGGGCGAGCGCCCTGATGAGATGCGCCGCGCCGTCCAGCCTGCCCCACAGGAAGTCGTGGCGGCGCCAGTCGGCCTCACCGAACGCCCCGAAGTGACCGAGCTGGGTGCCGTACAGCTTCCAGGAGCCAAGCGGCCTGCGATCGGGATTGCCCGGGACGACCGGTGACTCGACGTCGGGGCCCATCCGGACCACGTCGAAGCGGGGCGTGCGGCTGAACGCGTGGGGACCGGCAACGGCGTGTGAGACGACCTCGACGACCAACGCGGCACGCAGAACCTCGTCCGCGCGTCCGGCATCATAGGCGAGCGCCGCGCGGCGCATCAGGTCGCCCAGCACCTGCGAGCTGCCGCTGGTCTCGCTCGCCTCGTTGACGGCCTGCACCAGGGCCGCGCTGTCGTTACTCGGTGCCTGGGCGATTCGGCCGGTGAGATGGTCACGGACCGCGATCACCCGGGTCAGCACCTCGCTGAGACCGGCCAGCGCCGCCATGTCCGCGCCCGTGACCCTCAGGTGCCGGATCAGCAACCGTACGGTGCGGTCCGCGACGGCCGTACCCCATCGCCAGTCGCCTTGCAGGGCGAGCTCGAACGCGTCGGCCAGCGCGGCGGGAGGCACCCAGAGCGGCGCGGCGTCCGGATCGACGTCCGCCAGCGACGGAGTGCAGACCGGTCGGATGGCACCGCGGGCATCGCGGGCCAGGCACGCGTCCAGGGCGCCGGATGCGACCCGCTGATGCCGGTAGCGGGTGTAGAGCGCCTCGGCGGCGGCTCCCATCCGCTCCGGATCCGACAGGGCGTCGGTGAAGGCGGACTCCGTCCCGGAGCCGCCCTGCGCGTCGAGGGACCGCTGGGCCAGAGCCTCCACGCCGTTGCGGAACGAGGTCTCCGACGCCATCCGCAGCGCACTGGTGAGAACCGGGAACCAGCCTTGCGCTACGGCTTTCTTCGTGCCGGCTGTGGGCGTGCCGGTATCAACCGTGGAATCGGCGAGGCCATCGTTGGCGGTCACGTAGCCGATGATCCGGCGCCAATCGCCCTCCACAGTGCGCCGGCCGATCTCCTCCAGCAACGGCTCGAACGGCGTGTTGTCGAGCACGCCCCCGTCGATGAGCACCCCGTTGTCGTTCCCGCCGCGGACCCGATGACCGCTCAGATCCGCGCCGGCGTCACGTTCGGCGACGGGGGTGAAAGCCGCCGGGAAACCGGCCGTGGCACGGGCAGCCCGGGTCAACACCGGGATGGAATCCTTGGTGAATTGACTGGGCGCCCCGGCGGTGAACCCCTCCTGCGGCGTGAACCTCACCGAGGCCGGGTCGTAGCGGAAGCTGTACACCCGGCGATGATCGGCGACCCCGAACTCATCGCCGGTGCAGTCCGCCCACGCCATGGTCTGCTCACCGAGCGCCGTGGCGGTGGTGAGCAACGTGACCGGATGCCCCACCTTCCTGCCGCCTTCTTCCAACGCGGTCGTGAGCACATCCTGGATCTGCCCGGCGAAGAAATCACCGTCCAACAGGCTGGGGACCGGTTCGCCGCCCGCGGGCCGCAGGAGCTTGCCCCGTTGCAACTGGGCGGCGTCGACCCACAGATTCCGCAGCTGCGGCAGGGGATTCCCGGCCGCAGCTGCGCAGGCGAGAAACGCGCCGTTGAGCCCGCCCGCGCTCGTCCCCGACACCACATCCACGATCACATCGACATCGAGGCGGTTACACAGTGCCCGCCACCGGCACAGCGCCTCGTCCCCGCCGCAGTCGCCGTCGCAGTCCCCACCATCGGTGGGTGGCCCGGGCCGGTCGGGTGCCCCGGCCCGCCGCAGCAGATCAATCTCATGCGCGACGCCGCTCATCCACACCGCCAGCGACACCCCGCCCTGAAACACCAAACCCAGCCGAACCTGCGTCCTGGCCATCGCTTCCTCCACCCACCTCGAGATCCCCCTGAACAGGTAAACCTTCAGAGGCCGCGGGTTTCTCGGAAAATACCTACGGAATGGTCAAATATCGCAAATCCGACAGTAAGTATCTCAGTGAACGAGATCGTCTTGTTGAAGACGAGGGGGCTTCCCGTTTCTGTCATCAGACGCGCCTCTACGAAGAACGGCCCGTTGTCCTTCGGCAGAGATACCCAGAAATCGAAGATCGTTGTGTCGTCGTCGATGGCGGGCCGAAGGTCGAAGCCGAGTCGCTGGTGGTGCGACGTCGGGCGCGCAGGACCGCGCGTTGTGACTGATGCCGGAGCGGCGATGGCTCGGTCGTGGCCGGGGCTCAGGGCCCGATGTGGAGGTAGCCTGCCCAGAGCGCCGGGCTTCCCCCTTCGCATTGGTCGCGCAGTTCGGTCACGGCGTGGTGCACCGCCTCGGCCGGCCCGGATTCCAGTGCGCCGTGGATGCGGATTGCCATGTCCCGGGCGATGTCGTCGCGCACCGACCAGAGCGTGCCGATCACGTGCGGGAACCCGGCCAGGTGGAACGCCCCGGCGACGGTGATCGCTTCGTCGGTGAGGGTGACACCGCCGCGTGCCGTCCCGCAGGCCGACAGGTATGCGAGGACGGCCTGTGGCAGGTTCACCGCATTGATGTCGCGGACCGTCAGCCGTGTCTCGTCGTGCAGGAGCAGGTGGGCAGCTGACGGGTTTGTGGGGCTGCCGTCGGCGTGGCAGGCGAAATGTACGGTCGTGGTGCCGGCGAGCGCGTCCATGACAGCGGTCCGGGTGGCCTGGCCGCCGCTCAGCAGGCGTCCGCCCGGGTAGCGGGCCGCGACCTGCGACGCCTCCCGTTCGGCGTTCGGCAGGGTGTCGCCCGGCACCGCGATCGTCAGGGGCTGTCGATCCCACCGGCCCCGGGTGCCGACCGTCGCGGCTGCCGTCCGCAGGCTCCGCAGCGTCGGCGTGTACGACGAGACGACCCGATCGAGGACCGTGCCGCCGCGCGGGCCGTGATGCCTGCCGGCGGCGTGCAGCGGCAGCTGTGTGAGCAGGCCGGTCGGCATCCACCAGATGCGGTGGGCCGCCGGGCCGAGGGTGTCCAGGACCGGTTCGGCGATCGTGTCCCAGATCAGGGCGAGCAGCCGGTCGAGGAAGGTGCCGGCGCGGTAGCGCATTTCCGGGTCGTGGCGGTCGTCCGCGAGCAGGTCCAGGGCGAGGGTGAGGGCGGCTGCCTGCTCGTCGATGGTTGTCCGGTGGGCGTCCGGCAGGGCTATCGCGGCGACGCCGCCGTCGGCGTTGATGAGGGCGTGGGAGCCGTGGTCGCTGAGGACGATCGCGACGACCGGTGCCGGGTCCGTCGTGCGGGCGGTTGTGGCGTCGGGCAGCGATGGCAGGGAGCGGGCGGTCAGCAGGCCACGGCCTCGTTCCAACAGGGCGAGGGCATCGGCGGGGGAGCCTCCGGCACGCAGGAGGGTGACTGCGGCGTCGGCGGCGACTCCGGTGTGGAGGCCGAGGCGGTGCTCCTGATCCTCCCGGCTCAGGTCGGTGCCGGCCAGGGCAGGCATCAGATCCACGACTGTGGCGTACGCGTCGGCAGCGGCCCGCCATGACCCGCCCTGGGCGTTGAGCACAGCGGCGTCGTGTGCGGCGGCGCTCGCGGTGACGGGATCGCTGGTGTTCTGTGCGGCGGTGAGTGCGTTGATGGCCTGCGTACGGTCCTGCGGTGATCCGGTTTCGGCGAACCGGGCGGCCAGGGCGCGGCCGAGTGCCAGCATCCGGCCGGCGCGTGCTGGGCTGCGTTCCGGTTCGGCGTACGCACGATGCTGCAGTCCTTCGAGGATCGGCTCGGCGACGGGTCCTTCATCGAGTTCCGCGAGGACCACGGCGCGGTCGCGGTGGCCGGGCGGGAACTGCGCGGCGATCAGGTCTGCTTGCAAGCGGGCCTCGTGCAGGTGGGCGGTGGTGCCGCCGGACGCGGAGTACCGCCGGCGTAGCGCGACGACGAGACGGCATCGTACGAGGGCATGCCGGAGGATCGCGGGCGGTGGCGGGGTCAGCGCGGAGCGGAGCGCGGTGATCGCCTCGTCGAGTGCGGCCTCGTCGCCGAGCCGTTCGAAGCGCAGGAGCAGGGTTTCGCTGAGGCTTGTGAGCGCTGTGCTCCAGTCGGCGGACGCGTCCACTGGTCGTTGCAGCAGGCCGAGGGTGGCCTGCCGGTGGGTGAGGACGGCCTGCTCGAGGGTGCGGGTGTTGCCGGTGACGGCGTACATGGCGGTCAAGGCTTCGCCGAGGTGGGACAGGCGGGTCCGGTGCCCGGTGCCGGTCGGCTCGCGGGTTGCCTCGGTCAGCGCTGCAACGGCCCGGTCGAGATCTTTGCGGTCGCCGTCGAGGGCGTAGCGGTGCAGATGGGCGGCGCCGAGTGCGCCGAGCGGCGCAGGGCCACGGGAGATGCGGCAGGCCTGTTCGGCCTGGGTAACTGCCTGGTCTGCGTCGTCGGTGGTGCGCGATGTGCACAATGCCCGGCTGTATGCGATCAGATGGTCCGCCGTCGGAGGCCGCTGATCAACAGCCTCCGCCAGACAGCCGATCGCCTGGTCGTAATCCTCACCCAGGCCGGTGATCGCATGCCGATCGATCAGTACGGTCGCCAGGTCCGCAAGCGCATCCGCCCGCTCAGCGGGTCTGCTGAGCCGCACCGCCTCACTCAGCGCGTCGACAGCGGTGGCGAGCGCACGCAGGTCGCCGCCGTGAAGGTAGCGCTTGCGGCGAATCCCGCCGAGAAGCCGCAGAACCGCGGGGCGCTGTGCGTTGCCGGGGGGAGCGAAATGCGCGGCATCCTCGGTCAGTCGTTCGGCGGCGGCGAACAGGACGGCCCGTTCCCGGTGGGCGGGGTGCGCCACGAACACCTTCGCGACGGCGGTCAGCACGCCGGGGCGTTCCTCTTCCAGCACGTCGAAGCTCTGCATCAGACACCGGAACAGCACTTGTCCCAGCCGGAACGTGCGCTCACCGGTGGGCGCGTCGCCGTACATCCCGTGGGGACCGCCGATCAGCAGTTCCGTGCAGGCGGTGCCGGCGGCGACCAGGTTTGCCTGCCGGGTGGCCGCGTCGCGGGGCAGCAGCTTGTCGAGCCGGCCCGCGGCCTTGGAGATGATGCCCTGGGTCAGGTCCTGCACCCAGTCGTACGGGCGCAGCAGCTGGTATCGGTACATCTCCTCGAGCTGGGGGATGCCGAAGTGGTCGAACAGCCGCGGCGACACCTCACCGGCGGCAGTACGGGCCTCCGCCAGGAAGGAGGACGCGAAAGCGCGTGCCGGATCAGCGCTCATCGGCGTAGGAGAACAGCAGCCGGACCGGTGCCGGTGGTTCCCCGGCGGAATCGTCGCCTCGCCGGTGCAGTTCGTCGAAGAGCCGCAGTGCTCTGGCCAGCGCGTTGAAGCCGTCGCGGGGGCCCAGGATGCGGTAACGGGCCCAGCAGATCATGGCGACGGCGTACGCGGCGTCGGGGTCGAATCCGCTGTTGGGCGACGTCACTGCCTCGATCAGGTAGTTGACGTCGGAGCCGAGGACGGCGGAGGTGTCCCCCTCGTCGGCCCACCGGGCGCTGCGCTCTCGCAGGTCGCGCACTATCCGCCCGTCCACAGGTCAGCGCACCTGCCCGGTGACCGGCCGACCGTCGGACCAGCCGCCTCCTGACTCCTGAACCAGCCGCACGATGACCGACCGGTAGGCGCCGAGCCGGCCCCGCTGGAACTGCCCGGGTAGCTCGTCGCGCTTGGCGAGGCCACGACGGGTCCAGAACGCGTCGGACGGCGGTTCGTCTCGCTGGCCCGGCCCCGGGATGAACTTGAGCACTTCGTCCAAGGCGGCCAGGCAGATCGTGAGCGTCTGCTGATTGTTCCGGTCGGGCGGTGCACCCGGGACGGGACTGCGCCCCGACTTCGCCATGGCATGCGCGACCCACAGCCACTCGCCCGCGTCGAGCAGCTCGGAGGGCTCCGGGCCGCCGAAGAAGCCGTCCCACGACGTCCCGCCGGATGCGGGTGGGCGGTCGGGCAGGCCGTACACGAAACGGCGTTCCCGATGACAGTCGAGACACTTCCCGATGCGGGTCCGGACCAGCGAGCCGTCGCTCCAGGAACCGAGCGTGGCCGAATCCGATTTGAACCTCGCGGAGCCGCACTCGCAGGGGTTCAGGTCCTGGTAGAGGTTCATTTCCATGAAAGTCCGCGCCACCGGGAGCTTCATCCTCACAGCGTAACAACGGATCGCCACCTGGCGATGTCCCGTTAGGATCGGCTGACCGACATCGGAGGCCATGGTGACCGACGCTCAGGACCAGATGGCGCATCTCTGCGTACTGTTGCCGGTCCTTGCCCGTGCCGCGCGCACCCCGGAGCAGTCCACCCGCCTTGCCGGCATGGTGGATGACGCCCGTGGCGGCCGGGACGTGACCGACGAGCTGGTGAAGCTGTGTCGGGTGCTCGGTGTCCCCTACGCCGGCCCGGTCCGGAACTGGCCGTGGTCCACCAGCGCCGGACATACCCGCGCCGAGGTCTTCGGCTGTCCGGGCGGCACCTGCACCCGGGTCTGGGTGCGGCAGCCCGGAGTGCCGGTGCCACGCTGTGCCGTCGAGAACGAGCCGCTGCGGTTGCTGGAGCCGTGAGCGGTGGATTCCTTCCTCTCCGCGGTCGGTGGGCGGCTCGCCGACGTCTGGATCCGGCTGCTGGCCATACCCGGCCTGATCCTCACCGGCGTGGCCGCCGTCGCGACAGCGCTCGGGCACGGGCACTGGGCGGACACCGGCCGCCTGCTGGACAAGGCAACCGCCGCCGGGACCCGGATTTCGGCAGGCGGCTCGGCCGGGATCGTGCTGACCTGCGTGGGGGTGCTGCTGAGCGCGGCTCTGGCCGGTGTATTGGCCCGGGGCGGCGGCCTGCTCGTCTACGAGCTGGCCCTGGGCAACTGGCTGGTCCCGTCCGAATGGGCCACAAAGCATCGTCAGGCGCGCTGGGCCGATGCGGCGAACCCCTACGCCGAGGCAGTCCTGGCAAACTCGGCCCGTGACGTGATCGACGAGCTCGCCGGTCGCCGCAACCGGATCGCGCCGGCCGAGCCGAGCCGCCCGACCTGGATCGGCGACCGCCTGGCATCCGTCGACAAGCTGGTGTGGACCGAGTACAAACTGGACCTCGTCTCGGCCTGGCCCCGGCTCTGGCTGATCATGCCGGACGCGGCCCGGGCCGAACTCAAGGAGGCCCGGGCCGCCTTCCGCGCTGCCACCACCCTCGCCGCATGGGGCCTGCTCTATCTGCTCGTCGGCATCGCCTGGTGGCCGGCGGCCCTGATCGGCGTCTCGGTCGCCCTGACCGCGTGGTGGCGGATGCGCCGAGACGCCGCGACGCTCGCCGACCTGGCACACGCCGCGGTGGACCTCTACGGCAGCTCGCTCGCCCGCGCGCTCGGCCTGGCCGCTGAGGGCGACGAACTCACCAAGGAGCTCGGCGCGCGCATCACGGCCCGCCTGCGCAAAGGCGGCTGACGGATCATGTGCCGACGGTGCTGATCGGCGCGCCGACGCGGCCGGTCCTGATGGTCATGGCGTAGCGAGCGCGATGGGCCTGCTCTCGGAAGCCGGCGCGGGCGTAAGACGTCTCCATGGTGTGGTCCAGGTCACTGTTCCGGATTGGCGACGGGAGGGGGCGGGCGGCAACAAGGGGGTGTGATGTCCGAACAAGGCGCGCCGCCCGCCGCCGACCAGACGCCGACCGACGCCACGTTGCGCGACGCTGTCCTAGCCGGAGATCGGACTGCCTTCACCGAGTTGTACGAGCAGCACGGCGAGAAGGTGTGGAATTACGCGTACCGGCTGACCGGCTCGTGGACCGAGGCTGACGAGCTGCTCTCCGTCGTCTTCCTCACCGCGTGGCGGCGTCGGCAGGACCTGCGGCTGGTGAGCGGCAGTGCCCTGCCCTGGCTCTACGTCGTCACCGGCAATGTCTGCCGCAGCGAACGCCGCCGGGTGGCGCGGCTGTTCACGGCCCTGCCCCGGCTGCTCGGCCGGGAAGCGTCCGACCATGCCGAGCGGGTGGTGGAACGTGACGCCGCGGCCGCCCGCCTGGTCCGGGTGCTCGCCGCCGTCGACCAGTTGCCTCGCGCGCTGCGGGAGGCCGTCCAGTTGTGTCTGCTCGGCGGTACCTCGGCCGAGGACGCCGCCCAGATCCTGGGGATCACCGTCCACAGCGTCCAGTCCCGGCTCAGCCGGGCCCGCGCGCGTCTGCACCGAAGCGTTCCGGAGGAACAGTGATGTTCGACCTCAACGACCTTCCCCCGCCGCGCAAGCTGCCCCTGGGTGTCCGGGCCGAGGCCCGCCGGCGGCTGGCCGTGGGCATCAGCGACCGGCCCGCTCGCCCCGCCCGTACGGGTATGGTCGTCGCCGTGGCGGCGGCCGCGGTTGCCGTCACGGCGGTGGGCATCCCGATGCTGACGGGCGCCTCGCCCGGGCCTGGTCCGGGCGGCGGCCCGGTGACCAGCAGCCCTCCGGTCGAACAGGACGCGCCCGAGTCGCCGTCCGCCCCGGCGCCGCGGTACGACCAGCGCGACAGCGCGACCGCCGAGGATGCGCAGCGCTGCGCGGCGGACGGCTGGAAGCCGCTGTTCACCTCGTCGTCCGGCGGCGTCACCCTGGTCACTCTGCGCTCCGGCGGCAAGCTGAGATTCTGCGAGCTGACCCCGGAGACGGTGGCGCTGTCCGCCCCGGCCGGCCGGCCCGCCTCCGGCGCGCGCATCACCTACGTGTCGGCCAACGGCACCGTCGCAGGCGTTGTCGCCGACGGCGAGAAGTACCTGTCCGTCAAGGATCCGAAGATGGCCACCGACGCGTACGGCTCCGAGATCCCGGCGGAGATCCGCGACGGCGCGTTCGTCATCCCCAACGGTGTCACGGCGCGACCGCCCGCACTGGAGTTACTGCTCGGCATGAACCCCACTGCTGGGAAGTCCGGAACGCTTCCCGCCGCGGTGGCCCCCCGCAAGGACCGCCCGCAGCCGACGCGTACCGGCCTTCCCTCGTGTGAAGCCGAGGCCGGCAGCCCGCCGCTGGTCGACGCGCACGCCTGGCAGGCCGCCGCCCCCGTCACGCTCACCGCCACCGAGCGTGTGCAGACCGCCCGGTACGCCGGACTGCTCGCGTTCTGCCTGGTCGACGACGAGCAGGGCACCGCCAGGTTGCTGGTGACCGACGGGCGCACCCCGGTCTCGCCGGCGGCGCGTGAGGCCGGCCCCAACCCGTACGTGATCACCTCTGGTGCCTTCTACCACTTCGTGATCGACGAGCAGGGCCAGCGGAGCAGCAGCACGGAGCTGATCTGCGGCCTGGTCCTCGACGACCGCGTGGACCGCGTCACCCTGCAGGGCGGCGACCAGCCGATCTCCGCCGCGGTCACCGACGGCATGTTCGTCCTGCCGGGAATCACCGGCCCACACCGATACGTCCTCACCCTGACTTCTTCGGACGGCGCCACTGTGGCGACCGCCCCGATCGGAGGCTGAGAGGCATCTGTAGCGCCACCATTGGCGCGCATCTCAAACCTGCGTGAGGGTCGACGTCATCACGCCGTCAGTGGAGTCGGGCCAGCAGGTGCTTTGCTGGATTGCCCGGGCCGGAAAGTTCTTCTAGGGCACCAAACCAGGCAGCTCCATCATCAGCCTCTACACCGTCGACGGCCGAGGAAAAGTCAGCATCGGTGATGAGGACGGCGTGATCGCCGCCGCCGGTGGTCCGGAAGCGGTTGCGGAGGTCGCCGCCGAGGCCGCGGCGAAGGACCCGGACGCTGCGCCGGCCAAAGCCCGGGGCGCCGGTCCGATCGTCCTGGCCGCCACCGTCGACGGCACGCTGCTGTACGTCCAGAACATGCTCGCAGGCACTGTCGAGGGATTCCGAATCGGCCCGAACGGTGAACTCACCCTCGTGGAAAGCGAGAACGAGGGTCTGCCCGCGTTCACCGACGGATCCGGCATGGAAGGCCTCGTCGTCTGGTAACCAGCGCAAGGCGCCTGCCGCGATCATCAGCGGCCCGAGTTCTTACCGACTGCTTACGCGGTCACCGCTGACCCGTCTGCTGCTTCGTTCTCCCCGTATTTGCGAGTGGCGACTTCACACCAGGGCCGGCCACGGAATCCCCCAAAGACCATGAGGAGTAAAGCGTGCGAACTACACCACGCCGAGTAGGGCGAAAGCAGATCACCACCCCAAGGATCGCTGTGGCCGTGGCAGTCGTCGCCGTGTCCGGGATCCTCACCGCCACCTTCGTCTCCAGCGGCGGCAAAGGCACAGCGGACGCGTCCACCGAAATCAACCAGTTCGTCGCCATCCAGAACGTCCGGCCCAACGTGCAGAATCCCGCATCCGGTCCGGGAGCGTCCAAAGGTTCCTTCACTGTGGACTGCGGCACCAACGGCAACGGCAAGTTCAGCCCGGACAACCCCGTGGCGCAACCCGGCATCAAGAACGGTGCCGAACACGTCCACGACTTCGTCGGAAACCTCGCCATCACCGCGAACTCGTCCAACGCCGACCTCGACGCCTCCGCCACCACCTGCAAGAACGGCGACAAGTCTTCCTACTTCTGGCCCGTCGTACGCATCGACAAAACCGTCCGGTCCGGAGCCGACACCCAGCGTGCCCTCGCGGCGACAACCCCGATGGTGACATGCCCCAGCGTGCGCAACAGGCTGCCCGCCGTGCCCGCACAGGCCAAACGCGCCGTCGACAACAGGCTGGCCGAACTCGACCGCGGATACGCCGCGGCCAACGAGCGGATGGCGACAGGCAAGGGCCGCATCGATGCCCGCCTGAACTCCTCCGTTCTGGCCGACCTGCGCGATCAGCGCACCGCATTGATCAAAGGCATCAGCGACAGCATCGCCGCGGCCGGTGGCGGCCGGACCTCCGGCATGATCTCGCTCGTGGAATGCGACACCAACTACGACGGCATGCACGTCGCCATGCGCCACACCGTCGCCAGCGTGAAAGCCGGTCTGGCTGCCAACCAGCAAGTCCAGTGCCCGACCGTACGCGACAAACTCCCCGGCATACCCACCGCTGCGCTCGACGAGGTCAACCGCGGTCTCACCGAACTCGACCGGCAGATCTCCGAGGCCAATGAACGTCTCGTCACCACCCGCGGACAGGGCGGGAAGAACTTCGTCGACAACGCCATCCTCGGGCCGCTGAAGGCCAAGCGCACCGCGGTCCTGGATCGCATCAGCATCGCCATCTCCCGCCGTGCCGCACGCCCGCAGGGCCTCGAGAAGCTGGCCGGCTGCACCGTCACCGACCAAGCCCCCAACCAGAACGGCCCGGGCAACCAGAACGGTGGAGCGGCGGTGCCCAGCGCTCCTGCCGCCCTGCCCGACCCGCAGGGCCCGAACCTCGAACTGCCGAACAACACCGGCGGCATCGTCCGGCCCGCATCCGTACGCATCGAGTACCGCGGCAACGCCATCAGCAAGGTCGTCCCGATGCCGAAATTCCTGCGGGCGCTCACCGGTGACGCCAAGCCGATCAGCCGCGGTCCGGCCAACGCCCGCGCCACCTGGGCCTGCTCCGGCTTCACCGACCGCCTCTCCGACAAGTACCCCATCTGCCCGCCGGGTCAGCAGGTCCAACGCGTTCAGGACTTCCCCGGCTGCTGGGACGGCAAGAACATCGACAGCACCAACCACCGCGACCACGTTGCCTTCGCGGATACCAGAACCGGCGCCTGCAAGCAGGGCTTCGCCGCGATCCCGCAGCTACGCATCACCCTCTCCTACGACATCCCCCGCGATGTGCAGACCAAGGGCCAGTACGCGCTGGACTCCTTCCCCGAGGAAGACCACAACCCCTTCTCTGACCACAACGACTTCATCAACGTCAACTCCGCGCAGACCATGCAGAGAATCGCCACCTGCATCAACAAGGGCAAGACCTGCCGCTGACCGCGGACTCTTTCCGGGGAACACTCCGATGGCGCCATCGAGGTCTACCAAACCTCGTCGGCGCCCTCGGCGACTCGTGACGCCATCGGGTGGAATTTTTTGTCGTAGGGGTGGGCTAGCTTCGCTGCGTGCCTTTCGAGATTCCCGCGGACTGGTTGCGCTGCGTCGCCGACCTGCGTCCGATCGACCCTCGCCCCAATGTGCTGAGCCGGTACGCCGACTGGCTCTCCCGTACCACCAGCCTCGGTCTTCGCCCGGAGGGTGCCCGGGCTCTGGACTTCTTGACCGGGTCGGGTGGTTCGGCGACACCGCGGGGCGTTGCCGAGGTCGCGATCGCCACCGGCGGTCCGAACGGCACGATCAGCCTGAGCCTCGACATCCTGGTCGACGCCTGGCTCGACCTCGGCGGCCTGCCGTTCGCGGCGGCGGCCGTGGCCGAACTGGCCGGCCTGGGGCCCTTCACGTCCGAGGCGATCTACCTCGCGGAGCACCTGCGCCCGAGACTGGTCCACGCCGGACCCGCGCTGATCGGCCAGGTGGTGGCGGAGCTGGCTCCGCGTCGCGACAACCCCGCTGCCCGGCTCGTCGCTTCCTATCTGGTGCCCGAGCGCACGGACTGGATCGACGAGGACTGCCGCGACCTGCCCCACTGGGAGCGGACGGAGCTGTCCAGGCTGCTGCTGTTCTCGGTACGCAGTGTCGAGCGATTGCGCCACGTCGGCCGGCACACCCTGGCCGGTGACACCTATCTGTACAGCAAGGAGTTGTTCGGCACGGTGCTGCGCAACGTCGGCCCCGCAGCCGCCGCTGCGCTGATGAGCGAGGACTGCCGGCACCTCTGTTCCGAGCTGCGCAGCGGCTGGCGGGGCTACGCCGACGAGACTGTGCGCCTGCTGGAGCTCTGCCCGGACGAGGAGACCGTACGGCTGCTGCTCGAAGCCGCCGTGGGGGAGGGGCATGCGGTGACCCGCTTCGATCTGCTGGTCTCCTCGTCGACGGTGCTGATCCGGCATCCGCTGCTCTGCGCCCACGTCCTGGCCGATCTGCGGCTCAGCATCCCCGGCCTGGCCACCGACCTCCTCGCCGCCGTCGTGACCAGGAACGGCAGGACCGACTGGTCACCGCTGCCCCCGGCCGCCCGCGACAAGGTCGAGAAGTTGCGGGCCGGCCGGGTGACCACGGTCGGCGCGGGCCTGTCCGGGCTGATGGCCGCGCAGACCAAGGGCGAATGGCCCGCCGTCCGCTCCGCCGTCGAGGGCCGGGCCATCGTGAAGTTCCTCGCCGCGCTACCCGGTGACCACGCGTTCGCGGTGCTCGCCGAGCAGCGGGAACGGGACTACGTCCTACCCGCCCTGCTCGCCGCCATCCGGCGTGACCCCGAGCGGGCCGCCCGGGTGCTCCCCGCCGGTGACCCCCTGCTTCCTGTCGACACCGTCCCCGACCCCGGCGGCGAGCTTCCCGAGGGCTTCGCCGAGGTGCCGGGCCGCACACCCCGGCTACCCACCTGGTTGGTCGTGCAACGTCTCCCGGTGCTGGAGACGGCCACCGGAGCGCTGCCCCCGATCGCCGCGCACCGGCTCTGTGCACTCATCGCCCGCTCGACCCCGGACAAGGCGCACCCGGCGCTCGTCACCGCCCGTTCCGCGCTCGATCCGGTGTCCGCGGCCCGGTTCGCGTGGGCGATCTTCGAACGGTGGAGGGAATTCCAGTACGCGGACGGCAGCCGCTTCCCGATGACCGCGCTCGGCCACCTCGGCACCGACACCACCGCGGACGACCTCGCCGCGCAGTTGCCGGTCTGGTCCGTCGAGGCCTCTGCCAGGGTGCCCGCCGTCCTCGACGCGCTCGCCTCGATCGGCACGGACACAGCCATCACCCACCTGCACCGTACGGTTACCAAGGCCCGCACCAAGGGCCTGCGCAACCACGCCGGGAAACGCCTGGACAAGGTCGCCGCCGTCCGTGGCCTGAGCCGCGAGCAGCTCGACGACCGGATCGTGCCCGACCTGGGCCTCGACCGTAGGGGCAGCACCACCCTCGAGGTCGGCGACGAGCTCTACACCGTCACCGTCGACGAGTCGCTCAGCCCCGTCCTCCGCAATGCCTCGGGCGTCGTCCTCAACCGGCTGCCCCGCCGCCATCCCGGCTTCGAGCGACTCAAGAAAGAGCTCACCACGATCGGAGCCGACCGCATCCGGGCCCTGGACGACGCCATGGTCGCCGGCCGGGGCTGGGCACTGCCGGATTTCCTCGCGTTTCTCGTGAGGCATCCGCTGATGGGGGTGCTCACCCGCCGCCTCGTCTGGATCTCGTCCGCCGGGGTGGCCTTCCGGGTGGCCGAGGACGGTTCCCTCGCCGACGTCTCCGATCAGGCGGTAGTGCTCCCCGGCGACGCCGTCATACGGGTGGCGCATCCGCTCGAACTCGATGTTGCCACCTGGTCGGACATTTTCGCCGACTATGTGATCGTGCAGCCGTTCCAGCAGGTGCAGCGGGAGGTTTACGAGGCCGAGCCGTACGAGCCGTACCTCGATCGGGATTTCCCGCGCCGGCGGCTCTACGCGCTCGCCGCGCGGGGCTGGCGCTTCGGTGAGGGCCACACGAGCCTCAGCCGTGCGGTTCTCGGTGGCGAGACGATCCACCTCGAGCTGTACGACGACTGGGATCCCTTGCGCTCCGAGCCCGACGACCTGGGCCGTCTCCGCGCAGTTCGCACCGATCCGAGCAACCCGATCGCCGTTTCCGAGACCATCCGCGCAGTCCGCTATCTCACCCGGTAGAGCTGACGGTGACCGCCGGCGAATCAACCTCCGGCGTGCGTCCGTCGTGGTGGCCGAGAGGCACGAGCCCGATCCGGCGCGCATCGACTGGCGCGGCGCCGGCACCACCCGGACGGGCTGGGTCCGGGGCGAGCCGCCTGCGCATCAGCATCGCCGACGACGGCCCCGGCATTCCCGAGCCGACCGGGAACGGGTCTTCGAACCATTCACTCGCCTCGGCAACGCCCGCGACCGACACCGGGGCGGCACCTGCGATGCCGGGAAGCCACCTTGTCGAGCTCAGGCGTCCGAGTGCTGCAGCCGCCATCCGGCCACGACCGCTGCCAGAACGAGGTAGCCCGCGAACACCAGAGCACCCCGGCCCGGCGACAGCATCTCCGGCAGGCGCGCACCCCAGCCCCATCGCCTCGCCGGCCTGTGGTGGCAGGAATTTGCCTGGCGGCGGCGCGAACGTTGGCCACTCGCGGCAGCGTTGCACTGCGATGACCGCGGGCTGCCAGCACCGCTGCAATATACGATGACCCAGCCTCCTAGGATGCTCAAGGCGGTGTGAGCGGTTTCTTCGTCAGGTCCGGAACCCGCCAGCCAGAACCCCGGCTTGTAGTGACACCTCGCACCTGGCCTTACCCGACAGCGGCGCCGACGAGTTGTCCGATGCCGAACGTGACTGCCATGGCCAGGGCGCCGCCGCCGACCAGGCGGGTGACGGCACGGGAGATACCGGCTGAGCCCAGCCGGGCGCTGACCGCGCCGGTCACGGCGAGGGCGAGGATCACCACGGTGAAGGTGACCGGCACCCTGAGGTGCGGCGGTGGGAGCAGGATCGCGATCAGCGGGAGCAGCGAGCCGACGGTGAAAGCGATCGCTGAGGCGCCGGCTGCGTGCCAGGGGTTGGTGAGGGCGTCGGGGTCGATGCCCAGTTCGGCGTCTGCGTGGGCGGCGAAGGCGTCCCTGGCGGTGAGCTCCTCTGCTACCAGGCGTGCGGTCGCTGCGGTCAGGCCCTTGGCTTCGTAGAGGGCGGTCAGCTCGTCGAGTTCCTGATCGGGGGACTCAGCGAGCTCGGTGCGTTCCTTGGCGAGCAGGGCGCGTTCGGTGTCGCGCTGGCTGCTGACCGAGACGTACTCGCCCAGGGCCATCGACACGGCACCGGCGACGAGGCCAGCGACCCCGGCGGTGATGACGGGGCCGCTGGCCAGGGTTGCGCCGGCCACGCCGACGACGAGGCCCGCGGTCGACACGATGCCGTCGTTGGCGCCAAGCACCCCGGCCCTCAGCCAGTTCAACCGGCCGGCCAGCCCGCCGGTGTGTGGTTCGCCGGGATGCGTCATGGTCGCGGTGCCGGGTGGTCGGTCTGCATGATCGCAGTGTGCTCCCGTTCATCCGGTTGACGACAGAGGAATCCGGCATGGCTCCGGCCGGGTTCACTCAGTCGCCGTCGGGTCCTCCGGGCGCGGCGGCGGGGCTGAAGTTGCCGGTCCAGGAGGCTTTCGCTCCGGAGTCACCGATGCGGTAGGTGTCGTAGACGGCGGCCGTGCCGGCGACAATCGCGAGGACGGCGACGACCCGAGTGATGGTGACCGACAACGGGGCCAGGTAGGTGCGCCGCTGACCGGTGCCGGCAGTGTCAGCAGTGCCGGCTGAGGCGGTGGCTTCCCGCTGCCGCCACCAGATCAGCAGGGCCAGCACGGCCACCGGCAGGGCGACCCAGATGGCGGTGTCGCCGAGCTCGGTGTGGTCGCGCACCAGCTCTGTTTCGGCGACACGGTGTTCCAGCCATTCCCCGGCGCTGGTGGTGACCGGCACGAGCGCGACGACCAGCACCGACAGGATGGCGTTGGGGCCGGCCAGGCGGCGGCGCACCGCGGGCCAGACGGCGGTCAGCACGAGCAGCAGGGCGGCGAGCGGGAGCAGGACCACGATGGCGTGCACCAGCAGGATGTGCGCCGGCAGTCCGTTGACGGAGCCCATGAATGTCCTTCCAAGACGACAGCGGAGGCGACGCGAACCAGCTGACCCGAGATCGGCCGAGCGTCCGGGGCAAAGGCTATGGACCGAATCTTCGAGTCTTCCCATTTTCGCCGGAGACGCTGGACCGGTCAGCCGAACGAGGAAGGGGCCGTGACCTGCCGTGAGCGTGACCAGAGTGACAGGACGGGTCCGGCTGATCGGCACGGGCCGGACGAGCCGCCGGCTGCGTGCGCCGCGACGGTGGTGGGCCGAGCTGGCCGGCTCGGCGGCACTGCTCAGCGTGGTCGTCGTGGTGGCGCTCTGGTTGCACAACAAGGGGCTCCGCGGGTTCGCCGCACCGGGTGGTGCGGCGACCTCGATCGGCCGGGTGACCGGTCTGGTCGCGTCCGATCTGCTGCTGCTCCAGGTTCTGCTGATGGCCCGGATCCCGTGGGTCGAGCGCAGCTACGGCCAGGACACCCTGGCCCGCCGGCACCGCCTCGTCGGCTTCTGCTCGTTCTGGCTGATGATGACCCACGTCGTGCTGATCACCGTGGGCTACGCGCAGTCCGGCGGCACGGGGGTCGTCGCCGAGATCTGGGACCTGGTCGCCACATATCCCGGCATGCTGCTGGCAGCGGCCGGCACCGTACTTCTCGTCCTGGTCGTGGTGCTGTCGATCCGGCTGGCGCGGCGCCGGCAACGGTACGAGACGTGGCACCTCATTCACCTGTACGCGTACCTCGGGGTCGGGCTGGCCCTGCCGCACCAGTTGTGGACCGGTGCCGATTTCGTCGCCTCGGCACCCGCGCGGCTGTACTGGTGGGGTCTGTACGGCGCAGCACTGGGGGCGGTGGTGGTGTTCCGGGTCGGCCTGCCGCTGTACCGGTCGGCGTATCACCGGCTGCGGGTGCACGCCGTCGTGCCGGAGGCGCCGGGGGTGGTGTCGGTGTATCTGCGCGGGCACCGCCTGGACCGGCTGCCCGCCCGCGCCGGGCAGTTCTTCCTCTGGCGCTTCCTCGACGGGCCGGGCTGGACCCGCGCGCACCCGTACACGCTGTCGTCCGCACCGTCCGGTGATCTGCTGCGGATCACCGTCAAGGACCTCGGCGACGGCAGTTCCCGCGCCGCGACTCTGCGACCGGGCACCCGGGTGCTGGTCGAAGGACCCTACGGCGCCCTGACCGCCGACCGCCGATCCGGTGCGCGGAAGGTGCTGCTGATCGCGGCCGGGGTCGGGATCACCACCATGCGCGCGCTGCTCGACGAGTTCGCCGGGTCCGGCGCGAAGGTCACCCTGCTGTACCGGATCCGCCGGCCCGAGGACGCCGTGTTCCGCACCGAGCTGGACGAGGCGGACCGCCGCGGTCAGGTCCGGGTGATCTACCTCGACGGCGGCCGGGCCCGGCCCGGATCCTGGCTGCCCGCCCGCTTCGCACAGGTCAGCGACCTGGCCGCGCTGCGATGGCTGGTGCCCGACGTGGCCCAGCACGACGCGTTCCTGTGCGGGCCGCCGCCCTGGATGGCCGGGGTGCGGGCCACGCTGCGCGAGGCCGGCGTCGGCCCTGATCACATCCATGCCGAGGAGTTCGCATGGTGAACCCACTGCACCGACCGGGGAGACGATGAGAATGCGCCGGATCACCCTGCTGATCGTGTCCACCCTGGCCGCGCTCGTGCTGCTGTTCAGCTTCCGCACCAGCACCGGCGGCGTACTGCCCGGCACCACCTCGGCCGCCGCCGCACCCGGGATCGTCCCCGACGTGTCCTCGGCCCCGCCGGCCGGCTCCCCGTCGCGCAAGCCCGCCGTGCGGACCACGACCGTCAACGGCACGGTGGCGCAGACCCGGTGGGGGCCGGTCCAGATCCAGGCCACAATCGTCGGGAAGAAGATCACCGACGTGCGGGTGCTGCAGCGGCCGACCGGCAACAGCCACGACGACCAGATCAACGCCTACGCCCTGCCGAAGCTGCGGCAGCAGGTCCTCCAGGCGCAGAGCGCCCGGATCGACGGGGTCAGCGGAGCCACCGTGACCAGCGACGGCTACCGGCAGTCGCTGCAGGCGGCGCTCGAGGCGGCACACGGCGGATGAGGATGCGAGCCTGCGACAGTGACACCATGACGGATGCTGCCCTGCCCGCCGCCCGAGTGCTGGTGGTCGAGGACGACCGTGAGCTGGGCCCGCTGCTGCTGCGCCTGTTCCGCGGGGCCGGCTACGAGCCCGACCTCGCCCCGGACGGCCAGGCCGGGCTGCACCTGGCCCTGACCCGCAGCTACGACGCCATGATCCTCGACCGCGGGCTGCCCGCCATCGAGGGCCTCGACCTGCTCGGCCGGCTGCGCCGTTCCGGAGTCACCGTCCCGGTCCTCGTGCTGACCGCCCTCGGCACCGTCGCCGACCGGGTGACCGGCCTGGACAGCGGGGCCGAGGACTACCTGGTCAAACCGTTCGAGGTCGATGAGCTGCTGGCCCGCGTCCGGGTACTTCTGCGCGGCCGGACCGGGGCGGGGGAGCGGCTCGCCGTCGGTGCTGCCACCTTCGATCTGATCGCCCGGACGGTGACCGGCCCGGACGGTGCGGTCACGGCCCTGTCGGGCCGCGAGAGTGACCTGCTGCGCCTGCTGGCCCAGAACCCGGCACAGGCGTTCACCCGCGAGCAGATCGTCACCCAGGTCTTCCCCGACGCCTCCGGCGTCGCATTGGTCGACACGTACGTGCACTACCTGCGGCGCAAACTTGGGGTAACCGCCATCGCCACCGTACGAGGAGTGGGTTACCGGCTGGGGCACGGATGAACCGGCCCGGTACGGCCAGGAGCGATCCGGACCAGGCCCTGCTGTCCCGGGCCCGGCACGTGATCGCGGCGCAGACCGCGGCCGCGATCACGGTGAGCCTGCTCGTCCTCGGCGCGCTCGCACTGATCGTGGTGATCCACAGCCAGAACACCGCCGCCGCGACACTGCTGCGGCAGACCGCGGCAACGGCGGAGGACGTCGACGATCCGCCACCCGGTGTGTGGATCTTCGTGCAGAACACTGCCGGTGGGATCGACGCTAGCGACGATGTGCCCGCAGGGCTTCCCGACCGGGAGGCGCTCGACCGGGTCCGCGCCGGCGCGCCGACCGCGACGACCCGCATCGACGGCCGCGAAGGCGGCTACCTGGCTCTGACCCGGCAGCGAGGGACCCGGACTGTCCAGGTGGTCATGAGCCGCCACGAGCAGCACGACGAACGCGAACGGCTCCTCGGCGCCCTGCTGGCCGGCGAAGTGGTCGGGCTGCTCATCGCACTGTTGTCGGCCGCGCTGCTCGCCCGCCGCGCCACCGCACCCCTCGCCGAAGCCCTGGCCCGGCAGCGGCAGTTCGTCGCCGACGCCAGCCATGAGCTGCGGACCCCGTTGACCCAGCTGCACACCCGGGCACAGTTGCTGCAGATGGATCTGCGCGCCGGCGCCGACCTGGACGATGTCACCACCGACGTCGACCACCTCGTCACCGGCACCCGGCACCTCGGCGAGGTCGTCGAGGATCTCCTGCTGTCCACCCAGCTCGACCGCCGCGACGACGCCCAGGCCCCGATCGACCTGCGAGCCGTGGCATCGGCGGTCATCGCGGAACAGGCCGACCGCGCCCGGAACCAGGACGTGGCCCTGACACTGGACCCCGGAGTCGGCGAGCCGACCAGGGTCCTCGGCCACCAGGCGGCCCTGCGCCGGGTGCTGACCGCCCTGGTCGACAATGCCCTGAGCCACACCGAGACCGGCGGGCACGTGAGTGTCACGCTCGGCCGGGACCGCGCCATGGTCACCGTCGTGGTCCGCGACAACGGTACCGGGTTCGACCCGGCCGACGCCGAACGCCTGTTCGCCCGGTTCGCCCGGGCCGGCGACCACGATCATCGCCGGTTCGGACTCGGGCTCGCGCTGGCCCGGGAAGTGATCACCGGCCACGGCGGCACCATCGAGGCGTGGGGCAGCCCGGGCCACGGCGCCGCGTTCACGATCAGGCTGCCGCCGGCGTCGGAAGACCTGGTCCGGTAGGTGGCATTTCGCCACCGCGGTCGCTCGCCGGTGGGATCGTCGGCAAGGTGAGCGTGGTGACCCGTCCGGCCTTCATTCCGTTGTCACGGTTGGTGCCGCCGGCCCGTACCGTCGGGCCTGCCGGCGTGATGGTGCTGGCTGGCGTGTTCGGCGTCGTGTGGTTGGTATGCCGGCCGGCCGGCGTGGGATGGGGGTCGTTCCTGGGTCAGCTGGTCGGGGCCGAGGCAGTGCTGCTGATGGCGGTGGCGATCGTGTTGATCTCGGTGCTGCCCGCGGTGGAGACTTGGTTCGACGGCATCGACAAGGCCGCGATCTGGCACCGGCGGCTGTCGATCACCGGCTTGCTACTGCTCATCCCGCACCTTCTGTTCGCCCAGGGTGATCGACCGTCCGGCCCGGTGGGCCAGACCGGACCACCTCCGGAGGGTCACGGTTCCGGGATGGGCGGCCTGCTCGCGCAGATCGGGATCTGGGGTCTGGCCGCCTTGGCGCTGTGGGCGATGCTGCCCCGGTGGCGGTCTCTGCTGTCCTGGCTGCCGCCAGATGTCCTGCGTCGCGTCGACCGGCTCGGCACGACCGTAGTGGCGCGGCGGACGGCCGCGATCGGCCGGCTGGTGCTCGGCGGGTACGAGCGCTGGCGGTCGCTGCACCGGTTGACCGGCCTGCTGCTCGCGGCCGGGTTCGTGCACGGCCTGCTGGATGCCACCACGTTCGGGTCGCCGGTGCTGCGCTGGAGTTACCTCGCCGTCGGCGGGACCGGACTGGTCTTCTACGTCTACCGGGAGACCGCCGCCCGGTTCTTCCTGCCGTTGCACGACTACCAGGTGACCACCGTGACCCCGGTGGCGCGGGGCCTGACCGAAGTGACGCTGACACCGGTCGGACGGCCTCTGCATTTCGTGCCTGGACAGTTCGCGATGCTGTTCCTGGAGGGCCGCCACGGCTGGCGTCGGCATCCCTTCACCATCTCCGGCGCCCCGAGCGGTGGCGAGCTGCGGTTCAGTATCAAAGCACTCGGCGATGACACCCACGCGATCCAGGAATCGGTCGCGCCGGGCATGCCCGCCGTGATCGGCGGCCCGCACGGCCGTTTCGCGCACACCAGGGGCACGGCCCGGCAGCTCTGGATCGCCGGCGGCATCGGCGTGACCCCGTTCCTGAGCTGGCTCCGCTCGCACGACACCCACCATGTGGGCGCCCGCATCGACTTCTTCTACACCACCGCCGGCCCGGCACCGTTTGCGGACGAGATCGCCGCCCTCGCCGCCGGGGTTCCCCACCTGCGGTTACACCTGCACGACAGCAGCACCAGCGGCTACCTGAGCGCGGACGCCGCCCTGACCGCCATCGCCGACGACGACCCCCGCCAGGTGTCGGTGTTCCTGTGCGGGCCCGAGCCGATGGTCAACGCCTTCATCCAAAGCCTTCGTACGGCAGGGATCGCTCGCCGGAACCTGCACCGCGAGCATTTCGACTGGCGGTGACCACGGTGTACGGATCAGCGCGCGGCCACCGCAGCGCGCGGCCACCGCAGCGCGCGGCCACCGCAGCGCGCTGCAAATCCAGCGCGGATGCCGGGGCGGGGCGGCCGAGGTGGTAGCCCTGTGCCACGTCGCATCCGAGTTCGCGTAGCAGACCCAGGGACTGCTCATCCTCGACGCCTTCTGCTACGACTCGCAGCCCGAGGTTGTGGGCGAGGTCGATCAGGGAGCGTACGAGGACCTGGTCGCCGCGGTTCGTGACGAGGTCCTTGATGAAGGACCGGTCGATCTTCAGCTCGTCGACGGGCAGGCGCTGCAGGTATGACATGGACGAGTGTCCGGTGCCGAAGTCGTCCAGTGACAGCTGGATGCCGGCGTCACGCAGGTCCCGCAGCACGAGCATGGCGCGCTGGGGGTCGGTCATGACCGCGCTCTCGGTGATCTCCAGGTGCAGCAGTGACGGAGGCACCGCATTGGCGGCGAGCAGGGCCAGCACCTGGTGCGGAAGATCCGGGTCGGTCAGGCACCGTGCGGAGAGGTTCACGGCCACCGGGATGTGCAGCCCGTTGGCCGCCCAGGCCCGCGTCTGCGTGATCGCGGCCGTCATGACTTTGGTGGTCAGGGTCCGGATCAGCGTGGTGTTCTCGGCTATCGGGATGAAGGCGTCCGGTGCGATCCGGCCCCGTTGCGGGTGTTCCCATCGGACGAGGGCTTCGACACCCACGAGCCGGCCGTCGGTGACGGCGACCTTGGGCTGATAGTGCACCACGATCTGATCATCGGCGTCGAGCGCCTGCCGCAGCTCACCCAGCAGGGCAACCCGGTCCGGGGCGTCCCGGTCGGCCGCCGGATCGTAGGTCTTGCCGGTGTAGTCGCCAGAACCCCTTAGCGAGACCAGCCGGTGATCGACGAACGCGCTTGGTCGACCGATATGGCGTGGATCGTCGCCGGCAACGCGACGGCAGTGGTCGTACACCGCTGGTGCGCAGGTTAAGAGATACTGCAGAGCACCTCGGATAGCCCGGTGACGTCGAGATGAGCTTCCCCCGGTTTAACGGAGGGCGTGATCAACCAAACCGACTCCACGGTGCCCGGGGAAGATCATCGCCTTGGCCGGCTGACCCGGAACCGGTCACCGGCAACGCCTGCACCGAGTTGCGAGACATCGTTTGGCGAGCAGGGCGCGTTCGGTGTCGCGCTGGCTGCTGACCGAGACGTACTCGCCCAGGGCCATCGACACCGCCGGCGACCCCGGCGGTCAGGATCGGGCCCCCGACGGCGGCGAGCATTCGAGAGGATGCCGAGACCCGCCGGATCGGCCGATCAGTCCTCATTGTCCTCGTCGTCGCGGGCCAGCCAGGTGGCGAACCGCTCGATCGGCGTCTCGAACTCGGGGTTCATGTCGACGTCCGGCCGCAGCTGCTCGCCGACCCACTCGAGCGACACGGGCTCCGTGCCGTGCCGCTCGACGAGTTCCTCGATCTCACGATCCGTGACGTACATGCCCCGGATACTAAAAACGGCAGGGGCGGGGCACGCGGCCCCG
>NZ_BOMN01000111.1 GCF_016862215.1 Winogradskya humida
CGGGGCACGCGGCCCCGCCCCTGCCGATCAGTTCTCGGTGCGGAGGAAGATCTGCGAGAGCGAACCCTTGCACCTCCAGTTGACGATGACGCCGCCCGACATCGCGAGGTAGCCCTCGTAGCGGCATTCCGGCCCGGCCTGGCCCATCACTCCGGTCAGCGGGTCGACCAGGAGCTTCTCGTCCGACACCAGCAGATGGCCGGGCATGATCAGTTCCACCCCCGGGTAGGGCACCGGGGTGCGCTCGGAGCCGTCCGGCCGTTGCACGAACTTCGCGGCGTCCCAGGCGACACAGAACGCGGGCGTACATTCCACGGTTTCCTCGCCGCTCGGAGCAGAGCTGGGCTGCGCTCTGGCCGGGGCGGTGGGCCCGGCGCCCGTCGACCTGGCAACGGCGATCTCTTGGCCGGTGACCACGTTGCGGAGCGGCCCGGCGTCACTGAACGCCCACGGCGACTTGTCGAGACGGAAATGATCGAACCCGTCGAGCGCCTCGGCCCGGCCGTCATTGAGCGACATCCGGAAGATGCCCGGCACGGCGTTGAACGAGAGATAGACGTTTGTGTCGTCAGCCCAAAGACTGTTCGAGTCCTTCTGGTTCACCGTGCCCACGCGGTGATCGTTTCCACCGTCGCGCGTGCTCATCCAGACCTCGGTGTGGTCACCGGCTGCGACGGCCCGGACGATCGCCTTGCCGGTGACCGCCAGGCTCTCCTGGAAGACCGCGCCGCCCGTGTGCGTGAGCAGAGGCCGGAACTTTCGATCCGCGACCGCGTAGCTCCACATCTTTCCCGAATCCGGCTGGCTGACCACCAGCCAGTGAGTGGGATCGAGCACGCCGACGACGAGCGGCGGCCGGCCGGCCGGCGTGTTCGCGATCGCGTCGGCCACCACCGCGTCCGGCCATGCCTGTTTGATCGACGGCACCGTGGCCGGGACGGGCGGCAGGTGGAACATGGCCGTGGCCGGCGGCCCGGCCGGCTGGGCGGTCTCGGGGGCCGGCCGCAACAAACCGGCACCCGCCGCCACCACGGCCACCGCCGCGCAGGTGGCGACCGCTGCTTGGGCGCGGCGGCGGCGCCGGTGCCTGGTCTCGACCCGCTCCAGCAGATCGATCGGCGGCTGCGGGGCGTCGTCGGCGAACGAGGTCATCGCCGCACTGAGGTCCGTGTTGGTCATCACTTCACCACTTCCAGGTCGGCGACACCGGTCGCACGCAACTTCTCCAGACCACGCAACGCATTGGTGCGGACGGTGACGGGGCTTACGTTGAGTGACACCGCGATCTCGGCGTCGGTCATGTGTTCGTAGTAGCGCAGGACCAGCACGGTCCGCTGGCGGGGCGGCAGCAGGGCCAGCGCGGCCCAGATCCGCCCGGCCCGGCCGGTGTGCTCCGCCCGGTCGATCCCCGGATCGTCGAACGCGTGGTCCAGCGGCTTCGCGGTCGGGACCTCACGTCGTCGCCGTCGCCACACCGACACATGCGACCGCGCCATGGTCGTCCGCACATACCCGGTCGGATCGTCCTTGCGGGACACTCGCGACCAGTGCGACCGCAGCTTGATCAGTGCGTCCTGCACCAGATCGTCAGCGTCGTGATGGTTGCCGGTGAGCAGATACCCATACCGGTAGAGCGCCTGACCTCGCATGCGAACAAAGTCCGCGAAGAGGCTGTCATCAGCCATGTGCTCACACCTCCGACCCAGGACGCAGCCCGGCCCGGAAGCGTTGCATATGCGAAGAAGGGCGGGGCCGCAGTGGCCCCGCCCTTTCAACCTGCCAAACCCTACGGCTTCGGCAGCGCCGCCCTCGGTCAGGGCGGCCTGCTCGGCGTCGTGCATCGTGGCCGTTCGCCGGCTCCTGCGAGGCGGGAGTGGGGTAACTGCCGGGCAGCGCGAGGGCGTCCGCTTCCGGCGAGCCCGGATCGGCGTGGTAGGCGACCAGATGCTGGCCGGGAGCACTGGAGACGGTCAGGTTCTCGAACCGCAGCGACATCCGGCCCACCACCTCGTGATCGAAGTGCTTGATCTCGGCGGTGTCGGTGTCGGCCGTGCGCATCGCCGCGACGCAGCCCTCCGCGATCCGGGCCCAGTCGCGGTAGAACGTGCGGGCCTGTGGCCTGAGGAAGATGCCCCGCAGCAGGTTGGTCTCGTCACCGAGCCAGCTGAATAGGGCTTCCCCGAGCGGGTTGGTCGCCAGCAGGTCCATGGAGCGGTCGTAGATCAACGCCGGGGTCTGCGGCCACGTCGCGATCATCGCGAGCAACCCCGGGGAGGCGTATTCCCGGCGCGCCGCCCGGCGGGGCCGCGTCCCGGCAGGACCGGCGAGGTCCCGCAGGTAGGCGATCGCCTCGGGCTCCAGCAACAGTGCTCCGGCGAGGGCGTGGACCACCTGCGGAGACGGATGCCTCCCGTCCCTGCTCCAGGTGGACGTAGTAGTCGGTGCTGACCTTCGCCAGCATCGCCACCTCTTCTCGTCGCAGCCCGGGAGTGCGCCGCGAACCGCGCGGGATGCCGTGGTCCTCGGGTCGGACCAGGGCGCGCCGGGCCCGCAGGAATTCGCCCAGCCGAGGACTGACCTCTGCCTCGGTCATATCGGTCACCTCCTGCTCGGACCCGAAAATGTGCGTCCCACGTTACCCAGCTACCGGAAAGCTGGGTGGCCGTCTCACACCCACCTTCCCGCGGGCATGAGGGACTCACAGCAGCCCGGATCACGGCTCGGTCGAGCAGTGCATGCCGCCGGGAGCCGACGGCTGCCGGCACGTCTTGATCACTGCCGGTCCGGTCACTGAGGGGAAGCTGCTCTCTCGTCGTGCCGAGGATGTCGCTGGCTCAAGGTGGCCCTCCGAGGGCGAGGGAAAATACTTGCCGGAGTGGAAAGTGAGGAGTAGCTTTCTCGTCAGGCAAGTACTTTCCATGCACGGGGCGAGGAGGAAGACCATGGCTGTGACACCCACTCCCGACGAGGCCCGTCAGACGTTGCAGGATTACGACCAGCAGCGCAAGGACAGTGCCGCCGCGAGCGGCTATTCCACCGTTTATTGGATCGTCGCCGGCATTGTCGTCGCCGCGTTCGGCGTTCTCACGGACCTCTACCCGGACTGGGCTGGTGCAGGGAGCAGCTGGTTCAGCCTGACACTGCTGGCGGTCGTCGTGCTGTCCAGCACTCGTTGGGGCAGTGCCCTGTTCGGCCGCCGGGTGCAGGTGCGCCGTCGGCCTGCCGGGCAGCGCTGGCTGCTCGCCATCGTCGGGGCAGTGGTGTCGGTGGTTGCCATGCTGGCCCTGGCGAGCTTGGAGATACCGCACCGCTTCGCCATCGTCGGCGTCGTGTTCGGCCTGCTGCTGGCGATCGGGGGCCCGTGGTGGCAGCGCCGCGTCCTGGCTCGCGAAGCAGCGCGGCCATGACCGGTCAAGGTGCGGCCGCGGGGCCTGAGCGCGCCCCGCGGCTGGAGCCGCTGCTGCTGGACCCCACCCGGTTGTCCATCGTGGCGACCTTGGCTGCGGCCGAATGGGCTGAGTTCGGTTTCGTCCGGGACACGGTTGGGCTCAGTGACTCGACTCTGTCGAAGCGGGTCTCCCAGCTCGGCGACGCCGGTTTCGTCGAGGTCCGCAAGGGTTACGTCGGCAAGCGTCCGCGCACCTGGCTCAACCTGTCGGAGGCCGGGCGCGCGGCGCTCCGGTCCCACATCGCGATGCTGCGGGAGATCGCCGACCGGGCCGGGTGACGACGCAGACACCCGGGGGACAACGCCGTCACCCTGTCGTTGTGCGGGGGCGATTACCGGGTGGCGGTGGTGCAGGCTGTACTGCCCTTGCACGCTTCCATTTTCTTGATGCTCGCCTGGAGCGCCTGGACACGTTCGGCCGGCAGGCTCGCGGCGATGTTGTTCATCTCGTCCGGGTCGGTCGTGCGGTCGTAGTACTCCCTGGTGCCGTCGAGGTATTGCACGAACGTCCAGTCCGCTGTCCGGATCGCGGTGTAGGTCGGCGGCGTACCGTCCTTGCTGTTCTGCTTGTCGGGGTCATCCGGGGCGGCCGGTTCGGAGGTTTTCGGTCCGTGGTGCTCGATCAGGGAGAGCCGGCGCCAGTCACCTGCCGGCTTTCCGGTCCTGAGCAGCGGTACGAGGCTGGTGCCGTCGGCGGTGCCCGAGCTGGTGATGCCGGCGAGGCCCTCGAAGGTGGGACGCAGATCGATGTTCTCGGCGAGCTGGTCCACGGTCGTGTTGGTGCGGATGCCGGGGCCGGCGACGACCAGGGGTACGTGCACGTCGGTGCTGAACGCGGTTTGCTTGCCGATGTTCAGGCCGTGGTCGCCGAGGTGGAAGCCGTTGTCGGAGCTGAAGACGACGACGGTGTGGTCGGCGATTCCGGCCTTCGAAAGGGTGTCTCGCAGTGTGCCGATCATGCGGTCGATGGACTGGACCGACTGCGCCCGTTTGCGGTAGATGCCGTTGAGGGTGCTGATTTCCTGGGGTGTGAGCGGGTCGTTCGCGGCCAGGTAGGACGGCGCGTTCCGGGGGTGTCTGTTGAACGCGGACGTCTGCGGGACGGTCATGCCGGGGAAGAGGTTCTTGTCCTGTGGGGCGGGGGTGTAGGGGCCGTGCGGCGAGAACGTGGCGATCTCGAGCAGGAACGGCTGACTTCGCCTTGCGGCGTCGTTGATGAAGGTGACAGCTTTGTTCTGGACGACGGTCGTCAGATAGTCCTCGGGCTTGCTGCCGTACTTTTTGATCGCGCCGTTCTCGTTGAGCTTGTAGTTGAAGTTCGCGTAGGCGTTGCCACCGGTTGCCCAGTCGGTCCAGCCGGGACGGACGCCGTCGACGGGTTGGTATTCGTTGAGGTATTTGCCCATGAAGCCGGTGCGGTAGCCGTTACTTTTCAACGTGGTCGCGATGGTGTCCATTTCCTGCGTCTGCTGGAACTTGTGGAATCCGCCGTCCTTGCCGGAGTTGGTGAAGACACCGGTGTTGTGCGGGTACCGGCCGGTGAAGATCGACGACCGCGACGGGCAGCACAGCGAGTCGGTCACCGTGTAGTTCGTGAACGTCGTGCCGTCCTTCGCCAGCGCCTGAACGTTGGGCATGTGCGGTAGCAAGTTCATGGACAGGTCGTCGGCCAGGACGAAGACGACGTTCATTCTGCCCGCGCTCGCGGCTTGCGACGCCGAGGAGGAACGGGACGCTGTGCAGGCGGTCGAGGACGCGACCAGAAGTGCCGCCACCGTGGGGACCGCCAAAGCTCTGCGTAGCCTGAAATTCCGCATGGGCACGGAAGGTAACTGCGGCAGATACGCGCGACGTGAGGTCTTTGTACGGGGTTTGTAAGCGTTCCGACTCCGTGTCAGACCTGGAACGAGCCGACCAGGGCGCGGAGCTGCTCGGCGGTGTGGGCTACCTCGGTGCTGGCCTGGTTGGTCTGGTTGACGCCTTCGAGGGAGGTGACACCGGCTGCTGATACGTCGGCGATGCTGCCGGCGATGCGTCCGGCGCCGGCGGCGACCTGCGCGATGCTGCGGGACATTTCGGCGGTGGTGGCGGTCTGTTGCTCAACGGCGCTGGCGATGGTGGTCTGGTAGTCGTTGATCTTCGCGATGACGGTGCTGATCCGGTTGATGACCTCGACCGTGCCTCCGGTGTCGGACTGGATCGCGGTGACTCGGCTGCTGATGTCCTCGGTGGCGCGGGCGGTTTCCTGGGCGAGGTCCTTGACCTCGGAGGCGACCACGGCGAAGCCCTTACCGGCGTCGCCGGCGCGGGCGGCCTCGATGGTGGCGTTGAGCGCGAGCAGGTTGGTCTGCTCGGCGATCGCGGTGATCAGCTTGATGACGTTACCGATCTCCTCCGACGAGGTGCCGAGACGTTCGATGCTCTGGGTGGCCAGAGCTGCCTCGCTGACGGCCGAGGCGGCGATCTGCGCGGCCTGGTTGGTGTTCTCGGCGATCTCGCGGATGGACAGGCTCATCTCCTCGCCGCCGGCGGCGACGGTCTGCACGTTGCGGGAGATCTCTTCGGCCTCGGCGGACGCGGCCGTGGTCTGCTCGGTGGTCCGGCCGGTGGCGGCGGCGATCTCGGAGCTGGTGGCAGCGAGTTCGGTGGCCGCGCCGGCGAGGGTGTCGGCGTTGGCGGCCATCGTCCGCATCGCCTCGTGCATGGTGGCCATGGCACGGTCCAGGCCGGCGGCCATGACGCCGAGCTCGTCGCGGGAGCCGATCCCGGTCCGTCCGGTCAGGTCGCCGTCGGCCAGCGCCGCGACGACTTCGCCGACGCGGCGTACCGGGCGCAGAATAGAGCGGATCAGCGGCACCGACAGCAGGATCAACGCGAGCAGCCCCAGACCGGCGATCAGCAACATCCAGAAGCGGGCAGACGCCTTCGCCGCCGCCATCGTGGTCTGTTCCTTGACGATCTCGGAGTCCAGCTCGGTATGGACGGCGTCGAGCTTGTCACCGACGGCGTTGTTCTGCTCGGCGATGCTGTCGTAGCGGCCGTTGATACTGGTGGGATCTGCCTTTGCGTCCTTGACGAATGTGGTCACGAACGTGTTGAACGCGGTGATGCTCGTACCCAGGTCGTCGATCTGCGTGTCGATGCTGCCGGGCAGGTCGTACCCGGCAGCAGCGTTCAGGGCGTCGATGGCGGAGGTGACGTCGTCGCCGGCGTCGGCGGTGGTGTCGTCGCCGTGTGCGGCCCGGTAGGCGTCGACCTTCAGCTCGCTCTCGCGGGTGTCCAGGTGATTGAGGGCGGCCTTGGTGGCGGTGTACGCGCGCAGGGTGTCCGAGTTCCTGGTCAGCTGCTCCTGTGACCAGATGCCGATCCCGGTCACCGTGCCGGTGACGATGACGCCGATCGCCACGATGGAGGACAACCTTTTGGCGACGCTGATGTCTGCGAGACGTGGCATGTGCTTCTCCTGCTGAGGGGCCGCCACCGCAGCAGCCGCATCATGAGAGATGTCGGCAAATAGCGCCGATGCCTGAGCCATGCAGCTACGCCGCTGTTTGTGGGAGCGTTTCCAGGTCAGGTTGCTCTACACCTGCAACCCGCTTGGTTGCCGGCACTGCCGAAGCCGTGCGCAGCATGCCCGTCATGCGGCAGCCGCAGCGTTGCGTCGCCGCCCGGCGGCCTCTGCCCGCAGGTACTGAATGTGCCTGAACGGGCAGCTTGCGGGTAATGCACGATCATGGACAATTTCGTGCGCGTCCGGGGTGCTGGGGAGCACAACCTGCGGGACATCGACGTCGATATTCCGCGGGACGCGATGGTGGCCTTCACCGGGGTGTCCGGGTCGGGTAAGTCGTCGCTGGCGTTCGGCACGCTGTACGCGGAGGCGCAGCGACGCTACTTCGAGTCCGTGGCTCCGTACGCGCGGCGGCTGTTGCAGCAGGTCGGCGCTCCGCGCGTACGGGAAATCTCCGGTTTGCCGCCTGCTGTGGCGCTGCAGCAACGCCGGGGCGCACCCAGCTCGCGATCGACGGTAGGCACCCTGACCACGCTGTCGAACCTGCTGCGGATGTTGTATTCACGGGCCGGGACCTATCCGCCGGGGGCGGGACGGCTGGAGGCCGAGGCGTTCTCGCCCAACACCCCGGTCGGGGCCTGCCCGCACTGCCACGGCCTGGGGGTCGTGCACGACGTCGCTGAGGACCTGCTCGTGCCGGATCCTTCGCTGAGCATCCGCGACGGGGCGATCGCGGCGTGGCCGGGGGCGTGGCAGGGCGCCAACCTGCGCAGCATCGTCTCCGGGCTGGGCATTGACATCGACAAGCCGTGGCACAAACTGCCGCGGAAGAAACGTGAGTGGCTGCTGTACACCGATGAGCAGCCGTCCGTGCTGATCAAGCCCGAGCGGGACCGGATCGACTACGGGTACATGGGCATGTTCTGGAGCGCCCGCAAGCACGTCATGCACACCCTCGCCGATTCCAAGAGCGAGCGGATGCGCGACCGGGCGTTGCGGTTCGTACGCAGTGTGCCCTGCCACGGCAGCGGCCTGCGTCCGGAAGCCCTCGCGGTGACCTTCCGCGGCCGGTCGCTGGCCGACGTCAACACCATGCCGTTCTCCGAGCTGGTCACCCTGCTGCACCCTGGTGCCGGCGCGAGCGAGGCAGCCGTACGACTGTGCGCGGACCTCGTCGCCCGGATCGAGGTGCTGCTCGACCTGGGTCTGGGCTACCTGAGCACCGGGCGCAGCTCGACGACGCTGTCACCGGGGGAGGCCCAGCGCCTGCGGATCGCGACGCAGCTGCGATCGGGGCTGTTCGGGGTCGTCTACGTGCTCGACGAGCCGTCGGCGGGGCTGCACCCGGCTGACGCCGAGCCGTTGCTCGATGTGCTCGACCGGCTCAAGGCGGCGGGCAACTCGCTGTTCGTGGTCGAGCATGATCTGGATGTGGTACGCCGTGCGGACTGGATCGTCGACATCGGTCCCGGTGCGGGCGAGGCCGGCGGGCGGGTGCTGTACAGCGGCCCGGTCGCGGGCCTCGAGCAGGTTCCGGAGTCGGCGACGGGTACGCACCTGTTCGGGCGGGCGGCGCCCTTCGAGCATGTCACCCGTACGCCGCAGGGGTGGCTGCAGCTCCGTGGGATCTCCCGGCACAATCTGCGCGACGTGTCCGTGGATCTGCCCCTGGGTGTGCTGACCGCGTTCACCGGGGTTTCCGGCTCGGGCAAGTCGACGCTGCTCGCGGAGACGGCGCTGCTGTCCGGGGAGTTCGACCGGCTGGTTCTGGTCGATCAGCAGCCGATCGGGCGTACGCCGCGCTCGAACCTGGCCACGTACACCGGGATGTTCGACGCGGTCCGCAAGCTCTACGCGGCGCAGTCGGGGTACAGCGCCGGGCGGTTCTCCTTCAACGTCGCCGAGGGCCGGTGCGAGACCTGCCAGGGGGAGGGGTTCGTCGCGGTCGAGCTGTTGTTCCTGCCCGGCACGTACGCGCCCTGCCCCAGCTGTCACGGCAAGAGGTACAACGCCGAGACCCTCGAGGTCACCTACCGAGGCCGGAGCATCGCGGACGTGCTGGCCATGTCCGTCGACGAGGCCGCCGCATTCCTGACCGACGTGCCGGCCGCCGCCCGCGGGCTGGCGACGCTGCGCGAAGTGGGGCTCGGCTACCTGCGGCTCGGGCAGCCGGCGACCGAGCTCAGCGGCGGTGAGGCCCAGCGCATCAAGCTCGCGACCGAGCTGCAACGGGTCCGCCGCGGACACGCGCTCTACCTGCTCGACGAGCCGACCGCCGGGCTGCACCCCGCGGACATCGCGCTGCTGCTGCGCCAGCTGCACCGGCTCGTCGACGCCGGCAACACGGTCGTACTGGTCGAGCACGACCTGGACACGATCGCCACCGCCGACTGGGTGATCGACCTCGGCCCGGGCGGCGGTGACGCGGGCGGCCGGGTGGTCGCGGCCGGCACCCCCGCCGACGTCGCCCAGGTCGCGGACAGTGCGACCGCCCGGTTCCTGGCGCCCCGGCTCGCGCCGGATAGGTAATTGCTGCCGACGCGGGTCGGTCTTTCGCGAAACAAGATGGTCTTCGTGCGAAAAACAACAACAGCTGTTCATCTGGCCGTGGTTATGACCGCGGCGCTGGCAATACCGTCCGCTGCCTCCGCGCACGCCAGGCACCACGAGGTGTGCCGAGGCGTGACGGTCGATCCGGACGCGCCGGTGATCGCCAGGGCAAGTGCCTTCGTCGAGGCACCGGTGTGGCGGGCCTGGCAGTTGCACACCGGCATCGACGAATGGGATACCTGGATCCCGGAGATCACGCCGGCTCGCAAGCGCACCCCGGGTCCGCTGAGGCCGGGCTCGGTGTTCGACTGGTCTCCGCAGGGCATGAAGGTCACGTCGACGGTCACCGCCGTCGAGTCGCTGCGGTGTACTGCGTGGGCGGCCCCGGTCGGCGGCATCGACGGCGTGCACTTGTGGACCTTCAAGAAGGTCCGGGGCGGCACGATCGTGACCACCGAGGAGTCCTGGTCCGGGCCGCCCGTTGAGGTCGACGTCCCCGGCAACCAGGCGAGCCTGGACGCTGGCCTGCACGACTGGGTGCAGCGGCTCGAGGAGACCGCCGAGGCCTAACGGTGGCAGGAGGCCGTGGTTTTGAGTTCGGTGAGCCAGGCTTCGAGGCCGGCGCCGAGGTAGGCAGTGGAGGTGGGGATGTCCGCCTCGACCTGGGCGCCGTTCCAGGTTTCCTCGGTGCGGACCAGGACGCCGCCCCTGACCTTGGTGAAGTTCCAGACGTGGGTGCCCTTGTCGATGGTCAGGCCGTCGCCGATCGCGGGGCCGGTCCAGCGGAGGCACTGGTGCTGCTTGAGCTGCTGGATGGTCGAGGTGATCACCAGGGTCGTGGCGGGGGTGGTGGCTGTCTCGGGGACCGGGGTTGTCCAGCGGAACTGCGAGCCCGGGCGCAGTTTGCCCTTGGTCAGGAGCTTGCTGCTGGTCACCGCCTGCTGCCAGGCCGGCCACCGTTCGACGTCGGTCTGCAGGTTCCAGATGGTGTCCAGGGGTGCGTTGATCACCGTTTCGGTGCGGTAACGGATTTTCGCGGACGGGTCGACACCCTGGCCGGCGCAGGTCAGCGACGACACGGGTGCGGGCCGGCCGGTGGGGGCTGCGGCGGCGGGTGAGGCGGCACCGACGGCCACCGTGGTGGCGAGCAGAGCGGCGGCAAGTCCTGCGGGCATGGTGCGTCTCCTCGGTCGTGGGGTCTTCACCCCCAGGACTCTGCCGCGATGCCCGTTTGTGCCGCGTCGGTATGCATTGCCTACCTTCGGTTACGGTTGCCGCTGTGTGGACACCGGGCCTCAAGTCCGACTCGCTGGTCGGCAGGCGTGCCGAGCAGCGGCGGGTGGACGAGCTGATCGGGGCCGCCGGTGCGGGCCGGGGCGCGGCACTGGTCCTGACCGGCGAGGCGGGCATCGGCAAGACCGCTTTGCTGGAGTACGCGCTGCGGGAGGCGTCCGGCCTCGAGATCGTCCGCTCGGCCGGGTCGGAGTTCGAGCAGGAGTTGCCGTTCGCGGGGCTGCACCAGTTGTGCGTACCGATCCTGCGGCATCTTCCTGAGCTGTCGGGCCGGCACCGGGCGGCCTTGCAGGTCGCGTTCGGCCTGGGCGACGGGACGCCGGAGCTGTTCCACATCGGGTTGGCGGTGCTGGAGCTGATGGCGGTGGCGGCTCAGGACCGCCCGCTGCTCTGCCTCGTGGATGACGTCCAGTGGGTGGATGCGGCGTCGTTGACCGTGCTGGCCTTCCTCGCCCGCCGGATGGGCGCGGACCGGATCTCCATGATCTTCGCGGTCCGGACACCCGCCGTGACGAGCGAGCTGGGCACGGTGGAATCGCTCGCCGTCGCCGGGTTGAGCGATGAGGACGCGAGGGAGTTGCTGGCGCGGCGGAGCCCGTTGGTGCTGGACGAGCGGGTGCGCGACAGCCTGGTCGCCGAGGCGCGGGGCAATCCGCTGGCGTTGGTGGAGCTGCCGCGCGCGGGCGGGTTCCTGCTGCCCGCGACGCCGTCGACGCCGACGCGGATCGAGGAGATCTTTCAGGCCCGGCTGCGGGCGTTGCCGTCCGGGGCCCGGTTGCTGCTGATCGTGGCGAGCGCCGACCCGACGGGTGATCCGGGGCTGTTGTGGCCGGCCGCTCAGAAGCTGGGGCTGGACGTGACGCGGGCCGCGGCGGAGGCGGCCGGCTCCGGTCTGGCCGAGTTCGACGCCCGGATCCGGTTCTGCCATCCGCTCGCCCGTTCGGCGGTCTACCGAGCGGCAGCCGTGGAGGAGCGTCGCGCTGCGCACGCCGCGCTGGCCGAGATCGTCGACCCGGTCGTGGCCCCCGACCGGCGGGTCTGGCATCGCGCGCAGGCCAGCAGCGGACCGGACGACGACGTCGCCGCCGACCTGGAGCGGTGTGCGTCCCGTGCGCAGGCTCGCGGCGGCGTCGCAGCCACCGCCGCGTTCCTCGAGCGTGCGGTGGCGCTGACCATGGACCCCGCCCTGCGCGTCGAACGAACCCTGGCATCGGTTCAGGCCACCCTTGACGCGGGCGGCGCAGACCCGGCCGCGGACCTGCTCACGACCGTCGACGTCGCGGCACTCGACGGATATCAGCGGGCCCGGGTCGACGTGCTCGGCGGCAGGATCGCTTTCACCCGGCACGGCGACGGCACCGGCCCGATGCTGATGGTGAGCGCCGCACGGCGGCTCGCGACACTGGACGTGCAGCGCTCGCGGGACTGTTTCCTCGACGGCATCGAGATGGCGTTGTCGGTGGGCCGCGCCCGTGGGGTCATCGACGAGGTGCTGGCGGCGGCCCGGACCGACGCGCCGCCGGGGGCGTCCCCGGACATCCTGGACGTTCTGATCATGCTGGGTGCGCAGGGGCCCCGCGGCGCGGTTCCGTTGCTCGCCGGGTTGCCGGGCGACGACGGCCCGTGGTGGGCGCCGCGGCCCGCACTGGCGACGATGATCGCCGCGGAGTTCTGGGACTTCGACACCCATGCCGCCATCGCCGGCTGGCTGGAGAAGTCGGGGCGCGAGTCGGGCTCGCCCGCGCTGCTGCGGCTCGGTCTCGGCCAGAAGGCGTGCGAGGCCGTCCTGGTCGGGGACGTCGGCCGGGCGATCACCGCGCTCGCCGAGGAGGAGGCGATCGCCGACGCGGTCGGTGACTCGCCGCTGATGTATCCCCGGTTGCTTCTTGCCGCGTGGCGCGGACGGCGTACCGAAGCTCTCGCGCTCTTCCGCAGCGCCACCGAGGCGGAAGCCGGGCGTGCCGGCGGCCAGGTCACCAACCTGACCTGGACGTCAGCGACGCTGCACAACGGGCTGGGCAACTATCCGGCCGCGCTGGACGCCGCCCGCAAGGTCGTGGATGACGAACTCTTCCACGTCGGAGGTGCCCTGCTCGAACTGATCGAGGCGGCGACCCGGTGCGGCGAACCCGCTCTCGCAGCCCGGGCCCTCGCATCGCTGACCGACCACACCCGGGCCGGTGGCACACCCTCCGCCCTCGGCGTCGCGGCGTCCGCGCGAGCGCTGGTGACCGGCGTCGAGGACCACTACCGCGAAGCGCTCGGCCATCTCGCTGAGAGCCCGCTCAAACCCTACCGGGGCCGCGCCCACCTGCTGTACGGCGAATGGCTGCGCCGCCAGGGCCGCCGCCGGGACAGCGTCCAGCATCTGCGAACGGCCCACGACCTGCTGTCAACGTCCGGAGCCGAGGGGTTCGCCCGGCGTGCCGCGGGTGAACTGCGCGCCGCGGGGGAGAAGGTCAACCGCCCGTCCGAGCAGACCCCCGGCACGCTCACCGCGCAGGAGATCGCGGTCGCCGGGCTGGTCGCCGCGGGCGCCACGTCCCCCGAGGTCGCCGTCCAGCTCTTCATCAGCAAACGCACGGTCGACGCCCACCTGCGCAACATCTTCCGCAAACTGGGCGTCACCTCACGCCGGCAACTCAAGGATCAACGCTTCACCCTCGGGTGACGCTCCCGCGGCGTCAGAACACCTCCAGAACAGCCAGTTCCGCATTGCCCGTACGCCAGCGCGGCACCGCTACCGCCACGTACCGCGCCTCCGTCCGGGCAGGAAGGTCGTCGTTCCGGGTCGGACGCGGGATCCGGACCAGGTCGGCGTACTGAATTCCGTCCGTCGACGACTGCACCACCACCGGCACCCGCGGGCCGCTCGACCAGGCGAGACGGAGGCGCGTGAGGCTGCGTACCGTGCCGAGGTCGACGACCATCCGCCCGGCGGGACCGGGACGCCAGGCCGTGGCGGGGTCGCCGTCGACGGCCCGGGCGGGGGCACCCATGCCCTCGGGCAGCGGCGAGGTGGGGAATGTCGTGCGGCCGCGTGCCAGATCAGCCGCCGGAGTGACCGGTCCACCGGGGACGGTCAGCGAACGGCTACGCCCGCGCGCCAGGTCGACGCGCGCCGACCAGTGCCCGGCGCGCACGATGATCCCCACCCGTTCACCCGGCGGGGCAGTGACGGTGACGTGATGGGAGTCGGTGACCTCGAACCGGGTCCCTGCCGGCGACCGGCCGTCGACGGTGAAACGGGGCGCTTCGACAACGGCAGATCCGGCGGCGAGCGACGCGAACCAGTCGAGGCCGTCACCGGTGGCGATCTGGACTCCCCGGTAGAGCCGCCGCGCCGACGGCAGGCCGATCGGTGCGCCGGTCACGGCAACGGCCGTGAGGTTGAAGACGCTCAGGAAGCCGTCGACGTCGTCGGCGCGCAGGCCGGACGGCGCGGTCACCGCGGGCCGGGCGGCGGCGCGGGACAGCCCGGACAGGTCGCCGGCGTAGCCTTCCAGCAACGTCGGTGCGGCGGGGCCGGGTGCCGCCACGACGCTGGTCGCGGTGACAGCGATCGCACGTGCCGGGTCGCGGCTGACGATTCCGGCGCGGCCGTCGATGTCGATCCAGCCACCTTCGACCGTACGCGTATCAGGCACCGCAACCGCATCGGCCCAGCTGTCCCCGTCCGCCGAGGTCTGCACCACGTAGGCGCCGGCGTACGCGGCTTCCCAGGACAGTCGCACCCCGGAAACGACCTGGTCAGCACCCAGATCGACGGCGAGCCAGCTGTCCGCGCGGGCACGTTCCTCCCGTGCGACCGCCCAGCGGGTCTGCTCGTCGCCGTCGACGGCGTGCGCGGCGGGATGAGCCGGGTCCTGCGACGAGGCGAACGGCGTCGCTTGCCGGGCCAGGTCCGTTCCGGCCTGGTCGAGTACCACGAACGTCCACAGCGAGTAGCCGTACTGGGTGGCGGCCCGCCGTCCGAGCATCCGCACGAAACGCGCGCTCCGGGCAGGGAAGGCCACCTCCTGCGTACCGCCGATGCTCTGGGGTGCAAGCGTGACCGTCCCCTGCGCGCTGGTGAACGTCCTGGTGCCGGTGAGACCGGGGACACCGGGCATGGACAGCGCGAATAGGGTCAGCGCGCCCTCGTCCGGGCCGACGCCGGTGGACGCGTACACGACGCTGCCGGTCGGCAGGGTCACGAAGCCCGCGTAGCCGGAGTTGACCGCGAGAACCGTCGCGGTAGCGTCGAAACCGTCCCGGATGGTCTCGTACGCGGTGCTCGATCGCGCCGTTGCCATGGCCCCGGCGGGCAGGAACCCCGGGCCGCGGGTGTCGATGAGCCAGTGGTCGTGACGCGGCTGCCAGAGGAAGCGGACGAAGCCGGGCTTGGTCACCGCCGCCGCGAACCCGTCCTCGGCCTGCTGCGCGGTCAGGCCGACGTCCGCCCCGAAGTCGCGCGTACCGGCCGCCCGCCGGAAGAACTCCCGTGCCGGCAAGGGTGCGACCGGCCGGCCCCGATGCCGGTGGAACAGGTAGGCGATCGCCAGCTCGGCGCGGGCCTCCGGCTCGTACTTGTCCTCGCCGCTGAACTTGGTGAGCTGGTACTGCGGGGCGTAGGTGAGGTAGGGCATCATCCGGGCGGCCAGGTCGGCCTCGGCGCGGGCCGCGTCCCGGTCACCCTGGACCTGGGCGAGGAACGCGAGCGGGAGGATGTCGCGCCCGTACAGGTGATAGCGGTCCGCCACCATCGGCATCACCGGTTCACCGGCGTCGGTGGCGAGCAGCCGCAACGTACGCCAGAGTTGCTCGCCGTTCGGCTGATGGGTCAGCACCCGCGGCAACGGGCGCCCGGCCACGAGGAAATGGATCGCCGCCCGGCCCGCGGTACGCCACAGTTCCGCCTGGTAGTGCGGGTTGGCCGAGCCGTGGTTCTCCACGATGAACGTGTCGTACAGGTTGCCGGCCGTGTTGTCGCTGACCCGCCGGCCGTCGACCAGCGCCGGGTTCGCGGCGTCGGCCGCCGGCAGGCCACTGGCGTTCATCGCCCACAGGTCGAAGCGCTCACGCCACGCCGGGTCGCCGGTCCATGCGACCCCGGGGGCGAGCGCCTGGGCGTAGACACCCATCTCCTCCAGCTTGGTGTCACCGATCCGGCCGCCGGTCGTGCCGTGCGGTGTCCAGTCGCCGCTGAGCGGGTCGTCGGCGGTGCCCAGTCCGTACGCGTATGCGGCCTGCCCCTCGGCGATGGCCGTGACGTTGCTCCGGGTCGCCTCGTCGAGGTCGTCCCAGAGGATGCGCGCCGCCAGTACGAAGTAGAGCTCGAAAGTGGAGTCCCAGAAGAGCCGTCGCCCCCACTCGGCGCCGCCCGCCAGCACGTTCGTGGCAGCGAACCGCCGGATCGTCGCCAGCGTCCGGGACAGCAGCGTCCCCCGATCGACCCCGGCGAGCTCCGCGTCGTAGTCCTCGACGCCGAGCAGCACGGCGTTGCCGAGGACGGCCGCGAACCGGAAGTCCGCAGCCTGATACGCGCCGATGCCCGCGTCCCACTGCTGCTCGACCCAGCGGGTGTGCACGTGCAGCAACTCGCGATAGATGTCCGCCACGGCGTCCCTGGCCTGCACCGGCCAGGGCGGACCCGGTGTGACCAGAGCGGCGCCCGCGATGCCGGGCAGAGCGAGAAACCCGCGACGAGAGATCGACATGTCTCCACCTTGCGCCCGGCCGGAGCCGGCGTCAAAGCCCGTCGCCGATAGGTAGGTGATTTGTGCCGACGCGGACGGGCGTCGTCCGGCCGCATCGTGGTGCGATGTTCGGAACCCTGATTCTCGTCGATGCGGTGCTGGCCGTGCTGGTGCTGCTCGCTGCTCCCGTGGCGGGCGTACGCCGGTCGGCTCGTTGGCTCTATCTGCTGGCGGCCCTGGTCGCCGCGCGTCTCGCCGTGGCCGGTGTACTCGCGACCGGCGGCTGGATCCTTGCCGACTCGCGACTGATCGCGCAGGTTCCGCTGGCGGTCCTGCCGGTGGCGTGGGCCGTGTGGCGGCCGGGGCGGGCCGCCGTCCACGTTGCGGTGGCCGGTGCGCTGCTGTCCGTCTGGTGGCTGCTCGTGCCGTTCGCGCCGGGCGACACCACCGTAGTGCTCGCCGGGTCGCTGGCTTCGCTGGGCCTGGTCGCCGGTGTGTCGCTGGGCGTCACCCGCTGGCGTACCGGAGGAACCCGGGTCGCCCGGATGCCGTGGCTGGCCGCTGTCGCGCTGCTGGTCCCGGCCGTCACACTCGGGGTCGCAGCGCGGGCGAACGCCGCCGCGGAAAGCCACGACCACTCCGCACCGGCGCCGCTCAGCGTCGACCAGCTCACCGGCCCGAGGGACCAGACCCCCGGCGTACGGGTCACGCTGACCGCTGCTCGCGGCACGGTACGGCTGACTTCCGGGCGTACGGTCGAAGCGCTCACTTTCAACGGCATGTCCCCGGGCCCCGAAGTCCGGGCCGTGCTGGGGCAACTGGTCGAGGTCACGCTCGTCAACACCGACGTCGCCGAGGGCGTCACCCTGCACTGGCACGGCGTCGACGTGCCCAACGCGGAGGACGGCGTTCCCGGGGTGACGCAGGACGCGGTTCTGCCCGGGCAGCGGCACGTCTACCGGTTCGTGCCCACCCGGGCCGGCACGTTCTGGTACCACACGCATCAGGACGGCGCGCTCAACGTGCAGAAGGGTCTGTTCGGGGCGCTGATCGTCGACGGGGCCACCGCGTTCGACGGGTACGAGCGCACGGTGTTCACCCACTCCTGGTCCGAGGGGCTTCCCGCCTTCGACCGCGCCGACACACCCGGGCGGGCGGCCGTCACGGACCGCGAAGTGTTACTGCGACTGATCAACAGCTCCGAACGGCCGCAACGCGTACGCGTCGACGGGGTCGCTTTCCGGGTCGCGGCCCTCGACGGCAACACCATCGACGGGGGCGGGGCCGTCGGGTCAGGGACCGCATTGCTGATCGCCGCCGGCGGCCGGTACGACGTGACGTTCACGATGCCGTCCAGCCCGGTGACCGTGGCGCTGGACGGGAACCCCGAGGTGTCGCTCACGCTGAGCCCCGACGGTAGTGCGGGCCCGGTCGCGCCGCGTGGTGGGGAGTTGTTCGACCGGCTCGGGTACGGCACCGGCCTGGCACCGGCCAACGGCGTTTACCAGCGCGAATACGACCTGCGGCTCGACGACGGGTTCGGGTTCAGCCAGGGCCGGTTCTCCTACGTCACCAGCCTGATCAACGGTCGCCTGTACCCGGCCGTACCGTCCCTCACCGTCACCCGCGGCGACCGGGTCAAGGTGCGCATCGCCAACCGCGGCATGTCCGACCATCCGTTCCACCTGCACGGCCACCGCGTACGCGTGCTGTCCCGAAACGGTGATCCCGTCACCGGCAGTCCGTGGTGGACGGACACCCTCAACGTCGGCTCCGGCGAGGTGTACGAACTCGCATTCGTCGCCGACAACCCCGGCATCTGGATGGACCACTGCCACAACTTCCGCCACGGCGCCAACGGCATGATCCTCCACGTCGCGTACACCGGCGTCTCCACGCCGTACTCCTCCGAGGACGCCCCCGAATGACCCACCGACGCCGGGGAAACTGTCAGAGGACCCGGTTAGTGTCGCGCCATGGAGAACGATGCCAAGGCCGCGGCGACCAGGGAATGGTCTACGAGCGGACCCCAGCGCGTACGCGTCGCCATCGGCGGCATCCACATCGAGTCCAGCACGTTCTCACCCCACCTGAGCAGCACCGGCGACTTCGAGGTCACCCGCGGCGACACGCTGCTGGCCCGTTACGACTGGCTCGCCCGGCCCTGGGCGGCCGACGTCGAATGGGTTCCGCTCGTGCACGCGCGAGCCCTTCCCGGCGGGGCCGTGGAGGCGGCGGCGTACGACGCCTGGGAAGCCGAGATCGTCGAGAAGCTGACCGCCGCCGGGCCGCTCGACGGCATGCTGCTGGACTTCCACGGCGCGATGAGCGTGGTCGGCCACGACGACGCGGAGGGCGACCTCGTCACCGCGATCCGCTCGGCGCTGGGCCCGCAACCCCTGATCTCCACCGCGATGGACCTGCACGGCAACGTCTCCACGGTGCTGTTCAACGCCTGCGACCTGCTCACCTGCTATCGCACCGCCCCGCACGTCGACGTCTGGGAGACCCGGGAACGGGCCGCCCGCAACCTGATCGACGCGCTGACCCGCGGCGTGCGGCCCAGCAAGGCCCTGGTCCACGTGCCGATCCTCCTGCCGGGTGAACAGACGAGTACGCGCGAAGAACCAGCCCGTGGCCTGTACGAGCGCATCCCCGAGATCGAGAACCGGCCCGGCATCATCGACGCGGCCATCTGGATCGGCTTCGCCTGGGCCGACCAGCCACGTTGCCGGGGCGCCGTCGTCGTCACCGGCGACGACGAGGCCGCTACGTCCTCCGCCGCGCTCGAGCTGGGCGAACACTTCTGGGCGGCTCGCGACGAGTTCACGTTCGTCGCCCCGACCGGCACGATGGACGAATGCCTCGACGCGGCACTCGCCCCGGCGGCGCGGCGCCCGTTCTTCATCAGTGACTCCGGCGACAACCCGGGCGCGGGCGGCGCCGACGACGTCACGTACGCGCTGTCCCGGATGCTGCTACGACCCGACATCCGCCGGGCGGTCTTCGCCTCGCTGGTCGACCCGGCAGCGGTCGCCTCGGTTGCCGGGCACGAGATCGGCGCGCCGGTGCGAGTCACCGTCGGCGGGCGCATCGACAGCCGGGAACCGGGCCCGCTGCTGCTCGACGGCGTTCTGGAGGCTGTCGCTGACGATCCGGACGGCGGGCGCTGTGTGAGCGTACGCGTCGGCGGGGTGAGCGTTTTTGTCACGTCCCGGCGCATGCAGTATCGGCTTCTTGCCTCCTACCAGCGGCTCGGCGTCGACGTGGCCGACGTCGACGTCGTCGTGGTGAAGATCGGCTACCTGGAGCCGGAGCTGTTCGACGCCGCGGGAGACTGGCTGCTCGCCCTCACCCCGGGCGGCGTCGACCAGCACCTCACCCGCCTGCCCTACCACCACGTCATCCGCCCGGTCTTCCCCCTGGACCGCGACTTCGACGCCGGCCTCACCGTCTCGACGGCACCCCCGCGGAGAAACTGAGCATCCACAACAGAACACCGAGCGGTCATCGTCGGGCTGTCCGAAGCGAACAGATCCTGGCGGGAAGTCAGGTGTTTCACCTGCCAGTTCGTCGAGGGCCGGGTCGCCGGCCGTTATTCGCAGGCCTTGAGCCGCGGGCTCGGGTCACCTGATCAGAGGGGCCATCCACGGCACCGGGACTGGAGAACGTCACCGTAGGCGCTGCAGGCCGGGAGGACATCGGTATCGGCCACTGCGACGCTACGATCTGAGCTCCTGTGATCGACACCGGAGGTGAGACGCGGTCGAGCAGGCGCTGCGCCAGATCGGCGCCGATCTCGAGGTCGGCGTTGATGCGAACATCTGCGGCGGTCGCCAGGTCCACGATGTCGTCGCTGGTGAACGCATCGGCTCCGAGGGTGCTGAGCCGCCGGGCGAATTCTTGTACGTTGATCATCTGCAGCCGCTCCTCGGGTTGCTGTTGACCCAGCGTAACCGCCCCTCGTGATCGGTGTTGCCTGTGCCCACCGATGGCAGTCGGGGAGTCGCCGTGCTCCGCAATGCGACGGCCTGCGTGGTGACCGGTTTGTGTTGCGGTGTCACCATGGGAGGCATGCCGCGGTGGGGTGCAGCAGCCATCGTCGGTGGGCTGTTGGCGTGGACCGCGTTGGCGACTCCGCTGAACGTCGCTGTCGGTGAGTACCTCGCCTACTACGACCCGCAGTCGGATCCGCAACGACTGGAGTATCACCGTGACCTGGCGGTGCACGTCTACACAGCCGGACACTGGTTCGGGCAACTCGTCGCGGCGGTCACCGGGGCCTGGCTGGTCACCCGCTCGGGGGTCTACCGCCCCGCGACGGCCGTCCGGGCGGTCCTGACCGGCGTGGTGCTCGGTGTCGGCAACGAGATGGTGGCGATCGCCGCCGGCATACGCGCCATGCGTACCCATGGATACCCGAGTGTGGCACCCGACCCGACCATGCTGTCTGATCACGCGGTGCTCTGGTGTTCGGGGGCGAGCCTCGCCTGTTTCCCGCTATGGGCACTCATCGGGACGGCGATCGGACAGCTTGTTCGTAGAGGCGCTTTGCTGACCACCGTCGTGACCATCGTTTTCCAGCCCGCCACATTCATTTTGACGGTGGGGCTGGCCGCGCCGCCGTCAAGTCACCCTCTGGCGGTAGCGGTGATCGCCGACGCCGGCCCGGCTGCGATGGTGATGCCGGCGATCCTGCTCGGCTGGGCGGCGGTGGCCATGGCCTCGGCGATCCTCGTGAATCGGCACCGGATCAGCAGAGGCCGGCGATCAACTTCTTGACGGGTGCACCGGCCTCGCCCGTCCCTTTCTCCGGGTGGTCGGCCGACGGCGGAGGGTTTTCATCGGACGGAGGCCAAGCCCGGCGTCCGCGCCGTGCCCGTAGTATCGTCGCGGCGATGATTGGTATCGCGGACGGCAGCCGGACGCGGGTCCGATGAAGACTCCGCTGCGGCCCTCCGATCCTCGGGTTCTTGGCGATTACCGCCTTTCCGCGCGCCTCGGGCAGGGCGGCATGGGTACGGTCTATCTCGGTCACGGGCCGCAGGGACGACCGGTTGCGATCAAGGTCGTCAAACCTGAGCTCGCGTACGAGGACGAGTTCCGTGCCCGCTTCCGCAGTGAGGTCAACCGTGCTCGCCAGGTGCCTCCGTTCTGCACGGCTGAGCTACTGGACGCGGACTTCGACCACGAGTTGCCCTACCTGGTCACGGAGTTCGTGGACGGGCCCAGCCTGCAGGAGATCGTCGCCGGTCAGGGGCCACTGAGCGGCGGAAGTCTGCACAGCGTGGCGGTCGGCGTGGCCACCGCGCTGGCCGCGATCCATGGTGCCGGGGTGATCCACCGCGATCTCAAGCCGGCCAACGTACTCTTCGCCCTGGGCAACCCGAAGGTGATCGATTTCGGTATCGCGCGGGCCTTCGAGGCCACCAGCCAGCACACGGGCACCGACCAGATGGTCGGCACGGTCGCGTATATGGCTCCGGAGCGGTTCGACGCGGACTCGAGCCGGATCGGGCCCGCAGCGGACGTGTTCGCGTGGGGTGTCGTCGTCACCTATGCGGGCACGGGTCGTACGCCGTTCGGAGGTGACACGGCCGCGGCGACGGCCGGCGCGATCCTGACCCGGCCGCCGAAGCTGGACGGCCTGCCGCAACCACTTCATGATCTGGTCGCGCGCGCTCTGGCGAAGGAGCCGGAACGGCGACCTACCGCCTTCGAACTGCTGGAGGAACTGGTCGCCGCGGGCGCTGCTACGACGGTTGCCGGGACCGGCCGGCCAGAACTGCAGCAGGCGGCCCGGGCGGCACTGCGTACCGGACATGATCAAGCAGGAGATCGCCAGACCGGGACTGTCTCGAGGTGGCTCGCGCCCCTGCTTTCCGTGCTCGGTGTGCTCGCCGTCGCCTCCGTGGTGTTCGCCTTCACTCCGGCGCGCGATCTCGTCCTGGGTGAGGAGCCGGCCTCGGCGCCCGGCCCCGCCCCTGCGGCGTCCGGACCGAGCTCGACCGATGACGGCGGCGATGCGGGTCCGGTTGAGGCGCCAGCGGTGAGCAGGACACCGGAGGCCCCGAAGTGCAGCAACACCGACATCACGATCGTGGTCACCGCGCAGGGCGAGAACCCGGCGGCGCTCGGCACGCAGAAGGGCCTCGTGTCGATCGAGAACACCTCCAACGCCGCCTGCCGTGTCGACGGGCGCGTACATCTCAGCCTCTACGACCCCACCGACTCGCGCATCGACGTGCCGGCCAGCTCTGTCAACGAGCCCGGCGAGCCGGTCGAGATCCTGCTCAAGCCGGGCACCGGCGCTTTCCAGGGCATCAAGTGGCAGGCTTGCGACCGCAACGAATGCGCGGCCGGTAACACCATGCGTGGCAGCCTCGAGCCCTCCGACCGGGGCGAGGTCGTCACGCTGGAGGGTTTCCCGGACCCCAACCGCCCCGACATCGCCATGTCGTCGCTGAAACTGGGCACTCTGCAGCCCAGTCGCCAGGGCGTCGTCGCCTGGTAGGGACGGCCCTCGAGCTCGGGCGTCGTAACTTCGCGATGAGTACGGCTGGGTGGGTGTCGCACACCGAGGTAAAGGCGTCCTTCTCCGCTCGCCCGGCCACGTCGAGGCTGATTGCCGTACCGGAACGACACCGACGGCAACGGAGCAGAACATGTCCCTCACGGATTACCGCACGATCGGCACGTCGGGACTGCGGGTCAGCCCGCTCGCACTGGGTGCGATGACCTTCGACGACGGCAGCTGGGGCTCGTCGCCGGAGACCTCCTTCGGCATCCTCGACCGCTACCTCGATGCCGGCGGGAACTTCGTCGACACCGCGAACATGTACAACGCAGGCGCCTCCGAACAGACCCTCGGACAGTACTTCACCGCCCGGCCCGGGCGTCGTGACCGCATGGTGCTGGCCACGAAGTTCGCCGGCAGCATGGACGCGGCCGACCCGAACTCGGGGGGCGCGGGACGTAAAGCGATCCGCGGTCAGCTCGATGCCTCGCTGCGCCGGCTGAACACCGATTACATCGATCTGTACTGGATGCACCAGTGGGACCGGCACACCCCGATCGAGGAGACTCTCTCAACGTTGGACGAGCTGGTCCGTGCGGGCAAGGTGAACGCGATTGGGCTGTCCAACACCCCGGCCTGGTGGGTCGCGCAGGCCGTGACGACGGCACGGCTTCGGGGCTGGGAGTCTGTTGCGGCGCTGCAGGTCGAGTATTCCCTGCTGGCCCGGACGGTCGAAGGTGAGACCTTCGGGGCTGCCCGGCATTTCGGCCTGGGCGTGACCCCGTGGAGCCCTCTCGCCAGCGGAGCCTTGTCCGGTAAGTATTCCCGCACCAGGACGTCGGTGCAGGGATCGGGCCGCGCTGCCTATGCCGGCGTTCACCTCAACGAATCGACCTTCACGCTCCTCGACACACTCGAGAAGATCGCCGGCGATCTCGGCACCACGGTCGCCGCCACCGCGCTGGCCTGGGTCCGTCAGCGCCCCGAGGTCACCTCCACCCTGATCGGCGCCCGGACCCCCGAGCAACTCGAGGCCAACCTCGCCTCGATCGACGTTGTACTCACCACCGAGCAGATCAGGGAACTCGACGGGCTCACGGCTCCGTCACTCGACTACCCCCACGCCGTTGCCGACAGCATGGTCGGGTTCCAGCAGGGGAATACCACCATCAACGGGCTGTCCGCCGAAGCCTTCGTCCGCCGCGGATGAGTCGGCGCTGTGGCTGGGCCTGGTGCTTCGGTTCGTAAGTCTGTCGGGGCCTGACGGTTGGGGGTGGGGCCGGGCAGCACGACGGCTACCGGATCGTTGTGGCGGCTCTTGTCTTCATGGCGCGAAAAGTCTCGGCGGCGTCCGCGAGTGTGACGTCGGCGTCTTCGTGGAGCTTTTGAGCGACGGTGGCGAGGTGCGCCCCTGACAGGATCGCCTCTCCGATCCTGTCGGTAACGGCCTGGATCACGGTGATGAGACCGCTGGCATGGGCGCGGGCCACGAGAGCATGTATTTCCGGATCGGTCTCGCCGATGGCTGCTGCGATCGCCTCGGCCTGCTCGAAGCGGAACTGCAGCGCATAGCGGCGCAGCGAGTCGCTCTCCACGGACTGCGCGGGGAATTCACCGCGGGCGAAGTACACATCCCGTGCGGCGAAGTGGTCGATGTCCTCATGCACCTGAACGCGGAGGGCGTCAGCCGGGGTGAGAGCCGGGTCGCGCTCGGCGACACACCGACGCGAACGTTCGAGCATGTCGTCGGCACGGTCGAGGACGAGGCCGGGCTTGGTCGGGAAGTAGTTGAAGACGGTTTGAACCGCCACCCCCGCGGCGGTCGCAACGTCAGACATGGCGACGGCGTCGTAGCCGTGCTCCGCGAAGAGCTGAGCTGCGGCATCGGCCAGGCGCTGCCGCGTCTCCAGCTTCCTGAGTTCTCGGCGACCCGTCGGCTTCGTCACGTACGCCATGATGCCACGATCTTGGAGTCACACCAAGTTTATGCTACGGTCATAAACCTGGAGTCACTACAAGATTGATTTATCTGGTCGCTGACCAGCGAGAGGACCCATCATGGAATCGGTTACGACGAAGCAGTCAGGTCGGGTGCTGATCTCAGGGGCGAGCTTTGCCGGCTTGACGACGGCGATCTGGATGCAGCGCCTGGGATATCAGGTCACCGTCGTCGAGAACGCGACAGGCCTGCGTAAGGGCGGGACACCGGTCGACCTCCGCCATGACGCGATGGAGATCTTCGATCGGATGGGTGTCCTTCCCGCCGTCCGGGCGAAGGCGCTCCCGCCGCGCACCACCGAGTTCGCTGACATCGACGGCACGCCCATCGCGAGGATGGAACCCGAGCCCACGGCCGAGACCATCGTCATCGACGACTACGAGATCCACCGCCACGACGACGTCGAGATCCACCGCGACGACCTCCTCGCGATCCTGTTCGCCGAGATCGGAGACACCGTCGAGGTGATCTTCGGCGACTCCATCACCGAGCTGACCGCCACTGCTGAGGGCGTCCGGGCTGCGTTCCGCACCGGTCCGGACCGCGAATTCACGATGGTGCTGGGATGCGACGGCAACCACTCCACTGTCCGCAGGCTCTGGTTCGGACCGGAGACGGACTACAGCCACTTCCTGCACCACTACACCTCCGTCACCGTGGTGGACGACACCTTCATCCCGTCCTGGACGTCACGGATCCAGAACACACCCGGCCGGACGCTGCTGCTGAACTCCTACGAGGACACCACCGACGTCGTCTTCGTTTTCCACGCCGAGCAGGAGATACCGTACGACTACCACGACCTCGACGAGCAGAAGCAGATCATCCGCGACCAGTTCGCCGATGCGGGCAGCCCGTTCACCGACGTCCTCGACAAGGCCCTCGCCGCCGACAACTTCTACTTCGACAAACTGAGCCAGAACCGGTTGCCGTCCTGGGCATCGGGGCGGGTCGCGCTCGTCGGCGATGCCGCATACTGCCCATCGCCCGCCGCCGGCATGGGTGGATCCGTCGCGATCCTCGGCGCGACAGCACTGTATGACGCCTTCCGCAGCAGCGGCGGTGATGTCGAGAGCGCGTTCACCGAATACGAACGAAGCTTCCGCCCCACCGCCGAGCGCATCCAAACCGAGACCGAGACATTCGGCCTGCCCATGATCTTCCCCGACACCGCCGAAGCGATCGCAGCTCGCAACGCCCAGCTCCTCGAGCACTGAACCAGCACCCCCGGACATGCCCACCGTCGCCCGCGATCCCGGGACCGCACGACGGCGCTGGGAGCTCTCCGGACACTGACCTTCGAGCTGCTACCGGCGCGGTGAGCAGCCGGCACCCGGCCTCAGAGCAGTTTGGCCAGCGCGTCGGCATCGGGGGAGGAGGGCGCGCTCTGATAGGTGATGATCACCTGATCGTCCGCGGCGACGTTGGACAGCGTCTGGCGCCGCAGGGTGAGAGCGCCCACGGAGGGATGGTGGAACCGCTTCATCTCGTTGCGGGTCGGGCGTACATCGTGATCTGCCCAGAGGTCGCGGAAGTCGTTGTCGGTCAGCATCGACGTGATGAGGTCGGCGGTGGCGGGGTCGCGGGGGTCGGCCTCGGCGCGCAGGGCGGCCGTGGTCTGCGCGGCGATCTCTGCCCAGTCGGGGAACAGCAGGCGGACCCCGGGGTCGTGGAACATGCCCCGGACGAGGTTCTGGCCGGGTGTGTACAGCGGTGACAGGGCCATGGCGAGTTTGTTGGCGGCCAGCACGTCGAAACGGCGGTTGCGCACGTACGCCGGGGTGGTGCTCCAGGAGTCGAGCAGTTGCTGGACGTCGTCGGAGACTCCGTCGTGCCGGGCGGCGGAAGGTGGCGGGGCCGCCAGCGCGTACAGATGGGCGGTCTCGTCACGGTCGAGCCGCAACGCGGTCGCCAGGGCCTGCAACACCTGCGCCGAGGGATTGTGGTCGGTGCCCTGCTCCAGCCGGATCAGGTAGTGCTCGCTGACACCGGCCAGGCGGGCCAGTTCGTCGCGGCGCAGGCCCGGGACGCGCCGGCGCCCGTACGACGTCAATCCTGCTTCGTGTGCCTGGATCCGCCCCCGGCGTGCCTTGAGGAAGTCGCCGAGCAGTTTGTCGCCGCTCATGTCACCAGCCTAGCCCCGCCAGGGTGCTGGTTGCCTGTTCCCGCCCGAGGGACCGACATGGTTCATCACCGGTGCGTCCCGCGGTTTCGGGCGCGTCTGGGCCAGGCCGCCCTCGAACGCGGCGACCGGGTCGCGGCGACGGCACGAAACCCGGAAAACCTGAGAGATTTGACCGAGGCGTACGGGGACGTGGGCGCTCGAGGGACTCAGTGAGGCGCTGTCCGCGGAGCTGGCCCCGCTCGGCCCGAAGGTGACGATCGTGGAACCGGGTCCGTACGGCACCGACTGGTCCGGGGAATCCGCTGCCCACACCGCGCCGATCGACGCCTCTGCCGGGTCCCGCCGGCCAGCGCCGCATGGTGTCCGGCAGCGGGTCACCGTACGCCGGGGGGTGTACGCGGCGATGCTCACGAGAATGCCCTCGGTGGCGTGAGAGCCCGCGCCGACAGGGTCTGCTGCCGGCCGTTCGGGAAGGTGAACCGGTAGGACAGCACATCTTTGAGCCGGTCGATCTGCGCCGCCATGGTCAGGTGGTCCTCCGAGTCGCCGCAGGCCAGATCGAGAGGGTTCGTCATGACCCCGACGTCGACCCGTTCGCCCGCCCTGACGTAGGGCACGTACCGGCTGACACCTGGCAGTCCGGCCGCGTCCCGGCCGCCGGTGGCCTCGTCGAGAGACACCGCGTCGAGCGGCGCCGGGCTGCGGAACTGCCAGAACACCCGCGACGGCATCGGTGGCGGCGGGCCGGCAGGGTGGCCGAGCGCGATGCCGGCCGCGAACTGGACCAGATCGACGCCGGTAGCCCGGCGGGAGAGTTCGTTGAGGTGGCCGCCGAGCCGGCCGTTGACCTCGATGATGCGCGGGCCCCCGGCTGTCAGCTTTATCTCGGTGTGCGTGACGCCGAGCCGGATGTCCAGCGCTCGTAGCGCCCGCGTGGTCAGCTCGAGGATCTGTTCGCGCTCGCCGGGCGGCGTGTACGCGGGCCAGAACTGGCCCACCTCACGGAACGGCTCGACCTGCGGCAGCTTGCCGGTCACCGCGAGATGGTGGATCCGGCCCTGGACCACGGCACTCTCCACCGACACGTAGTCGCCGAACGGCCGGGTGTCGCGCCCGCGGAGGAACTCCTCCAGGACCAGCCCGTGCGTGGCGTCGGGGCCGTCGATCAGCCGCTTCGTCAGGTCCCGCCCGGTGGCCTCGTCCCGGATCGGGTAGGTGTCCCGGCTGCCGCCGCCGCGCAGCGGTTTCAGAACGGCCGGCAGGCCCACCGTACGCACGGCCTCCGGCCATTCGCCGACGCCGTGGATCGCCACGCTGCGGGTCGGGTCGACGTCGCACAGGCGTAGCCGGTCGCGCTGGGCGAATTTGTCGGTGAGCAGTTCCGTCGTGGCGGGGCTGTGGTACGGCAGCGCCAGCCGGCCGGCGAGAGCCGCCGTGCGGGGGACCATCTTCTCACTGAAAGTGATGATGCCGGCCGGTCGGCGTTCCCGCAGAGCGGCGGCGTCGGCTTCGAGGTCGTCGGTCAGTACCTGGGCCTCGGCGAGCCGGCGCATGACCGGCAGCAACCGCAGCGCGTGGTCCGTCGGCGCGACCAGGAAAAGGATCGGCGCGAGCGGTCCGATGGCCGAGACCGCTTCTACCGGGTGGACGGCACCCTTGTCGTAGACGACGGCCAGGGGGCGTGGGTCCTCCGTCGGTCGTGATGCCATCAGACGCGACTGTCCTTTCGGGCGCGGATCAGGTCTGCCAGGTCGGCGAGGACCGACACGGTGAGGACCTCCTCCATGGTGATCGTGATGTTCAGGTCGGCGGCGGCCCGGCGGCGCAGCCGGAAGGCGAGGAGGGAGTTTCCGCCCAGTGCGAAGAAGTCCTCACGTACGCCGACCGTCTCAGCGCCGAGCAGTTCCGCCCAGAGACCGGCCAGATACTCCTCGATCTCGTTGCGTGGCCCGGCGGTGTCGTGGTGGCGGCGAAGCTCCGCCTGGGCCATCGCCAGCAACTGCGCGGTGTCACGTTTGCCGTGGCTGTTCGCCGGGATCTGTTCCGTACAGGCGAAGGCCGACGGTACGAGGTAGTCCGGCAGCACCCGCCCGGCATGGGTGCGTAGCTGCGGCAGCGCCAGGTCTTCGCCGGTGACCAGGGCGACCAGGTGTTTGCCGTCCCCTTCCCCGACGGTCACCACGGCGACGTCGCGGACGCCCGGGAACCGGCCGAGGACCCGTTCCACCTCCCGCGGTTCGACCCGGTACCCGCGGATCTTCACCTGGTCGTCGGCCCGGCCGAGAAATTCCAACAGGCCGTCCGCGGTGCGGCGGGCCAGGTCGCCGGTTGTGTAGATCCGGCCGCCGTCGGTGGCGAACGGGTCGGGCAGGAACCGGGCCGCGGTCAGCCCGGCCTGGCCGAGGTATCCGCGGGCGACACCGGCGCCACCGATGCACAGCTCGCCCGGCTGCCCGTCGGCGACCGGCCGCCGGTCGGCATCGAGCAGGTACACGCGGGCGCCGGCGAGGGCCGATCCGATCGGGACGTTCGCACGGTCGGCGCCGTCCTCGGTGATCCGGTACGAGGTGCAGGCGGTCGTACCCTCGGTGGGGCCGTAGAGGTTGTGGAATTCGCCGTCGAACGAGCTGTTCAACAGCTCGCGGCAGGCGGCCGGAAGGATCACGTCGCCGCCGGTGTGCAGGATCCGCAGTCCGGCGAAGGCCTCCGGATCCTCGCGGGCGATGTGGTTGACGGCCATGGTCGGCGCCAGCATGGCGGTGATGCGGTGCCGGGAGAGCTCGTGTCCGGGGTCGCCGGCGACGAGGTCGGTCACCGTGGGCAGCACGACGATCCGGGCACCGCTGGTCAGCGTGCTCCACGTCTCGAAGGTGAACGCGTCGAAGGAGAGGCTCGACACGTGCGCCACCCGGTCGTCGGGGGTGAGCGCCGGCAGCGCGGGGTTGCGGGCGAAGTAGGCGAGGTTGCTGTGCTCGAGCACGATCGCCTTGGGTGTACCGGAGGATCCGGACGTGAACAGCACACAGGCGGCCTGGCATCCGCAGGGGCGGGGGCGGCGCGGGGCTGCCTCGCCGGTCCCGGAAAGGTCGTCGATGGTCGCCGTGTCGACGCCGGTGTCCGCGAGCCGGTCCCTGAGCGCGGCAGTGGTGATCACGAGCCGGGCGCCGCTGCCGGCGATCATGAGATCGCGCCGGGCATCGGGGTATCGGGTGTCGACGGGTACGTAGGCGGCGCCCTCCTTGAGGATCGCGAGCAGCGTGACGAAGACGTCGGCGCCCCGGGGCAGGTGGACGGCGACCCGGTCGCCGGGATTCAGCCCCCGCGCCCGCAGGCCGGCCGCGATGGTGTCGGAGAGGCGGTCGAGGTCGTGGTAGGTCAGGGAGCGTTCGTCGTCCGACACGGCCGGCCGGTCGCCGTGGCGGCGTACGACGTCAGCGAAAAGGTGCGGAATGTTCGGGCGCCGGCACGCCGCGGGGTCGGGGCAGTGTGGTCCGTTCGTCCCGGCTTCGACGGCGGCCAGGCAGTCGGTGTAGCCGGCCGCCGGCCCTGTGCGGTCCCAGCCGCCCGGCACCGGCCGGTCGGCGGGCCAGACACTGTGGTGGCCGTCGGCCGAGCGCACCACGGTGAACGCGGCGGTGCTCTCCGCCCAGCCTCGTGGGTCATCCGGCATGGCTGTTCTCCTTCCCGAGTATCGACAGGACGGCCGCCGCGACCTCGGGTTGCTGCAGCAGGGTGTCGCGGTCAGCGGCGATGCGGATGGTCTCGGTGCTCAGGGCCCCGGGCCACTCGGTGACGCAGTCGTGCTCGCGGGAGACGATCTGTACGGCCGAGCCGCCCCAGGCGGGCCACGAGGCGTTGTGCGCGGCGATGAGGTGGCTCAGCCAGTCCAGGTAGTAGGCGGCGAACATCTCGGTCTCGGCGCGGGCCGTCTCCGGGTCCACCGAGCCGTCATGGGGTGCGTGACCGCCCACCTCGAGCAGGCCGCGGTACATGCTCTCGATCGCTTCCCGGGGTCGGCTCCGCAGGCCGGCCGGGTCGATGGCCGGGGGAGTACGACGGGCGGGATCGACCGAGAGCAACTCCCCCAGTTTGTCGGCGGCCAGCAGGTATTCGGCCTGGATCGACGCGGCGGTGGCGGGTTCACCGTCGAAGAGCACCAACGGCACCGGGACACCGGTGGCGTCTCGCAGCGAAGCCGCCAGTTCCTGCGCGATCGGGGCGGCTGCGCAATAGCCGAGCACGGCGCGGACCTCGGTGCCGAACGGGCCGTTCCGGTGCCACAGCTGGTCGGCGTACGTGGCCGCGGTCAACTCCCGGGGAAAGGGGGACGTAAGTACATTGTGGACAGTGATGCCGTGCTGATGCAGACCGAGGGCCGATACGGGGGCTTGACGCCGCCGGCCGACGTAGTCGCAGACCAGGACGGTGCCGGCGATCTCATTCATCTCTGGCTCCGGTGAGAGGCCGGCCGGCGATCAACCGGCGCAGGGTGGCGTGGTGCAGTTCGCCGTACGTGGCCAGCTCGTCGGCCGGCCAGACCAGCGTGTCGGCCGAGAGGTCGAGCCGCAGCCCGATGCCGTCCGGGCTCTGCACGGCGTCGATGATCAACGGGAAGCTGACTTTGTCGTGGATCTCCCGCGATCCGGACGGCATCACGCCCGACGAGTGCAACCGCTGCTCCAGCCGGAAGTGCACGTAGTTGAAGGTGGTGTCGTACAAGTGCCGGCCGTTGATCCGTTTGACCTCGGCGTAGGGGAAGCGCCGATGGGGGAAGAGGTCCTGTTCGGCGCGGCGTACCCGGCGGACCAGATCGCCGCCGTCGGCGGACATGGGGACCGAGACCGGCAGGACGTTGAGGAAGAGCCCGATCATCTGGTCGCCGCCGGCCTCCTCCACGCGTCCGTTGCAGACCAGGCCGGTGACCGGCCTGGCGTCGCCGGTGCGGGCGTGACGGGCGGCGAGGTGCGCCGCCAGCAGAACCGACTTCACCGGTACGCGCTGGGCTGCGGCGAAGTCGGTGACCTGCTGCCAGGTGTCAGCGGCCACGGGCACCGACACGCGGTGACGCGCGCTGCTGCGCTCCGGCTCGGCGACGGCGGGCAGGTCGCGGGTGCGAGCGGCCCAGAAATCGCGGGTCACCGGCGACTCGACGGCCTGCCGTTCCCGCCGGACGAACTCGGCCATCTGCGGGCGCGGGCCGGTGGCGGCGGGCTTCTCACCCCTCCGCAAGGCGAGATAGCAGTCCATCAGCTCGGTGATGAAGACGGTGTCACTCCAGCCGTCCATGATGGCGTGGTGGAAACCGTACGTGATCTGGAAGGTGTCGTCGGCCATCGCGGTCACCGCGACCCGTAGCAGCGGTCCCTGTTCCACGTCGAGGGGCTCGCCGGCGTACGCGAGATCAGCGCGTAAGGCGTTGCCGGCGTCGTTGTCCGCGACCTGCGTGGACCGCAGCGGGATCGTCACCTTGCGGGAGACGAGTTGGAGCAGGGTGCTGTAGCCGGACAGGTTGATCGAGGTGCGCAGCGACTCGTGCCGATCCGCGAGTACGTCGAGCGCGCCCCGCATGGCGGCCTCGTCGTAGGGCACCGTGATCCGGCGTGAGATCACGTCGTGGTAGAGCGAGTCGTCCTGGGCGATCCCCTCGAAGATCAACCCCTGCTGCAGCAGGCTCGCCGGGAAGGCCCGCTCGACGTCAGCGGGGAGCGCGGCGAGATCGGCGGCGCTGACCAGACCCGCCGGCTCCGGGGGGACGGCTTCCTGCGGCGCCGGCCTGATCGCAGCGACCAGCTGCCGGATGGTCGGACGTTCGAACAGGTCGGTCAGTGCGATCGGGATACCGTGCCGTTCGGCCTCGACGATCGCTTTGATCGCCATGAGGGAGTCGCCGCCGAGGACGAAGAAGTCGTCGTCGAGACCGATCTGCTCGACCCCGAGGATCTGCGCCCATACCTGGGCGAGCGTGACCTGTTCGGGACCGGCGTCTATGACGTCGCGGGTGACCATGGGTCTGTCCTTTCACGCAAGCTGGACTGGGAGCCTGCTGTAGCCGTGGAGGAAGCTGGAGTAGATCGGTACCGCCGGGCCTGCCGGGGTCAGCGTGGTCACTTCTTCGCGCAGCGCCTCGAACAGCGATCCGATCTCGACCTGGGCGAGGTGGGCACCGATGCAGAAGTGCGAGCCGTACAGGAAGGACAGGTGCCGGTTGGGTGTACGGGAGAGATCGAAGCGGCCGGGCTCGTCGAACTCGGTCTCGTCGTAGTTGGCGGAGTTGAGCCAGGCGACGACGGCATCGCCGGCGTCGATCACCTGACCGGCCAGGGTCGTGGGCGCCATCGCGGTCCGGCCGACGTGGATGGCCGGGGTCGTCCAGCGCAGGATCTCCTGCACCGCCGGTCCGACGGGTAGCCCGGCCCGCCAGGCTTGCCACTGGTCAGGATGCTCGATCATGGCGAGGACGCCGCCGATCATCGTCAGCCGGGCGGTCTCGTCCCCACCCATGATCAGGCTGTAACAGTTCAGCACCACCTCGTCGAGGGTGAGGCGCTCGCCCTGGACCTCGCCGTTGACCAGCAGGGTGATCAGGTCCGGGAGCTCGCCCTCGGGTGCCCGGCCGAGCCGGGTGGCGGCCAGCTTGGCGAAATAGAGCAGCAGCTGACCCTTGGCCTGCCGCGCGGCCCCGGCGTCGTCCGTCTTCCCTTCGGAGCTGAGCGCCGAGCTGGTGTGTTCGAGGATGAAGGGCCGGTCCGCCTCCGGCACACCGAGCAGGTCGCAGATGCCCTGGAGCGGGATGTGGGCCGCCACGTCCCGGGCGAAGTCGCAGTCGCCGGCCAGTCTGGCCTGGTGGACGAGGGCGCGGGAGCGGTCCCGGATCCGTTCGGAGACGGCGGCGAGCTTGTTCGGGGTCAGCCCCTGCCACAGCAGCCGGCGCACGCCGGCATGCCGTGGCCCGTCGCTGACCGCGAGCATCCGGCCGGCGGCCGAGTCGCCCGAGTGCAGCAGGGTCTCCATGACGTTCCCGCCGGTGGAGCCGAAGGTCTCGGCCTCTCGGCAGACGGCGGCCACGTCGGCGTACCGGGTCACGGCCCAGAAGCCCCGGCGTGGCCCGCGCGGCGGGTGCCAGGCGACGGGATTCTCCTGGCGCAGGCGCCGGAAGAGCGGCTGGGCGCCGTCACCGATATGGGTTTGCGGGTCCGCGAGGTCGATCGCCGTCATCGGATCCGGCGCCTGGCCAGTCATGGAACTCCTCCGGTTCGTGGTGCTACGGGTCGGGGTGGTTAGACGCTCTGCCCGATCGGCCTGATGACAACGGTGTTCACGTCGACGCCCTTGGGCTGGCTGATGGCCCAGAGCACGGACTCCGCGAGCTGCTCGGCCGTGAGGTTGAGGCCCTGCGGGGCGCCACCGACGGGCTCCCAGAACTCGGTGTCGACCCGGCCGGGGGCGAGCAGTGTGACGCCAACGCCGTCTGCGGTCACCAGCCGGCGGGTGTTCTCGGCGAGGCCCGTCACCGCCCACTTGGTGACGCCGTAGATGTTGCCCGGCGTCGGCACCATGCCGGCGACACTGCCGACCAGGACGATGCGGCCCTGGGTCTCCTTCAGTGCGGCCAGCGAAGCCCGGATCAGTAACGCCGGGCCGAGCACATTGGTCAGCACCATCTCGCGCCACTGCCGGGGGTCACCATCGGCCAGGCTGTCGTGGGTGGCGAATCCGGCGTTGGCGACGACCGCGTCGAGCCGGCCGAACCGGTCGATCGTGGACTTCACCACGGACTCGACCGCGTCCCAGTCGGAGGCGTCGGCATTGATCGCGAGCAGCGAGTCCGGAGCACCCACGCCGGCGACGAACCGGTTGAGCCGGTCGGTGCCGCGGCCGGTGACGCAGACCCGATCACCGCGGTCGAGCAGCATGCGAGCGGTTGCCGCGCCGATTCCGCTGGTGCCGCCGGTGATCAGTGTAACGGGGGACTCGGTCATGCGAAACTCCTCAGAGCTGGACGAAAACATCAATTGGCGACATCACCGTAATCGGCGCCGGATCCGGACCGGAAGCCTCACCAGGCCGCGGCTGATGGAGCTGTCGGCGACCCAGTCGAGATCCTCCGGCGGTATCGTCAGGTCGATTTCCGGCAGCCGGCGCAGCATCGTGCTGAAAGCCACCTGCCCTTCCAGCCGGGCCAGTGGCGCGCCCGCGCAGAAGTGCGGGCCGTGCCCGAAGGCCATGTGCCGGTTCGGTGATCGGGCGATGTCGAATCGGTCCGGGTCCGGGAATGCGGCCGGGTCCCGGTCGGCGGCGGCGATGGACAGGTGCACGAAGCTGCCTCGGGGGACCCGGGAACCGCCGATATCCATGTCCTCGACGGCGATCCGGAACGTGGCCCGGTCGGTCGAGCCCTCAAAACGCAGGAATTCCTCGATGGCCGGGGTGATCAGCGCGGGGTCGGCGCGCAACCGGTCCAGCTGCCCTGGATGGCGTAGCAGCAGGGCAGTCCCGTTGCCGATCAGGTTGGCGGTCGTCTTGTGCCCGGCGATGATGAGAAAAACGATGGTCGAGACGAGTTCCTCGTCGGTGAACATCCCGTCGTCGTCGGCAGCGCGGATCAGGTCGCTGATCAGGTCCTCGCGCAGGTCGTCCCTGCGGGTGGCGATGGTCTTGGCCAGGTAGGCAGCGACCTCATCGTTGACGATGCGGCGCTCGCGCAGACCGGCGTCGTCCTGGGCCGGGGAGCGGCTGAGCACGTGGCCCCACTTATGGAATTGAGGCCAATCCTGGTACGGCACGCCGAGGAAGTCGCAGATCACCATCAGAGGCAGCGGGAGAGCCAGGGCTGCGATGAGATCGACCTCACCGGACTCCGGCAGCGCGTCGACGAGTTCGTCGGTGAACTGCTGGACACGCGGCCGGAGCTGTTCCAGCCGGCGCGGCAGGAACGCCCGGCTGACCAGCTTGCGCAGCCGGGTGTGCTCGGGCGGGTCGGCCAGCAACATGTGGCTGGCGAGCACCGGGCTGCTGCTGACCGCTTTCTCGCGGAACCAGTCCGGCGTGTGTTCGAGGCGTTTGGACAGCCGTGGATCACCGAAAGCGCGTTCCACGTGAGCGTAGTCGACCACGACGTAGGACTCGGCACCCGCCGGGTAGTCGATGCGGTGCACCGGACCGGCCGCCCGCAGCGCCGCGAACCCGGTGTGCGGATCGTCGCCCGGCTCGGTGAAGACCTCCGGGGGGACGAGGGTCTCGGCGCTGTCGGCGCCCGGCCCGTTCTCAGGCATGATGTCTCCTCGGTCGTGGCGTTCGGATGATGCGGGGACGGTCATGTGGCTGCCTCCTCGGGGGTCGGCAGGGTGCGGATGCGGTGCCCGAGGGTCGGCAGGGCGACCAGCGCCGACACCACCCCCATGAAGGCGAAGACCCAGTGCGGTCCCCAGGCGTCGAAGACACCGCCGATGACGACGATGCCGAGGGGCTGGGCGATGTACGACAGGAACATCACCGCGCCCAGCACCCGGCCCTGCATGTCGTCGGGCACCAGAACAGCGATGTACGCGAAGAACAGGGCATTGACACTCGGGCCGCGCAGGAAGACGCAGGCGAGCACTATGCCGAGGCTGAGCGTGCCGGGCACGGTGGCCAGCAGCACCGCAGCGACCGGGCCGGCCCAGGCCGCGGCGAGGAAGATCGTCGAGGGACGCAGCCGCTTGATCGCCTGGGTGGCGATGGCCGCGCCGACCAGGCCTCCCACCCCGGCCACGCTCAGCATGAGACTGATCGCGGATTCCGATGCGTGCCGCTCCCGGGCGGTGGCGATCAGGGCCAGGAAGGCCCCTGTGTGGTTGAAGGCCATGTTGGAGCCCATCAGCCAGACGATCCAGACCAGGAGCACCGGTTGGCGTGCGATGAATCGGAATCCGTCGCTGAGCCGCCGCTTCGGCACGTCCTGGCCAGTGGTGCGCGGCGGTGGTTGCAGCGGCCGCCGGACGAACAGCATCGTCAGGGCCGAGGCGGCGAAGGTGAGGGCGGTGGCCACGAACGGGACCGCCTGGCCCACAGCGAACAACGAACTGCCGATGGGTGAGCCGATCACGGTCGCGCCCAGCGGCCGGATCTGGTTCTGGGTGGCCGCCCGGGTGATCTGGGAGGGCAGGACGAGCTGTTTGATCGCCGCCAGCGCGGGAGGGTTGGACAGCCCGAGGAATGCCGAGGCCGCGACCACGATAGTGAGGGTCACGACCAGGTTGGCCCGGCCCAGGACGACCAGGACGGCGAACAGTGCCAGCAGCGCCATCCGGGCCCCGTCGCAGATGATCAGCAGAAGGCGCCGGTCGTAGCGGTCGGCCAGGGTGCCGGCCGGGATCGAGGTCAGCCCGGTGACCAGCAGTTGGGTCGCGCCGACGGCGCCGGCGTAGGTGGCGGAGCCGGTCGTGGCCAGGATCAGCAGGGGGTAGGCGACCTCGGCCGACTCCTTGCCCACAGTGGCGAGGAAACGGCTGATCCAGAACGCCTGGAAACTGCCGTTCCGCCACAACGGCTGCTCCGGCTGGTCGCCGTCGGGCCGGGTGGTGGCCGGTGGCAGAGGAGCGGCGGTCATCGGCGGGCCTTCGCGGGAGTGGAATCGGTGGACCCGGTGAGCACCTCGGACAGTCGGGCCGAGAGGTCCCGCACGTAGGGTTCGGTCAGCATCGACCAATGGTCGCCGATGACGGGCTGCACGGTGACCGAGGTGTAGAAGGTGGACAGCCGCCTGCTCACCCGCAGCCCGATGGCGTCGTCGGCCGCCGGGCCGGTGGCCGGGAAGGCGGCGGCCGGACATGGCACCGGCCTCGGCCGGTAGGCCAGCAGCGCCCCGATGTTGGCGGCGAAGACATCGGCCGGTCCCGTGGTCCGGCCGACGATCTCACCGATGCGTCCCCGGCCGAGCCGGGCATCGAGCGCCAGCCGCAGATTACTGATGAGATACCCCGGGTGGGCGGCGACGGGCAGGCCCCTGGTCTGCGGTGGAAAGCCGTCGATGGCCACCAGCATCTCGACCTCGCGGCCCGATGCGACCAGTTGGGAGGCGATTTCGTGCGCCACCATCGCCCCGAAGGACCAGCCGCCGATCGTGTACGGACCGGAGTCGTCGACCTGCCGCATGACGTCGAGGTGGCGCGCGGCGATCCGGGCGATCGAGGGCCGTGCCCGGTCACCGGACGGCCGTTGCTGCTCCAGTCCGTAGACGGGACGATCCGTGTCGATGCGCCCGGCCAGCGCCCGGTAGCTCGCGGTGGTGCCCAGCGCGTCGGCGGCGAGAAACACCGGCCGGCCCCGGCCGTGCCGAAGCGGAACCAGCCCCGGGAGGGTGACCATCGGATCCGGCCGCACGCGTCCGGCCAGCTCGAGCAGCGCCCCGAAGGTCGGCTGCCGGTCGAAGTCAGCGACGGCGAGGTCACCGCCGAGCCGTTGCCGGACCTTGCCGATCAGGCTGACGACCATCAACGACTCGCCGCCGAGCGCGAAGAAGTCGTCGTGGTCGGCGGCCGACGCCGTACCGAGCGCCGCGCACCACAGCTGTTCGAGCACGGCCCGGACATCGTTACCGTCGTCGGCACCCCCCGTAACCGTGGCGCGGCCGGCCGGGCGGTGTGGTTCCGGTGCCACCTCCAGGTCTGCGGATTCCAGCGGGTGGGGCGGCAAGGAGCAGCGGACCGGCGTTTCCCCGCCGGGCAGTTCGTTCAGGGGGACGTCGGCCCCGCGTTCCCACAGTGAGCCCAGCGCCCCGAGCAGCGCGTGCTCGCCGTCATCCGACTCCCGGCCGAGGAGCGCGACGGTGCTCGCCTCCGCGACCCACTCCGGATGGTGACGTAGTGCAGCGATCATCGAAGTACCCGGTCCGAGCTCCACGTACGTGTCACATCCGGCGGAGAGCAGGGTGGTCAGCCCATCCCGCAACCGGACGGTGCCGCGCAGCTGCCGCGCCCAGTAGTCGGCCGAGACGATCTCCTCCTCGCCGGCCCATCCACCGCCGGCGTTCGAGACGAGCGGGACCCGTGGCGCCTGGTGGGGGGTGGCCGCGACCGCCGCGCGCAGGGCCGCGGTGGCGGACTCCATGGCGGCGGAGTGGAAGGCCCGGTTCGTGGCCATGAGCCGTGTCTGCCAGGCCGCGAGGGCCGGACCGGCAAGCAGCTCGTCCACCGCGGCGGCGGGCCCGGACAGTACCGTCCAGCCTGGCCCGGCGACCGCGATCTCGACGGCGTCGCCGGTCCGGCCGCGCAGCTCATCAGCCCCGGCGGCGACTGTGACCATCCGGCCGGGCTCGGTGTCGCGCATCGCCGTGGCGCGCTGGAAGACCAGGCGAGTCGCATCCTGCGGGGTCCACAGCCCGGCCAGCAACGCGGCGACGTATTCGCCGACGCTGTTGCCGAGCATGGCGGCGGGTGCCACCTGCCAGTCCTGTAGCTGGCGACCCAGTGCGAAGCCGAGCGCCAGCAGGGCGAGTTGCTGATGGACGGTGTCGGCGAACCATTCCGGCGTGCCCGCATCCGGGCTCACGACCGGGCGCAGGTCGACCGCGTGCTGCTCCCGGGCGATGCCCGCGATCGTGTCGAAGTAGCCGGCGAACCCGGGCAGCAGGCGGTATGCGGCCGCACCGGCGGCGTGCCGCAGAGTGCCCTGGCCGGGGAAGAGGAAAGCGACCCTCGACAACCGCCGCACCTCCCCGGGGGCCGGTGGGGCGGCGCGCAGGCGCTCGGCCGCCTCGGCCGGGGTCCGTGCCACCACGGTGGCGCGGTACTCGAAGCGGCGCCGTCCGGCCAGGGTCCGGGACGCGCCGGCCAGGGACGAATCCGGCCGGGCGTCCAGGTGGGCGGCGAGGTCGTGGCGCAGGGTGTTCAGCCGGCCGGGGGAGGAGGCGGAGAACGGGACCAGGCTGATCCCGGTGCCCGCCGGCCGGTTCGTCACGTGCGGCGCCGCCTCGACGATGACGTGCGCGTTGGTGCCACCGACCCCGAACGAGCTGATCGCCGCCAGCGGGGTTCCCCGGTCGGGCCACGCCTGACGGCGGGTGCTCACCCGGAACGACGTCGTCTCGATCTTCAGCAGCGGATTCGGCGCGGTGAAGTGCAGGGTGGGTACCAGCTCGCGATGTTCCACCATCAGGATCGTCTTGATCAGCGCGGCCACGCCCGCGGCCGAGCCGGTGTGCCCGATGTTGCTCTTCACCGCGCCGAGCCAGCAGGTCTCCCGGCCGGCGGTGTCGGCGTGGAAGGCGTCTGTCAGCGCCTGGAACTCGATCGGGTCGCCGATCCGGGTGCCGGTGCCGTGCGTCTCGACGTACTGGATGTCCGCCGGCTCGATCTCGGCGACCCGCTGCGCCAGCATGATGGCGTCACGCTGGCCGGCGACCGACGGCGCGGTGTACCCGATCTTGTCGTTTCCGTCGTTGTTGATGGCCGAGCCTCGGATGACCGCGGCGATCCGGTCACCGTCACGCAGGGCGTCCGTCAGCCGGCGGAGCACCACGACGCCGACGCCCTCGCTCGGGACCGTGCCCGCGGCCCGCTCGTCGAAGGGCCGGCAATACCCGTCCGGGGAGAGGATTCCGCCTTCTTGATAGAGGTAGCCGCGGGTGCCGTCACCGGACAGGGAGACACCGCCGGCGAGGACGGCGTCGCATTCGTAAGCGAGCAGGCTTTGTACTCCCATGTGTACGGCGGTCAAGGAGGTGGAGCATGCGGTCTGCACGGTGACGGCGGGGCCGCGCAGGCCGAGTTTGTAGGCGACCCGGGTGGTCAGAAAGTCGGGGCGGCTGCCGATGATGCGCAGCATCGGGTCGACGTCACGGCCGGGGTCGCCGACCGGATTCTCGGCGCCCGCGTATACGCCGATCAGGCCGGGGAAGCGGATGGGGTCGAGGCCCGCGTCATCGATGGCCTGGGCGGCACATTCCAGGAAGATCCGCTGTTGCGGATCGATGGTCGCCGCCTCCGCCCGGCTGTAGCCGAACACGGACCAGTCGAAGGTGCGCGAGCCGGCCACGACGCCCTCGGCCGGCACGAACTCCGGCCGCATCACCAGGGCGGGATCGTAGCCCTGGGCTACCAGCTCGGCCCGGTCGTACCGGCTGATGCCGTCCGAACCGGAGCGAAGAAGCCGCCAGAAGTCCCGCAGGGTCGGCGCCCCCGGGTACCGGCAGGCCATCCCGATGACGGCTATCGATGTCTCCTGGGTCATGCTCCCCTCCGGGCACGACGCTGCTGGGCGAACTGCCGGCGGGCAGCGCCGCGCTGGTCGAGGCCGGCGTCGCCCGCCGGGGTCGGCGGCCCGGCCGGACCCGCCTCGGCCAGGTACATCGCCATCGACGAGATGGTGCAGTGCTCGAACAGTCGCTGGATCGGCAGGTCCATCCCGTACTGCCGGCACAGCTCGGCGTGCAGCGTGATCAGCTTGAGCGAGTTGCCGCCACGGTCGAAGAAGTTGTCGTCGAGGCCGATGTCCGCGTGGCCCAGGACGTTGCTCCAGAGCCCGGCCACCCGCTCGGTGAGCGCGCCGTCGGCTTCCGCGGCCGGGCGGCGGGCCCGGCCGGGGTCCCGTTCCGGCGGCGGGCCTTCAGCCGGGCCCGCCGGAACTACGAGCCCGGTGTCGAGCTCGCGGACGATCCGGTCCGGCTCGGTCAGGAACGCTTCCAGCGTACGGGCGTACTGGCAGGCCAGCTCGGTTGCGGCGGCCGCGTCGAGCCGGTCGCCCCGGTACAGCAGCGTGCCGGTCAGCCGGTTGCCGACGACGGTGAGGCCGAGCGTGACGGCGAACTTGCCGACCACCTCGGTGCCCTGGGTCATCGAGACCGGGCTGAGCACGGAGTCGCCCAGGCGCGCCGGAGAGCCGGCCTGGACCTGCGGGGCGATCACCACGTCCAGATACGGCGTCGAGCCGGCCGACCGGGGTGGATTGAGTGCGGCGACGATCGCGCCGAACGGCATGGCCGATTCTTCGAAGGCCTCCAGCACGCCGTCACGGATGGACTCCAGAAGCTGTGCCACCGTCGTGGTGGCGGTGCACGTGGAGCGCACCACGACGGTGTTCAGGCACGGGCCGACGACCGTGGCGAATTCCCCGCTGACCCGGGTACTGACCGGAAAACCGAAGGTCAGGTCGTCATCTCCGGTCCAGCGGTGCAGCGTGGCGGCGAGCGCGGCTGCGCACACCATGAACCAGGACATGCCGAGGTCGTCCTGGAACCGGCGGATCCGGGGCAACAGGTCGTCGGGGATCGGCAGGTCCACGGCGCCGGGAGCCTCCGGCCGGCGAGGTGGGCGGATCGCGAGCCGGCTCGGCGCGCCCCGCAGCCGTTTCACGCCACGCTCGAGCGCGGCCGGGTCGGCGAGGCCGGTGCCGGCCAGCAGGTCCTGATATTGCCGTACGGCCGGATCCAGGCTCTCGCCGCCGTAGTGCCGGGCCAGCTCGTCGAGGACGATGCTCAGCGAGCCGATGTCGAAGATCAGGTGGTGGACGGTGAAGGTGAGCACCTGATCGGCACCGGTGTCGATGAGCGCCATCCGCAGCAACGGGCCGGCCTCGAGGTCGAACGCCCGTTCGGCCTCGGCCGGCAACAACCGCCGCAGCTCGGTGTCGCCGGCGCAGACGTGCCGTTCCACGGTGGGTGTCCACGGCGGGTGGACCACCTGGTGCAGTTCGCCGTCGCGTTCGGTGAAGGTCGTCCGCAGGGCCTCGTGTCGTCCGATGACCTGCGCCAGCGCCGCGGCCAGCCGGTCGGCGTCGATCGGGCCGGACAAGCGCCAGGCGAACGGCACGTTGTAGAGGCTGGGCGACTGCTCCAGCTTCTGCGCGGCCCAGACCCGTTGCTGGAAGTCGGCCGCTGGTATCTCCCGCCGGTCGCCGGGCGGGACCGCGACCGGCGGCGTGACGGTGCCCCGGGTGCGGTCGATCAGGTCCGCGAGGTCACCGAGCCGGGGGTGCTGGAACATGTCACGCAGCTTGAGCTGTACGCCGAAGTGGTCCCGGATGCGGGTCGCCAGGGTGAAGAAGCGCAGCGAGTGCCCGCCGAGTTCCCAGAAGGACGCGTTGCGGCCGGTGACCGGCACCTCGAGCAGGTCGGACCAGAGCTGCGCGAGCTGCCGTTCGGTGGCGGTGACCGGACCGTCGGTGTGTTCCGCCGGCCGGTCGGTTTTTGCCGGCCGGTGCAGGCGGAGCGACCGGCCGATCGCGTCGCGGTCGGCCTTGCCGGTCGGGCCGATCGGCAGGCGGGACAGCGTCAGCCACGAGGCGGGCACCATGTAGCCGGGAAGCCGTTCGGCCAGGCGCGCCGAGAGCGCCGCCGGGAGTTCGTCCACGGGTACGTCCGAACGAGGGCTGGGCAGCACGGCGCCGAGGAGTTCGGCGGCGACACCGTCGCCGACTTTGTCGACGAACGCCGCCTCCACCAGACCGCTCGCGACCGCCGTCCGTTCGATCTCCTCGAGTTCGATCCGGTATCCGCGCAGCTTGACCTGCCGGTCGCGGCGGCCGAGCATCTCCAGCGCGTCTCCGCTCACCATTTTCACCATGTCGCCGGTGCGGTACACGCGGTCACCGGTTCGTGGTTCGCGTACGAACCGCTGGCCGGTCAGCTCTGGACGGTTGAGATAAGCGGACGCCACGCCCGGCCCGCCGATGCACAACTCGCCGGGTTCGCCCGGCGGCACCGGCGCCAGGTCGTCGTCGAGGACGTAGAGGTTGGTCTCCTGGAGCGGATATCCGATCGGGATGCGGTCCCGGCCCGCCAGGCTCTCCGGGGTGCAGAGGAAGTAGGTGGCGAACGCGGTCGCCTCGGTGGGTCCGTAGCCGTTGATCAGCCGGCCGGGAGGCCCCTCGGCGAGGACGCGAAGTGTGGCCGGCAACTCCATCTGCTCGCCGCCGATGACGAGGTTGCGCAGCGGAGCGAACGCGGCCGGTCGTTCCCGGGCAACGGTGTGGAACAGCGAGGTGGTGAGGAACATCGTGGTTATCCGCTCGTCTCGCACCAGCGCCACCCACTCGTCCATGCTCATGTCGGTGACCAGCGGGAACGGCACCACCGTGCCGCCGCCGGCGAGGGTGGACCAGATCTCGCAGGTGGTCACGTCGAACGCCGGGTTGCAGGTGTTCGCCACCCGGTCACCGGCGTTGACCGGGCAGTACTCGGCCTCGGTGACCAAGCTGATCACGGCCCGGTGGGAGATGACCACGCCCTTGGGCCGGCCGGTCGATCCGGAGGTGTAGGTGATGTAGAGCGGGTCCGGGCCGCCGGCTCCGGCGACGCTGGGCGGATCACCCTCGCCCCGCTGGTCCTCGACGGTCAGCACAGGCACGGTCTGCGGGATCGCGCCCCGCCCGGCGCCCTCGGCGACGATGGCCGCCGTGACCGCCGCGTCAGTGATGATCTCGGTGATCCGTTCCGATGGTGCCTGCGGGTCGAGCGGCAGGTATGCGGCACCGGCCCGGGCGACGGCCAGATAGGCGACCACGGAGTTCACCGATCGGTCGAGCATGACCGCCACCGCGTCGCTACGGCGTACCCCGGCGTCGGCAAGCGCGCCGGCGAGCCGGCCTGCGAGCCGCCATAGCTCGTCGTACGTGAGGAAGTGACCGGTCATCGGATCGTGTACCGCAAGTGCCTCGGGCCGGCGCCGCACCCAGCCGTGCACGAGTTCGGCGATGCCCGGTTCGCGCCCGAGCCGCTGCCGGTCGACCTTGCCGTTGGCGGTGAGGGGCAGCTCGGCCAGGAACTCGATCTCGTGGGGGACCATGAAGCCGGGCAGCCGGTCCGCGAGGTCGTGGCGCAGCCGGGTCACGTCCTCCTGCGAGCCCTCGGCCACTATGGCGTAGGCGCGGATCCGCCCGCCGCCCCGATCGTCCTTGTCGACGACGACGGCGGCCTGCGCCACGCCCGGGTTCCGGATCATGGCCGCCTCGATCTCGGCGGGCTCGACACGGAAGCCGTTGATCTTCACCTGGTCGTCGACACGGCCGAGATAGCGCAGCTGTCCCCGCTCGTCCCATCGGACCAGGTCGCCGGTGGCGTACAGCCGATCACCGGCGGCGCCGAACGGGTCGGGCACGAAACGCTGCTCGGTCAGATCCGGCCGGTTGCGGTAGCCGCGGGCGACGCGTGGGCCTCCGATGTAGAGCTGTCCCGGGTGGCCCGGCGGCAGCAGGTGGCGCTGCTCGTCCAGCACGTACACCCGGGTGTTGTCCATCGGCTCGCCGATCGGGATGTCGTCGCCGTCGTGGGTGCCGGGGTGGATGCGGTACCGGGTCGCGAACGTGGTGGTCTCGGTGGGTCCGTACCCGTTGAAGATCGTGATGTCGTCGCAGGCCGCCGCGATCCGCTCGACCGCGCGCGGGGACACCACGTCGCCGCCGGTCCACACCTGTCTGATGCCCGTCAGGCACCCGGGGTCGCCCTCGGCGAGCGCGCTGAACAGGCCGGCGGTGAGCCACAGCCCGGTTATCCGGCCGGTGCCGGCGAGCCGCCGTAGCAGGGGCGCGGTGACCTCCTCCTGGGCCACCACCACGCGGCCGCCGGAGAGCAGCGGTACCCACAATTCGTAGGTCGAGGCGTCGAAGGCCTGCGGGGAGTGGAACAGGACCCGTTCGTGGGCGCCGCCCGCCCAGATCCGGTCGAGGGCCAGGGTGGTGACGTTACGGTGGGTGACCTCTACACCCTTCGGCTCCCCGGTGGAGCCGGAGGTGTGCATGATGTAGAACAGCGCGTCCGGCCCGGTGGTGGCGTCGGCAGGGCCGGTCACCGGCGAGCCGTCGCCCGGGGACTCGGCGAGCATCAGCGGCAACCCGTGTTCCAGCGCCTCCTGGCCACTGGCGCGGTCGGTCACGATCAGTGTGCAGCCAGCCCGGTCGATCATCGCCCGCGTCACCGCGGCGGGGTAACGAGCATCGAGAGGCACGAAGGCGTGTCCGGCCCGGGCGATGGCGAGCAACGTGACGACGAGATCGGCCGACCGTCGCATCTGGACGGCGATCGCCTTGCCGGGGAGCGCATCGTGACCGGCCAGCCGGGCCGCCATGATCCGGGTCCGGCGGTCCAGCTCGGCGTAGGTGAGCACGCCGTCCGCCGAATCCACCGCGATCGCGTCCGGGTCCCGGGCCACCTGCTCGTCGAAAAGCTGTGGCACCGTGCGCCCGGGCAGCTCAGTCACGGTTCCGTGCCTGTCGTGCAGCAGTCGCTGCCGGTCCTGGTCGCTGATCGGGTGGGCATCGTGCTGGCACCGATCATCGGCGTCGAAGGCGGCCACAATCCCTCCAGGGAGTTTGTCTGGCTGGCGATGGGCGCGCTGGTCCGGCCGGAGTGGTACCGGCGGAACTACCGCGGGCGGATCGTGCGCTGAGGTGACGGTTCCGCGGCGCCTCGGCGGATCGCTCAAAGTCAAGTAATTGGTGCGTAACGCATAAATCTGTAGTGATGTATCTCGATCTAGGTAGGATCGTTGGCGTCGATGGCAATCCTGACCCGGCCGGGTATCCGCGGTCGAGGAAGAAGAGCCGGAGACTTCACCGGAGACCGGATGTTCGATCGGGGGATCGGCGGAAGGTGACTCTCCCCCGAGTGGCATGACGGAACGTTGATGGGAAGATACGGGGGATAGGCTTGTGCATGTTCAAAGGGATTTCGGGCGATTGCTCCGGGACTATCGGACGGCCGCGCGACTGACCCAGGAAGAATTGGCGGAGGAATCGGGGATCAGTTCCCGGACCATCCGCGATGTCGAACGTGGAGCGGTGCGGGCACCTCGGAAGGCCTCGCTGGAAGCCCTGGCCGAGGCCCTCGCGCTGCCGGAGCCGGAACGCACCGCGTTGTTCGAGGCGGCGCGCACGATCCGCAGGCAGTCCGATCTGGACCTGCAGGTTTCTCGTACGGTCGACGCAGATCAGCCGGGCACGGCCGACGATGCCGCCGCGCGGACCGATCCGCCGCCCCGCGAACTACCCGCTGACAGCCCGTCCTTCATCGGACGGGGCCGCGAGGTCGAGATGCTCGCCGGCCTCCAGCAGGGATCCCGGCAGTTGCAGATCGTGGCGATAGTCGGCATCGCCGGCGTCGGCAAGACAGCGCTCGCCGTGCACTGGGCACACCGGATAGCGCAGGACTTCCCGGACGGTCAGCTCTACGTCGATCTACGCGGATACGACCCGGACCAACCGATGCGGACGGTCGACGCGCTTGCCGGCTTCCTGCGCTCCCTGGGCGTCAGCGGTGATCGCATCCCGGTGGACGACGAGGACGCGGCGAAGGTGTACCGATCGCTGGTGGCCGGCAAGCGGCTCCTGATCGTGGTCGACAACGCGCGTACCCCCGAGCAGATCCGGCCGCTGCTTCCCGGCCTCGGGGAGTCCCTGGTGATCGTGACCAGCCGGCATTCGCTGACCGGCCTGGTGGCCCGGGACGGTGCCCGCAGAATCCTGCTCAACGTACTTCCTGAGAAGGAGGCCGTCGCCCTGCTGACCCAGATGCTCGGCGACGAGCGGGTCGCCGCCGAGCCCCTCGCGGTCACCGATCTGGCGCAGCGCTGCAGCTGCATTCCACTGTCGCTGCTGACAGCCGCCGCCAATCTCGCCTTCCGCAAACACCGCCCGATCAGCGACCTCGTCCTGGCCCTCGACAAGGGCGACCCGCTGGTCGAGTTGACCCTCGACGGCGACCAGTCCGGAAGCATCAGGGCGGTCCTCAACGAGACCTATGCCACCCTCTCGGAGTCCGAGCAACGAGCATTCCGGCTGGTCAGTGTCGTTCCGGGATCGGCTTTCACCACGGATGCGGTGTCCGCCCTGCTCGACGTTCCCAAGCCGGAGGCGGACCTGCTGCTGCAGGGCCTGGCCACCGTGCACATGGTCCATGAGCAGAGCTTCGGCCGCTACACCCTGCACGACCTCATCCGGTCGTTCGGCAAGAACCTGGCCGCGAGCGCGGGCGACGGCACCCAGGCGGCGATCGCACGCATGCTGAACTGGTATCTCGACCGTACGCTGACCGCGGCAGAGCTGGTCGCACCGGAGCGGATCCGGCTGCCGGCACCGGCCTGGCGGGAGCCGGACGGTCAAGCCGCCTTCGACGGCCGGCCGGAGGCGCTTGCCTGGCTGGTCGCGGAACGGCACAACCTGGTCGCGGCCATCCACCACGCAGCCCGCTCCGGCCCGGTCGCGCTGAGCTGGTACCTCGTCGACGCGCTGCGTGGATTCTTCTGGTTGAGCAGCCCGGCCGTGGAATGGCTGGGTTGTGCCGATGCCGCGCTGACGGCGGCCCGTGCCCATGATGCGGCGGACGGCGAAGCGGCGGTCTCCCTCGGAATCGCACAGTTGTTGCTGCACCACGGCCAGCACAGCAGGGCATTGCAGGTCTATCTGGATTCACTGGCGGCCATGCGACGGGCCGGTTGGGCCGTCGGCGAGGCGACCGCGATGAGCCACATCGGCAATGTCCACATGCACTCCGGTGACCTCGACTCGGCTCGTGACCTGCAGCAGCAGACGCTGGGCATGGCTCAGCGCCTCGGGCTCGAGAAGGCGGAGGCATGCGCTCTGCACGCACTCGGGCGGATAGAGTGGTACGCCGGTGCGCTGGAGGTCGCCCGTACGCTTGTGCAACAGTCCTACACGATCTGCGTACGCATCGGCGACCGCTACGGCTCGGTCTACGCGCTGATCGAGCGCGCCATGATCGACGCCGATCTGGGTCACTACCCGGCCGCGATGGAAGCGCTGGACGAAAGCTTCCGGCGGTCGGCCGAGCTCGGTACTCCGGTACTCCAGGTCCGGTGCCGCAGCACGCTGGCGTACATCCACAGCTGCCTGGGCCGCGACGCTGAAGCGACGAAGCAATACGAACAAGCGGTCCAGCTTGCCCGAGGCATCAACATCCAGGTCCACGAGGTCGAGGCGGTGATCGGCCTGGCGACGATGGCGTTGCGCCGCGGTGACCTGCCGCAGGCGCGGCAGCATGTCGAACTCGCCTTGGAGATCTGCCGGCCGGCGGGCTTCCGCCTCCTGGAGGCCGATGCCTACGCCGTGCTGGCGGAGATCCGCTATCGCGACGGCTTCCCCGCCGAGGCGCAAGCCCACCACGACCTCGCCACCGCGATATACGAGAAGTCCGGCTACCTACGGGGGCGGGACCGAATGTTGGCGATGCCCCACTCGGGCAGCGGTCACCAGTCCGCCGCCATGGCAACGGGATAGCCCTCGGGATCCGAACATCGAGCAGGCCACCACCGCCCCGCCCACCGAACGGCCGCTGTTGTGTTCTCCCGCCGGCTGAGGGGCGATGATCGATCGAGGCTCGTCACCTGGTTCGGGTGACGGGCCTCGGTGCCGCCGGTCGCGCCCGGGGGCGGGCCGCTCGGCGTGGGGCTGGACCGGCGGCGCAGTCTCAGCCGCGTTCCCAGACGGCGACGGCATCTCCGTCGGGTTGCGGTACCCAGCCCAGGGCCTCGGGTCGTGCGGGGGTGCCGGTGAAGGTCAGGGTGAGCGAGGCGGTGCCTGTCCCGAACCGTACGGGCTTGCTCTGCTGTGCTTGGTTCTCCCAGCCCTCGGCGTCGTAGAGGGTGAACATCGCCGGGTCGACGATGATCGGGCGGGTGGCGGTGACCGTGAGGACGGCCGTGGCGGAGTGGGCCGACCAGGTGGCGGAGGCGAGCGTCACGGTGGCCACCGGGGTGGACTTGCGGGTGACGGTGACGATGCGGCCGTCCTGCCCGTACGTGAGTGACGGGTCGCTGTCCTTGATCGCCGGAGGTGTCCGCGCGGCGACGCTCGCAACCGGGGTGGAGGCGACCGCGGCCGGGACGGGCCGCTGATCCGCGGCGGCGACCCCGATGGAGGTGAGCGACGCGGCAGTCGCGAGGCCGGTGACGACGACCGCTACGACGAGGGGCTTTCTCATGGCCCCATCTTATCGGGACAGGCGGGTTCCGCCTCTGGCCAGGAGACCGCCGATCGGAAACGGCGTCGTGGGCGGGCCCGATCGTGCGGGCCCGCCCACGACGGTTCACAGGGGGAAGTGCTGGTGGCTTACGGGAAGTTGACCAGGTAGGAGTTGTTGTTGCTGGAGTTGGCGGCGGCGCCGGTGTCGTTGACGATGTGCGAAATAGTGCCGATACCGCCGAGCGACACGGCTGCCATGTCGTGCAGCTTCACTCCGGCAACCGTGGGTACCTCGAAGGCGTGCGCCGAGGACACCGCATTGTTGACGTTGAAGAAGCAGTAGCTGCCGAGTCCCCAGGCTTCGAAGGTGCTGACTCCGGCGGCGACCTTGAGTGCCGGGTAGCCGTTCTGCGAGCCGTTCATCCAGCTGGCCTGGTTCGGCGGGTCGTAGGGCATCTCGTTCTGGAAGAAGACGACCTTGCCGTTGGCGCCGTTCCAGACGACTTCGTTCTTCTGGTAGTGCTCGACGAACAGGCCCGTCGCGAGCACGTTGTCACCGTTGACGGTGAGCCCGTTGTCCGCGGTGTTCACCGTCCAGCCGATGCCGGCGCCGTGGTCGGCGCGCCAGGCCCAGGTGTGGTCGACAATCGTGTTGTTGGTGTTGACGACCAGGCTGTTGGTGGCCTTGCCGGCCACCATGCCGCCGATGCGGAAGAACACGTCCTGCACGGTGGTGGGGTTGCCGGCGTGCGAGGTGCCCGACTTGGCGAGGCCGACCTTGAGCAGGGTGTCGCTGTTGGTGGTCCCGGCGTCGAAGAGTAGTCCCTTGAGCCGTACGCCGTCGACGTCAGCGACGTCCATGGCGTTGACACCGTTGTCCGGGATGATGGTCGGGTAGCCGATACCGAGCACCACCGTGTTCGCCTTGGTCACGTGCAGGGTCTGGTTGACGTGGTAGATGCCCGGGGTGAAGAACAGGTTGCACCCGCTGGCCAGCGCCGTGTTGATCGTTGCCGCCGAGTCGCCGGGGCGTGCCACGTAGAAGTTGCTCATCGGCAGGGAACTGCCCGGGGTGCTTCCGCCGGCCCAGCTCGGACCCGAGGCGTTGGTACGCAGGGCGGGCAGGAACACCCGGTACTTCCCCGCGGAATCGATGTAGAAGTAGGGCACGTCACGCGACACCGGTGTGGTGGCCAGCGTCGTGTAGCGGGGGCCGGCCGCGGCGGTGTTGAAGTTGGTCGCGGGGGCGCCGTTGGTGCCGGAGAACACCATGTTCCAGTTGGAGCCGCTCCAGGCTCCCAGCGTGCTGTCCTTGGTGTAGAACTGCTGCTGGGAGGCGGATTCGGCGGTCCCGTCGACCTTCGTGTCGGAGATGTAGCCGCCGCTGGCCCAGCCGTAGCTGGCCGGGTAGAGGTCAAGCCCGCCGATGACGTGCATGCGGCGGAACGGGGCGGCCTGGGCGACGGCCCAGCGGTCGGCGCCGCCGAGGGTGTTGATCGACATGTTCTCCGCGGAGCGCCAGAAGTTCTGGGTCGCGTTCCCGGCGTCGCTGGCGTTGAACGCGTCGACGGTCACGGCGCCGTTGATGCGTACGTCATCGGGGTTCTGCCCGGCCCCGAGGATCGAGGTGTTGAAGCCGATGTTCGCGCCGACGTTGTACGGCGTGGTGCTCGGCTTGAAGATCTCCGCGTCGCGACGGGTGCCGAATTGCGCCGAGTTCGTATCTTTCTGCGCGTTGAAGATGCTGTCCAGCGACGATTGAATGGCGGCATCGGACATCGAATGGTCGTAGAAGTGCACGTTCGGGCCCAGATCCGGCGTGTCCGAATACGTCGGGCACGTTCCCGGGTTGGTCGTCCCCGCGGTAAGGGTGAAAACCTGGGCGGCGCTGCCGTTGCAGTCCCAGATCTGCAGCCGTGTGCCGTTGGCGGTGGCGCCGGACGGTGCGTCCACGCAGCGGTTCGACTGCGGGTTCTTCAGGGCGCCGTTGCTCTGCTGGGCCCACTGCTGCGCGCCGGTGCCGTTGCAGTCCCAGAGCTGCAGCTGCGTACCGTTGCCGGTGCCGCCGCTGGCCACGTCCAGGCAGCGGCCGAGCGTGGTCAGTGCGGTGCCGTTGAGGGTCCAGTGCTGGTCGACGCTGGTGGTCTGACAGTCCCAGAGCTGGACCGCCGTGCCGTTGGCGCCGGTGTCGTCGCCACTGACGTCGACGCACTTGCCGCCCGGCCCGGCGATGGTGTTACCCGTGACGGTGGCGGCCGAGGCGAACTGATTGGCGCCGGCCACACCGAGCCCGGCGACTACGACCAGCACCATTGCCGCGAGCATGCCGCGGCGGCGCCGTCGAGAGACAGCTTTCATTGCCGTCCTACTTTCTTCTCTGATGCCTGCCCGAATGACGAGGGGATGGGCAGGGGGAACGCAGCTGGATAGTGGGGGAGTGAGTTCTACCCGGTTCGCAGACATTGAGAAGAGAGCGCTCTCACCACAAGTTTCGTCAGTGTTTCCCCGGCAATCTTTCCTGTCAAGATCTGGATCGATACCTGCCCGAGAACCCCGTCAACCCCGTCCGCCGGGCCTACTAGGGTGGGGCTCCGGTCATCGATCATCGCTCGGAGTCAGGAGGATTCGTACGTGCTGCAGGCGTTGGCCATCCTGGCCGCCGGCTTCTGGGCCGGCATGATCAATGTGGTCGTCGGATCCGGCACGCTGGTCACCTTCCCGGTGTTGCTGCTGTTCGGTTATTCGCCCCTGGTCGCGAACGTCTCCAACAACATCGGCCTGGTCGGTGGCGGCATCACCGGCACCCTCGGTTACCGCTCCGAGCTGGCAGGTCGTGCGGCCACCCTCAAGCGCCTGCTGCCCGCCTCGGCCCTCGGCGGCATCACCGGCGCTCTGCTGCTTCTGGTCCTCCCGGCCGGAGCCTTCCAGACCATCGTTCCCGTCCTGATCGTCGTCGGCCTGGTCATGGTCGTCTGGGGTCCGGCCATCCAGCGTGCCGCGCGCCGTCGTCGCGCGCACGTCCCCGCCGTCGCGACGACGGCCGACCCGCTGGAAGCGGCCGGTCCGGGGCCGCACTACCGGGTCGCGATCGTCGCCGGGGTGTACGTGCTCGGGATCTACGGGGGTTACTTCGGGGCGGCGCAGGGGGTCCTGCTGGTCGGGTTGCTCAGCGTGCTCACCACCGCCACCCTGCAGTCGATCACGGGGCTGAAGAACCTGCTCACCACCGTGGTCAACGCGGTCGCCGCGGTCACCTTCATGGCGGTCTCGTGGCACTCGGTGAACTGGACGGTCGTCCTGCTCATCTCGGTCGGCTCCGCCCTGGGCGGCGTCGCCGGCGCCCGGGTCGGGCGACGCCTCTCTCCGGTGCTGCTCCGCACGATCATCGTGATCGTGGGGCTGGCGGCGCTGGCCCGCCTGCTCTTCTTCGCCTGACCGCACCGGCTGACCCGGCGGCCGGCAGCAGCATTCTCAGGCGTCCGAGTGCTGCAGCCGCCATCCGGCCAGGACCGCGGCCAGAACGAGGTAGCCCGCGAACACCAGAGCACCCCGGCCCGGCGACAGCATCTCCGGGAGGCGCGCACCCGCCCAGCCCATCGCTTCGCCGGCCTGTGGTGGCAGGAACTTGCCGGCGGTCGCCCGGACTTCTTCTGGCAGTAGGAATTGGGTGAAGGTGGTGGACAGCAGAAACGTGACTGCGAAGTACGTGCTCAGCGCGGCTGCTGTGGATCGGATCAGCGTGCCCAGGAGCAGGCCCAGAAGGGCAGCCCCGGTCTCGTAGGCGACCGTGCCGAGCAGCACCCGGATCACGCCGTTGTCGGTGAGCGTCATGCCGGCGTCGCCGATGACCGCCTGTCCGGCCAGGAAGGTGAGCAACGCCGCGATGCTCATCACCGTGAACGACACCGCTCCGAGCACCACAGCTTTCGCCGTCAGCACGATCAATCGGCGGGGCACGGCTGTCAGCGTGGCCCGGATGAGGCCGGTGTTGTATTCGCCCGTGATGACGAGTACGCCCAGCACCCCCAGCACGAGCGTGGCCAGGACGCTGCCCGTCATGCTCGTACCGGCCGGCGAGACCACGCTCGCGCTCATGCCGACCGCGCACAGGAGCAGGCCGATGCCGGTGAACCCGATGACGGCCACGGACAGCAGGACCGTCGTCGAGCGTACCGACCAGAATTTGATCCATTCGGAGCGGACGACGTGACGGAAGCTCATCGGGTTGGTCCTTTGCGGTCGGCGGCATCGCTGATCAGGTGCATGAAGGCGTCCTCCAGGCTCGCCTGGCGGTGGGACAGCTCGTGCAGGGTGATGCCGGCTGCGGCGGCCCGGTCGGCGATCTGCCCGGCGTCCAGTCCGGAGACCTCGAAGGCGTCGCGTTCACCGCTGATGATCGTGACGTCCGGGCCGGCCAGCAGGTCGTGCAGGGCGGACAGCTGGGGGGAACGGACCAGGACGGTATCCAGCCCGGCCCGGGCCACGAAGTCGGCGACGGTCTGGTCGGCGATCAGGCGCCCGTGGTCGATCACGATAAGATGATCGGCCGTCAGCGCCATTTCGCTCATGAGGTGCGAGGAGACGAGAACCGTACGACCCTCGGCCGCCTGGTTGCGCATCAGCTTCCGGATCCACCGGATGCCCTCCGGGTCGAGGCCGTTCACCGGTTCATCCAGGATCAGCACCCGAGGGTCGGCGAGCAGCGCGGCGGCGATGCCGAGCCGCTGTCCCATGCCCAGTGACAACGATCCCGCCCGCTTGCGTGCCGCTGCTCCCAAGCCGACCAGGTCGATCACCTCGTCCACCCGCGAGCGCGGCACACCGTTGGTGGCGGCCATGGCGAGCAGGTGGTGGTAAGCGGAACGTCCACCGTGTACCGCCCGCGCATCCAGCAGCGCACCCACTTCACGCAACGGGGCGGCGAGCCGGGCATAGCTGCGGCCGTTGACGGTGGCGGTGCCCGAGGTCGGCCGGTCCAGACCCAGGATCAGCCGGATGGTGGTCGACTTGCCGGCCCCGTTCGGCCCGAGGAAGCCGGTCACGATTCCCGGCCGTACCCGGAAGGTGAGCCGGTCCACCGCGGTCCCGGCACCGTAACGCTTCGTCAGCTCTTTGATCTCGATCATGAGGGCCAGCGTCGTCGTCGCGCCCCGTAGTCCGCGTCCTCGACGCGGAGTGCAGGCGGCTACTCCGTACGAAGTACGCGCCGACGCGGGGAACTACTCCAGTACGACGAGGTGGGGAGTGCGTGACCCCCGTACAGTCCTCGCATGCGCCTGAGGAACTGGCATCCGCAGGTCACAGACGCGGTGGCCGGCGGGTTTCTGTTCGTGTTCGCCTTGATCTCGGTCGCCGCGCCGACCGGTGCCGACCGCGGGGGCGGCCCGCCTGCCGGGCTGGACTTCCTGGTCTGTGGGGTCGCCTGGGTCCTGGTCGCGCTGCGTCGCCGCTGGCCGTTGCCGGTCCTCGCGGTGTCCGCGGCGTTCACCATCCTGGCTATCAGCACCCCGTTGCTGCTACCGCCGGCGACGCTCGCCGTGCTCGTCTGCGCGTATACCGTCGCCACCCGGACCGCGCGCATGGTCGCCTGGCCCTCGGCGCTCGCCGCCGCCGTCGCCGTTTACCTGGCCGCCGGAATCGCCTACGGAACCTGGGCCCAGCCCGAGGCCGTCGCCATCTTCGCTTCCGCCGGCATGGCGGTGGCCGTGGGCGATCTGGTCCGCACCCGCCGGGCCTATCTCGCCGAGGTGCTCGACCGGGCGCGGCGGGCCGAGCGCAGCCGCGAGGAGGAGGCCCGGCGAAGGGTGATCGAGGAACGGGTACGGATCGCCCGCGAACTGCACGATGTGGTGGCGCACCACATCGCGATGATCAACGTGCAGGCCGGCGTTGCCGCGCACGTGCTGCGCGACCAACCGGACGAGGCGGGGGAATCCCTGGCGCACGTGCGGCACGCCGCCCGGACCGTGCTGGCAGAGCTGTCCACCGTGCTGGGCGTGCTGCGCGGTCCCGGGCACCCGGGCGACCCGGTGGACGAGCCGGCCCGGGGCCTGGCGCACCTCTCCGAGCTGATAGCGCGGATCGCCGGCGCCGGGCTGCGGGTGGAGGAGCGGCGCAACGGACAGGCCCGGCCCCTCCCGTCAGCGGTCGACCTGGCCGCGTACCGGATCATTCAGGAATCCCTGACCAACGCCCACAAGCATGCACTCGACGACCGCGCCCGGCTGCGGCTACGTTTCGCCGAGGACGAACTGGAGATCACCGTGGAGAATTTCACCGCGAACGCCACGGCCGGCGCCACCGGATACGGCCTGGTCGGTATGCGCGAACGGGCCACAGCGCTGGGCGGCCGGTTCTCCGCCGAGGCCACCGGCGACGGCCGTTTCGTGGTGCACGCGGTCTTGCCGGCGCCGCGGGCGGCCGCGTGACCGTCCGGGTGCTGCTGGCCGACGACCAGCGGCTGATCCTGGCCGGCTTCCGGGTGCTGATCGACTCGGGAGCCGGCATGGAGGTGGTCGGCGAGGCCACGACGGGCACGGAGGCCGTCGCGATGGCCCGCGAGACCCGCGCCGACGTGGTGCTCATGGACATCTCCATGCCGGGGGTGGATGGCATCGAGGCCACTCGCCGGATCACCGCCGACCCAGACCTGGCCGGGGTCCGCGTGCTGATCCTGACCACGTTCGAGATCGACGAGAACGTCCTGCGCGCCCTGCGGGCCGGTGCCAGCGGATTCCTCAGCAAGGGCGTCGAGCCTGCAGACCTGATCGAGGGCATCCGTACGGTGGCGCGCGGCGAGGCTCTGCTGTCGCCCGTGGCCACGCAGGCCCTGATCACCCAGTTCCTCGACCAGCCGGACCCGGAGGGCGCGGCGGCCGCGGTACCCCTTGATCAGCTGACTGATCGCGAACGCGAGGTCGTAGCCCTGGTCGGTGCGGGCCTGTCCAACGACGAGATCGCCCAGCGGCTGTTCATCTCCCCGCTTACCGCAAAGACCCACATCAGCCGCGCGACGATCAAACTGGACGCCCGAGACCGCGCGCAGCTGGTCATGCTCGCCTACCGGAGCGGCCTGATCCGCCCCGCGGGCTGAGCCCCGATCATGCTACGAGCCGCTCGGCCGCCAGTTGTTAAGAAAGTTGCTTTAAACGAGTGGATGTGTATCTCATGATGCATTGGTGTTCATCACTGTGTTGTGTGAGGTGCTCATGCACGGTCGTCACCGTCCGCACGTCCTCCGCCTCGTCGCCGTAGCCTCGGCAGCCCTCCTGCTCTCCGCCCCCGTCCTCGCAAGTCCTGTCCTCGCAAACCCCGTCCTCGCCACCCCGGCGACCGCGACCGGCCGGGCCGCAGCCGCCGCCGTCGTCGATGGCAGCGCCCGCTTCCAGGTCCTGACCCCGACGCTGATCCGGATGGAGTACGCCGGGGACGCCGCGTTCCAGGACGCCACCACCTTCAACGCGGTGAACCGCAACCTGCCCGCCCCGGCGTACACCACCGCTGTCTCCTCCGACGGGTTCCGGGAAATCCGCACCAGCTCGCTGACCCTGCGTTACAAGCAGAACAGCGGCCCGTTCACCGCGAGCAACCTGTCGGTGGTGGTGACGTCCACCGGCGCCACCGCCAACCCGATCTTCCCGTCGTACTGTGTCGTCTCGACCGCGTGTGAGGCCGAGAACGCGCTGCTGCGCAAGCACGCCGGCACCGCCGTCGACCACACCGGTTACGTCGGCTCCGGGTTCGTCGCCGGGTACGAGTCGGCCGACAGCGGCATCGAGCAGGACGTCTCGGGCGTACCCACGGCAGGGTCCTACCGGTTGGCCGTGCGGTACGCGAACGCCGTCGGCGGTGACGGCCAGAGCACCAGCCGTACCCTGTCGACCCAGGTCAACGGCGTTGCCGGGCCGCGGTTGACGTTCGCGCCGACCGCCTCCTGGGACACGTGGGCGGTCACCTCGGCCACCGTCAGCCTGCGGGCCGGGGCCAACACGCTCGCGCTCGTGCAGGCGGAGGCCGACAGCGGCAGGATCAATGTGGACAGTATCGCGATCCTGCCCGTCTCCTCGACGAACTATCCTGGTGCGGCGACGACGCTGACCACCACGGGGTACGGCGCCGGCCCCTCCAGCACGCTCGGTGGGTGGACCCGGGCGCTGGACAACCCGGCCGCGGTGCCCGTTCCCGAACACCCCGGGATTCTCAACCGCGGCGGGTGGTACCTGCTGGACGACACCCGCACGGCGCTGCTGCCGGCCGACCACACCGTCACCGACCGGCCGAGCCACGGAGCGCAGCCTTACCAGGACGGATACTTCTTCGGGTACGGGACGGACTTCCGCGGCGCCCTCGGCGATCTGAACGCGCTCACCGGCCCGGCTGCCCTGCTGCCCCAGTCGGCGTACGGCCTGTGGTACTCCCGGTACTTCGCCTACAGCGCTGCCGACTACCAGGCGCTGCTGCCGAAGTTCCGGTCGTCCTATGTGCCGCTGGACTGGCTGGTGGTGGACACCGACTGGAAGTCGCCGAGCCAGTGGAACGGCTGGAACTTCAACACCGGGTTGCTCGGCGACCCGCAGACGTTCCTCGACTGGACCAGGGCGCAGGGGCTGTCGGTCTCCCTGAACGTTCACCCGTCGATCGCCACCAACGACCCGAAGTACGCCACGGCCAACTCCCAGGCCGGTGGGCTGCTGCCGGACGGCTCCGGCACCTCGGCCTTCGACTGGTCGAATCCGGCGCATCTGTCCGCGTACCTCAATCTGCACCGGCCCTTCGAACAGCAGGGTGTACGGGCCTGGTGGCTGGACTACTGCACGTCCTGCGGCGGATCACTGGCGTCGGACGAGCACGTCGCGCCGGACAACCTGATCAACATGCGGTACGCCGACGAGTTCACCGGCCGTGGCGTGCGTGGTTTCTCGTTCGCCCGGATCGGCGGCGCCGAGCACGGCGGCATCACCACCTCGTACCCGCTCGGACCCTGGTCGGAGCGGCGCACGACGATGCAGTTCACCGGCGACACCCCGGCCACCTGGCAGATGCTGGCGTTCGAGACCCGGTTCACGACCGACGAGGCGGCGGCCGGGCTGAGCAACGTCAGCCACGACGTCGGCAGCTTCCACGGCGGCCACCTCGCCGACGACCTGTACGCCCGATGGGTCCAGTTCGGCGCGTTCCAGCCGATCGACCGGCTGCACTCGGACCACGGCGACCGGCTGCCGTGGGACTACACCGGCGACGCCGCCGCGAGCGCGCAGCGGTTCCTGCGGTTGCGGGGGGCGCTGGTGCCGTACACGTACACGGCGGCGCGGCAGGCCAGCACCACCGGTGTGCCGATCGTGCGCCCGATGTATCTGGACTACCCGGGCAGCGCCGCGGCGTACACCGCCACCGGTCAGTACCTGTACGGCGACAACCTGCTGGTCGCGCCGATCACCAGCCCGAACGACGGGTCCGGCAACGGCTCGGCGTCGGTCTGGGTGCCGCCGGGCAGCTGGACCGACTGGTTCACCGGCACCACGTACACCGGCCCGGCGACCGTCACGATCAGCGCGCCGCTGTCCCGGATGCCGGTGCTGGTCAAGGGCGGCGGCATCGTACCGACCCGGACCGATTACGTGGAGAACGCCGGTCAGCGGCCGCTCACCCAGGTCACGCTGAACGTCGCGGCCGGCGCGGACGGCACCTCCTCGCTGTACCAGGACGCCGGCGAGGGGCCCGGATACACCTCGGGTCAGTCAACGACCACGGCACTGGGCTGGCAGAACGGGGCCCGGACCCTGACCGTCGGGGCCGTGTCGGGGACATATCCGGGGGCACCCGCCACCCGGTCGTACACGCTCCGGTTGTCGAACGCCACCGCGCCGACCGCAGTGACCGTCGACGGGGTGCAGGTGCCGGAGACGGCATGGGCGTACAACGTCGACCGGCGGACGGTCACGGTGACCACCGACGCCTTGCCGGTGAACGCCGCGCACACCATCGGCCTCACCGGCAGCGCGGCCGGCAACCCGGACGGTGGCGAGATCATCGGTGCCGGCGGGCTCTGCCTGGACGTCCGCGGCGGTGTCGCAGCGGAGGGACAGCCGATGCAGCAGTACGCCTGCAACCACACCCCCGCACAGCAGTTCACTCACGGTAGCGACGGGACCCTCCGGGTGCTCGGCCGCTGTGTCGCCCCGGTGGGCAGCACCGTCGCGACGGTGTCCTGCACCGGCGCGGCTGGACAGTCCTGGACACGGCAGTCTGACGGCTCGCTGACGAACACGCCGACGGGCCAGTGCCTGCAGGGCCAGGGAGCGGACCAGGCGCAGGTCGCCGCGTGCGCGAGCACCGACGCCCAGCATTGGCGGCTGCCGCCGGGGCCGATCGCCGGGCCGGCCGGGTTCTGCGCGGACATCGCCGACGCAGACCCGACCTCGGGGACGCCTACCCAGCTGTACGCATGCAACTCGAGCGACGCGCAACGATTCTCCGCACCGGGCGACAGGTCGCTGCGGGTCTTCGGCAAGTGCCTGGACGTCCGCGGCGGCCTTACCGTCAACGCGACGCCGGTGCAGCTGTTCGACTGCAACGGCACGACTGCTCAGCAGTGGGTGACCCGGTCCGACGGCACGATCGTCAGCCAGGCGTCCGGCCGCTGTCTGGACGATGCCGGCGGCACTCAGCGGTCCGGCGACCGGCTGCAGATCTACGACTGCAACAACACCGCAGCTCAGAAGTTCCGGCTGGGCTGACGTTCCGTTGGGCTGACACGCATGCCCGCGCCGCCCCCGCCCGGGGGCGGAGCTCGTCAGCCGTGACCAATCCTTATGAACTGGTGACGGATCGCCGAAGCCATATCCTCGGCTCCGGTCGAACCCTATGGTCGGGTGCTGTGGACCTCGTACTCGTTGGCAGCGCCGGTCTCGTCGATCTGTCGTCGACCGCGCGATGAGTGTCGTGACAAGCCCCCGCCGACTGCGCCCAGCGCACGTTCTTCTGCTCGTCACCCTCGGGCCGCTGCTGCTTGCGCTCGCCGGACTGATCCACCCGCACGGGCTGTCCGCTGCCACCGCGCACCGCTGGGTGCAGTTGCACATCGTCCTTCTCCCCGCCTTCCCCCTGCTGGGGCTCGGGTTCTTCGTGTTGCTGCGCGAGCGGCCACGCGCCGATCTGCCCGGAGCGGCAACGATCGTGGCCTGGGTGTGCGCCTGTGTCTACGCGGCCGGCTACACCGGCCTGGACGCCGTGGCCGGAATCGCGGCGGGCACGGTCGCGGGCCAACCCGGGGACCCGGTCCAGCTGCGCCGGCTGGTGCTGGCCCTGTACGACACCGGCGACCGCCTGGGCCACGTCGCCGTGTACGCGTTCCTCGTCGCTGTGCTCGCCGGCACCGTCGCCCTGGTCAGCCGGCACGGCCTACGGGTGATGCCCGGCACCGTCGTCCTGCTCCTGGCCGGCTACTCCTTCATCGACAGCCACATCTTCTCGCCGCGCGGTGTGCAGACCATGCTGGCTATCGGTGCGGGGTTCGCCCTGTGGACCTGGGCCGCGTCCCTGGATCGCGGGTGACCGGGGGTCGCGGCGTAGCTCTTACGGGCCTTGCTGACCTGGATGACGTCGGCGCTCCGGCTGGGCGAAGGCCCGGGCGAGGCACCGCGTCGTTCCGGAGCTTCCTGACCCGCCGGAGCGTCATGCGGCGAGGCCGGTCACCGCGGCCAGCGCGGACGCGACCGGTGCACCCATGAGAAGGGAAGTGGGTGCACCGGGCAGGGGAGGTAGGGCGGCCCAGTGGGTCACGCCCTCCTTCGAGACGGGATCGTACGGTTTGCGGGTCACCTGGTCGGAATCCCAGTAACGGTCGCGGATGACCTGGTCGGTGCCCTCGACCGGGTGGACCGAGCGGAAGTGCAGTGCCATCACCAGCCAGAAATCGCCCTCGTCGGCCGGGTAGCGGCCCGTGACCGCGGCCAGGACCGGCACGCCGTCGGGCGGGTTCTCGAGCCGGGCATCGATCCACGTGATTATGGCGTCCGTCTTGTTCTCCACAATCGGCAAGACGATCGGAGTGCGTCCCCAGGATCTGCACCGCCGTGTGACCTGGGTCATGTCACGGGTTCTTCGCCATCCGCTGGTAGGCCGCAAGGGCTGGAAGACCCGGTGCCTATCGGCCGAGGTGGCCGGACGGTGTTTCGGTGCCGAGGGCTCCCGGGTGGGCGTAGATCAGCAGGTCGTTGCCGTCCGGGGCCTTCGGGGTCAGCTGGACCTTGACCCGGTGGGTGCGGCGGCGGCCGCCGCCGGCTTCGGTTTCCGCGGTGACCACCCAGGCCTTGAAGCCGACTTTGGCCTTGGCGTCGGCGCGCAGCTCCACCTCGAACTCCATGTCGATCGGGCCGACCGTGAACGCGATGTCCTCGCCCGCACCGCGCTGGGCCGCTTCGAGCAACTCCTCGCGGATGGCCGCGACCGCATCAGCCAGTTCGATGTCCATCGTTCTCCTTCGGTATCAGCCGCGCAGCTCGGTTCGCATGCGGAGCAGGGTCGCTATCGCCACCTCGGGCACGTCGTTCAAGGACCGGGTCAGCCGGAGGGCCTCGTCGGCCGAGCGTAGTCCGTCCTGGCGCATCCCCAGGCCGCCGAAGATCATTGTCTGGAGCACCAGGGTTCGCAGCAGGGCTGGTCCGTCACGGGTCTGGCGGCAGATTGCTGTGGCTTCGCCGATGAGCGTGCGCGCCTCTGGCAGACGGGCGGCTGCGGCGTGCAGTTTGGCCGCCGAGATCAGGATCTCTACGTGCAGGGGCAGGTTGATGACGGGTTCGGCCGCTGCCAGTTCCCGGTAGAGGGGGACCGCTTCCGCCGCGTTGTCCGCGGCCTGGTCCCTGTGTCCGGCGGTTTCCAGGAGGACGGCGAGCACCAGCAGCGACTGGGCGAGGTCTTTGCGGAATGCTGCCGGGCGTTGGTCCGCCAGGACGCGGCGGATGGCGACCGCCTCCCGGATCGTTGCCAGCGCCTGCTCGCCGTGGCCGGCTTCGGACTGGTAGCGGGCGAGGTTGTTGAGCGCCATGGCGAGCAGCGGCGCGATCGCGTCGGGCCGGCCCGTACGGAGCCGGCGGTAGATCGTCGCCGACTCCTCGCCGGCCGCCAGTGCTTCGCGGAGGTGCCCAAGATGGTGCAGTTGCAGGGACAGCGTGTTCAATGACATAGCGAGATTCGGCAGGTACGCGTCCGGCTCGTCCTCGCAGAGCCGTCGGCGGATGGCGACCGCCTCCCGCACCACGACCAGGGCCTCGGCCTGCCGGTCTCGTCTGCCGAGCTGGAAGCCGAGGTTGCTCAACGCCATCGCCAGCTCGGGGAGGTGCCCGCCGGGATTTTGTTCGGCGAGAGTGCGCCGCAGGGCCACGACTTCGGTGATGGTCGCCAGCGCCTCGTCGTGCCGGCCGACCTCGATCAGCCTGATGGCGAGGTTGTTGAGGGTCGTTGCCAGCGCCTCGTCGTCCTGCAGTCCGCGCCGGATCTGGACCGCTTCCTTCACCGCTTCGACCGAATCCATCCGGCGGCCGAGATGGCCGAGTTGCAGGGAGCGCACGCTGAGTGCGGCGGCCAGGTCACCGCGGTACTTGTCCGGCCATACGTCCGCGAGGCCCCGGATCACCGTGATCGTTTCCTCGGCGGATTCCAGGGCCTCGTCATACCGGCCCACTTCCATGAGTCGCAGGGTCAGCCGGTTCAGGCTTCCCGAGATCTCGTAGAGGTACGTCTCGGTGTCCTGCTCGGAGTCGGCCGCGGCGCGGTCCACGGCCACGAGGCGCTGGGAGGCGTCGACTGCCCATCCGGCGAGCGTGTGGGTGGACACCGGAACGTGGAAGACCAGTGCGGCGAGCTGGTCGCGGGTCACCTGCGGGTCATCGGCCACCCGTCGCAGCGCGGTGACCAGCGGGCCGGGGCTCTCGACGCGGGTGGCGGCCCCGATGGCGGGCAGGGCGAGCCACCTGGCCTGGCGTACGCACAGCTCGGTCAGAGGTTCGTCGAGTTGCCCGTCGAACGCGGCCTGGTGTGCCGCGCGGGCGAACACGGTGAGGAGCCGGTCGCGTTGAGGTTCGGAGCTGGCGGACAGCAGCGGGTCGACGAGCCGTTGGTCCTTGAGGAGCCGGGTGCCGGCGAAGCGTTCCGCCAGCCGGTCCGGCTGCAGAGCGCCCCATGGCCGCGCGTCGGGCGGTGGGTACAGATGCGCGAGCCAGCGGTGGACCGTCTCGAGCAGGCTCTCGGGCCGGTCGCGCAGCACCTCCAGCGATTCCAGCAGGTCCTCGGCTTCTGTGCGATTGTCGGCGCCGAGCAGGAACGTCGCGGCGAGCGTGTCCTGGAGCGACCCCTCGGGCAGCGCCGTGCGCAGGCCGAAGCCGTCCGCCGTCCGGTACCAGTGCCGTCGCTCATGGTGCAGGACACGGTCCTCGACCGGCATCGCCGTGTCCTCCCGCTGCCAGTCGACGCCGTACGCGGCGTCGAGGAGATCGGCGAGCGCGGTCATGTGCAGGGTCAACGCCGATGCGGGGCGTCCGGCGTCCACATAGGGCGGGGTGTCCGCCAGCAGCGCCGGGTCGATGTCGAGCTGGGAGGTCAGGGCGGCAGCCAGGTCGGTGAGCGCATCCTGGTACGCGTCGGCGCGCCCGGCTGCCTCGGTTTCCAGTTCCAGCAGCCGGACGACGGGCGCGTCCTCGAGGAACTCGGTGGCGTACGGGCTCTCGGACTGCAGTGTCTCCCACCAGTCACCGACCGAACGGGCCAGCAGCAGCATCCGCACCGGTGAGGTGCCGGCGTGGCGGGCGCAGGCCCGCAGCACCTCGGCGACCTGGCCGAGCTGGGACTCCGCGTAATCCACGATGACCAGCAGTGGTACGGCGACGTGCCCGATCACCTCCAGGGCGGGCACGGGGGCGCCGGGCCGCAACCACAGCACCGCCCACCGCTGATCTCGCAGCCGCCGCCCCAGCTCATGGGCGACGCGGGTCTTGCCCTGACCACCGGGACCGTGCAGCAACCAGGCCCGGAACCCCGCCGGCCCGGCCCACGCGATCAGGTCGTCCATGAGCGTGCGCCGGCCGCGGAATCTGACCAGGTTCCGCTTGGCGATCAGCAGCGCCGCGGGGCTCCGGCCGTATCTCACCAGCTCGGCCAGGTCGTCGAGCTCGACGCCGTCGAGGGCGGGCCCGGCGGACCCGTGCCGCCGCAGGATTGCGACGAACTCAGGGTCGTGGGCCAGTACATATCCGGGTACGGCGTCGAGGTGCGCATGCCCGCCACCGGCGAGGTCGGCAGCGATGACCCCGGTGAGCAGCCGGCCGCAGAAGAGGGCGGCACCGGAGAGCCCCGCCCACGGCGACGCGCCCCGCGGTGGATGGTCGGACAGGCTGAGCACGTACCGGTCGGCGACGACGCGGTTGCCGGCGTTGATCGTGCCCGCCGGATGCCAGGTCTCCGGCGGTGACCCGGGGCGCTGTGCCCAGATCGGGAATCCCCAGGTCTCGGCGGGGATGCCGGACCGGTTGGTGACGGTGCGGCCCCAGCGCACGGCGTCGCCGTCCCACCCCGGGTCTTCCGCCCCCAGCTCGAGCAGTGCGGCGTCGTCGCGGCCGCCTGGCGTGCCCCGCCACACGACGGTCGCGGGGAGCCGGGCCGCTGCGGTGGCGGCCCGTACCTCGACCTGGGCGCCGACCTGCGGGACGACGTGGGCTGAGGTCAGGACCAGTCGGCGGGCGATGGCGTAACCCGAGCCGTGACCGGTCGGTGCGTGAACGACGACGACCCGGCCGAGCTCCATCGACATCCGCCTCTCGCCCTCCGAGGCTCCACATTAGCTGCCCGGGAACAGGGAGCGGCGGTCGATGATCGGGGCCCCGCACATCATGGCGACCCTGGCCGCGGCTGAGCGGGCCGAGTTCGGCTTCGTCCGGGAAGCGGCCGGGCTCAGTGACTCGACTCTGCCGGCCCGGGAGAGCGTCCGGGCCGGTGTCAGAGCAGGCGCAGGCGGCGGTCAGCGACGCCGACGGAGATGCGCTGGCCCCAGGCGAGTTGCAGGGCGTCGGACTCGAGGCCGTCGGCAAAGGCGACCAGGCGTTCGGACTCGCTGCTCAGCTCCAGGGTCTGGCCGGTGTGCAGCCGGCCGGCGACCTGCGTGACGCCGGTGGCGGGGGAGGGCCAGGCCTCCCGGACATACCAGCAGAGGGCCGCCTCGGCCGGGTCCGGCATCGCCGGGGCGGTGGCCCGTTCCCGGGCTATCGACGCGCACCAGCCGGTCGCCCCGGTGCCGGTGCCCACGATGACGCCGGACGACGACTGCCGTTCACGGTCGCCGCCGGGGCCGGTGAGCACGTAGCGAGCGGACTGATGACCGGGGTGGCCGATGTAGATCTCGTTGAGGCCGTGCAGGGTCTGGCCGTCGTCCAGGCGGGCCACGACCATGGCCCGCTCCTCACCGCCGCCGCGGGCGTGCAGCAGGCCGGGGACCGCGGCGGCGGGGTGCCGGACCAGGACGCCCGGGTTGCGGCCGGGCTCCGGGTCGACGCCGATGACGGGCTGGCCGTCGAGATATTTGGCCACGTTGGCGACCAGGCCGTCCTGGCCGACGGCGATCACCACGTCCTCGGGGGCGAACAGGAACCGGGGCAGGTCGGCGCGGTCGACGTGGCCGCGCCGCCAGTCCGCCGGGATCGCACTGCCCACCTCGGTGAGGGCGGCGGTCAGCGCGTCGTGCCGGGCGCTCACCTCGGCCAGGTCGCGGCCGCGTTCTCGCAGGAAGAAGGCGGCGGCACCGCGGGTACCGTGCCGGGCGAGCAGCTCGTCGAGCTCGCTGCGCCGCGACACGATCACCACGCGCGGGGCGAGCGTGCTCATCCGAGCCGTCCGGCGAGCTTGCTGAGCAGGTCCGGGGTGATGGTCAGCTCACCGATGGCGGGAAGGTGTCCGGCGAGTTCCTTCAGGGCGAGGGCCTGGACCACCGCCGGGGGCAGATCACGGTAGGCGGCGAGGCGCGCGGCTTCCGCCTCGGCTTCGGCCAGGCCGACGAGACGGGTACCCGTGGCTCGCGCTTCGTCGCGTACCCGATCAGCATCTGCTTCTGCTGTTGCCGTGGTGCGCAACCGATCCGCGGAGGCCGCGTTGGCAACCAGCTGGGACTCGGCGTCCAGTTCGGCCCCGCGGCGGGTGTTGGCGCCGCGCTGCTCGACCAGCAGCTGCTCCCGGCGGGCGAGCTCGATCTGGCTCTGCAGCTCGTTCTCCGCGATCGTGCGCTCCTGCTCGACGGCCTGGGCCCGCCGCGCGTACGTGGCGCGGTCGGCCTCCTGCTGCACCTGCTCGCGGGTCGGCGTCTGCAGGGCGCGTTCCATGTCGGGCTCCGGACGGATCGCCACCACGCGGGCGCTGACCACGCTGACGCCGGTCTCGGTGAGCCGGGTGTCGTGGGCGAGCGCGTCCGCGACGGACTGCCGGACCGGGGCGATCCCCGTGGTCAGCGCCTCCGCGAGCGGCAGCCGGGCCAGCAGGTCCAGGGCGGGCTGCTGGGCCAGCTCGGCGAGCAGGCCGGCGACCTGGTCGAGCGGCTGCCCGCGCCAGCTGCCCCGGTAGGGGTCGATCGAGAAGTCCAGGCGGGTCGCGGCCGCGGCCGGGTCGCTCACCCGGTACGTCACCGTGGCCTGCACCGTGACGTCGGCGAAGTCCTCGGTGCGGGCGTGGAACAGCAGCGGCAGCTCCCGGTCGTCGACCGGGACCTCGGACAGCACCGCGGTCAGCGGCCGGTACCAGAAGGACAGGCCGGTCCCGGCGCGCTTCGCCTTGCCGCCGGCGGTGTAGCTGATCCAGCTGGTCGGGGTGCCGCGCAGGTGTCGCAGGTTGAACCGCCGCGTTACGTGGGCCATAGTCACTCACTCCTTATTTCGTCACGATGACGATAAACCCGCTCGGGTATTATCGTCAACATGACGATTGCGGTGGACCTGGTGCTGCTGACCATCCGGCAGTCCCGCTTGCAGGTGCTGCTGATCCGCCGCGGCATCCCGCCGTACGAGGGACAGTGGGCGTTACCGGGTGGCTTCGTCCTGCCCGACGAGGACCTCGAGGAGGCGGCCCGGCGGGAGTTGCGCGAGGAGACCGGCCTCGACCCGGCGGCTGGGCACCTCGAACAACTCGCCACCTACGGCGCCCCGGGCCGCGACCCACGCGGCCGGGTGGTGGCCGTCGCCTACCTGGCCCTGCTGCCCGACCTCCCGATCCCGGTCGCCGGGAGCGACGCGGCCGGGGCGGCCTGGCGGCCCTGCGACGACCTGACCCCCGGCGACCTGGCCTTCGACCACGACCGGATCCTGGCCGACGGGCTCGAGCGGGCCCGGGCCAAACTCGAATACACGCCGCTGGCAACCGCGTTCTGCCCGCCGGAGTTCACCATCGCCGACCTGCGCGAGGTCTACGAGAGGGTGTGGCGCACCACGATCGACCCCCGCAATTTCCACCGCAAGGTCACCGGAGCGGACGGCTTCGTGGAAGCGGTCGGGCGCAGCGTGGCCCGGGACCGGGGCCGCCCGGCCCAGCTGTTCCGCCGGGGGCCGGCGCGGCTGTTGCACCCGCCGCTGCTGCGCCCGCGCGACGGCGACCAGCCTTGACGGACGCCTCCGTCGCGCATGATGACGGAGCCGCCCGCCAAGCAGACGGATCGGCTCAGATCAGGTGCCGATGCCACCAGGTCTGTCACGGCGGGCACACCGGGGGCGCCGACCGGTCATCCAGATAGACCTGGGCCTGGTCGGGGTCGAGGTCATGCCCGATGGCCGAGCAGATGTGCCGGTGAACCTCGTCCGGGCCGGGCGATGTCGTGCTCCACAGGCCGACCATGCGGCCGCCGCCGGCCAGCGTACGGCCGTCCGGGCTGAACGCCACCGATCGGACATACACGTCGCCGGAGATCAGCGTGCGTTCGCGGTCGCCGGTCCTTGTGTTCCACAGCCGGATGGTCATGTCCTCGCTGCCGCTGGCCAGCGTGCGGCCGTCCGGGCTGAACGCCACCGATCGGACCGGACCGGTGTGGCCGATGAGAGACAGCCGGGGTTCGCCGCCCGTCAGGTTCCACACCCGGATCGTCCCGTCCGCCCCGCCGGTGGCCACGGCGTCGCCGCTGGGGCTGAACGCCACCGACTTGACCTGTCCGGAGGGATCGACGAGGTGACTGCGGGGCCGGCCGGCGGCCAGGTCCCACAGCGTCACCAGGCCGTCGTCGCCGCCGCTGGCAAGCAGTGTCTGGTCGTGGTTGAACGCGAGCGAGGTGACCGTGTCGGTGTGGCCCGACGGGATCTTCGTCGCGCGTCTGTCCGCCGTGTTCCACAGCCGGATCGAGTTGTCATAGCTTCCGCTGGCCAGCAGGGTTCCGTCACGGTTGAACGCGAGCGCGGTGATCGAGTCCTCGTGAGCCGGCAGGATCCGGTGTCGCTGTGCTTCTACGGTGGCGGCCATGTCCCACAGATGCACCTTGTGGTCCGAGCCGCCGCTGGCCACGTGCCCGTGCGGACCGAACGCCACGGTGCTGATCGCGCCGTCCTGGTGGCCGAGAACCGTCCCGGTCGTCCCGTCCCAGAGCCGGAGCTCCCCGTCGTCGTCGCCGCTGACCAGCTGGTTGCTGTTCGGGGCGAACGCGACGGCGTCGACGAGTCCATCATGGCCGCGCAGGAGGTGATCGTCGGCCCCGGCTGCCGTGTCCCAGAGCCGTACGGTGCCGTCGGCGCTACCGGTGACCAGGCGTTTACGCTTCGGGAGGTACGTCATGGAGGCGACCGTGTTCGTGTGGCCGAGTAGCCGCCGTTCGCCCACGGCGCCGGTCGGGTCGTGCAGCTGCAGCCGCCCGTCGCCGTCACCGACCGCCAGCGTGCTGCCGTCCGGGCTGAACGCCACGGAGGTGATGGAGTCGGGATACTGCGCGACGTCGCTGGGCGTGCCGGCCGCCACGGGCCAGATCAGCACGCGGTTGTCGTAGCTACCGGTGGCCAGGGTGTGGCTGTCCGGGCTGAACGACAGCGAGGTGACGGAATCGGTGTGGTGTTCGAGCACGCGCCGGAGTTTGCGGGTCCGCGCGTCCCACAGGCTCACGGTGTTGTCGTCGTCGGCGCTGGCCAGCGTGTGTCCGTCCGGGCTGAACGCGACCGCGTGGACGACGTCCATACCGTGGTGGACCGTGGTGACCGTATCGGACGGCACGCTCCAGGTCAGCACGTCGCCGTCCTCGGTGCCCACCGCCAGCGTCGCGCCGTCCGGGGAGTAGGCCAGCGTGCTTACCGGGAAGGTCAGGTCGCCGGGCAACTCCCGGACTCTGCGGGTCACCAAGTCCCAGATTTGTACGGTCGTCTCGTCGCCGACTGCCAGCGCGTTGCCGTGCGGTGCGAAGGCGACCGCGGTGACCGCCCCGCCTCCGCCGGGGGACGGAAGGCTCGTTCGTGAACCATCGCGCAGGTCCCACAACTGCACCGTGCCGTGCGCCGTGCCGGCTGCCAGGATTGACTCGTCCTCGTTGGCCGCGATCGCGTGGACGCTTCCACCCCCGCTCTCGAAGGTGTGTGCCAGCGCCGCGGTGGCCGCGTAGGCGTCGTTGAGGCGCGCCGCAGCCTCCGGCGTCCTGCTCATCCGGTAGGCGTGCACGGCGAGCAGGGCACTGAGGTCGGGATTTCCCGTGGCGTTCGCCTCCGACTGGACGGCGGCCTGCCGGGACTGGGCGGCCTGCCGGAGCTGGCCGGCCTTGTTCGACTGGTAGGAGGCGAACACGGCGGCGGAGACCGTGAGCACCAGCAGCATCACCATCGCGATCATGACGGTACGGACGCGGCGTGCTCTGGCGGTGGCGGCCCGCTCGCTCGCACCCAGGAACGCGGCGACCGCGCCGGGTAGCCGGCTCTGGCGTGACCAGCTCAATCCCTCGGCGAGCTCGACGCCGGCCAGCAGGTCCGCGCGGTTCGTCGTGCCGGTCCAGTGCTGCCGCTGCTCCTCGGCACGGCGCAGCCAGTCATGGAAGCGGTAGTCCTCGGCGATCCAGTCGCGCAGCGTGACCCAGTGGCGGATCAGCGAATCGTGGATCAGCTCCGCGATCGGGGGCGCCTCCGGGGCGCCGGCCCTGGCGTGGGTGACGATCAGCGGCGTGGGGGTGGTCAGTGCCCGTACCACCGCCTCGAAGGCGTCGTCGTCGCCGACGAGGTCACGCAGCTGGTCGAGGGGCACCTGGCGCCGGGCCGACGGGGTGTGCTGGTGGAGGTCCGCGGGGCGGACGAGCGCGGTCAGCACCTGCCGGGCGATCGGCTGCAAGGCCGGGTCGAGGGCGGCGATGCTGTGGTCGCAGCGGGCGGTGAGGCTTCCGGCCAGCTGGCCGATGCGCTGGTAGCCGTCGTGCGTGAGCCGTCCGTCCGCGCGGCGTTCCCAGAGCTGCAGCATGGCGAGCTCGAGCACCGGCAGCGCGGTGACCGGCACGGAACCGTCGCCGGCGGCCTCGAGGTCGGCGAGGATCCGGGCGACGAGGCCCGGCTCGAACCGCAGGCCGACCGTGGCAGCGGGCCGTTCGACGATGTCGGTGGCCTCGCCACGGGTCAGCACCGCGGGGATGTTCACGACCCCCGGGGTCAGGGCGTGCAGCAGCGTCGGCGCCGCGGCGGCGAACCGCGGATAGAAGTCGTCCCGCATGATCAGCAGGAGGGTGGGCGGGGCCGCCGAGCGGACCAGCTCCTCCAGCTGTGCCAGCAGGTCACGGGCGGCGGGCTGGGCGAACACCTCCTCGAACTGGTCGATGATCAGCAGGAGGCGGCGACCGGGGCTCGTCGTGTCGGGGTGTCCCCGGACGGCGTGGACCAGGCCGTCCCGCACGGCTCCGGCGAGGCCGGCCGCCTCCAGCTCGGCGAGCAGGTCGGTGCCCGGACGAGCCGTGATCATCGCCCACCCGTCGGAGCCCGGTGCGGCACGGCCGGCGGTGATCTCGGGCAGCACGCCCGCCTGCACCAGCGAGGACTTGCCGGAGCCGGACGGGCCCAGCAGCAGCACGGCGCGTCTGGTCAGCGAGGCGACGACCCGTTGCACCGCGCCGGCGCGACCGTGGAACCAGGCCGCGTGCGCGGCGGTGAACGGCGCGAGCCCCCGGTACGGGCACACCGTCTGCTCGCCCAGCGCCCGGTCGACCTGCCGCAGCGTCTCGACGGCCGTGGCGTACGCGATGCCCGCCCCGCGCTGGTACTGGTCGGCCCGGTCGATCGCGGTGACCATGCCGATCACCAGCCCGGTCTCGTCGTCGAACACGGGCGAGCCGCTGAACCCGACGGTGACGTCGTTGGCATCGGTGAGTTGCAGCAACTGCCCGTCGCCGTCGACGTCGGGCAGGAGGTCGCCGGCCCGCGCGTAACCGAACCGGCCCCGCGGTCCCGGGCCGGGGACCCCGTACATCCAGAGCCCGTGGCCCCGGCACCCCGCCGCGGACCCGAGCGGAAGCACCCCGGCGCCCGCTGGAACCTCGTCGAGGCGCAGCACTGCGACGTCCGTGCCGTCCCGGTGCCGCCAGGCCGCCGGGTCGACCCATGCGACGGCAGAGGGCAGGCCCGGCACGTGCGGGAACGTCAGCGACACCCGGTCGCCCGGTCCCGCCCCGGTCGCCTCGACGACGTGGGCGCAGGTGACGATCGCGCCGTCCCCGGCCAGGAAGCCGACACCGTGGGCGGCTCCGTCCGGGTCCACCAGGACGGCGATCCCGCTGCCTCGCGGCGCCACTTCGACATGTGTGGGAGTGCTGCGCGCGAGCGTCACGGCGCGTCTTCCGATCCGGCTTCAAGCTGGTCGCGGCTCCAGCGCACCGTCACCTTGAAGTGGCACTCCGCTTTGGACGTGGCGACGAGGGCTCCTAGGCCCGCGACCAGCTTGAGCCCGAATTCGATCGTCACGTCGTCCGGGCCCGTGCCGCGCAGCTCCTCGATCATCTCGCGAGACGCCTGGGCCGCAGGGCGCAGCTGTTCGCGCAGGCTGTCATGCAGGGCGTGCACGGCATCGCTGCCGCGGCCCGCCTTCACCGGACCGGCGACACCCGTGCCGGCCGCCTCCAGCAGCAGGGAGCCGCCGCCGTCGAGACCGACCTCAACCAGAACTGTCATGCCGGGAGAACACCACAGGAGAGCTCGGGCTCCGGCGCCGAAACTCCGGGCGGCGCAGGAAACGCCCGGACGCCCGAATCCCATCGGGTGACGCGGGGCGTTACCAAAGATCACGCAAGACCTTATGCGGGGCAAAGGCCCGACAAGAGATCACGGAGCTACCTCATGGCAACTCTCCTCCGGCACCTGATCAGCGGCGTCGGTGCGGCCTCGGTCGCCCTCGCCGGCTCCCTCGCCCTCGCCACGCCCGGCGAGGCAGCCCCCACGGCCGCGAGCGTCGTCCCGCCGCCGGCCAATGCCACCTTCGACTACCAGATCGGTGAGGCGTACCGCCTTCCCACGGGTGTCACCGTGGTGAGCCGGGACCGCACCGATGCCCCCGCGCCGGGCGCCTACAACATCTGCTACGTCAATGCCTTCCAGACCCAGCCCGAGGAGAAGGGCGCCCCGCTCGCGGAGGGAACCATCGGATGGTGGCGTAAGAACCAGCCCGGCCTGCTCCTCAAGGACGCCCGCGGCCGCGAGGTCGTGGACGAGGAATGGGATGAGGTCCTGCTGGACACGTCGACGGCAGCCAAGCGCTCGGCCCTCGCCGGGATCGTCGGCGGCTGGATCACCGGCTGCGCGACTTCCGGGTTCAAGGCGATCGAACCCGACAACATCGACTCGTACCAGCGGTCCAAGAAGCTGCTCAGTAAGACCGACGCCATCGCCTACCTCCAGCTGCTTGTGTCCCGCGCCCACGCGGCGGGCCTGGCCATCGCCCAGAAGAACACCACCGAGCTGGGCTCCGCGGGCAAGACCGCGGGCCTCGACTTCGCCATCGCCGAGGAATGCGGCGCGGAGGATGAGTGCGGCTACTACACCCGGGTGTACGGCGACCGCGTCATCGACATCGAGTACGAGGACAAGGACGGGGGCCGGGAGGGTTTCGCCACGGCCTGCGCGGCGATCGGCGCCCGGACCTCGGTCGTCCTGCGCGATGAGGACGTGACCGCCCCCGGCAGCCGCAGCTACGTCTACAAGGCCTGCTGAACAGGGAACGGGCGGTCGCGTCGTCGTCGGTCAGAGCTCGCCTGTTCGGGGGAGGACCGGGTCTTCCTCGACGAGTCGTTCCTTGAGCATTTCGGCGAACTGCTGCCACAGGGCCATGTTCGCCTGGGCTACCTGCAGCACACCTTCGATGTTGTACGCGGGGACGACGGCCGGCAGCGTGTGCATGACTTCTGTCTTCGGGGTGCTGCCCAGCCAGCTCAGCAGCACGCGGCCCATTTCCCGGAAGCGTAACGAGGGATCGTTGCGGAGCCGTTGCAGGGTGTGGTCCCATCCCGCGTTCTGGCCGGCGATGGTGAGGGTCTTGTTGAGCTGGAAGTCGGCCATGTCGTGGACGCTGCCGGTGCGCTTCTTGGAGCGGTCCTGGGCGCCGGGTACGGGGTCTTCGCCGCGCCGCAGCCGGTCCCGTACGTTCATGACGGTTGAGGGGGCCAGTCCTGTTGCCTTGGCGACCACGCGCAGGGAGGCGTTGGGATTCTGGGTCAGCAGGCCGGCGGCGTGGCGGCGGCCGGTGGCGCTCGTCAGGGGGCGGACCCGGCCGTCGCGGCCGATGCGGGCCGGCTCGTGGCCGGTGTCCATTGTGGCCTGCTGTCCGGCGGCCCGGACCGCTTTCACCGATCGGGCTGACAGCCCGGTGATCGCGGCGATGGCGCGGTCCGACCAGTCCGGGTGGCTGGTGACGATGCGGCTGACCGCTGCCTTGCGGTCGGCGAGCGAGAGCGGGAGGCCGTGCCGGACGTTGAGTTCCACGGCGACGATGAAGGCATCTTCGGGGGCGACGTCCAGCAGGCGGGCTTCGATGCTGTGGTCGCCTCGCGCGATGGCGGCCCGCAGCCGGTGCATGCCGTCGATCACGCGCATGGTGGGCCGGTGCACGATGATCGGGGGGAACGTCGTGCCGGACTCGATCAGGAGCTGGACCTGGTCGGTCTGTTCCCCTTCGGTGCGAGGTGAGTCGGCGGGGAGCAGGGTGTTGATGGAGACGCTGACGACCGGGCACTTCGTCAACTGTTCGGCCAGCTGCCCTGCTTTTTCCTCAAGCATCTTGTGTCCTCGCTGTTGCTGACGCGACTACGTGGTTCGGGGAGATCTCGAGCGGCGCGTCCCGATGGCGGATCGATGTGAGGAATCACGTCATCGGGCGCTCAGGGGGAGCGGTGTGGTTCAGGGCGTGGTCGGGGTGGGCCACTCGATCTCGCCGTCGGTGCCGGCGTGCCCGGCTGCCGATGCCGGGAGTGCGGTGTGCACCGGCCGGCCCGGCTGGACGGGTGCGGTGGCCAGGGCGAGAGCGCTGAAGAGGCTCAGCATCGCAGCCGTTGCCGTGGCGGTGCGGCGGATTGCTGGCGAGCTGGCACAACTGGCGAATCCAGGCATGTGGATCTCCGGGAAGAGTGGTGGTGGGACTGCGAGAAGCCTAGATCCTTGGCAACAAGCTTGGCAATACATTGTCAAACCTGCGAGATCATTTTACCGGGACTTGACTCCTGTCCCGAATGTTGATTACCGGGGTGCGGATACGGCCACCTGCAAGTTGCCACCGGTTGCCGTGCTGCGTAGAGTAATTTGAGGGAATTTCCCAGGGTGTTCAGCTTTGGGTGAGGCAACACCTGGGTGCGATCGACAGTCTTCCGGGAGGGCGACATGGCCGAACTGCCACACTTCGGCCACCGGCTGAAGACGCTCAGACTGGAACGTGGGATGAGCCAGGCCCAGCTGGCGGGTGACGGCATGTCCACCGGCTATCTCTCCCGGCTCGAGTCGGGAGAGCGGCGTGCCACCGACCGGGCGATCACCTACCTCGCGACCCAGCTCGGTGTTGATGCCGACACCCTCACCCAGCCCGCGGGCGGCAGCCTCAGCGAGGCGCTCGCCATCGCCGCCTCGACACCGAGCAACGCGGACATGTCCCCGGGCATCCTGCGGGCCGTCGACGAGGACGAGCAGACGGACCCCGCGGCCCGCTGGCAGGCGCTGTGGCTGCTCGACTCCGTCACGGACGCCGGCCTCGAACCGGGCCGGCTGCAGGAGCTGGTCGAGCTGGCGGATGCCATCGGGGTGCCCGAGCTGCGGGTGCGGGCCAGAGTCCGCCGGGCCCGCCGGCTGCGCGGGCGTGGCGCGATGGACGACGCGCAGACCCTCGCCGCACAGGCCCTGGACATCGCCGTCCTGGAAAGCCTGTCGACGTTCGATCGCATGGCGGCGCTGCTGGTGCTGATCAGCGTGGAGGCCGAGAGCGGTTCGGTGGACGCCGCCACGCGCCACGTGCGGGAGCTGGAGAAGTGGCTGCCGGAAGCCGCACCCACCCAGGCCGCGGAAGCGCTGTGGACAGCGGCCATGGTCAGCGCCCGCCAGGGTGACTTCGCCGCGGCCAAGGCCCGCCTCGAAGACGCGCTCGCGCTGGTGGCGGGTCAGGACGACCTGAGTCTCTGGCAGCGGCTCCGCGCCGCCGCCATCGCCGCTGCCCTGCAGATGACCCCGCCCGAGCTTGACGACGCCCGGCGCTGGCTGGCCGAGGTCGAGCCGGCGGTCCGGCTGACCGGGACGCCGCTGCAACGAGACGAACTGCTTTCCCTGCAGGCGTATCTCGCGTTTCAGGAGGGCCGCACCGCCGACGCCCGCCGGATGTGCGACGAACTACTGCACAACGAGAACCTGGGGCTGTCCTACCGCGACCGGGTGCGGCTGCTCGCGCTCGACAGCCAGTTGAAGATCCTCGAGGGCGACGCCGAGACCGGGATCGCGACGCTGCAGCAGCTCGGGCAGCAGGCGACCGAGTCGAAGAACCTGGCCCTCGCCACGCAGCTGTGGCAGTCGCTCGCGACGACCCTGGCCAAGGTGCGCCAGGTATGACGGCCCCGTCACCCGGTGGCCGGCGGGATCACGGGGCGCCGGGCCAGCCGGGTGAAGTTCTGTTCCCCGTCCCCGGCCTCGACGACGGCCCGGAGGCGATCCTCGACCATCGCCGCGACCGGGAGATCGGGCGCGAGCCGCAGGGCGTTGCGGATGTCCTTGTGCGCCAGCCGCGCACTGAACTGGCGCGGGTACCGCTCGCTGAGCATCTGCTCTCCGAAGCGTTCCAGCATCCGGCTCGCACCTGACGACGCCTTCAACGCGGCCAGCACGGTCGCCGGCGCCAGACCGAACTGCTCGGCCAGCTGGAAGCCCTCACCCAGGACCAGCACGTTGCCCAGATGAATGACCTGGTTGACGAGCTTCATCCCCTGGCCCTGCCCCAGCCCGCCGGTCCAGAACAGGCCGGCGCAGATGGTGCCGACGAATTCCCGGACCTCGGCCGGGAGCTCCTCCGGCGTGGCTCCCACATATCCGGTCAGCTGCCCGTCGCGGGCCAGGTCGACGCTGCCGGACACCGGGCAGTCGACATAGCCGATCCCGCGCTCGCGCAGGAGCTCTGCCGCCCGGACCGCCGACGCCGGATCGTGCGACGAGAAGTCCACCACCCAGGCGGCCGGCCCGAGGTTCCGTACGACATCCAGCACCTCGGTGGCCGAGGGGAGGCAGAGCGCGACGATCGGGGCCGGCGCGCCCTCCGCCGTGGAATCCCGACCGCCGGCCTGCCGGAACTCGGTGAGCCGGCCCCGTCCGTTACCCGCCCGCACCGGGTAGCCCGCGGTGATGCACCGGGTCGCCATCGGCAGACCGAACGTGCCCAGCCCGTACCAGTCGACCGCGGTCATCGGCTCGATCCGCCGCCGCAGTCCTCGACCGAGGGGAACTCGTCGGAGAGGAAGACCGTCTGCGCCATCATGCGCAGCCCGGACATCTTCTCCCGGAACGCCTCGATCGTCTCCTCCGGGTGGATCGTGTCGATCACGGCGTTCTCGCCGAACGAGTTGAACTGGTGTGACGTCCCGCGCGGGATCTGCATGTCCACGATGGAGGACTCCGGAACCCAGAAGCTGTAACGGTCACGGGTGCTGTCCGGCATGCTGTCCCGCTCGACCTGCAGCTTGAACGGGGTCACGCCGTCGACATAGGTGTAGTGGAACGGCGAGAGCGCGGACACCCGGATGGAGGTGTCGGAGCCGGTCATCAGCCGTACCATCCGAGCGCCTGTGTGGTAGTGCATCCGCGAGCAGGCCCCGCGGTCGCCGACGTTGAACAGGTCCATGCAGTAGCGGCTCGCCGAATATCCGTCCAGCGGTTTGGCGAGCATGTAGACCAGGCCCTCCTCGAAGTACTGGGCCCGGATCACCCCGTCGTCGTCCGGGGTGAGCGCCTGCTGCGCGGCGTGGCCGTCACGGACCACCTTCGCCATCGCGCCGACCAGCGCGTCCGCCGCCGCCGGGGGCAGCGCCACGACCGGGGTGATGATGCAGGCACCCGCGTCCTGGAACACGTCGAGGTCGTGCACCTCGTTCTCGTCGTCCGGGTTGCTCTTCATGGCGGTGGTGGTGGTCGTGGTCATGGCTGCTCCGTAACGTTGTCGTTGGCCGGGGGTGTGGCCGGGGTGCCGCGGTTCGTCCCGATCTCGTCGGTGAGCTGACGGCGGATGATCTTTCCGGTGCTGGTCCGCGGGATCCGATCGGCGAACACGATGCGGCGGGGGAGCGCGTTGGCGGAGAACACGCCGCTGAGATGCCGGGCGATCCGGGTCTCGGAGACCTCCGGGGACACGACGACCGCGGTGATCGCCTCGCCCTCCACCGGGTCGGGCAGGGCTATACACGCGGCGTCGCGTACCCCGTCGAGGCGTAACAGGGCGCGTTCCATCTCCTCCAGGGAGACCGCTTCGCCGCGTACCTTCGCCATGTTCTTCGTGCGGCCGGTGATGACGATGAAATTGCCCGGTGTGTACGCGGAGACGACCTCGTAGCCCTGGTCGCCGGAGTGGAACCAGCCGTCCAGGAAGGCCTCGTCGGTCGCTGCGGGGTTGCCCGCGTACCGGGACATCACGTTGTGTCCCCGCATCCGGATCTCACCGTGCTCGCCGGGGCGGGCCCGCTCGCCGCTCGCCGTGAACACCGCGACTTCGTTGCCGTACACGGCCGTACCGATGGAGGGGATGGCCGTGTCGAGCATCAGCCGCCGGTATTCGCTCTCCGGCAGATCGATCGGGACCGTCGTCGAGAAGTTGGTGGTCTCGGTCAGGCCGTAACCCTGGACGACCCGTACGCCGAACTTGCTGTACACCTCGGCGCACGTGCGCGCGGACAGCGGCGCGGCGGCTGTCAGGAAGTACTCGAACTCGGCGGGGAACACCGGCTCGCGCCACGTCTGCAACAGCGTGTCGAGGACGCTCGGCACCGCGCTGGCGAGCCGCGGCCGGTAGCGCTGCACCAGTTCCGGGTACTGGAAGGGGCTGAATCCCCGGGCCAGCACCGTGTGCGAAGCGGAGAACAGCGGGGAGAGCAGGGTGGTGTGTACCCCGTTCGCGTGGTGGATCGGCAGGAAACCCAGGATGCGGTCGCCAGGCTGCATCCGATGGTGCCGTACGAATGCCTCGGCGTTGGTGGCGGCGTTGCGATGGGTCTGCGCCACCATCTTGGCCGCGGCGGTGGACCCGGACGTGCCGAACAGCAGGGCGTCCGTGTCGGGCCGGACCGGGGGCAGGTCCCCGCCGGTCGCGTCGGGCAGCTGGGACGGGTCCGGGACGATGACCGCACGCGGGTCCGGGTCCCGCTCCCGCGTCAGCGCCGGGGGGACCAGCAGCGCCACCGCCGACTGGCTGTCGATCTGCTCGAACGCACGCCCGGCCGGATCACCGGGGTTCACCAGCAGGCAGACGGCGCCCGCCCGCAGGATGGCGAAGAGGACGGCGATGGACACCGGCTCGTTGAGCGGCGTGAGCGCCACCACGTCACCCGGCGCGATGGCGTGTTCGCGCCGCAGCCACCGGGCCAGCCGGCCGCTCCAGCTGTCGAGCAGACCGAAGGTGAGCACGGTCTCCGGGCCGTCACCGTCGACCGAGGTCAGATACGGGGCGTCCGGGGTGTGCCGGGCCCGGTCCGCCAGCGCCGCCAGCACTGTCGGGTAACGGCCGAGATCCTGGACAGGGGAGATGCCCTGATAGGTGTGCACTGCCGGGTAGGACTGCACCGTGCCGGTCATGCGTCCTGCTCCCGGCGGGTGAGTTCCTCGACGGCGGCGGCGACGGAACGCACGGAGGTGAACGTGTCGGCCGTGATCAGCGCCGCGGGGAAGCGCACGCCGAACGTCCGCTCGATGTCGACGATCACCCCGGCGACGGTCAGCGAGTCCACCCCCCGGTCCCGCAGGGGCGTGTCCAGGTCCGCACCGTCGTCCCCGGTGCCCGCCCGCGCGTTGCGGGCGACAAGTTCGGCTACTTGCTGGGTCAGCTCCCGCATCAGGCGGTCCGGTCCCTTTCTGGCTCGTGCAGGATGTTCTGCAGACGGATCCGGCGGACCCCGCCGTCGTCGAGGACTGGTCCATACGCCGTGAACCCGAATTGCTCGATGAGGCGTACGGTGTTTGTCAAGTCCGGATTGGTCTCCGCGCGGATGGCCGTCGCACCCAGTTCGCGTGCGGTTTCCATGGCCTGGCGCACACATCTCAACCCGACCAATGTGTCACCGCCGTCCAGGTCCGGTGAAACGGCGAGCCGCTGCATATAAATCGGCTTGGCGGTCGGCGGGAAGATATCGGTCGCGGTCTCGAAAGACGGCTCCCAGGTCAGCGTGAACATCGCGATGGCGGTGCCCCGCTCCCGGAGCAGACGGACACTGCGTGACGCTACCAGTCGTTCGGTGCTCTGAATGCGCCGCCGCGGCACGGGCGTGCCGTACCGGGCGGCGATGAACAAATCAGCGGCACAGAGCAGATCGTGCACCTCGCCGGGATCACCGGCAATCGACCATTCATCTCGGATCCCGAGCTTTGTCATGCGTCCAAATATGACGCACCTTCCGGGCGGCGTCCATATTCGGCGAACACCGCCGAATCGATCAGTTCGCGATCACCGTGGTCGTGTCCCCGTCCACCACGATCGCCTCGCCGTCGCGCAGGGTGATGAACGGAATGTGGTGATCGATGAGATACCGCACCATGTCCTCGATCTCCGCGGACTCCGGATGATCCGAGCGGTAATGCGGCGCGATCGCGTAGGGCAGGACGCCGAGCCCCGCGTACGACGGCGGCCCGCCCGGGTAGCCCGCCGGGACGTAGTGCGGGTCGTCGATGTGCCCGTCGATGCCGCGCAGGGTGGGCCCCAGCACGCAGATGCCGGCGCTGTACCCGGAGTAGACCAGCGCGTCCTCCGCCAGCAGCCTGGTGATGACCTGGTCCGCTGTGCTGAGTGCCAGGGCCCGGCGCAGCACGAACGTGTTCCCGCCGCGCACGTACAGCGCGTCGAAACCCCGCAGCGTCGCCTCCAGGGTGGATGCGTCGGTGAAGTAGGAACGCAGATCGACCTCTTCGGGCTCGAGGTCAATTTTGCGTAGCTCGTCCATCTCGAATGCCAGCGAAGCGGCCCGCCGCTGTTCGTCGCGGAAGTCGTAGGCATTCAGGATGACCGCGACCCGGCGCCGGCCCGACACCAGGCCGGACAGCAGTTCAGGGCGGGTACCGATGCCGACGGAGGAGAGATATAGACGCATTCTGCGCAGGGTAGCAGCCGGCCGCGGGGGGTGGTCGAGTGCGGAAGATCCGCACACGATCACCGGACACATTGGCAGCTCGCCTGCGCTGTGTCAGCATCGCTTCCGGCGATGACCCGTAATTCGCAAAAGCCAAGGAGAGAAACGTGCCGGCTGCCTCGCCACTGCGGCTCTACAACTCGATGAGCCGAGACCTCGAGGACTTTTCCCCGATCGGGCAAGAGGTTCGGATATTCAGTTGCGGGCCCCTGGTCTTCTCGCCTGCGCATCTCGGCATGATCCGCGGCGCCATCGGATTCGACGTCATGCGCCGGACCCTGCGGTGGAAAGGATTCAAGAGCAAGCACGTCTTCATGGTCACCGACGTGAACAAGGGGCGGGAGGGCTTTTCGCCCACCATCCCGGACGAGCTGGCCGAAACGCCTGCTCCACCCTCGCTCGGCGACATCACCTCGTATTACACCCAGGCATTCCAGAACGACCTCGCGACGTTGAACTTCCTGCGCGCGGATACCTACGCCCGGTCGTCGCACTACATCCCGGAAATGATCGACTTCGCGGGGGTCCTGGTCGACAAGGGATACGCGTACACCGCTGATTCCGGGCTGTATTTCGACACCGCCCGCGCCGCCGGCTACGGCTCGCTGGGGCAACTCAACGTCGCGGCGCAACGCGAGGGTGCGACCTCCGAACGCCCGGCCGGGCTGCGCAACCCGGCCGACTTCGCGTTGTGGCGCGCCGCGGACCCGGCCCGGTCACTGATGGGCTGGGACTCGCCGTGGGGGTGGGGGCTGCCCGGGGCACACCTGGGCTGCTCGGCGATCAGCGCCACCCTGCTCGGCGACCGGCTGGACATCCACACCGGCGGCAAACACCACCGTCAGCTCCACCACGTCAACGAGCTGGCCCAGAGCGAGTCGTACCTCGAGGACAGCCGGCCCTGGGTGAGCTACTGGCTGCATCACGACATGCTCACCTTCGGTGCGTTGCCCATGACCCGGGGCACCGCGCCGACGCTCGCCGACGTGACCGGCCCGGACGTGCACCCGATGGCCTGCCGGCTCTTCCTGCTCGGCGGTCACTACCGCCGTCCCCAGGCGGTCACCGCCGAGGCGTTCCGCGGCGCCCAGAACACCCTCCGGCGCCTGGTCGCCCGCATACCGGCCGCAGACCTGCCCACGTCCGACATCGAGACGTACGAGGAGGCCCTGGCCCGGATCCCCGCCACCGACAGTGCCGCGACGCAGCTGCTGCACCGGCTGGACGACGCGGTGTCCAACGACCTCAACTCCCCCCAGGCCCTCGCCGTGCTGCAGCAGATCGTCCAGTCGTCCGAGGTCAGCTCCGAGGGGCGGCGGGTACTGATCGCCGCCACCGACGCCCTGCTCGGCCTGCGGCTGCGCTCGCTGACCCCGGCAGGGCTCACCGCGTCCCGGCGACCCGTGCCGACCGCCGCGCACGCATAGCGGAACACCCCTTAGCACCTGCTCACGGAAAGAGCGCACTCATGGACATGGCCCAAGCACTCGAGGAACTCGGCGTCACCGGCGTCACCCTGGACGAGACGACCACCCGGCAGCTCGACGAGGACGGGTACGCCTTCCTGCCCGGCGTCCTGACCCCCGAACTCGTCGAGGCGTTACGCGACCGGCTGGACGCCCTGCTGGCCGCCGAGGGTGACCGCGCCGGCACCGAGGTCGGCAGGGAGACGGGCACCGACCGGGTGTCCGACCTGGTCAACAAGGGCCCGGTCTTCGACGTCTGTTTCACCCACCCCCTGCTGCTCGCGGCCGTCGGGCACGTCATCGACGAGTTCAAGCTGTCGTCGCTGAGCAGCCGGGCCGCCCTCCCCGGCCAGGCCCACCAGGCACTGCACGCCGACTGGCCGGGTCAGCACCTGCGGGCCGGCGACTACCAGGCCTGCAACACGATGTGGCTGCTGGACGACTTCACCGAGGAGAACGGCGCCACCCGGCTCGTCCGCGGATCCCACCGCTGGGGCTCCGCACCCGACGACGTGATGGCGGATCCGGCCGCACCGCACCCCGACGAGCAACTGGTCATCGCACCGGCCGGATCCGTGCTGGTCTTCAACGGGCACCTGTGGCACGGCGGCACCAGGAACCGGTCGGCGCAGCGGCGCCGGGCCATGCACGCCTACTTCACCCGCCGCGCGAATCCCCAGCAGCTGGACCAGGCCGCGTTCGCCCGCCCGGAGACCCGCGAGCGGCTCGGCGTCGCGGCCCAGTTCATCCTGGACATCTGAGGAGACCCCGCGCGGTATGCGTATCTCCAAGCGGCCCGCCGGCACGACCGCGGGCCACGCGCGCCAGGCCGCCCGGCCGGTCGACGCCTTCGAACTGGACAACGGGCACGGGCTGAGCGTCGAGGTCTGGACCTACGGCGCCACCCTGGTGTCCGTACGGGTACCCGACCGCACCGGCCGCCGCGACAACATCGTCCTGCGCCACGCCACGCTCGCCGGCTACGAAGCCCGCAAGGGCAGCCCCTACCTCGGTTCCACGCTGGGACGCTTCTCCCGCAGCGTCGACCGGGGCAGCTTCTCGCTCGACGGCACCGAGCACCAGCTCGACCCGAACGACCGCGGCCACCACATGCACGGCGGCACGTTCGGCTTCGACCGGCTGGTCTGGGACGGCGACGCGGCGCACGACGCGGGGTCGGTCGCCGTGCGGTTGCGGCTGCGCAGCCCCGACGGCGACCAGGGCTATCCCGGTGACCTGTCGGCTGAGACCGTCTACCGGCTGTCGGCAGACGGGGCGCTGAGCTTCGAGCACCGGGCCACCAGTAGCTCGCCCACGATCGTCGACCTGACGAACCACGCCTACTGGAACCTGCACCCGGGCCACCGGATCGACGGGCACCACCTCGCGCTGAACTCCGGGCGGATCATCCACTACAGCGAGCGGATGGTGCCCGTGCCCGGCCCCCCGGGCGACGTGACGGGGACACCGTACGACTTCCGGCGCTCGCACCACCTCGGCCCGCTGCCGGTCGACCGGTTCTTCGTCCTGGACGACCCCACGTGGGCGGCGCAGCTCAGCGATCCGGTCAGCGGCCGGCGCATGCGGGTCGTCACCGAGGCACCCGGTCTGGGCATCTACACCGCGGACCGGCACGGCCAGCCCCGCGGCGGCATCTGCCTGCAGGCCAGTGCCCTGCCCAACGCCCCCAACCGGCCCGACTTCCCATCGGTCCGCCTCGACCCCGGGCAGACCTGGACCAGCCGCACCACGCACCACTTCGCCGTCTCGAACGAAGGTGACCAGTGAAGATCGGACTGCACATCCGGGACTACTCGTTCCCCGGCGGGACGGCGGCCGTCGCGGCGACGCTGGCCCGGATCGCCCGCCACGCGGACCAGGCCGGGTTCGCGTACATCGCGGTGCCGGACCACGTGTTCCAGGTCAGTTCCGTCGGGCCGGCGGAGCTCGACATGCTGGAGGCGTACACCACGCTGGGTTTTCTGGCCGGGCACACCGAAAAGGCCCGCCTGCTCACCCTGGTGACCGCGGTGACGTTCCGGGATCCCGGAATGCTGGCGAAGATCGTGAGCACCCTCGACGTGCTGTCCGGCGGCCGGGCGATGCTGGGGATCGGGGCGGGCTGGAACCGGGAGGAGACAGCCGGTCTCGGCCTGCACTTCCCCGAGGTGGCGGCGCGATTCGAACATCTGGAGGACGCGCTGCGGCTGTGCGCGCGGATGTGGGCCGAGGACGAGTCACCCTTTGAAGGCATCCATGTACGCGCTGAGCGCCCCCTGAGCCGGCCCCGCACCCTGACCCGTCCCCACCCGCCGGTACTCATCGGCGGTGAGGGCGAACAGAAGACACTGCGCCTGGTCGCGAAGTACGCGCAGGCCAGCAACTTCTTCTGGACGGACCGGCTGCCCGGCAAACTCGCCGTGCTCCGGGAGCACTGCGAGCGCGAGGGACGCGACTACGCGGAGATCGAGAAGACCGTCTACTACGAGTTCGACCCGGGCCCGGACGGCGAACGCGCCGGGGCGATCCTCGACGACCTCGCCCGGATCGCCGACGCGGGCCTGGACACCGTCATCGGCCCGGTCACCGGCGCGCACACCGGCACACCCCTGGACGTCATGGGCGAACGCATCATTCCCGTCGCCGGGAAACTGTGAAAGGAGACTCCGTGTTCATCGACCCGGACACCGTGCGGTTCGGTATCCACTCCGGTCAGCTGCACGGCACCTGGGAGGCGACCCTCGAGCTGTGGCAGGGCGTCGAGGACCTCGGCTACGACTGGATCTCGCTGTTCGACTTCCTGCGCCCCCACGCGTACGCCCCGGACTGGCCCTGTTTCGAAGGCCCGTCGATGCTCGCGGCGCTGGCGGCGCGTACCACCCGGATCCGTTGCGCGATGCTGGTGTCGCCGATCACCTGGCGGCATCCGGCGATCATGGCGAACATCGCCTCGACGATCGATCACGTCAGCGGCGGCCGCCTGGAGTTCGGCATCGGCGCGGGTGGCACCGACCGGGGCTACCAGCAGTACGGGATCCCGTTCCCCGCGGGCCGGGTCCGCCTGGACATGCTGGAGGAGGCCTGCGTCGTGCTGCGCGGCCTGTGGGACCAGGACAGCATCACGTTCCACGGTACGCACTACCAGCTGGACGACGCCCGGCTCGCCCCGAAACCGCTGCAGCATCGGCTTCCGCTCATCGTCGGCGGGGACGGCGTACGCCGCACCTCGCGCATCGCCGCCCGCCACGCCGACATCTGGAACGCGCTGCCGGTGAACCCCGAGGTGTACCGCACCAAAGTGGACGCGTTCCACGCGCACTGCGACGCCGTCGGGCGCGACCCCCGGGAGGTCCGCAAGTCGATCACGTTCCGCGCGGTCGTCGGGGACTCCGGCGCGGAAACCGCCCGCCGGTCGGTGAACGAGCTCGCGGACACGCCCGAGGTGATCCGCGTGCAGTACCTGAGCGCCGGTTCCATCCAGCAGTGTGTCGACGCGCTCAAGGTCTACGCGGACATGGGCGTACGCGACTTCCTGCTCGCGGTGAAAGCTCCGGTCGACTGGCAGACCCTGACCCTCGTGGCCAAGGAAGTAGCCCCGGCCATCAGGGACTACGTGGCGGGCCACCGATGAAACCCGATGCCGCGTGCGCCCGGGACCGGCACACGCGGCATCGGTGTCAGACCACCTCGACGCGGTGGGTGCGGGTCAGTTCCTCGTTGACGGCGAGCAGCTCTTCCTCGGTGTCCGCGCCGACGACCGCCAGCACGCACCAGGCCGACGGGTGCGAGACCCGCACGGTGTCACCGACGCTGCCGTAGATCGCGACGGACACCACCTGCGGATGGGCCAGCAGCGCGTCGCGCTCCGGGAGCCCGGCGATCGTCCCGGACACGCTCGCCTTGATGGAGATCCCCGCGAGATAACGGAACGCGGGCGCGGCCCAGGGCAGGTCGTCGCGCTCACCGCCGAGCAGCTCGTGCAGGACGATCCGGCCCTCGTGCACCCCGCACCTGGCCTCGATCACATCACCGACGTGGGCGCCGCCCATCCGTGACGCGACGTCCGACACGACCAGCCGGTCCGTGCCGCGCTCCCGGAAGACCTCGACGTGGGTGGCGCCGCGGGTCAGCCCGATGGTCTTGTTGAGCTGGGTGCTGAGGGTGCGCAGGCGGGCGTACAGGTCGGCGTGGTCCTCCTCCTCGAGCAGGACCGAGCCGTCGTAGGTGTTGTCCAGCCACGCCGTCAGCCGGGGCTTGACGTAACGGCTGACGTGGAAGAACCACGGGGTGCCGGCCCGCCAGACGGCATCGATGTGAAATTCTTCGCCGTCGATGAACTCCTCCGCGATCAGGTACGGCGAGCCCACGCCCGCCTCCACGCTGAAATCGGCGAGCACCCGGTCCAGCCCGGCCCGGTCGTCGACCTTGACGGTGGAGATCGTGCCCCATCCGCTCGCGGGTTTGAGGACGAGGGGGAAACCGACCGCCCGCTCGATGACCGCCGCGTCGCGGTCCCGGGGGTCCAGCGGGACGGAGATCCATCGGGCGACGTCCAGCCCGGCCTCCACCGCGCGGGTCTTGGTCATCCGCTTGTCCCGGGTGGCGAGCGCGATCTCCGGTGAATAGTGGTCCAGGCCGAGCAGGTGGGCGGTGTACCCGGCCGCGTACTGGGTGAACTCGGCGAGGCTGACGACCTTGTCGATCCGTACGCCCCGGGCGGTCAGATCGGCCACCACGGCGCTGAGATCCTCCAGCGAGTCATAGGAGGAGACCCGGTACACCCCGGCGAAGCGGTCGAGTGTCTCCTGGCTCAACGCCCGGCACCCGGCCGAGTCGTCCAGCACGGCGTAGACCTCGTCGGCCAGCTCCAGAATCATCTGGTGCAGGTTGTGACGCAGCATCAACACGTTCATCGGTGATCATTCCTCGCTATCGGACAGGGTGAATGTCAAGGGATCGGTACGCCGCACGTGCCGCCATCGCGGCGTCGACGCCGTGGATGGCCGCGGTCAGCTCCCCGGCGAGCAGGTGGCGAACGGCGTCGCGGGTGGCCGTGCCCGCGGCGACCCGGGTCCGGGTCGCGTCGAGCTCGGCGTCGTCCCATTCGGTCAGTGCACGCAGATACGGGGCGACGAGGTGGTCCGGGACAGCGACCAGCGCCGCGTAGACCTCGCCGGCGGACGCGGTCAGCGCGACATGGTTACCCGTGCGGGCGCTCATGAGGGCGCCGGTGCCGTCGATCCCCTCGATCAGCGGCGTGGCGATGCCGAGCTGGGGGAGTGCGGCATGCCGGGCGGTCACCTCGTGGGTGACCGCCATGGTGGCCCGCTGGTAGACGCCGCCCACCTCCACGTCGGTGTCGAGCTCCACCGAGTCGAGCGCTTTCACCAGGGGGTAGAGCGTCTCGTCCAGCCGTACCTCACGATCGCCCGCGAGCCGCTCGCGCAGGCCCGCCCGGTCCAGGGTGCGGGCGAGCGGCACGCTTGCGGCGAGCTCGATCAGCCGTGGTACGCCGGTCTTCTCCAGCCATGCGCTGTTGCGCCGCAACGTGACGGCGGAGATGTCGAGGAAAGGTGCGACCTGTCGGCGGTGAGCGGCGAGGCTCTCGCCGACGTCCGCGTCGCTGATGCGCGGCCGCTCGCCGCCGGCCTGCGACGCGTCGGTGATGCGGACCGTGACGTCACCGGCGACGAAGTCGACGTGATGACCCATGCGCCGCAGCCGTTCCACGACCAGGAGTGGCACGACGTTGCCCAGGTGGAACTCGGTGCCCTGCGGCTCGATGGTGAACTTCACCCGCAGCGGCCGTCCCAGGGCGAGGCGTGCGGCCAGCGCTGCCGCCGACGGCAGGACCTCGGTCGCTCGGCTTGTGGCCAGCGCGGCCTGGTCGGCGGGGGACAGGTCCGACAGATCCAGCCGGCGGCGCGTGGTCGTCAGGTCGAGCAGCTCCCGTACGGCCGGCCCGTCGCTGAGGTCCGCCGAGCTCAGCAACGCGGTGCCGTGGCTGACCGATCGGTGCAGGCGGGTCACGGGGCCGTCCTGCTGTACCCGGCGAGGCGCCGCAGGGCGGGTTCCAGCTCCGACCACCGGCGGGAGGTGGTCACCCGGACGTTGCCGCCCGACAGGCAGAACGTCAGGATGCCGGGGAAGACCGACACCCCCGTCCGGCGCAGCAGATCCCGGAACGCCACGTAGGAGTCGTCGTGGCCCTGGACCGCGAGCGACAGGTTGATGGAGGACGCAGCCGGGGTCACCGTGAAGGCGGGCACCCGGAGCCGGGCGGTGACCGCGTCCCGCAGCGTGGTGAGAGTGGCCTCGCGGTCGAGGCGGTCGGCGCGGTAGTTGTCGTACGCCTGCTGCAGCGGGGCGAGCTGGAAGCCGTACGCCGCCTCGAATTCCGCCTGATGCCCGGGACCGATCCGGTCCACCCCGCTGATCAGCCAGGCCTCCATCCGGGCCAGCACCTCGATCAGCGTGTAGAAGAACGACGGCGGGCCGCCGAAGGTGGTGGAGGCGTACTCGTAGTACTCGTCGATGAAGCTCTGGTCGGCGACGAACCAGCCGACCTTCAGGCCGGGCGCCGACCAGTTCTTGGAGAGGCTGCTGAAGCGGATGACGTTCGCGCGGGCCCGCTCCGGTGACAGCGGTTCCCGTACGCCCAGCCATTCATGGCACTCGTCGAGCAGGATCATCGTGGCCGGGGACGCCGCGCGGATGAGCTCGACCAGCTCGGCCTCGGGCACGATCGCGCCGGTGGGGTTCGCCGCGGTCTGCAGCAGGACGAACGGGGTGTCCGGGCGCAGCGCCTCGATCAGGGGGCGCAGGCTCGAGACGCCGTCGTGAGAGGTCAGCGGCACGAGCTGCACCGAGCCTCGCCGGGCGGCGGACTCCACCAGCGGTGGGTAGTTGGGGATGGCACACAACGCGGGCCCGCCGGTGCTGGTGCCGGTGAGTCTGATCATGTCGATGACCGAGCTGATGGCGAACGTGGCGCCCATGGTGATCGCGACGTTCTGCCGTCCGTAGACGGCCCGCCCCAGCCGCGCCGATTCGTAGTCGGCCACGGCCTGGCGTGCGGCGTCGCGGCCGCGGGAGTCCGAGTAGCCATACCAGTCGCGGTAGAGCGCGTACGAGATGGATTCCTTCAGGACGGCCGGCAGGCCCCAGGACTCCTCGTCCACCGCGCCCCCGGAGAGGATCACCTCGGCGCTGTCGCGCAGGTCGCCGTAGAGGTCGTCGCGGAAGTAGGAGTTGAACAGTTCCTTGACGAACCGGACCGTGGCACGGGAATTGAGGACGTCGTGCGGCGAGACCTCCCGGCGGACAGTGGACGAGCGCCACCGCTCGGCGCCGGCCTGCCGGTGCCCGAGCGGGCCCAGTTCGGCCTCCACCCTGCCGAGATACAGCTCGAGCAGTTCCTGGGGATTGTCGGGGTTCCGCACCCTGCGGTAGATGTCCATCAGCCGCTCGTCCGGCGCAGGGTCGAGCGGCGGTGACACCGGCGGTGCTCCGGCGGGAGCGGGCAGCAGCGCGAGCGGTGGCACCGCGTCGAGACCCGTGGCGGCCCTTCTGGCCGTCGTGAACAGCCCCGAGGTGCGGTGGGCGGGCTCGTTGACCAGGTCTCTCATCGCGTCCGCACCCGCAGTCGCTTCAGGTGCCGGCGGCTGCCGGGCCGGGAGCTCGCGCCCGCGGTGCGGCCGTGGAAGAAGTAGGTGTTGTCGATGACGACCAGCGTTCCGGTCTCCCACTTCACGCCCGCCGCCAGGTCTGCGGCGTACAGGGCGTCGAGCAGGGATCGCAGCGCGTCGTGGACCTCCGCGGCGGTCACGGAACTGTCCAGGCACTCCCAGTGCAGAGCCGCGGACCCGAAATCCCGGAACGAGAACACCGGCCGGTCGTCGATCTCACGCAGGATGAAGGGTACGCCCGGTGCGTCCCGATATCGCGTCGCAGCCAGGATCCGCCGGGCATCGGGGGTGAGCGCCGCGGCCACGGCGGCCATCGGGGTGAGCACGGTCTGGGCCCCCTCGTCGCTGCCCGGCTCGCAGCACATCAGCACGATGTACCGGGGCTGCTCGGCGGCGGGCCGCCCGCTGCCCTCGCTGTGCATCGTGAGCGCGCCGGCGGCGAACGGCTGGAGCGCGGGGTCGTGCGTCTCCGCCTGCGCACTGATCAGGTTCAGGATCACGTCGCCGGTCACGAAGTCGCGGACGGCCGGGTCCGTCTCGGGGATCAACGCGCCGAGCGTGGTGCCGAGGGCGCGGAAGGTGTCGTCGTCCAGCGGCCGGGTCAGCCGGACCCGGCCCACACCGTCGTGCTTCAGCTGCCGGGCGAGCCGGTCCGCCAGGTCGCCGGGTTCGGCCGGGTCGGGTCCCGGCACGTCGACAGCGGGTAGTCGCCCACCGGATCGCAGCAGCGCCGTACGCAGGTGCTCGTACCCGTCGGTGGGTTGCTGCAGGAAAGTCCCGATCACGCCGTCACCCTTTCCTCAAGGTGTTCCACCACACTTATTCGATAAACAGCAATGATGTAAGACAATGCGTGATCCTGTCGGAATTGGTTATTCTGCGCTCCCCGAGCATGGTAGGGCGCAAGGCATTTTGATAGAAGGCGGGAAAGTTGAACACCGATTGTGGCAAGACCGCTGCGGCCGTCGGATTCGATCTCGATCTGACGCTGTTCGACACCCGGCCCGCGATCCGCGCGGTACTGCGATCCACCTCGGCCGCCCTGCGCTTCGAGGTCGATGTGGACCGGGTCATGCGGACGCTCGGGCCGCCATTGGAGGATTTGCTGGCGGAGCAGTTACCGGTCGCGGACGCGCGCACCTTCGCCGCTCTTTACCGGGCGGATTACGCCGCGCACGGCCACCGGTACGCCCTGCTGCTGCCGGGCGTGCGCGAAGCCATCGCCGCAGTCCGTGGCGGTGGTGAGCGCGTGATCGTCGTGACCGGCCAGAGCGAGCGGACCGCCCGGGCCCACCTGACGCACGAGCGGCTGGAGGCCGACACCGTGACCGGTTCGGTGTGGGGCCCCGGCAAGACGGAAGTGCTGGTCAGCCTGAACGCGACGGTCTACATCGGTGATCACCCCGCCGACATCGCCGCCGCACGAGCCGCGGGAGCCTACGCGGTCGCGGTCACCACGGGCCGGCACGGCGCCGGTGAACTCGCCGCGGCGGACCTGGTTCTCACCTCGTTGCACGAGTTCGCCCGGTGGTGGGAAATGCGGGCGGCGCCGTTCAAGCGATGCCCTTCCGCATTCGAACGACCGGCCGGTAAAACGGACCGGACCCCACGAGCCATTCAAGGAGAACCATGACATCACACCAGCGGCATTACGACGTAGTCGTCATCGGTGCCGGCGCCGCCGGGCTCACCGCCGCGGTGATGCTCGCACGGACCAAGTTGCAGGTTCTGGTCGTCGCCCTGCGGGACCGATTCAACTCCGCGGCCGAAGGCGTGCGCAATCTTCCGTATGCCGAGGGAATCGCCCCCTCGGATTTGTACGGGACGATGGAACGGACCGCCATCGGATATGGTGTCCGGTTCGTCTGGGACGAGGCCCGGACGGCCTCGGCAACCGACGACCTGGTCACCGTGGCGACCCGGGAGAACGGCGAGTTCACCGCCGACCGGTTGCTGCTCGCGACCGGTCCGGTGACCGATCTGCCGGCGTGGCTCCCCGAGGGAACGTGGGGAAAGCGCGTCTTCGAGTGCCCGTTCTGCCACACCTACGAGAACGACGGCGACCACTTCGCGTGTGTCGGCGCGGGTCGCGAGACCCTGGGCATGGCACTGATGAGCGTGCAGTACGCGGCCACGATGACCGCGGTGATCCGCGACGAGGAGGCCGCCGCCGGCCCGCTCGCCGACCGGCTCCGGGCTCGCGGCGGCACCGTCCTGGTGGACGAGGTGGCCACCGCGTCGACGCTGGCCGGCGGCGAGATCGAGATGGTGACCAAGGGCGGCGTCACGCTCACCGCCGGGGCGATCCTGCTGACCGGGGTGAAACAGCCGGCCGTACGGTTCGCTGAGACGCTCGGCCTGGAGCTCAACGAGCGGGGCGGCGCCCGCACCCTGGTGAGCGGGCGGACATCTCACCCCCGCGTGTGGAGCGCCGGCAGCGCCAACGCGCCGTCGTTCTTCCTGTGGACGGGGGCCGCGAGCAGTGGCCAGAACGCCGCCCAGTCGATCTGCGAGGACATCGCCTTCGGTCCGCTGCAGAGCTCGTACTGGCAGGAGCTGGGGCGGACCGCATCGTCGTGAGACCACAGTGGGCATCGACCGCGTGGCCGATGCCCACCGTGGTCACTGCACCGCTGACCGGTCGTCCAGGTACGCCGCGGCCTGCAGCCGGTACAGCTCCGCGTACGTGCCGCCGAGAGCCATGAGCTGCTCGTGGTCGCCCTGCTCGACGATGCGGCCGTTGCCCAGCACGACGATCAGGTCGGCTGTGCGTACCGTGGAGAAGCGGTGGGAGACGACCACCGTCACCGTCCCGGCCGTCCCCGCCAGCGACTTCGCCATTGTCAGCTGCCGCTGGTAGACCGCGTACTCGCTACGGGCGTCGAGCGACGCGGTGGGCTCGTCGATGACGCAGAGCAGCGGCGCGACGCGCATCGCCGCGCGGCTCAGGGCGATCCGCTGCCACTGCCCCCGGGACAGCTCGGCACCGCCGAACGACCGGCCGAGGCGGGTGCCGAGCCCGTCCGGCAACCCGGCGATCACCTGCTCGGCGTCACCGTCGCGCACCGCCCGGGTGATCCGCTGGTCGTCATCGAGCGCCGCGAGGTCACCGACGCCGACCGATTCGCGTGCCACGAAGAAGAAGCGGGCGAAATCCTGGAAGCTCGCGGTCGTCCGCTGCCACCACGCACCCGTGCTCAGCTCCGCGAGCGGCACCTCGTCGACGGTGATGGTGCCGCCGGTGGGCTCGTAGAGCTTGCACAGCAGCTTGACGAGGGTGGTCTTGCCCGCGCCGTGCTCGCCCACCACCGCGACGGTGCTACCGGCGGGCAGGGTCAGATCCACCTCACGCAGCACCTCGCGTCCCGGCCCGTAGTCGAAGGACACCCGGTGCAGCCGGATTCCCCGGTGCAACCGCTCCGGGATCCGGCCCGGCGACACCGCGGTGACCGTCGCGCCCGCTTCCCGGTGCAGCCAGGTGTACGCGTCGAGGGCGCTCATGCCGTCGGCGGTGCGGTGCAGGGCCCGTACCGCGCCCTCGGCCTGCGTACGCAGCGTGCCGGCCAGCGTCGCGATCAGCAGGACGTCCCCCGGCTGCGCCCGGCCGGTCGTCACCTGGTGCACGATCAGGAGCATGGCGGCGGTGTAGCCGAGGATGAACAGCGCCCAGCCCGACGCGCCGATACCCGCGGCCGCCCACTGCGCGCTCGCCTGCCGCCGGGCCACCCGCTCCCAGGCCTGCTCGGCGCGGGCGTGCAGGGCAGGGCCGGCCCCGGCGATGCGCACCTCGGTGTTCGGGGCCGGATCCGTCAACAGGGTGTGCAGATGACCGGCCAGCCGGACGTCCTGGGCGCCGGCGACGGCCGCCGCCCGGATGCGTCGCTGACCACGGCGGGGCAGCAACAGCGCGGGCACCAGCAGCACGACGAGCACCAGCAGCACCGGAGCGACCAGGATGAGGATGCCGACGACGACGACCAGCCGCACGATCGTGGCCGCGCCGTCGACCAGCGTCCAGATCCCGTGCGCGATGACCTCCCCGCTGCCGCGGACCATCGCGGTCCGATCGGCGTGCTCCGGGCGCTCGGTGCGGGCGAGTTCCCCGAACCGGCCGATCAGCTGGAGGATCTCCACGTCGAGTTCCCGCGAGAGGGCCTCGGTCAGCAGGTTGCCCACGTTGCCCCGGGCCGCCCCGCCGATGATCGTGACGGTCCAGCTCAGGGCGGCACCACCGGCCGCGTAGAGCGCCGGGGCCAGATGCTTGCCGAGGGCCGCCTGGATCAGCTCGCGCAGGCTCAGAGCGAACGCACCGGTCGCCAGGATGTCGCACACCGTCAGGGCCAGATACGCGGCCACGGGCCCGCGATGCAGCCGCCAGGACAGCAGGTAGAGCCGTCGCAATGCCTCGGTCCGGCTCATCGGGCGATCACCTCGTCGTGTTTCCCGGGGGAGGGCAGGTCGGTGCCGGTGAAGCGGTCGGCCTGCAGGTGGAACATCTCGGCATAGGTGCCGTTGAGCGCCATGAGCTGGTCGTGCGTGCCGGACTCGGTGATGCGCCCGCCGGTCAGCACCGCGATCCGGTCGGCCTGACGGACGGTGGCGAGGCGGTGGGAGACCAGGAGGACACTCGCGCCCCGGGCCGCCGCCGTCACCCGCGCCAGCAGGTCCGCCTCGGCGCGCACGTCCAGGTGTGCGGTCGGCTCGTCGAGCACGAGCAGGCGGGCGCCGCGGGCCACGGCGTACAGGGCACGGGCCAGTGCCACCCGCTGCCACTGGCCGCCGGACAGGTCGATGCCCCCGCTGTACGCACTGGCCAGCGGGGTGTCCCACCCCAGTGGTGCGTCATCGACCAGGCCGGTGATGCCGGCTCGGCGGGCGACGTCCTCGAGCAGGACGGGGTCCGGTTCACCGGGAGCACCCAGGGTGACGTTGTCGCGGAAGGTCAGCTCGTAGCGGGTGGACTCCTGGAAGACCACGGCGACGCGGCCCTGCCACACCGCCGGGTCGAGATCGGCGAGGGCGGTGCCGCCGACGCTGATCACCCCCTCGGCCGGTTGGTAGAGACCGGTCAGGAGTTTGGTGAGGGTGGTCTTGCCGGCGCCGTTCGTGCCGACCAGGGCTACCAGCTCACCGGGTTCGATGGTCAGGTCGAGGCCGTGCAGGACCGGCCGCTCGCCCCCCTCGTAGCGGAAACCGACGCCGGCGAGCTGGATCCGCGGCGTCGTCCCGGGTGCGACGGGATCCCTGTGTGGCGACGGGGCCGGCGACGGCGACAGCTTCGCGCGCAGCCGGTCCGCGGCCAGCAGTGCCGGCACCCCGGCGAACTCCACATCGTAGGCCTCGGTGTCCCATTTGCTCACCGCCATCAGCGCCCAGAACACCCCCAGGTAGAGGGCCAGCTCGCCGGGCGAGATCGAGCCGTGCACCGCCGCCACCACCAGCTGGACGAGCCCGGCGGCCGTGACGACGGCCAGCAGGAGGAAATGCGGGCGTGATCGTCTCAGCAGCTGCCGCCGGACTCCGGCCACCGCGGACACCCGCCCGGTCACGAGCTCCCGATAGCGGCTGGTGACCCAGTCGCCGAGACCGAAGATCCGGGTCTCCTTCGCCGCCCACGGCGCCGAGACGATCTCGGCCAGGTACTCCTCCTCGCGGATGCCCGGTGTCAGCCGGCGCACCACGCCGTGCTGGCGGAGCCACTCGCGGCGGGTGCCGGCGCGCACCAGCAACGCCGTGGCGAGCAGGCAGATCGCAGCGGGCCAGGAGAACGTGGCGAGCACGGCGGCGGCCACGCACGCACCGATCGTCCGGGTCGTGATGGACAGCTGCCCGACCGCGCCGGTGCCGAACGAGTAGTGGATCCAGTGCGGCATTCCCTTGAGCACCGCCGCGGACAGGTCGTCCTGCACGGCCGGATCCTCGAGCTGCCGGATCCCCCGGGGCCCGGCGGCCAGGCCGGCGATCTCCATGCGGTGCCGGGCGTTGATCCGCTGGGACACGACCACGCGCAGCGCCGAATGGCCGAACTCCAGCGCCTGCGAGGCCAGGGCCAGCGCCCCGACGGCGAGGGTCAGCGTCGTCAGGCCGTACGTGTCGTGCGGGTCGCCCATCAGCCGGGAGATCAGCGCCCCGGTGGCGAGGCCGGTTGCCGTCGGCAGCAGGGCGAGACCCAGGGCGGCGATCCACAACGCGATGGCCAGGCGCGGGCCCGCGTACCGGAGGGCACCGAGGAGCCGCCATCGGGTCCGGACCTCGTGAATCACAGCGCCGTCCCCGTGACCGCCACCGCGGCGCCGACGGCGTCACGCCGGGCGACACACTCGGCGTAGGTGGCGCCGGTCACCACCGCGAACCCGGCCCTGGCCCGGAATCCGGCCGGTGGCAGCCGCAATTCCCACCCGGCGGGGATCGCTGTCTCGAACATGTGCAGCCCGGTCAGCTCTGCCCGGTCGACCTTCAGGCTCAGCGTCTCGAACGTCATGTCGTACGGGGGATAGATCATGCTGATGGCGGCCGTACGTGCGGATGTCGTCGTAAGGTCCGGGGATTCCCCGAGCGCCACCCGCGCCGTCCCGGCGGCCAGGTCGACCCCGGTGGCCAGCAGCCCGAGATAGGGAATCAGGTCCCCGCCGAGCCGGACGTTGATCTCGATGATCCGGGGGCCCTTACCGGTCAGGCGGAACTCGGTGTGGGTCGCGAGGTTGTCCAGCCCGGCGGCTGCGTGTGCCGCGGTGACCAGCTCCAGCGCCTCGTCCAGTTCCGGGCTCGGCGGCGGTGGCACGACATGGCCGACCTCTTCGAAGTACGGCGCGGGTCCCAGCTGTTTCCCGGCTACGAACAACGGCCTGCTGCGCCCCTGCCAGGTCAGGCTGTCGACGCTGAACTCGGGTCCGTCGAGGTATTCCTCCACCAGAAGGCCGCCGAGGTCGGGATCGTCGTACTGCGCGCGGATAGCCGCTGCGATGGGGTAGTGCTCGCGCATCTGTGCCGCGTTCTCGATGCGGATCACGCCGACGCTACCGCCGAGGTCGCGAGGCTTGAGCACGACGGGATAACCGATGGTGTCCGCGGCGGACAGAGCCTCGCGCAGGTTCTCGACGACCGCGTACCCGACGGCTCCGAGTCCCTTGTCGGTGAGCAGAGCACGCAGTGCGGCCTTGTCCTTGCACAGCCGGACCGCACCGGGATCGGTGTGCGGCAGGCCATGGTCCCGGGCCAGCTCGGCCACCAGGGGCACCAGGGCATCGTCATAGGTGACGATCCCGTCGGGGCGTTCCTCGGCGATGATGCCCGCCACCGCTTCCCGATTGTGCGGATCGACGTCCCGGTACCGGTGGATGTGGGGTTTCTGCCAGGTCAGCTCGCGGTTGTCGAGCAGGATCAGGTCTGCCACCGAGCCCATTGCCCGGAGGATGAATTCACGGAACGGCCGGCCGGACGAGGCGAACATCATCAGGCGCTTTCGTCCCGGCTGGGCTAGGGCCATTCGATTTCCTGGGCGCCGATGGTCCCTTCGTGCCGGGGGGACGAAGCCGTCACCGTACGGGCCGGCTGGGTGCGCTCAGGGGGAGCGAACGTACCGATCGCTGCGGCCGTGATCACGATCGCGATCACGGCGGCCGCGGCCCGGCGAATGATGACCGGGCGTGCGTCGTCGGTGGGATCCGCATAGGCGGGTCGCATGGGAACCTCCGGCTGATGGGTGCGGGTAGCGCGGCGACTTTACGGCAGCCATGAAAAACGTGGCAATGGATTACCAGTCAAGTGCGCAAACATTGCCAAGTTTTGCCCGAAGGAAAGCCTCACATGCGTATTAAACGCCCACAAAGGCGTCGTTTTGAACGCTGGCACGGAGCGCGCGGTAGGGCGCCGGTGTCGTAGAGTTGCCAAATTCTCAAGCGGCCTGCCAGGATGATGTGGCGTGGAAATGGTGATCATGTGATGCGGACGTCCGGCTACGGGGGCGAGGACGAAACGGCGGTGGAGCAACCCCACTTCGGCAGGCGGCTCAAAGCGATCAGGCTGAAGCAGGGGCTGCATCAGAGCGACCTGGCCGGCGCCGGGATGTCGACGGGATATCTGTCCCGGCTGGAATCGGGGGACCGCCCGCCCACCCCACGGGCGATCGCCTACCTCGCCGCGAAGCTGGGCGTCGACGCTGCCTTTCTCACCCAGCGCCCGCGGGGCTCACTGAGCGAGATCCTCGCGGCCACGGCGTCCGCTCCGAGGTCTGCCGACAGCATCGCGGCCCTGTCCCGCGCCGTGCACGAGGACACTTTCGACGATCCGGGTGCACGGTGGCACGCACTGTGGCTGCTCAGCCGGAGAAGCAGCCAGCAGGGGGATCACGAGGTGGAACGCACCCTGCTGCTGGAGCTGGTGGCGTTGAGCGAAGGCCTCGGCACCCCCGAGCTGCGGGCCAGGGCCCACCTGCAGCACGCACGCTGTATGCGGGCGCTCGGCGACATGCGGGCCGCGCTGCCGGCCGCCGAGTTGGCGGTGGCGATCACCCGCGAGAGTGGCCTGTCCGCCGCGGACACCATGGGAGCACTCATGGTGCTGATCAGCGTCGAAGCCGAGAGCGGTTCCCTCGACACCGCCACCCGCCACGCGCAGATCCTGGAGCAGGAGTTCCTGGCCGGGGCCCTGCCGTCGCAGGCCGCGGAGATTCTGTGGGTTGCCGCGATGGTCCGCGTGCGGAAAGGCGATTTCCCCTCCGCCATGCGACGGCTCGAGAGCGCGATCGACCGGCTCGACAGCACTGAAGACCTCGGCCTCTGGACCCGGTTACGGGCCGCAGCCGCCGCAGCGGCGATGCAATCGGCGACGCCGCACCTCGAGGCTGCCCGGCACTGGATAGCGGAAGCCGAGATGGCGGTCTCCCTGATCGGCACCGCCCTGCAGATTCAGGAGATCCGTTCGCTGCAGGCCCATCTGGCGTTTCACGAGAACCGGTGGGACGACGCCCGGCAGCTGTGCGACACGGTCCTGAACGACGACCAGCTGAGACTGTCCTACCGGGACCGGGTCCGCCTGCAGATTCTCGACGGGCGACTCATGATCATGGATGGCTGGGTCGGCGCCGGCATCAAGAACCTCGAAAACCTCGGCCGGCAGGCAGCCGAGACGCAGAACTTCGACCTCGCCGCCCAGGTCTGGCACTCGCTGGCCATGACCCTGGCGGCGATCCACGCTCCACCACCCTGACGAGGTGTTTGCCGCCTTGCCGGACACCCCGGCCCGACGCCTTTGTGGTTCCGCTCAGCCGGCCGAGGGGAAGTCGGGTTGCTCGGGGCCGTGCGGGATGTCGATCCGCTCCTCGCCGGTGCGCAGGGCGCGCAGGATGACCTGGCCGACGTACTCGGATGAATGCGCGACCAGGCCTGCGGGGAGGGCGCCCGCGGGGTAGAACTCGGTGTCGGTGACCGATGGCAGCAGCAGTGTCACCTGGATGTTGTCGCCCAGCAGTTCCATGCGGCCCACCTGGCTCAGCCAGTTCACTGCCGTCTTGGCGGCCGGGTAGATGGCGTTGCCGGCCATCGGCATCCCGGTGGCGCCCGAACTGATGTTGACGATGCGGCCGTGCCCGGCCGCCCGCATGTGGGGCAGCACCGCCTGGATGCTGGTCACGACGCTGACCACGTTGAGGTTCAGCAGGTCCAGGAAAGCTTCCGGGGTCGTCCCGTCAATCGTGGAGCCGGCGCCCGCCCCGGCATTGTTGACCAGGCCGTCCACCCGTCCGAACCGGTCGATCGTGGCCTGCACGAGCGCCCTGACCTGGTCCGGGACGGTGACGTCGGTAGGGACGGCGAGCGCTCCGTCGAGTTCCTTGCTCAGTGCCTCGAGGCGGTCGGCGCGACGCGCGGCCAGGACCGGGTGGGCACCGGCCTCGTGGAGGAGTCGTACCGTCGCGGCACCGATTCCGGACGATGCTCCGGTGACGATGATGACTTTGCCGTTCAGGGATTCGGTCACGCGCTGGCTCCTGGGTGTTGTCGAGATGTCGATGCAGGCCCGCGACGCGGCGGGGCCGGCATTCAGTCAACGACGGCTACGGCCCCGGGGGAAGGATCATCTCCCTCTCGACCGATACCCTGGTGATATGGATCATCTCGAGACGCGGCAGCTCCGATACTTCGTGGCGGTGGCCGAGGAGCAGCATTTCGGGCGGGCCGCGCAACGGCTGGGCATGGCCCAGCCGCCGCTGTCCCGGGCGATCCGCGACCTCGAGAGGCAGCTCGGCGTGCAGTTGCTGGTCCGTACCAGTCGTCGGGTCGCTCTCACCCCGGCCGGTCAAACCCTGCTGGACGAGGCCCGGATCGCCCTGGACGCCGTAGCCACGGCCGGGAACCGGACCCGTCACGCCGGACAGGACGTGCCCGCGTTGCGGCTGGCGCTCAAAGCCGACCACGACGCCGGACTGCTCCCGAAAATTCTTGACGCCTACGACGTCCTGCCGGTGAGACTGCTGCTGGGCGGATACGGCGAGCAACTACCGGCTCTGCACGACGGACGGGCCGACGTGGCACTGATGACGACGCCGTTCGACGAGCGCGGGCTCGACAGCGAGCCACTGATCACCGGGCCGCGCCTGGTGGCAATGGCCGCGTCGGACCCGCTGGCCGCGCGTACCAGTCTGCGGCTGGCCGACCTGGCCGGGCGGCTCCTTCCCTACGGCACACCGGCCGAGAAGGGCTTTCCGAAGCCACCTTTCGATCCTCACGAACCGCTGGACCACTCGCAGATCTTCAGTCTGATCGAGGTGGGCAGCACGGTCTGGTACCTGCCCGTCTGGCTGGCCGAGCGCTTTGCCCGGCCCGGCATCGCATACCGTCCCGTGGAAGAGCTGGAACCGGCCACCCTGACGGTCGCCTGGCCGGCCCGGTCACGCTCCGCCGCCGTGGCCGCCTTCGTGCGGACCGCCCAGCGGGTCGCCCGCGAGACCGCGCCGTACGACAACCTGTTTCCTCTGGTGCATCCGGTGTGACGCGGTGCGGTTGCCACCCACGACGACAGGCCCGGCGGAGCCATCGTGGATCTCCTGACCTACTGATCACCATGTGTGCATCGGCCGTCTCCGGGACGGTTGTCGGGCAGCGGGCCGCTCGGTAGGGGTACCGGGCGGCCCACTGCCCCGTAGGCAGTTGATGCGTCGGTCGATCTGATCAGCTTCCGTACGCCTCGAGCTCGTTGACGCGTACGTAACCGGGCTGCGCGAGTGGCCCGCTGAGGCCGACGACCCGCAGGATCCGCGTACTGCGGGGCGCCACCGGGATGACCACTGACACGGCGGTGTTGGCCCGGACCTGTCCGATGGTGACGAAGAAGGATCCGTCCCAGGCCTGGACGTCGAAGTCGCGGATCGGGTAGCTCGCGGTGGTGTACACGATCACGCGGCCCAAAGTCCGGTCCACGGGGAACGTGACCTGGACCCACTGCGGTGGTGCTGTGTGGTACGCGTTCGCCCAGCTGTTGGCCTCGCCCAGGCTGGTGCTCGTTGATCCGTCGTTGACGCGTTCCGGTGCGTATCCGGTGTAGGTGGTGGAGGCTGTGGCTGTCGCATTGCGGGAGAAGTTCTCCGGCAGGATGCCACCGGCGCTGCAGACGTTCCAGTGCACCGGCCCGGCGGTGTACTCCGTCGTCGTCAACTCGGTGAAGCCGACCATGCTGAGCCCGGCCATGTCGTCGTGGTTGCTGAGTGTCCATTTGACGTCGGCCGACAGTTTGAGGATCTTGAGCAGCTCGACGCCGAGACCGAAACCGATCGTGACCGAGTTACCCGGGTCGTGCTCGTACCACTTGTAGGCCCAGCCGTCGCCGCCGGATGCGCGGATCCAGGTGGTGATGAACTCGTCGAGGTTGACCCAGTTCCTGGCGGCCTTACGTTTGACGTTGTACGCGGCCTCCTTGATCACGGTGCCGCCCTGGCCCATGATCACCAGGCGCATTTCCAGCTTGCCGCTCCACCAGGGCTCGAGGCTGCCCGGATCCGGCACCTTGAAGCGCTGAAGGTATTCCATGCCCTGGTCATAGCGCTGACCGTTCGGGGTGCAGACGACCATCGGGGTGTTGACCGGCTCGCGCGCCGCCGTCGGCGTTGACGGGGGAGTGCCCGGCTGGCCCGCCACGGAGACGACACCGGTGTCGTCGTTCTCGTCGACGGCGAGGACCCATACCTCGTTGGTCAGCACGTACGTCTCGTCGATGGCGGCGACCGCGGTGACCAGGGTGCCTGCCGTGCCGAGGCGGTAGCCGGGCACGCTGGTGGTTGTCTCGTCAGCGCGGGTGTAGGTCATGGTCACGACGCGGGCGGCGGAGACGCCGTCGCCGTAGTTCGGGATGTAGATCTTCGCCGGGTAGGCGGTGCCGTTGACGTTGTCGAGCTGGGCGGCTGCTGCCTTGAACGCCAGCCAGGTGGCGGACGCCGGATCGACCCATTCGCGTTCTTCGGCCTCGAAGATCACCGAGGAGAGCGCCACTTCGCTGTCACCGGCTGACCCGGCGGCGGCTGTGCTGCGGATCCAGGCTGCCAGTGAGGTGTTCTGTACGACGGTCAGCGCCGGCAGAAGCAGATTTTGCAGGCGGGTCTCGATGACCGTGGCGGTGTCGACGACCAGCGGTGCCGGCGCCGCTGCGGCCGGCCCTGCGGTCACGAGCGTGACCGGGGCCAGCATCGTCATGATGACGCCGGCGATCAGCGCCGGCCACCATTTCCTGATCGGACTCACGGTGAAACCTCCCGTATCCTTGCGCCCGTTCCGGAGGTCGAAACGAACATCCGAATACTTTCGGACACGGGCCGATCACACCGCGTACGTCGAACATGGGTGAACACCGGTGAACGCTCAGCCGGCCGGCTCCGTGAATCGCCGGGCCAGCGCGGTCCGGGTGGCGACCTTGAGCTTCTGGAAAACCCGGGACAGATGCGTCTCGACGGTACGGGGACTCAGGAACAACTGGTCCGCGACCTGTTGGTTGGTCATGCCCTGGGCGACCAGTTCGGCGATCTCACGTTCACGGGCGGAGAGCTGCCCGGCGCCGGAGCGGATCGTCTGGGCGCCGGCCCGCCGCTGCTCCCGGGAGACCATCGAGGCCAGCCACGGCGCGCCACAGGCGTCGAACAGCTCCCGCGCGGCGCCGAGCGCCAGTTTCGCACCACGCAGGTCACCGCCGCCGGTGCGGGCCTGTGCGAGCACCAACTGCGCGAAGGCCTCACCGATGGGAATGGCCGCGACCCGGAACCGCTCGACAGCCTGCGTCGCGTGCCCTACGGCGGCGGCGTGTTCGCCGCGTGCGGTGGCCAGCACCGCCCCGGCCCGAGCCACGCACCCGGACTGCGCGGGCGGTGCTCCGGCCCGGCTGAGAGTGGCGGCTCGTTCGTACCATTCGGCGGCCGCGGCCAGGTCACCGCAGATCGCCTCGGCCTGGGCCCGCATCGCGTACGTGGAGATCACGTTGGGACCCAGGCCGGACGGGTCCGCGGGCACCCGCGACCGCAGCAGCTGCCGGCACTGCTCCGCCTCGCCGATCGAGAGCAGGATCTCCGCGAGGCCATGGTCGAGCATCGTGCGCCACCACAGCGCCCGCAGCGGCGGACCGCTCAGCGCCTCGGCCACCGCCGCGGTCACCGCCTGCGGTCCGTCGCGCCAGAGCAGCGGCCGGGCCCGTACGCCGCGTAGGAACGCCCTGGTCTCCGCGCCACCGACGTACTGGGCGATCTCGGTGGCATCAGTGGCGTCGGCAATGGCCTGACCGACCTCGCCGAGCCGGATCCGGATCGCCGCCCGGATCGCGTAATTCATCGGGATGGCATGGTGACGGCCGAACCGGCGCGCCACCCGCAGTCCCCGGTCGAGGCGCCGGATCGCTGTGGTGTGCCGATCCAGCAGGAACTCGCCCCAGGCCAGCGGCACCACCACAGCGAGGTCGTCGCTGAGCTGCGGGTCGCTCAACGCGTCGACGAGGTGGGCGGCGCGGTCCAGCAGCCGGTGCCCGAGCACGAAATCACATCGGTAGAGGGCGCAGACCGCGAGCAGGGTGACCGCCACTGCCGGAATGCCGGGCCGGGCGGGTGGGTCGCACACCCGCAGCGCCTCGGTGGCATGCGCGGCGCAGGCAGCCAGCCTCCCGTCGTGCAGCTCGGTGCTGGCGAGTTCGAGCAGCAACTCCGCGCGTCCGGCGGCCCCGGCCCGGGGCAGCTCGGCTATCAGGATCGCCCCGGCCTCGGACAGGTTACCCAGCGTGCGCTCGGCGTCGGCCAGTAGCACCACCACGGCGGTACGCCGCCCGGGACCGGCCGTGGACAGCAGCTCATGCAACAGGGTCCGGCTCTGCTCCGTACGCCCCGACACCGCCAGCGCCTCACAGAGCGCCAGCCGCAGGTCGTCGCGGGTCGCCGCGAATTCGGGGCGGAACGGCAGGGCGCGCAGCGCCGCGCCCAGCCAGCGGATTGCGGTTGCCGGCGCGGTCGCGAGAGCCTGCTTGCCGGCGACGGTCAGCAGCTGTGCGCCGTCGAGGTCGCCGGCGCGTACTGCGTGCTCCAGGTGAGCGGCACGGCGGGCAGGTGCGGCGTCACGCGTCCGGAGGTGCTCCGCAGCCCGCCGGTGCGCACCAGTGCGCCATCCCGGGCCGGCCGCGTGGTAGGCCGCAGCCCGTATCAGCGGGTGCCGGAAACTCAGGCCCCGCTCGTCGGCCGCGAGCACCGCGGCCTCCGCCAGGACATCCAGTGCGGCCTCGGTGGTGCTGTCGGGGAGTTCGGCGATCGCAGCGACCAGTGCCGGGTCGGTGGCGTCCCCGGCGACCGCCGCCGCATGCGCGATCCGCTGTGGCATCTCGGCCAGCCCGCGCAACTCGTCAGCGATGAGCCGGTCGAGCGCCGCCGTCAGCACGCCCCGTCCCGGCATGCCCGGTCCGGCAGACGACGCGGGCGGCCCGAACGGTGCGGGTGTCAGGGCGTCAGGCTCGGGTACGTCGGGCAGCGCAGCCAGCATCCCCAGGAACAAGGGGTTACCGCCGCTGGCGGCGTGCAGGCGTCGCCTGCGTCCCGGGGAAGCGTCACCGGTCAGCCACGCGTCAACCTCCACGACGCTCAGCGGGCCAAGACTCACCTGGTGCACGGGTGCGTCCGCCTCGGTCAGCGATCGGATCAGCCGGGGTGGAAACCGGCCGGTCCGTGCGGCCATGCCGATCAGGACCGGGCCCGGCGGTGCATGCCGGATCAGGTAGTCGAAGACCTCCACGGATGCCTCGTCGGCCCAGTGCGCGTCGTCGAACAGAAGCAGCAGGCCATCGGGGCTCGCGGCCTCGGCCAGCGCGGCCCGGACCGCCCGGTGCAGTCGGTGCCGTTCCAGCGCGCTGGCCGAAACATCCTCGATCCCGTTGGTGAAGAGCCTGTGCAGGCCCGCCAGACGGTTGTTGTCATCGGTCGCATCCAGCCAGACCCCGAACGGCAGGCTGCGCTCGAACTGGGTGGACCGTCCGAGCAGGACAGTCCGTCCGCGGTCCGCTGCCAGCTGGGCGAAAGCACCCAGCAGCCGGGACTTGCCGATTCCCGGTTCACCCTCGACGGTCAGGAACACGGGCCCGTTCACCGGCAGCTGAGCGGCCATACCAGCCATCTCTTCGTCACGCCCCACCAACGATGCGATCACAAGCAGTCACTCTAATGATGGTGTGCGGTTACGTAGATCCCCGGATGCTCCGCCGCGATGTCCGGATCATGATCGGTCGATCGATGTCGATCGAAGGGTGGCGCCGTCCATGCGTACGAGCCTCATGACAGAACTGCCCGAACTGGCCCTGCTGCTACGCGACCTGCGCCGCCGGCAGGCTCGCCGCCGCAACCGCCCGGAACTGACGTACCGGCAACTGGCCGCAGAGACCGGCTGGTCGCTGGGCATCATCGCCGGCTACTTCGGCGGCACCGCCCTTGCCCCGACCGATCGGTTCGACATCCTTGTCACGCTGCTCGACGCCACCCCCGCGGAGCGCGGAACGCTGGCCACCATCCGCGATCGGGTGCAGGATTCACGGCGCAGGGGCAGCTGGCGACTACCGATTCCCCGACAACTGCCGGGCCGCTACGCCCCGCTCGCCGGGCGCGACGGGCACCTCGCCATCCTGGACGACGTTCGCGGCGACGGTGCGGTGCTGATGATCACCGGTATGCCCGGCGTAGGGAAGAGCGCACTGGCCACCCACTGGGCACATCGACGGGCCGCAAGGTTCCCCGACGGGCAGCTCCACCTCAACCTGCACGGCTTTGACTTCCCACACCACCCGGCCGACCCGGCCACCCTGCTCGGCGAGATCCTGGACGCGTTCGGGGCGGATACGGCACACCGGCCGACCGGAGTCGCAGCTCTGGCCGGCCTCACCCGCAGCACGCTCGCCCGCCGCCGGGCCCTGCTCGTGCTCGACGACGCACACGACGCCGAGCAGGTACGTCCGCTGCTGCCCGGCGCGGCCGGCTGCCTCACGGTGATCACCAGCCGTAACCCGCTGACCGGCCTGGCCGCCACGGAAGGCGCTCAGGCTGTGATGCTGGGCCCGCTGTCTCTGCAGGAGGCTCGCGACCTGTTCTTCCGGCGGCTCGGCCCGAGGCGGGTCGCCGCTGAACCCGGCGCAGTCGACCAGATCATCGCGGATTGCGGAACCCTGCCGCTGGCACTGGCGGTGATGGCGGGCCGGGCCGTGGCACACCCCACCATGCCGCTGGCAGCCCTGGCCGGAATCCTGCACCACACCGGCCTGGACGCGTTGAGCGCAGCAGACACCGCGGCCGACGTCCGGGCGGCGTTTCAACGCTCGTACCAGGCGCTGGACGCACGGGCCGCGGCGTTGTTCAACCGGCTCGGCAACCATCGGGGCCCGGTCCTCGACGCCGCTGCCGCGACCCGGATAGGTGGCTTCACGCCGGCCGGGAGTCGTATGGTCCTCGCGGAATTGGCCCGCACCGGCCTGCTCGTCGAGCAGGCCCCTGACTGGTACGCGATGCACGAGCTGGTCCGGGCGTACGCGGCCGAGACGCGGCATCCGCGAGGAAGTGACCGGGTGGCCCACCACGAACAGTGCTGATCCAGGTGGTCGAACCACCCCGCCCCCGGCGCCTGGACCATGATCGCTACCGTGGGTCATGTGATTCAGCCGACGGACGGTCACGTACACACCGAATTCTCCTGGGATGCTCCGGGTGGCTCCATGGAACGGACCTGCGCACGCGCGGTGCAGCTCGGTCTGCCGGCCGTGGCGTTCACCGAGCACGTCGACTACTCCCGGTGGACGGTTGACGAGGTGGTTCTGGAGGGCTCACCGCTGCGGCGCGAGCTGACCGGCCCCGACGGCGTCCTGGTCCCGCCCGAGCTGGACCAGGAGGGCTATCTCGCCTCGGTCCAGCGGTGCCGGGAGCTGTTCCCGTCGCTGCGCATCATCAGCGGCGTCGAGCTGGGCGAACCCCATTGGAACTCGGTGCCGGTCGCGAAACTGCTCGGCACCGGCCACTATGAGCGGGTGCTCGGCTCGCTGCACGCGCTGCCCGTCGACGGCCGCCTGGTCGAGGCGAACGCGCTCTACCGGCAGCGGCCTGCGGTCGAGGTGCTGCGGCTGTACCTGGCCGAGATCGCTGAGCTGATCACCCGTACGGATGCCTTTGAGGTCCTCGCCCACCTGGACTATGCGATCCGGGGGTGGCCCGCCGAGGCCGGCCCGTTCGACCTGTACGCCTTCGAGGGCGAGTTCCGGCACGCGCTGCGCACCCTCGCCGCCACGGATCGGACGCTGGAGGTCAACACCCGCATTCCGCTGGCCTCGGAGATCGTTCGCTGGTGGCGCGACGAGGGCGGCAAGGTGGTCACCTTCGGCAGCGACGCCCACGTGCCGGATGATGTCGGCACCGGCCTGTCCGCGGCCGTGGACATGGTCGAGGCCCACGGTTTCCGTCCGGGCCGCCACCCGTACGACCGGTGGACCCTCCCAGGGTGATCGTCGCCCACGGGGCCGGCTACCGGGCGGCGGCCGGTGCCGGGGTCGTCCGCCGGTCGAGCCACTCCTGAAAGGCGTCGGCCGGCACGGCCGGGAGACGTAGTAGCCCTGGATGGCATGGCAGCCGACGGCGTCAAGTTCGGTCCAGGTCGCCATGTCCTCGACGCCTTCCGCGATGACCTGCAGGACGAGGTTGCGTCCGAGTTCGACGGTGGAGCGCACGATGACGGCGTCGCGTTGGCTGGTGGTCATGTTGCTGACGAACGAGCGGTCGATCTTCAGTTCGTGCACCGGGAGGTTCTTCAGGTACGCCATCGAGGAGTAGCCGGTGCCGAAGTCGTCGATCGATAGGTGCACGCCGAGGTCGTGGAGCTGCTGCACAACGTGCATAGCGCGCTCGGGGTCGGCCATGATGGCGCTTTCCGTGATCTCGAGGGTGAGCAGCTGTGCCGGCACCTGCCAGCGGGAGAGCTGGTTGCTGACCTCGGCCGGGAAGTGGAGGTCGAGCAGCCGGTGGGTGGAGATGTTGACCGCGATGGGGATCTCGTGGTCGGCCCGCAGCCAGGAACGGCACTGCTGCAGCGCCTGGTCGGGCACGAATGTGGTCAGCGGGGTGATCAGGCCGGTGTGCTCGGCCAGCGGGATGAAATCGTCCGGCCGGATCATTCCGTGCTCCGGATGTTGCCACCTGACCAGCGCCTCGGCGCTGAGCAGCGCACTGGTCTGGGCGTCCACCTTCGGCTGGTCGTGCAGCACGAGCTGGCCCTGCTCGATGCCCTGGCGCAGGTCGCTCGCGAGGCTGAGTCTGCGCGGATCGCTGCTGTCCTGAGTCGCGTCGAAGAGCATGTATCCGGAGCGGTTCGTCTTGGCGGCGTACATCGCGATGTCGGCCCGTCGCAACAGCTGGTCGGCGTTGGTGCCGCTCGACGAGGATCTCCCCGAGCCGGGGGACGCCGGTGAGACCTCGGTGTACGGGCAGTGGGCGCAGGTCCGGCTGAGCGGCGACACGGTCTTCCTGGCGACCTTCCCCGGTGGGTGGCGGCTCACGGCGTACTCCCACTCGGTCGGGGTCGTCATGGGGTTGAGCTTTCTCGGATCGTGGCTCGTGCAATGCTCGAGCCGGACTTCTGGAACCGCACGCTGCAGAACTGGCAGTCGGAGCTGCTGGCTGTCGCGTCGATGGCGATCCTGGCGATCTACCTGCGCCAGCGCGGCTCCTCACAGTCCAAGCCGGTCGGCACCTCCCACGCGGCCACCGGCGTCGAAGGCTGACTCCCGGTCCGCGGCCGGGGCGGAACAGTCGTTCTTTCCCACGGCCGGAAGGTTCCCTGTCGAGAAGCCGGATCGGATGCCGGCTGCGGCGAGGTCGATCAGGTCGCGGGAGCTCAGGTGCAGGGTGTCGCGGGCGCGCTGGTACTCCTGGAGGAGGCTGGTGCCGAACATCGGTGGGTCGTCACTGGCGAGGACGACGGGTACCCCGCTGCTGAGCAGGCCGGGTAGCGGGTGCTCGGCCAGGGACGGCACCGCGCCGGTGGCCACGTTGCTGGACGGGCAGATCTCCAGGGCGATGTTGTGTTCTATGAGGTGCTCCAGCAGGAGCGGGTCGTGCGCGGCGGCGATTCCGTGCCCAATGCGCTCCGCGCCGAGATCGCGGACCGCCGCCCAGACTTCGCCGGGGCCGGTGGTCTCTCCGGCGTGCGGGACGCTGTGCAACCCCGCCGCGCGCGCCGCGGCGAACACGTCACGGTAGTCGGACCGGCGTACGCCTTGCTCCGGTCCGCCGAGGCCGAATCCCACCAGGCCTGGTGGCGGGTGTCGGAGTGCGGCATCGAGGGTGGACTGCGCACCCGCCGGGCCATCACTGCTGGAGATGTCGTATACCCAGGCCAGTTCGACACCGGTGCCGGCGCGGACCGCACGCGCGCCGGCACCCAGAGCCTCTGCCAGCTCGGCGGGATGGATGCCGGCGACTGTGTGCGTGACAGGGGTGACCGTCACCTCGGCGTAGACGACACCCTGTTCGCTGAGGTCGGCTCCCAGCCCCAGCACCAGGGCCTCGATGTCCTGCGGGGTGCGGACCAGTGCGCTCACCGCGGTGTAGACCCGCAGGAAGTGGGCGAAGTCCCGGAAGGCGTAGAAATCGGCCAGTTGCCGCAGGTCCGTGGGCACTCCGGCGCCGGGGTGGCGGGCGGCGAGACCCACGACGGTGTGCGGCGCCGCCGACCCGACCAGGTGCACGTGCAGGTCCGCTTTGGGGAGCGCGATTAGGTCCTCATCGGACAACATGCCCTGAGCCGCCGGTGACATCGTGTGCCGCTCTCAGCCGAGGAGTCGCCCCTGCGCGTGTCGATCCGGGGCCTGACCGCAGCAACATAACCTGCCGATCGGATGGACGGAAGTAGCGCAATCTCGAAGGTCTCACGTCGCGTCGTACGGGCCAGGCTGAACGAGAAGACGGGCTAAGACTGGGGGACGACGTGAGCGGGCACGCCGTACGGTCAGGGGACCGCATCGACGACCGGGCGCTGCGCGATGCCTTCGGGGCCTTCCCGACCGGGGTAACGGTGGTCACCGTCGGGGCGCCGGTCGCGCACGGTATGACGGCGAACTCCTTCACCGCGGTGTCGCTGTCGCCGCCTCTGCTGCTGATCTGCGTACATCGGCAGGCCTTGATGCACGGGTTGCTCGGTATCGGCACCGCCTTCGGCATCTCCGTGCTGGCCGAGGACCAGCGCGGGCTTGCCGGCTATTTCAGCGACCGCAGCAGGCCCGGGGGCACGGCACAGTTCCACGATGCGGCAACGGTTGCCGGCCGGTGCACGGGCGTTCCTCTCATCGCGCATGCGCTCGCTCAGTTCGAGTGCGAGGTCCGGCACCGGCACGACGGGGGTGATCACACCATCGTCGTGGGTGGGGTGCTCTCGCTGCACCGGGCGGACGGCGAACCGCTCATCTTCCGGTCCGGGCGCTACGGCACCACCAACGCGCACTGAGCACCCCGCAGACGCCCGTCGCATCCCACTGAAGCAGTGTAAGGGAGGACCCATGTCTCAGACCACCCGAACAACCGCCAGCTCGGTCCAGCCGCGTGACCGGCGCCCGACCCGTACCGGATGGATCGTTGCGGGCAGCGTGGCCGCCGGTCTGCTGATGGCGTTGTTGTGGTCGTTCGAGCTGGTCGACTCGGTGATCGGTGCGAATGTGGCCGACACCGTGCTCGGCCATGACGCCAAGCAGGATCCCATCGCGGGTACGGTCGCCGCCCTGGCTTTCGCGTTCGTCTCCGGGTTCGCCGGCACGTTCACAGCCTGCAACATCGCCATGGTGGCGGCCGTCGGGCCGATGAGCCGGTTGGAGCTCCCCGACGGTCCCCGGGCGGGGGCGGGATGGCGCGTCCTGTTGCGCCCCTTGGGACTGCTGGCCGCGGGAATGGTGGCGGTGTCGGCGTGTTACGGCTTCGCCGGTGTGCTGCTGGGTGAACGGCTGCCGCAGCTGTCCACCGATCGCGTCGGTGATTTCCCGGTCCGGTTGATCCAGTCGTCCGTGGTGTTCGGCGTCATCGGGCTCGCTCTGATCTATCTGGGACTGGCCGCTCTCGGTGTGCTGCCCGACGTGTTCCGGCGTCGTCCCGCGGCGCGTGTGGTCACACTGGGCGCTCTTATCGGCGGATTCCTCATCGGCCGCCCGTACCCGTTGTTCAACAAGTTGTTCCATTGGGCGGTGGACGAGGGGAATCCGTTCTACGGCGCACTGGCCTTCGTGCTGCAGTCACTGGGCAACATCCTGGTGGTATCCGTCGCGTTCGCCCTGCTTCTCCTGGTGACCCGGGGCCGTTTCGTGAGCTGGCTGGCCCGCAGCCCGCGTGCTACGGCGATCGTCACGGGTGGGTTGCTGCTGGCGCTCGGCGTCTTCACGGTCGTCTACTGGGATCTGCGCGTACCGTCGAACTTCGGGGGTGGCTGGTTCCCTGTCATGCCCTACAACCGCTGACGGCCGGATCCGGTGACGGGCCGGGTCACCGGGCCGGGGCTGAGTATTGCGAGCAGGTAGTCGCGGTATCTGCGGGCACGGGGTTCCGCGGCCAGCCTGACGAGCTGGTCGTCGTCGATGAGACCGGCCTGCCAGGCCGCCTCCTCGACACAGCCGACCCGGATGCCGCAGCGGCGCTGAACGGCTGCGACGTAGCGGGCCGCCCGTTCGAGATCGTCGAACGTGCCGGCGTCGATCCAGGCCGTTCCGGCGGGTAGCGGGGACACCGTGAGGGTTCCCCGGTCGAGATAGCGCCGGTGCAGGGAGGTTATCTCGACCTCGCCGCGCGTTGCCGGCCGCAGGTCCCGGGCGATGGCCACGGCGTTCGCGTCGAAGTGGTACAGCCCCGTCACCGCATGAGGTGAGCGTGGCCGGTCGGGCTTCTCCTGCACGGAGAGCACCCGGCCGGTACGGTCGCTCTCCACCACGCCGTACCGCCGGGGATCACTGACCCGTGCCGAGACCAGCCGGGCGCCGGCGCCCGGACCTGGGAAGTCCGCGGGCAATGGGCCGTGGAAGACGTTGTCGCCCAGCGCCATCAGCACGGGCCGGTCGGCGATGAACCGCTCGCCCAGGACGAGTGTCCGGGCTATGCCGTCGGGGTGTGCCTGCACCGCGTACGTCAAGGACACGCCCCACTGCCGGCCATCTCCCAGCAGTCGCCGGTAGGCGGCGATATGGGGCGGGGCTGTGACGATCAGGATGTCGCGGACGCCGAGGCTCAGCAGGGTGGACAGCGGGTAGTAGATCATCGGCTTGTCGTGGACCGGCAGCAGATGCTTCGACACGGTGCGGGTCAGTGGGAAAAGCCGGGTGCCGGTGCCCCCGGCGAGCAACAGGGCACGTGCGGTCATGAGCCTTGGACCAACCCGGGCAGGGCCACGGCGCAGAGCCGTAGATCGCGGTGGTCGCAGTACCACACCCACTCGCCGTCCCAGGTCAGGCCGGCCGGGTTGCCGACGACGGAGTACGTCACGAGCTCGCGTCCGCTGTCGATGTCGACAACGGTGAGGGTGGCGCCCGCGTGATCGGCGTACAGCAGGAACCGGTCGGTCACGGTGAGCCCTGCCACGGGCCGGCTCACCGGGATCGTGTGCAGCAGGGCGCCTTCCCGATTGCGCAGCTCCACCTGGAGCAGGTCCTCGTAGCCCAGCCAGAGGCCGTCCCCGGTTGCTTCCAGGCCGCACAGCTTGCGGCCCGGGCGGGGGTTGGCGATGTCGTACTCGAGGTGCCCGGTGGCCGGGTCGACGACGCGCAGCACGCGTTCGGCGGTGGCCACCTGAAGGAGCTTGCCGCCGAGGGTGGTGAGATCGGTCCGGACCCCGGCGCAGGGGACGGTGCGCACCGCCGTTCCGGAGACCGGATCGATCGCGCAGATGCGTTGCGAGGATGCCTCGGAGTACCACAGGTATTCGCCGGACCACGTCAGACCGCAGAGCTGCAGTCCGCGTACCCGGATGTCGCGGGTGGTGTTGACCAGCATCGGCATCGTAACCCCCGGAGTCCGTGCCTGCGACGGGCCCAGTCGTCCGCGTCCCTCCCCGGCTGACCGGGAAGGGACGCGGACGGAGCGCGATCTCAGATGTTGACCGCGGCAGTCTCGCCGACGATCGCCTCGCGCATCACCAGGGTGACACCGGTCAGCCGGCCGCGTGCCTGGCCGTCCGTGGTGACCAGTGCCGTGTCCGTGCCGTCGAGCGACAGCTCGGTGCCCGTGGCGTCCATGTCACGCAGCTTGCCGTTGATGTGGACCGCGTTCGTCGCGTACAGCGTCTCGCGCGGCGTCACAAGTTCGAACTCGGCGTCGATGTGCAGGTCGCTGGGGAAGCTGACGCGGCTGAGGCTGTCCTCGGAGCCGGTGCCCAGCGTTCCGCCGGAGACCCGCGGCCAGCTGGCGCGCAGCATGACCCGGCCACCGAGTTCGGGGCTGTGTCCGACAACCGCGACCCGGGCGAGCTGGGCGAGCACGCCCGGTCCCTCGGTGTGCTTGTCGGGGCCGAACAGCAGGACCTCGGCGCCACCGGCCTTGAGGTGATCACCGGCGAGGTCGACGTGCACGGTCTTGCCGTTGAACTCCAGCGAGATCCGGCCCTCCAAGCTGGTCTGCATGATCATTGAGGGATCGACCAGCATGGACATGCAGGGCCCGGCGCTCGGTGCGAAGAACAGGTTCGGCGTGATACCGACCGGCTCGTTGTTGTCGTTCGACGGGTACCACGCCTCGGGGAGGGTGGTGCCGCGAACGACGTTGACCGCCTGCGCGACCTCGAACGGGCCGTCACCGCGTGGCTTTCCGTTGTACGGCCCGGTCAGTGGCTTCTTGAACGGCGGCACGCTGTCGACGACACCGTAGATGTCGATGACGTTGCGGTGCGCCAGCCGCAGCGTGCTCGACTCCAGGATGCCGAACCGGCGGATGTAGAACTCGGCGGGGAAGTTCTTGCCCGGCACGATCTGGCGCACGTGACCGCTGTTGGGCAGGAACGGGTTGGACAGGACCTGGATCCGGTCGTCAAGCTCGTAGCTGAAGCCCTTGATGCCGACCTCGGGGGCGCTGATGAGCTCGGTCTCGAACTCGGCGTAGCCCTTCTCGTCGACCTTGTGCTCGAAGCCCGGCATGGGCCACTTGTTCAGCTGGACGAACCCGGACAGGTTGATCGTCTCACGACGCCCTGAGTAGTAGTCGTCACCGAACACCACCGTCGCCGCCGCCAGGATGTGCGGACGGATGGGCTTCGGTTCGAGATTCAGCGACTCGTACGTCTCGCGCACACCGCTCAACGCGAACACCTCCATGAGCTTGGCAATCTGTGGCCCGACTGGGGCCCGTGGCCAAAAACTATATTTTTTTAAAGCTTGGGTCAACGGCCATGACTTCCGATGGTGCGGTCGAAAGCCTTTATTCAGCGATTGGATAGCGTCGCTATCAATAAAGTCAGGGCATCACTCGTGATCAATTTACTTGATTATCGTATGGTAATGTCGATCGAGTTCGCCGTCGCGGATCAGAAGGAGCAGCAGTGCTGCAGCGAGATGCAACCGTGGCAGAAAATCCCGGAACCGAGCCGTCCCCTTCGGTGCTGCGCACCGCGTCATGGGATCGGATCAGAGACCTCTTCCCGCTCGACAGCGGCACGGCACACCTCAACTCCGGCACCGTCGGCGTGATGCCGCACGACGTGCTGGACACCTACACCCGGGTGACCCGGGAGTGGACCGGGAGCCTGGCCAACATCTACCCACCGAGCCTTTACCCGGAGTACCGAGCCGCGATCGCGTCCGACTTCGGTGTCGCCCAGGACGAGATGGTCATCTGCCACAACGCCACCGAGGGCATGGCCCGCGTGGTCGCCGGCCTCGACTTCCGGCCCGGCGACGAAGTGCTGACCACCACCCATGAATGCTTCTCCGTGCTGTCCAACCTCAACCTCGCCCACAACCGGTACGGCGTCGAGGTGCACAAGCTGACCCTGCCGACCGGCTACGACGTGACCACCGAGGAGATCCTGCACCTGTTCGAGTCGGCGATCACGCCGCGGACCAGGGCGATGTTCTTCGCCGGGGTCACCCTGTTCGGCGGCGTCCGGATGCCGGTCCGCGAACTCTGCACGATGGCGCAACGCCGGGGCATCATCACGGTGGTGGACGGCGCCCTGCTGCCCGGCATGATCGACACCGACCTGCGCCGGCTCGGCGTCGACTTCCTGGTCGGCTCCGGGTCCAAATGGCAGTGCGGCCCGCTCGGCACCGGCCTGCTCTACGTCCGTAACCGGGTCACCCCCGCCAATCCGCTGCCGTTGCCGACGTTCTGGCCGGTCATCTCCACGTGGTACCCCCTGGAGGGGGCACCACCACCGCGTTCGCACCCGGACACGAGTGCCACCAACAACATCGGCGACTACCTGCAGAGCGCCGGAAGTGCCAGCGTGGCCCGCGCAGCCGCTCTCGCCCGGGCGTGCGAGGTCTGGAACCTGATCGGCCGCTCCCGCATCGAGGAACGGATCCTGAGCCTCGGCCGGTATGCCAAGCGTCGCATCGCCGAGGAGCTCGGGCCCGGGGCGCTGTATTCACCCACCGCGGACGAGCGGCTCAACTCCCCGCTCACGACGTTCAACCCGTTCCGTGATCCCGCCGACGCATACGACGGCATGAAGTTCGAGACGCTGATCGCCCGGCTCGAGCACGAGGACCGGGTCTGGATCCGCTGGGTCGAGTTCGACGTGCCGGGATCGGCGCGGATGCGATACGCGGCCCGCTTCTGCACCCACCTGTTCAACTCGGAGGACGACGTCGACCGAGCGCTGCTGGCCGTGGTGCGGCTGGCAACGGAGCTGTCCTGACCCTGTCATCACGGAGGCATCGATGAGCGACACCTCACCTCGGTACGGCGGCGTCCTGCGTCTCTACGGGCCCGGGAGCATGGACCACCTCGACCCCGTGTGCGCGTACTACGCCCTCGGCGGGCAGATCATCCGGCTCTTCGCCAGGCAGCTGTTCACCTACCGCTCCGTGGAGGACCTGCGTGATCCCTCGGCGATCACGCCGGTGCCCGACATCGCCGCCGAGGTACCCACCCGGGCCAACGGCGGCCTGAGCGCCGACCGCACCGTCTACACCATCGTGCTGCGCCCAGGCGTTCTCTGGGACACTGCCGAGCCCCGGCAGGTCACTGCCCAGGACTTCGTCCGCGGGTTCAAACGGCTCGGCAACCCGGTCTCCAGCAGCGGTGCCATCGGGTACTACACCAGCACCATCCAGGGCATGACGCAGTACTGCGAAAGCTACGCACGCTACGCGGCACAGGGCGACGCCGGCGCCGCGCGTCTCGCGGAGTTCCAGAACACCCACGACATCGCGGGTGTCCGCGCGCTCGACGACGCGACGATCCAGTTCCACCTGATCAGACCGGCCAACGACTTCCTCAACATCCTGGCGCTGACCTTCGCGTCTGCGGCACCCGAGGAGTACGACAGCTTCGTCCCCGACAGCGACGAGTTCCGCGCCGCGGTGCGGTCCAACGGTCCGTATCGCATCACCGAATACACCCATGGCCGGCGGATCCGGATGGATCGCAACCCGGTGTGGTCCCAGGAGGCCGACCCGGTGCGCCACCAGTATCTCGACGGGGTCGAGGTCACGATGGAACACGCGACACCGGAGCAGGTCGGACGGACGATCGCCGGCGGCGGGGCGGACCTGTCCTGGGCGTCGCCGATCACCGAGCCCTACGACGTCAACCCCACCGATCCGGGCAACGACCTGGGGTACGCGCTCAACCCGTACCTCGTCTTCAACATGCGCAGCCCGAACCAGAACGCCGCGATGAGCAAACCGAAGGTCCGCCGGGCCATCGCGTACGCCATCGACAAGATGGCCATCGCCGAGATCTACGACAAGCTCGAGGCCGGTACCGTCATGTGCCCGGCACACAGCGCGATCCCGCCGTGCAACGACGGCCACCACGATTTCGACCTTTATCCCACCCCCGCCGATCGCGGTGACCCGGAGCGCGCCCGCCGGTTGCTGGCCGAAGCCGGATACCCCGACGGGCTGGAACTCATCGCGGCGCACCGCGACGTCGACGCCAACCCCGAAGTGGCCCGCTCCTACGCCGCCGACCTGGCTCGCTGCGGGATCACCGTCCGGTTCCGCTCCTTCGGCCACGCCGGCTACTACCCGTTCCTGCAGGATCCGGCAAACGCGCGGGCAGGTCTGTGGGACATCACCGCCGCGTCGTGGACACCCGACTGGTACGGCAACAACGGCCGCGCGTACATCCAGCCCATGTTCCAGACCAACGACTCCCGGGGCACCAGCAACTACGGCGGATACAGCAACCCCCGTGTGGACCGGCTCATCGAGGAGGCGCTCTCGGCCGCGGACCCGGCCCGCGCCAGCGACCTGTGGCACGAGGTCGACCTACAGGTGATGCACGACGCCGCGATCGTACCGATCCTCGCGCACGCGCCGACGATCCCGCACGTCCGGGGGCCGCGGGTACGTCACGCCATCGCCATGCCGACCGTGGACCGGTGGTTCGACCTTGCCAACCTCTGGCTGGAGGACTGACGATGGCCGTGGAAAATCCCCGCTACGGCGGCACGCTGACCATGGTGGGCGCCGGCGACGTTGACTTCCTCGACCCGGCGCTGGCCTACCACACCGTGACGCGCGGCATCATCCGCGCATATACCCGCCAGCTCGTCACGTACCGATCGAGTCTCGACCGGGCGGCCGTTGCCATGATCGTGCCGGACCTGGCGACCGCGGCGGACGGCCCGGACGCGGACGGCCGGCGGTACCGTTTCACCCTCAAGGACGACGTCTGCTGGGACGCGCCCACGCGCATCCGGCCGATCACCGCCCACGATGTCGTACGGGGAATCAAACGGCTGGCCCATCCCCTCGCGCCGAGCCCGGGTCTGCCCTACTTCCTCAGCAGCATCGAGGGCCTGAGCGAGTTTCGTGACCGGGTGGCTGCCGTCGGGGACGACCCCGCCACCATCGCCGATGCCCTGGAGACCACAGGGGTCGCCGGTCTGCGCGCCGAGGACGAGCGGACCGTGACGTTCACGACCATCCGGCCGATTCCCGATTTCCTCAACATCCTCGCGTTGCCGTTCGCGACCCCCGCACCCGTCGAATACCTGCGCGGTGTCCCGGGCACTGCGGCACAGGAACAGCGGGTCATCTCCTGCGGGCCTTACCGGGTCGCCGGTTACCACCCGGGCGAGACGATCGCGCTCACCCGCAGCGCGGCCTGGACGCCGGGCAGCGACGACATCCGTGCCGCGTACGTCGACGAGATCGTGGTCCGCCAGGGACTCGACGAGGACAAGTGCTTCGCGTTGGTCATGTCGGGCGAGGCCGACATGCTCTGGGACATCCAGCCGCCGACCGACCGGCTCCAGGGGCTCTTCGCCACCGGCGACCCGCGTCTCGAGGTCTTCCCGGCCGGACTGTTCAGCCCCTATCTGGTCATCAACATGTGGTCCGCCAACGCCGGCGGGGCACTGGCCCGGCCGAAGGTTCGCCAGGCCTTGCAGTTTGCCGTGGACAAGGCGGAGGTGTCACGGGTCTGGGGCGGTCCGCGCCTGAACGACATCGCCGACCAGCTCCTGCCCCCGTTGTGCACCGCCCACCGGCCGTTCGCGCCGTACGCCACCGGGGGTGGGCGTGGCGACCCGGAGCGCGCCCGCCTGCTGCTCGGTGAGGCGGGATATCCCGAGGGCCTCACTCTCAAGCTGGTGTTCCGCGACCGCGACATCCACCCGGAGACCGCCGAGGTCGTCCGCGAGGCGCTCGCCCGGGCCGGAATCACCGCGGAACTCGTCCCCGCCTCGATCGGTGAGCTGTTCGGTTCGTACCTCGCCTCGCCGCGGGCCGCCCGCGAAGGGCGCTGGGACATCGCGCTGACCGGCTGGGAGCCCGACTGGCACGGCCACAACGGCCGGGTCTATCTGCAGGCGCTGTTCGACAGTTCGGCGGCGTCGGGTGACGAGGGCTGGGGCACCAACTTCGGCCACTACCGCAGTGCCCGTACCGACCAGCTGATCGCCGGCGCGCTGAGCAGCTCCGACCAGGACCTGGCCGACGAACTGTTCCGCAGCGCCGAGGCCGAGATCATGCAGGACGCCGCGGTCGTTCCGATCCTCTTCGCCCACCAGTACTGGCTGCACGCGTCACGGGTCCGCGGCTGGCTGCCGTACCCGGTGCTCAACGGGGACCTGACGAATCTGTGGCTGGACGGCACCGACGACCGGGAGGGATACCACCTATGACCACGCCGACCACGCGAGTCGCCGCGGTGCAGCGCTCGCTACCCGCCCCCGGCACCTACATGTGCGGGCTCACCTGGGACGGCGAGGTGTTCTGGCACTCCGATCAGGAGGCGCTGCTCATCTCCGCCCTTGACCCGGTGACCGGGGCCGTCCAGCGCTCGTTCACGAACTCCTGGGTGCGGGCCGACCTGACGACACACGACGGGGAGCTCTACCAGATCGGGGGCCGCCCGAAACGACTCGTCCGGATCGCCCCGCAGGCCGGCGAGGTCCTGGGACACGTCACCGTCGCGCCACCGAGCGGGCGGCTCTGCGGCGTAGAGGCGGCACCGGAGGGTGTCTGGATGGCCCTGCGGTCGCCCGACGTCGTCCAGCTGCGTGACTACGCCACGATGGAGGTGCAACGCGAGATCCCCATCGAGGCGCCCCCCTCGGGCCTGACCCGCACCCCTGGGCTGATCGTCTTCGGCGAGTACGAGGACGGCCTGCTGCACGCGATCGACCGGGATACCGGCAAGCCCTGCGGCCGGGTCCGGGTCGAGGGCCGCCCCACCGGTCTCACGTACGACGGCGAGCACGTCTGGTACTGCGACTTCCCGGCCCGGGCGCTCAAGGCCGTGCGGGTGCAAGACCTGGTGGAGGATCACGATGCTGCCTGAACCCAGGCTGGTCAAGGCCGTCGAATACAACATGAAAGGCCAGTGCGGCCGGATGCACGCCGTTGCTTCCTACGACGGTGCGCTGTGGCCGGCCACCGTCTGCGGCCTGGCTGGTCAAGCGTATGTGCCGACGGGATCGTCCTACGTCCCCGGTCAGGGCGACCCGAACTGCGCCTCCTGCGAAGCCGCCCTGGCCGAGGCCGACGGGTGAACCGGACGCTTCACTAAGATATGGTGCAAGCGCCCAGCGTGCCGAAAGGAGTTGCGTCATGACCGCACCCGGGTTCGATCCGGTGAAGTTCAAAGCAGGACAACGTGCACTGTGGAATTCCGCCAGTGAGGTGTGGAGCGATCTTCCTGCCGAGTTCGCAGCCGGTGCCGCGTTGCTCGACCGGGAGTTGCTGCGCCTCAGCGGGCTCCGCGCCGGACAGCGCGTGCTCGATGTGGCCTGCGGCACCGGTGACACGGCGCTCGCCGCCGCACGAGTGGCCGGCGCCGACAGCATGGTGACGGGCATCGACCTGGCTCCCGACATGATCGCCGTGGCTCGCAAGCGGGCGGACGGGCTGGCGAACGTGGAGTTCCGGGTCGCTGACGCGGACGACCTCGAGCAGGAGCCCGGCTCGTACGACGTCGTACTCAGCCGATGGGGCCTCATGTTCTCCACGGACAGGGCCGGGCTGTTCAGGCGGCTGCGGGAGCTGCTGACCGACGGCGGGGTGCTGGCGGCGGTGACGTGGGGGCCCGATCAGAGGTCGCCGATGATGTCGCTGGGCGGCAGCGTGTTGTCCGCCCGGCTGGAGCTTCCCACCCCACCGCGGGGTGCCCCGGGCCCGAGCGGCATGGTGGACGCGGACGCGGTGCGGGCGGAGTTCACCGCTGCGGGCTTCTCCGACGTCGAGGTCACCGAGTTCATGGTGCCCTTCAGTGTGTCGTCACCACAGCGCTACGCGGCGTTCGTCAAGGAGATGTCGCCGCCGATGATGAAGCAGATGCTCCAGCAGCGCTTCGGCGCCGCCGACGATCCCACCACCTGGCAGCAGGTGGCCGACGCAGCCGAGCCCTATGTGTCCGGTGACGGCACGGTGCAGCTTCCGAGCAGCACCAACCTCATCCGCGCGGTCCGATAGCACCATGACGGGCTCACGCGGACGGTCTGCCCGTCCGCGTGAGCCCGTCATGGTGCGGCGATCTCAGTGCCGTGCGGAACCCGAGGCGGCGAACAGCACCCCGTGCGGCCGGGCGTACCCGGTGGCGCCGTGCGGCCACGCCGTCCGGTTGAACTGCAGGCATGCCTGCCCGGTGTATTCGTCGCGGAACGCTTGATCGATGCTCAGCGTGCCGTCGGGGGCCTGGCGCAGCATGCAGATCCGGTGGTCGCCGTCGATCCCGGTGGGAGCCACGAAGTAATTGGCCACCGCCAGCCGGTCGGGGTGGGTGGTCTCCCGGATGCGACCCCGGGCGTCGGTGACGAAGTTGTCGAGGGCACCCCAGTGCGGACCCACGCCCACGTTCGCCGAGGTGGTGTCGCGGATCGGTACGGCGTTGACGAGCGCCGGGCAGTCCGGCTCGGATCCGCCGTTCTCGATCTCGGCGAGCTCATCGACCGAGCAGCGGGCGTTTCTGCCGGCCGAGACCAACTTCTGGACGTCGAGGACGTAGACCATACCGGTCTGCTCCTCGCGTGGCAGGAAGCCGTTGGTGCCCATGACCGCGTGGTAGAGGTACCGGTCGTCCGGGCTGAGCTGAAGCCAGCTGCCGCCGTCGAAGGCCCCGCTGAGGGGCCCGTCCGGCTGGAAGGAGCGGTAGGCCGTCGTGTCGTCGAAGACCTCACGCCACACCGGCTTCGCGGCGGTGATGTCCGGCGTGTAGAAGACCGTGCCGCCCTGCATCGTGGAAGCGAACGCACCCCGGTGCTTGCGCTCATGGGTCAGCGCGGTCTCCATCACCATCCGCTGTTCGTCGGAGAAGGCGTCCGGGTCCGGGGGGCGCGGTCCCTTGGGAAGATGCGACACCGACAGCAGCCGGGGCCGGTTGCGGTTTGCTATGTCCCAGATTCGTACGGTGTCGCGGGACAGGTAGGGGTTGCGAGAGCCCTCCGTCGGCGCGACGACGTTGCGGATCTCCACGTAGTCGCTGGTCACCATCCGGTTGAGATCCTCGCGTACACCGATGCCGTGCGGGTTCGCACACGACGGCACGGGGAGCGACGGCACGGACGGGCAGGTGACCGGGTCCTCCGGGGTGGCCAGGGCCGCCGCGGTCTCACTGAGCGTGCGGCCGGAGGAGTCGATGCGTACCACCTCACCGGGTGTGCCGGCGAACCCGTTGCCGGTCCGGACGGAGCCGTCGCTGTAGGTGCACGGCCCGCTCACGTTGGGGCCGCCCATGTACGTGCCGTACGCCGTGTTGTCGTTGAGCACCCAGTAGGCGTCCGGCGCGGTGCCGCACGGGGTGTCCAGTGGTGTATTGACCCCGCTGAGCCGCAGCTCGGGCAGGTGGGTGGTGTCGAAGACGAAGGTCGTGTCGCTCAGGATCCCGCCCGCGTACAGCGATTGGCCCTGATGCCACGTGTACTGCATGTGATGCGGCTCGTTGCCCGTGTTCGGGCCCAGGGTCACCGTGTTGACCACCTTGCCGTACGACGGCGAGTCCGCGGACGCGTCGACGACGGCGAGGAAGTCGGGATCAGGTGACTCGCCGGAGGCGGTGCCACCGGCCCAGACCAGCAGCCATTGGTGCGGCCGGCCGCTGCGGGCGTATGGAACGGTGTGGTTGAACGCTGTGTACGTCACGCCGTCCGACCCGGTGACACTGGAGCGGACGGTGCCGGGGCGCTCGCCGGCCCCGGACGGGACCGCGCCGGCCGTTCCCGCGGAGATCAACACCAAGGTGCTCGCGATCCCCAGGAGACTTGCTCCGCCGCGCCGTAACTGTGTTCTGTACCGATCACTCGGCATGCTTCCCCCTAGCAGACACTTTCTCGGTCGGTGAAATACCCGGGCGCGGTGGTGCCGGCCTCAGGCCGGGCTGGTCGTCTCCCGGGCGCGCTCCGCCGTCAGGAGCAGATAGCCGGGCTCGTCGATCGCCAGGCAGTCCTCGAAGACGGAGACAAAGGTGTGCACCATCTCGGTGCCGTAGAGCTCCTCCAGCTCGGCGCGCTGCTTCTCGACGTTCGCGATCATCTCCCGGTGGTGGCGCATGGTCTGCCGGGTGATGTCAAGGAACTCCACCTGATGGAGCCCCGCCGACCGCAGCAGCGGCGGGAACTCCTCGGGCAGCAGCAGCTCGCCGTTGAGTGACAGCCGCCGGTAGGCCTCCACGACCTGAGCGGCGTGCCCGTACAGGGGTTCCTTGCGGAAGAAGATGGTCAGCACGATCCGGCCACCGGGTCTGAGCACCCGGCGCACCTCACTGAACACCCGTGGCAGGTCCGTCATGTGCACGATGGACTCGATGGCCAGGACGGCGTCGAACGATCCGTCGCCGAACGGCAGTGCCAGCGCGTCAGCGACCTGGAACCCGACGCGGTCGTCCACACCCGCGTCATGTGCGGCCTGCCGTGCCTTCTCCACGAGCACCGTGCTGGTGGCGACGCCGGTGACGCTCACGTCGGCCGCCTTGCCCAGGCGCACCGCCGGGGCGCCGAGCCCGCAGCCCAGATCGAGCACCGTGGCGCCCGGCACGAGGCCGAGCCGTTCGATCATCATGTCGGTGAGCCGGTCCGTGGCCTCCTGCACCGAGCTCGGGTCGCCCGGCGACGTCCAGTAACCAAGATGGACGTTGTCGCCGACCAAGCGGTTGATCATCGGAACCGCGTGGTCGTAGAAGGCGATCACCTCGTCGGTGGTGGGACGGTACGCCTGATCCATGCGAGCCTCCTGGAGACACCTGCGGGGCAGGGAAGCGCCGATGCCGATCTGGTCGGCCGCTAAACTTCATAAAGATATGCCGATGCATGCAGCGTGGCAAGATGTCATCCGGGGCCGTCGAATGTGTCCTGTAGTGGCATTTGCCCGGCATTCCAGGGGTCGCGCGCCGCAATCCGCGAGAGTGGCTCCGGCATCTTCTCTGCTACGCTAACCAATAGTCAGTGTAGATCGACTAAATTCGATGAGTGGTCGGCCACTGTGGAGTAGGCCGATTGCGGTCCTGTCGACGGGGGACTACCCATGCGCATTCTCTTCGTGCCCGCACCGGCTGTCGGGCACGCGTATCCCATGGTCCCGCTGGCCTGGGCCTGCCGTGCCGCCGGGCACGAGGTCGCGTTCGCCACGGCAGGCGACGGCGTGAGCGTGGCCCGGGCGGGTATTCCCGTGCTCGACGCCCTGCCCGGTGTCACCTCGCAGCAGATGCTGTCGAGCTTCGTCACCGACGCGCCGGAGCTGTTCCTGCCCTTCGAGGGCGATCCGGCCGCGGACATGGCACGGCGTAAACCGTTCATCGTCGCCGTCTGGGACCGCTACGTGGACGTGCATCTCGAGGTGGCCGCGCGGTTCTCACCGGACCTCATCGTCTCGGACTCCGTCTTCGCTGTCGGGCTGCTGGCGGCAGCGCTGCACCAGGTGCCGGTGATCTCATTCGATGTCGGGATCGTTCGTTTCGCCCCCGGCCTGGTGCGCGAGCTGCCCGCGGGAGTCGCGTTCCGCCGCCACGGTGCCCGTGTGCCGGAGCACGTGCAGACGATCGCGGTCGCCCCTGGCATCCTCGCCGACGAGGAGCCCCCGCCCGGCATCGCCATGCGGTTCGTGCCCTACAACGGCGGCGCTGCGGTGCCCGCCTGGGCCTGGCGGCGCGGCGACCGGCCACGTGTGGTCGTCTCGGCCGGATCGCTGCTGCCCGGTTCCGAGGCGCCCGAACTCCTGGAACGTATCGTCCGGGTGGCTGCGGACGTGGACGCGGAGTTCGTGGTCACTCTGGGTACCGCGGACACCGGCCCGCCGGCCGGCCTGCCGGCCAACGTCCGGGTGACCGGCTGGCTGCCGCTGCACACCGTGCTGCCCACCTGCGCCGGGGTCATTCATCACGGCGGGGACGGGACGACGCTCACCTGCGCCGCTCTGGGGGTGCCGCAGCTCATTGTGCCGGCCGGACCGCAACGGGTGCTCAACGCCGAGATCGTCCGCGGGCGGGGCGCCGCACAGGTCCTGCCTGACTTCCCGGACGCGACGCAGATCAAGGCGTTGCTCGCGGACGACGATCTGCGCGCGGCAGCTGCCGGGTTGCGCGCCGAGATTTCGGCACTACCCGCGCCGGCCGAGGTTGCCGCGCGGCTCACCGAGCTGTTCTGACGACGCATCCCACGAGGAGAAAGCGATGTCCACGACAGAGACGCCCCGCTCCGAGTACGTCGGCAAGGTCTTCAACTGGATGGCCGAGCTGATCGAGATCCAGGGCGGCAGCATGCATGTCGGGTACTGGACCGGGCCCGATGACCACTCACCGATGCTCGAGGCGATCAACCGGTGCACCGACCTGGTCGTCTCCCAGCTACGCCTGGGCCCCCGCGACCGTCTGCTCGACATCGGGTGCGGTGTCGGCGTGCCGGCGATCCGTGCCGCCCACATGTACGACGCGGACGTGGTCGGCATCGCCAACAGCGAGTGGCAGGTCGAGGAGGCCCAGCTCCGCGTCAAGCAGCACGGCGTGCGTGCCCATGTGACGATCGAGTTCGGCGACGCCAACGCCCTCAAGTATCCCGACGCCTCCTTCGACGCCGTGCTTGCGTTCCAGTCGTTGCAGCACGCCGAGGACCGGAGTCGGTGGCTCGACGAGATGTTCCGCGTGTTGCGTCCCGGCGGACAGGTCGTGATCGTCGACTTCTACGCCCGGACACCGCTCACCGACGAGGATCGGCAGATCCTGCTCGCCCAGGGCATGGAGCCGCCGTTGCCGAGCGATGAGCTGCGGGCCACCATCGCCGCCAGCGGATTCGTGATCGGCGACGTCATCGACGGCAGCGAGAACGTCCGCCGCTCGTACCCCGCCTACTTCGATCGCCTCGACCGGATCCGTGACGATCTCTCGGCCACGCTCGGCGACAAGGTGGCCATGCAGGAACAGGCCATGCGGCGGATGCTGCCCATCTACCAGCACAAGATCGGCTTCCAGATCATCTCAGCGGACAAGCCCGAGTGAGCTCGACGCTCGCCGGCGGAAAGGGATCATGACCGGGCAGACAAGATCGCAGACTACGCCATCCGGACCGGCGGGCGGCCCCACTGCGGCAGGTGACGAGTCGCAGCGGGTGACACCGCGTATGTGGCTCGGCCTCATGGCGCTCTCGTTGTCGGCGATGATGCACGGCGTCGACGCCATGGTGGTCAGTGTGGCCAGCCCGACGATCAGCAGGGAGCTGAACACCGGGCTGCACCAGCTGTTATGGATCACCACCGGGTACATGCTGGGCTATGCGGCCAGCCTGGTGGCCGCCGGCATGCTCGGCGACCGGTACGGCCACCGGCGGGTGTTCCTGGTCGGGATCATCGGCTTCGTGGTGAGTTCCGTGCTGGTCGGGCTGTCCGGAGGGATCGGTACGCTGATCGCCTGGCGTATCGTGCAGGGGATCTGCGGTGGCGCCCTGGTGCCGTCCGCGCTGGCCATCATCCGGCTCACGTTCCCGCCGGACCGGATGAAGATCGCTATCGGTGTATTCGTCGGCACGTTCGCACTCTCCTCGGCGGGTGGCCCGGCTCTCGGCGGCGTCGTCGTGGAGTACGCCGGCTGGCGCTGGGCGTTCTTCATCAACGTCATCGCCGGCACGGTGACGTTCGTGCTCGCGCTGCTGCTGATCCGGCCCACCCCTGCGGTCGGTGCCCGTCGCGGCCTCGACATTCCCGGCGTCCTGCTGCTCGCACCTGCGCTCGCCGCGTTCGTGCTGGGCATCAACCAGGTCGCCACCGAAGGTTGGACGGGCGCGGTGCCGCTGACCTCGTTCGCGGTGGCAGTCATCCTCGGTGTCCTGCTGGTGGCCCGCGAACGGGCGGCAACGCACCCGCTGCTGCCACCGGCGCTGTTCCGGCCGCGTGCCTTCATTGTCGGCAACCTGCTCATCCTGGTCGCCGGCGGACTGCTGTTCGCTGTCTGGTTCTATCTGTCGTTGTTCCTGCAGAACGTCCAGAACGCATCCCCGCTGCGCACCGGCGTCGATCTGCTGCCGATCGCCGCAGCGGGGATCTTCGGCGCCCCGTTCAGCGGGGTGCTGAACCAGAAATTCGGGGCGCGGCTGCCACTCGCCATCGGGGTGGCACTGTCGGGGGTCAGTTTCTTCGCGTTGTCCCGGCTGTCGATCGACTCCGGGTATTCCTCGCTCTGGCCAGTGCTGGTCATCATCGGGTTGAGCATGAGCTTCATCGTTCCGGTCGCCACCGAGGCGGTGGTGAGCAGTGCTCCCGCGGAACAGGCGGGGGTGGCCTCCGGCATTGCGGAGACCATGGGCAGTCTGGGGCCGGCACTGGGCGTTGCCGCGGTCGGCACGGCGATGGCCTTCGCCGTCGAACACGACCTGAACACCCAGGCGGCCCGGGCCGGACTCGACGGGGTGACCACCGAGCGGCTCCACGACGGGGTGGAGGAGATCGCCCAGGGCGCCAACCCTGGCGGACTGCCGGACACGCTGACCGCGGCCGTATCGCGCGTGGTCGACCAGTTGTTCACCGACGGGTGGCACACGGTCCTCATCGGCTCGATGATCGCGGTGCTGGTGCTGCTTCCACTCGTCTGGCTCATCGCCACGTCCACGCCGGAGCGCGAGGACGCAACTTCACGTCTGGGAGGTTCGGATGGAGATCAGTGACCTGCGGCGGCGCAAGCTCGAGAAGTCCTACGGGTCCATCGATGTCGATCAGGACAGGGTGATCGACGAGCTGGATGTCACCGCACTGTCGCAGATCTGGTGCGACACCTACGACCTGCCGCCCCGCTCGCCGGCCTGGCGCAGGATTCACGGCCAGGGGCAGCAGATGTTCCGGGGCATGGCCGGGTCGGTCGACGCCGAGGGCATCAAGCGCGTCACCCTCGACGACTGGCTGACCTGGGGCACCAAGCCGGAGTTCGCCGAGTTTGTGGAGCGTGACGCGATCCCGTACAGCATGGCGGTCTTCTCGGCGGCCGACAAGGACGAGGACGGCAAGATCAATGCCGCGGAGATGATGGCGGCGCAGATTCGCGGTGGCATGAGCGAGCAGGAGACCGCCGACGCGTTCGGCGTCCTGGACACCGACGAGGACGGCTACGTGACGTTCGACGAGTACGTCGCCGCCGCCCGCGACTTCTACCTGAGCGAGGACCCGGAGGCCCGGGGCAACTACATCGCCGGTGATCTGTAACAACGTTCGACGGTGGCCCCGGGACCCGTACGGGTCCCGGGGCCACCGTGCCGGGTCGTCGCCTCGTGACCGGTCACCAGCCTGCGCGGCGATGCGGCACCATCGGCAACGAGTCCACCGGCATGGTCAGTGCAGGCTTGGGCCGCGGCGTGTGGCCGGGGAGCGCGGTGAACCGCCACCGTCCGGTCATCGCCGCCAGCACGATGATCATTTCGGCCCACGCGAACTGCTCACCGATGCAGCCGTGGACACCCGTGCCGAAAGGTATGAAGGCGCCACGCGGTATCTGGCTCGCGCGCTCCGGCAGCCAGCGGTCGGGGTCGAAGCGCTCCGGCTCGCGATGGATGGCCGGATTGTGGTTGAGGGCGTGGAAGCTGTAGAGCACGGACGCACCCGCCGGGATGCGGTATCCGCCGAGGCTTGTCTCGCGCGTGGTCACGCGGCTCTGGAAGAAGCCTTGGGTGCGGACTCGTAATGTCTCGGTCAGCGTCCGCCGGGTGTAGTCGAGCCGGCGGACATCGAAGTATCCCGCGGGCCGTCCGCCCAGCACCGTGTCGAGCTCCTCGTACAGCCGCTTCTCCACATCGGGATGCTGGTTGAGCTCGTGCAGCGTCCAGCACAACGTGTTGGCGACGGTGTTGCTACCCGCGATGAAGAACGTGATGACCTCGTCGTGCAGTTGCTCGTCGGTCATGGCCGGGCGACCGTGCTCATCCGTGGCGAACACCATCATGGACAGCAGGTCTTTACGGTCCTCGCCGGCGGTCCGATAGGAATCGATGACGCTGCCGATGGTGTCACGCAGGTGTGTTGCCGCGGCCTCGAACCGGCGGTTCGACGGTGTGGGCAGACGGCTGAGCAGTCCGGTGGCGTCCGTCATCCGGCCGAACAGCCCGCTCAGTACCTCCGAGGTGGCGGCGAGGAACGCGGGCCGGTCGAAGGCCGTCTCCGGGCTGAAGATGACCTGCGTGACGTTGGCCAGGGCCAGCTCGTCCAACTCCTGGTCGAGCCGGACGACCTGGCCGTCCTGCCAGGAACGGATCCGCTGCTCGGTCAGGTCGCCCATGATGGTGCAGTAGTGCTCGATCCGGCGCCGGTGGAACGCCGGCTGGATGATTGCTCGTTGCCGCCGGTGGAACTCTCCCTCCGAGATGCCCAGGCCGTTGCCGAACATCGTCCGGAAGCGTTCGGCGATCGGGCCGCCCCGGCCGAAGATCTCGGGTTGCCGCATGACCGCGCGCATCAGGTCAGCAGTGTTGATGACGTACATCGGGGTGCGACCGAGGCGGATCATGGTGACCGGGTCGCCCGACTGCAGCCCGATCAGGAGATCGCCCGGGTTCTTCTTCATGGCCAGGCCGTGCCCGAGGAGAGGGCGCGCTCCGGGTGCGAGAGCGGGTGTGAGAAGTGTGTCCGTCATTTGCCGACGTCCCCCGTTCGAGGGTTCTTCGTGAGCGCACCGATCCGCTCGGCGCGGAACTCGCGGACAAGCCGCGCTTGCGCCCAGGGTTTACTAAAATATCATATAGTTAAATGGCGAACAAGCGCGCTTCGGCGATCAGCCGCGGCCCGGGTCGCCGTGGTAGGGTCGCACCCGTCGATTTGTCCCTCCAATGGTGGAGATGGTGGCGATGTCGCCAGAGGCGATGAAGCTTGAGAATGCACCGGTCGTGGAGACCGGAATGCTGATGCGCAAACCGGTGGACGAGGTTTTTGAAGCTTTCGTCAATCCCGAGATCACCACGAAATTCTGGTTCACCGACAGCACGGGCCCGCTCGAGCCCGGTGCGGAAGTACAGTGGACCTGGTCGTTCTACGGCGTTTCCACGCCGGTGCGGGTGCACGAGTTCGACAAGAACGCCAAGCTGGTGATCGAGTGGGGCGAGCGCCCCGCGTCCACGACGTTCACCGTCACGTTCACCCCGAAGGGTGATGACGCGACATACGTCGAGATCAAGGAAAGCGGCTTCGGCGGCGACACCGGCGACGACGTCGTGGCGTGGGCACTGGGGTCGATGGGCGGCTTCACCCAGGCGCTCGCGGCGTTCAAGGCATACCTCGATCACGGGATCGTCGTGCGGATCGTGGCCGACCGGTTCCCCGACGGTAAGCATTCCTGAGTCCGGCATGGCTGACACCGAGGGTGTCTTCCTGCCGATGTGGCCGGACGGCGCCAGCGACGACTACATCCGCGCCCGGATGGACCTGGCCGCGGCGGAGCGGCGGCTGCGCGACGAGATCGAGAACGTCGCTGCCGCCCGCAGGGCGCTGCCGCCCGGCGCCGTCATCGAGGACTACATCCTCACCGAGGGCGATCCGCAGCGGCAGACCAGAATCTCCCAATTGTTCGGTGACCATGACACTCTCGTGATCTACCACCTCATGTTCCATCCCGACGCCGACGCCGCCTGCCCGATGTGCTCCATGTGGGTCGACGGCTTCCACGGCGTCAGTCATCATCTCGCCCAGCACGCCGGGTTCGCGGTCGTTGCGAAGGCGCCGCAGGCAAAGCTGCTGGACTGGGCCGCCAAACGAGGGTGGGACGGCCTGCGTCTGCTCTCCAGCCACGGCACGACGTTCAACGCCGATCTGCGCGCCGAACACCCCAACGGTGATCAGCGACCGATGATCAGTGTTTTCACCCGGGACCCGGGCACCACGGCGATCCGCCACGTCCACTCGCTGCCGGCGAACTTCGTCGACGGGTCCCAGCGTGCCATCGACCTGCTGTCTCCGGTGTGGAACGTGCTCGATCTGCTCCCCGGTGGACGCGGCGAGTGGTATGCGGAGAACGGTTACGCCGGTCGCGACCGCGGCTGACCTGACCCGGTGCCCCGGCCGTCAGGCCGGGCACCGGTCAACTCCTGCCGTAGCTGCGTGGGCAGCAGCGGCTCGCTGAGCAGCCGACCGTAACGCCGCAGCCGCGCCGTGCCCGGTGGTGCGACGGCGAGCCAGGCCCCGACCAGCCGCGAACCCTCCGCGTACGTGGTGGTGTACGCCCGCCACAGCGGGTGCGTCAGGAACCGCACGGTATGCCGTGCCTGCACCTCGTCCAGTAGCATCCAGCGCCGGAGGTACGCCACCACGTCGTCCTCGCCGGCGCCGTGGGCGTGCAGCAGCAGCGCCGCGTCCTGCCGCACACCCAGCAACGAGCGGGTCAGCTCCCACAGCCTGGCCCCGGTGACCCCGTCGATGTCGATCCCGATCCCGGCCAGCAACCGGGTGTTCCACGCACCCCACTGGTCATCCAGCAGAATTTCCAGTGCCTGCTCGGCGGTGCCCTCCGCGATCAGGCACTGCGGCGTGTTCACCAGGGTGATGCTGTGCTCCGCCTGGCCCAGCACGCGTACCAGATGCGCCTCTTTGACACACCGTTCGGTGTGATGACCCGGATAGGCCTCATGGGTGGCGAGGATGGGCACGGCCGACAACCCGTGCGCACCGGCGGCGTTCAGGCTGACGTGGGAACGGAAATCCCCCCGGTAGTCGTTGAAGGCGTTCCACGGCGCATCAGTGACCACGGTGAACTCGGTGCCCTCGGCTTCCGGAAGGGGGAACGCGGCGCGGGCTCGCGTACGCAACTCCGCAGCCACCAGCCCGACGGCCTCGCCCAGGCGATCGCGTGCGGCGCTGTCCCGGGCCCGGAACGCGTCCAGCCGCTCGGCCAGGGGCGCCGCACCGGGGAGCAATGCGGCCATCGCGTCGTGCACCTCCGCGTAGCGGTCGGTCTCACCGAGTTCCACGGTCACGTCGAAGCACGCCTCGAGTTCCGCCACGAACGGCAGTTCCGCACCGTCCAGCCGGCGCGCGCAGCACTCCACCGCCCGTAATTGGCCGGCCAGGAAGCGGCTCCGGTCCGGCTCCAGCGCTCCGGCGTCCAGCTCACGCAGCAGCCGCCGGGCCTCCGCGGCGAGCTCGCCGGGGTGAGGTCGTGGCTCATCGGCGACCTGACGTGCCGGTGCCGGTTCGCCGAAGTAGCAGTCGACATAGCCGTCGACCAGACGTCCCATCCGCAGGCCGAGCTGCAGGTAGTCACGGACGACGGGTTCTGGGGCGTTCACTCGGGCCTGACCCCGCGCACGCACCATGCGGTCGACGGCATTTCCAGCGACCCGTTGTCCCCTGCGGCAGCGCGTTCGGCGGCGGCCCGAACCTCCGCCCAGACCTGCCCGTCGTCGGCGCCGTACGCGTCGGTGACGGCCGCGGCGACCGCCGGTGGCAGCGTGTCGCGGGTGAACCGGACGTACTCGTCGGCGTCGCGCAGCCGGAAGGGCACGGTGCACTCGGTGACGGTGACACCACCGAACCCGGCCGCCGTGAGATGACCGGCCAGCGTGCCGGGATCGGCCAGGCTGTAAGGCCCCGGTGTGCCGGGCGCCGGGGCAGGCAGGGTCAGCAGTCCTGCGACGCTCGCGTAGCCGACGCTCATCATGGGCACGCTCCCGGGCCCGCTCCACACCGCTGCGGCCAGCACCCCGCCGGGAACCAGCAGCCGGTACGCCGCCCGCAGCGCCGCGACCGGATCCACCGCGAACATCAACCCGAAACGGCTGAGCACGACGTCAAAGGGCTGCTCGGGCAGACCGGGCGACTCCACGTCAGCCGGCCGGAAGTCGATGCCCGCACCAGCGCAGCGCCGGCGGGCCGCGGCGAGCATGGCCGGGGAGATGTCGGTGGCGACGACATGCCCCTCGGGACCCACCCGCCGGGCCGCCGACAGCGCGGGCTCCCCGAGCCCGGTGGCGATGTCGAGCACCCGCTGGCCCGGGTGCACCGCGGCCAGGCGCAACAGTTCCCCGGTGACCGTGGCCGCGCCGCGTTCGAAGATGTCCATGCTGGAGATCCAGCCGTCAGCGATGGCATCCCAGAGCGCGCGCTGCTGGTCCTTGATCGTCTTGACATCCGGGGTGCCGGTCATGACTCGATCCTGTCGTGGCCGTCCCGTCGCGCGTTCTTCTATCTTGCGGTGATCGTCGCGCCGGTGATTGCGCAAGCTGCGAGTAGCCGGGGCATCGGGCACCCGCCACGATGGTCACATTCCCCCGACTGGCGAGGAGTCGATGTCGTCGTGTCGCACATCAGCCTTCCCGAACAGGTGCCTGGGCTGATCGCCCTGGCTCAGCAATACCCCGACACCGCGGGCCCGCTGTTCATGCTTGCCGAAGCCGTACTGCGGGGCCCGTCGCCGCTCACCGCCGGTGAGCGCGAACTGATCGCGTCCTACGTCTCGGAGCGCAATGAGTCCTTGTTCTGCACGGAGAGCCACCGTGCCACCGCCCGGTTCCTGCTGCCGGACCCCGGGCTGATCGACCGGATCGGCGGGCCGGAGGGCACGCAGGCGGCCGGCGAGAAGCTGGCCGCACTGCTCGCGATCGCCGATGCCGTCGCCCAGGGCGGCACCTGCGTCACGCCGGCGCTGATGGACCGGGCCCGGCAGGCGGGCGCCGACGAGCGCACCCTGCACGACACCGTACTCACCGCGGCCATCATGTGCATGTACAACCGCTACGTGGACGGTCTTGGCGCGTGGGCACCCGAGGATCCGAACCACTACACCGCCATCGGCGAGTCGCTGGGCAGCGTCGGCTATACCCCCCGGTGACCCTCCGGCGCCGCCCCGGGGACCGTCCATGAAGATCGCTGAACTCAGCCGCCGGACCGGCGTGCCGGTGCCGACCATCAAGTACTACCTGCGTGCGGGACTGCTGCCCGCCGGGGAGCGGACCAACGCGAACCAGGCCCGGTACGCGGACCTGCACGTGCAGCGGTTGCGGCTGGTCCGGATACTGCTGAGCATCGGAGGACTCTCGGTCGCCGAGGTCAGCCGGCTCCTGGCGGAACTGGACCGGCCGCGCCCCGACATGCCGGCGGCCCTGGGATCGGCGTCGCTGCCGCCGGCCCTCGGCACGCCGCCCGATCCGCCGATGCTGGCGGCCGCGCTGAGCACCACCGACGCGATGATCAAGCGGTGGGGCTGGAATGCCGGTGCCGACGTCCCGGCCCGGCACGCGGTCGCGGACGTCATCCGGGCACTGTGGGAGATGGATCTCAACATCACCGATGAGCTGCTCGATTGTTACGCCGAGGCTGCTGTGGCCAGTGTGACCGCCGACCGGGCGTTGTGCGACGACGTGAGGCCGGCGGACACGGGTGCCCATCGGGCCGTGGCGTCCATCGTCGGCGACGGGCTCATCGCAGCCCTGCGACGACTTGCCGATCAGAGCCCCCGGGACATGGCGGATGACGGCACCGGGCATTGATCACCCGGGCAGTTCCACCCCTCAGCTCAGCGGACCCGGCGGCGGAACACCAACGGCAGGACCAGCAGCGCGAGCAGGCCGCCGGCCGCGAGCACCAGGACGCTGCCCGGTCCCGACCCGAGATGGTCGTGCGCCGCGACATCCGCCCGGTCCGGCCCGCGCGGGACCGGTGCGGACCCGGTCCCGACCGTGAAGGCCGTCACCCCGGTGACCACCTGGCCGCTGCGGAGCACCACGTGGTATCCGATCCGGTACGTGCCGTTCCCGCGGGCCGGGACCGTACCCCGTACCACTGCCCCGTCCACTCGCGGCGATTCCTGCGATGCCGGCTGACCGGCTGCGTCCTGCCGCACCACGAGGTGCGCCTGCGCGGGATCGACCGGCCCTGAGAACGTGAGTTCCACTGCGGCCGGTGCCTGCACCAGCCGGTCACCGTCGGCGGGCGTCCCACCGAGCAGGCGCCCAGGATCCTGCGTCCCGGACCGCGTCACCAGCAACGCTATGAGCACGGCGCCGCCGGCGACAGCCATCGCTGCCACCTGGCGGCGCCGTCCCTCAACGGGCATGGGCCACCTCGCGGCAACTACAGTCCATCGCCGGGAATTCGGTGCGATTCGGATGCAGGTGCAGGTACATCGCGACCACCATGGGTACGAAGACCACCGCGTTGTAGAACAGATGCAGTTCGACCCGGGGCAGGACGAGTTGCAGCAGACTGGTGGGTACGGCGCGGCCCGCCAGGTACGTCCCGGTCAGTGCCTGCAGCAGAAGCAGCAGATGCTCGAAGTGATGCCAGACCTGGATACCGAGGGCGATGTTCCACCAGGTCCGCGCCCGTCCGGTGAACCCGCGCCGCAGCAGCACCAGGCCGGCCAGCATGACCAGCGCATAGCCGTAGTGCAGCCATTCCGACGAGATCAACCAGGGGAACGGTATGCCGAGCAGGCCCCGAGCCTGCGGGCGGGGCCAGTGGAGTACCCAGATCTGCACCGCCTGCACGACATGCTCGGCCCAGTGCGCCACCACGACGAGCATGAAGAGGTTGAGTGCTGCCCTATGGTGCACGGTGTTGATCCGGGTGAGAAGACTCGGTGGCCGCTCGACGCCGGTATGAGCTGTCATCACATCCTCCAGGGGTTCTTCGGTCATCCGTGGGTGGCGTACGCTTCGGCGCGGTAGGGCGCGAGGGCCCGTACCAGCGGCTCCGGGACCCGGACCGGCTCGGTCCCGCGGCCCTCGGCGGCGCGCATGCACGCGATGCGCTGCCGGCCGCGGGCCACGAGCCGGTCGTGGCCCTCGGACACCAGCAGGTACTCGAAGCTCAGTTCCAGCTGGGTCTGGGTGAGTTCGACGAGGCTCATGTCGATCGCCACCTCGTCGAACGCGGTGAGTTCGGCCACGAATTCGCAGCTCACCTGGAGGGTGAACAATTTGAGGCCGGTGCTCAGGTCGGCCAGCACCTCCGGCGCCCGGTCGTGCAGGAACATCTCCCGGCACCGCCCCTGCCAGCGCAGATAGTTGACGTAGTAGACGTTCCCGACCAGGTTTGTCTCCTCGAAACCCACAACATGCAGGTAGCGGTAGTGCCGTTTCACGCGGTGTCCTCTCCAGTCAGAACCGCCAGGACGACGGGCTCGGCGCCGGTCCGCAGCCGCGCTGCGTACGTGGTGATCAGCAGGTTGCCGCTGCGCAGCACCACCCGGTGCCCGTCGCTGTGTTCCGGAGCCAGCACCAGCGGAGCACCCGGCGGGCGTCCCGCCTTGATGAGGCATTCGGCGGCACACCAGACGCGGGTGAACGCCGTGTCGGCGTTCTCGTCCGCGGCGCGTACCGACTCCGCCACGGCGAGGTAGCCGGGCAGCAAGCCATGCCAGTCCGGCTCCTCGCGGTGCTGCACGAACTGCAGGTCACACGCCACAGGCTCCGGCCCGGTCACCACCATGCTCAGCGTGCTCTCGTGGGCCGCCGAGACGCCCGCGGGCCCGTCGATCTCGGGCCGGCCGTCGGGGCGGTGCCGAAGCACGGTGGGAACGCCCACGGCCCGGGCCACCGCGTCGGCGCTGATCCGTCGGCGCTCCCCCGGGGGGCCGGGCTCGTGCGGCTCCACCACGACTGTGACGTCGTCCGCCCGACGCCCTGGAAGCTGCCGTTGCACGTGCGGCCCCAGCAGTGCGGGGGCCCATGGTGCACGGCTGTCGCGCCGGCCCACCGCCCGCAGCCGCAGGCCCGTCATCCGTTCCACCACGGTTCCCTCAGGCGTGCGTACGGTCACGTCGTAGCAGTAGGTCTGCCCGTCGTGCTCACGCTCGACGGCGGACAGCTCCAGGACGGACGCGGCGTCGAGTTTGCCGCCCGTCGTCTCGATGCTGTCCACACCGACGGGCAGCAGGATCGCGTCCGGTACGCAGACCTGCAGCCCGTGCAGGAACGCGTCCCGTGCACCCGGATCACCGAGGATGAGTTCGGCCGGCAGGAACTGGCTGAACCAGCCGGCGTCGTCCGTGGTGGCTACCTCGCCCTCTGCTCCCCGCGCGGTGACCCGCCGGTAGGACAGCAACCGCTGGAAACGGCCGCCCTGGAACAGCACCTCGCCGTACATGTCCCGGGCCGGGTCCAGCAGCACCGGCGCGAGGTGACTCAGACCGGAGCGGGGGTCCTCGTCGAACGGCTCCGTGGGACGGAACCTGAACGTGGCCCGGAAGTGCGCTGCGCCGAACCCGCTCTCGCTGCTGCGCAACTCCACCTCGACGCGGTCGCCGGTCATGAGCGCGACGGCGCGTACCACCACGGCGCGTCCCCGGGGCACCACCAGCGCCCGCGCGAACACCGCGTTCTCGATGATCGGCACGCTGTTGAACCCGGATACGGCGATCGCGGCCTGGGCCATCGCCTCCAGCCCCAGCACGGCAGGGAACAGCATGTCGCCGTCGACGACGTGGTCGCACAGATAGGGGTCGGCGGACTCACTGAGGTCCGACTCCGCGACCAGCTCGATACCCGGGTAGTGCACCATCGGGCGTTCGAGGAACCGCAGGACGGGAAGTTGTACCTGCTCGCGGCGCAGCGTCTCCAGATTGTCGGTACGCCCGGTGACCACCACGGCCGGCGGGGTCTGCACGGCCAGCACGTCGCGGAGCACCCGGACCCCGTCGTCCGGGGCGATCGGCGTGATCCCGGCGCGAGCCAGGTGTTCCACCACCGACAGGCGCTCACCCATGCCCACGCCCGACCAGACCGACCACTCCAGGCAGACCGCCCGGCATCCGGGGTGACGGCGCCCGAACTCCGCGGTCAGCTCGGCGAGCCAGTCGTTGGCCAGCGCGTAGTGGGCCTCGCCGTGCAGTCCGGCCCGGCCGATGATGCTGCCGAACGTCACCAGCAGCCGCAGCCGCCGCGGATCCACCGCCGCGAGCACCCGCTGCAGCCCGTGCACCTTCGGCGCCAGTGCCCGGCCCACCATCGCGCCGTCGACCATGGCCAGCGGTGCCGGCTCGTTCCACCCGGCGCCGTGCAGAACAGCCGTCACCGGTCCGAACGTCGACTCGACGGCCCTGACTCCGGCCCGCACTGCTTCGGGGTCCGAGACATCGGCGCGTACGTAGGTGACGGTCACTCCCGCGGCGCGGAACCGGGCCAGGTTCTGCGCCAGTTCGGCGTCCTCGCCGATCGCCGATCGCCCGAAGATCGCCACCCGCGCCCCGGTGTCGCCGGCCAGCGCCAGCGCACACTCCGCGGTGATGCCCTTGCCGCCACCGCTGACCAGCAGCACGTCGGTGGCGCCGAGCCGGCCCTGGTTCGTGCGCCGCCCGGCCGGCATCCGGCGCAGCACCGGGACCCGCCGCTCCCGGTCGGGCCCCAGCCGGACCTCGTGGAAGCCGGTGGTCACCGCGACCTCGGCCACGATGTCCGCGATTAGCTCGCCGGGCTCCGCCGGGATCAGATCGACGAGGGTGGTGAGTAGTTGCGGGGCTTCCAGCCGCGCGGTCCGGACGAGGGCGCCGGCCCCCCGCCCCGACTGGACCACGACCAGCCGGCTGCCACCGGGCTGCGTCACGGCTTCGCGGAGCGCGGCCAGAGCCATCGGAAGGTCCGACTCGGTGCAGTCCGGCGGCAGGCAGAGCAGGACCCCGGTACCCAGACCGGCCTGCGTCAGCGCCTCGGCGAGGGCGGTGGCGAACGGGTGTCCCGGCAGCGCGTGCAGGTTCCACGATCCGGCCATCCGCTCGGACGCCGGCGCGGGGCGGGGCTGCGGCATCCAGTCGACGACGAAGGGGCGTACCCAATCGGCGTATCCGGGCACCGGACCGCCGCCTGGTGCCGAGTCACCGGCCTGGGACAACTCGCGCAGCGCATCGGCGAGCTGACCGATCGTGGCAGTGGCGAAGGTGGTCGGTGCGCTGACCGCGGCCAGCCCCAGCTCGGCCGCCGCCTGGTTGACGAGCTGGCCGACCGCTATGGAGCTCAGATGGAGCTCGTCGAGCAACCGGGTCTCGTCCCGGATCAGATCGAGAGGCAGCTCGGCACGGTCCGCCACAAGCCGGCGGAGCACGTCGACCGTGGCTTGACCGTCGATGCGCGGCCCGGTCGCGAGCGGGGCGTCATCCTGTCGTTCCCCGTCGGGCGGGTCCGCGACTGCGGTGGCCGGCAGGTCCGGTACGGTCTCGCACGGGCTTGTCAGGAACGTCATGCTCGCCCCGGCGTCGAACGGCCGCACCGGCCGGTCCGCGAACAGCATCTGATGGCGTACCGGTGTGCCGGCCACCCACACCGCACCCACCACCGCCAGCAGGCCGGCCAGGGACTCGCCGTCGGTGTCCATGCTGAACACCGGGACTTCGCACTGACCTGCGGCCAGGCCGTTGAGTACCCGGCCGGGACCGACCTCGATGAGCAGGTCGGCGCGGGACACCGTCGCGGCGAGCGCGTCGGTGAACCGCACCGGCATGGTGAGCTGCTGGATCAGCAGCCGGCTGAGATCCGTGCCGGGGGAGGTCCGGGCACCGCTGACGGTGGAGATCATGTCCCGCAGCAGCGGCTGCCACCGCACCCGGGCGAGCGCGTCGCCGAAGTCGTCCGCAGCTGAGAGCATCAGCGGCGAGTGGAAGGCGTGCGACACGGGCAGGGGGACCCAGCCGACCCCGCGCCGGGTCGCGATCTCACCGACGCGGTGCACGGCGTCGGCCGGCCCGGAGACGACGGTCTGTCGCGGGCCGTTGAAGCCTGCCACTACCACCGGTTCCGTACCGATCAGAACCTGCACCGTGCCCGGGGCCGCGGCCACGGACGCCATCGCGCCCGGTTCAGGGCACCGGCTCATCGCCGCGCCCCGCGCGGTGGCGAGGCCGAGCACCGCCGGCAGGTCCAACGCGCCGGCCCAGTGCAACGCGGTCAGCTCTCCGAGACTGTGCCCGGTTGCCACCTCGGCCCGGATGCCGAGGTCGTCGAGGACCCGCAACCCGGCCAGCGAACTGGTCACGATGCTCGGCTGAGCGTGCTCGGTGGCTATCCCGCGGGTGGCGACGGCGGGTGCGGCCTGCCACACCCGGTCGGCGGCGGCGAACCTGCGGCGCAGCGCGCCTCCTACGTCGCCACGGCCGGAACCCTGCCCCGGGAACAACAGGCCGATGCGCGGCGCGGAGCCGGCGCGGTGCAGGAAGACCCCATCGGCGACCTCGAGCCCCGCGAGGGTGCCGTCGGCCGGTGCGCCCTCGTCGAGAGCATCCGCCGCCCGGCCCAGCCGGTTCGCCAGCTCGTCGGGCGACCCGGCCACGACCGCGAGCCGGTACCGCCGTTCGGTGACAGCGTCACGCAGCGTCGCGGCCAGATCGGCCACCTGGCTGTACGACAACCGTGGTACCAGGTCGCGCAACTGCGCAACCCGCTCGCGCAGCTCCTCCCGGCTGCCGGCGTCGACCATGATCAGCTCGTGGTCCTGCACGGCCCGGGCGAGTTGCGGGAAACGGCTCGCCGCAGGGGTAGCCGGCACACCGCTGACGACCACGTGGGTGTTGATCCCGCCGAAGCCCATCGCGGTGACACCGGCACGTGCCTCGGCGTCCCGCGGCCACGGCTCGGCGGTCCGGGGCAGGCGCAGGACCGCACCGTCCGTCGTGGTCTCGGGGTGGGGGTCGCGTACGCCGATCGCCGGCGGGACCAGCCGGTCGTGCACTGCGAGGGTCGCCTTGATCAGACCGGCCACGCCGGCAGCCGCCTTGGTGTGGCCGATCTGTGCCTTCACCGAGCTGACAGCGGCTCCGGGGAGACCTGGGCCGCCGCCCGCACGGCGCGCCCGGGCGAGCGCGCGGAGCTCGGTGTCGTCGCCGACCTGCGTCCCGGTACCGTGTCCCTCGAAGACCGGCACTGTCTCGATGCCGAACCCGGCGCGCTGGTAGGCGCGGTCCAGCGCACGGCGGTATCCGTCGGCCTCGGGGCGGGTCATGCCGCCGCGACCGTCGGAGGAGACGCCCCACCCGGCGATGACCGCGTACACGCGCCGGCCGGCCGCCACTGCGTCGCGGTGGCGCATCAGCACGAGCATGCCGCAGCCTTCGCCGGGCCAGAAACCGTTCGCCGACGTGTCGTACACCCGCATCTCGCGGCGGGCGAGCGCACCGGCCCGCGCGAAGCCGATCAGTTCGAACGGGTCGATGGACAGGTCGACACCGCCCGCCACCGCGACGTCGGAATCACCGCTTGCCAGGTCGCGGCAGGCGGTGATGACCGAGAGCAGGGAGGACGCGCAGGCACCGTCCACCGTATAGCCGCCGCCGCCGAGGTCGAAGTGGTTGCAGATGCGCCCGGCGATGGTGTTGGACAACGAGCCCGGCAGAGTGTCCTCGTCCAGCGGCGCGAACGGTTCTTTGTAACGTTCCTCCAGGGTCGCGAGAAAGGCGCCGACCCGATCGTCCGGCCAGACGTCGCGCAGCGCGGCCCCGACGACCCGGCGTACGTACGGCCAGCGGAGCCGCATGACATTCGCCCGGCTCATGTCCCCGGTCAGCGTGTTGCCGACGATCACGGAGGTACGCCGGCGAGGCAGTCCGGCGCCGTCGGGGAACCCGGCGTCGGCAAGCGCCTGGCTCGCGACGTCGAGCGCCAGCCAGTGTGCGGGATCGGTTGACCGGTAGGTGCTGCCGGCGACGCTGAACGCCACCCGGTCGAACGCATATCCGTCGATCAGGGCGGCGTGGCGGGCGTACATGCGGTCCATGTCGTCCGGATCGGATGACCAGTAGTCGTCGAGGCTGAGCCGTTCCGGGGGGATTCGGCGGAAGGCGCGGCGTCCGGTGAGGGCGTTCTCCCAGAGGACCCGAGGAGTCGCCGCCTCCGGATACCGGCAGGCCATACCGACGATGGCGATGTCGTTGCGCTCACCGTCCCGCATCGGGCCGAGGGAACCTGTCACGCCCGGACCGCCTCGCGCTGGGGGGTGTCGCCGTCGGCTGCCGCGTACACCGGCGCCCTACCGTTGGACGTGGCCACGGTCCGCTGTTCGGCTTCCCTGCGGGCCGCCATCACGTGCACGACCCACAGGAAGACACCGCGGCCGAGGCAGGTGATGGTGGTGGCGAAGAACAGGCCGTAGACGACCGACATGCCGGTCAGTACGCCGTACACGAGGGCCACTGCGCCGCCGAACGCCACCTGCGCCGCCGGCCGCGCCGGTGTGGTGCCGGGGTCTGTGATCATGTAGTTGGTGAACAGGACGAATGCGACGCCGGTCATGGTCGCGAGCGCGGCGGGGATCGAGGTGTCCAGGACCAGGCCGCGGAACACCGCCTGCAGCGCGAAGACGGCCAGCCATCCACCGATCAGCCACAGCCGCTTGGTCAGCATGCCGTTGAGCATGGTGCCGAAGGTGACGATGATGGCCGGCACCAGCCAGTCGAGCCAGCCGTGCAGGTATTCGGTGAATTCGTACGGCGGCGCGATCGACACCCATGGGAACAGCAGCAGGACCGTGGTGATGCCGAAGTTCGAAGGGTTCATGAAGTGCCGCAGCCGGCCTTTGACCGGCACGCGCAGCAGCCATTTCCCGCTGATCGCGACCACGACGCCGAACAGCGTCACGAGAATCCGGTCGTTGGTGTAGAGCAGCATGTTGACCGCGAGCGCGGTGATGTGGGCGGGATAGAGGAACTCGACATAACCGCGCAGGCCGCGGCCCGCGAACCGCGGCGGTCGTTGCTCGGCGCGGGCTCCGATGACTTCCAGACCGCATTCCAGGGTGTACGCGACCAGCAGCGCCACCACCGGCCAGACCGGGGCCTGTTCGAAGCCGAGTACCGCGTACCCGAAGATGTTCAGAACGCTGATGGAAATGGCGAAGTTGCGGAGCGCGATGACTCTTGGGTCACGTGGGGCGGTGCTGCTCATGAGTGCTCCTCCCGAGCCTGGGTGCCGAGCGACAGGTCGTGCCAGCCCGGTGTGAGCGTCAGCTTCTGGCTGTGGGCCGTTCCGTCCCGGTCGCGCCAGGCGAGGTCCGCGGTGACCGGCGCGGTCACCTGGCCGAGTCCGACGACGACGTCGAACGACCGTTTGCCGGAGTGCCCGCTGCCGCCGTCGACGCGGCCCAGCAGCTTGCGTCCGTCCGGCGTGGTTACCGTGACCTCGGCGCCCACGGCCGGCGAGCCGGTCGCACCGGCGGTCGCGTCGTGGCGGAGCCGCAGTCCGAGGAACGCGCCCGTGCCGGGACTACTGTTGTGGTAGAAGACGGGTGTGTCCCATTGCCGGGCGACTGCCATATCGAGCCGGCCATCACCGTCGGCGTCCCCGATGGCGATCCCGCGGGTCGGCACGGGAATGTCGAGCCCTAGCCCGGGGCTCAGGTCGGCGTAACGGCCGTCGGGCATGCGGGCGTGGAACAACAGGTGCTGACCACCCGCGATGTCGTCGCCCGGCTGGACGTGCGGCCAGAACGTCGGGTTCGACAACAGCGTGTCGTTCGCGGTGGCGAGTTCCTGCAACTGGGCCCAGCGATTCACCGTGCCCTTGACGAACCCGGCGGTCTGGACGATGTCCGGCACACCGCTGTTCGTGAAGTCGGCGACCTTGACGTCCCAGCTCCACCCGCTCCACGCCAGGTTCAGCTCTGAACTGCGGTCGTGGAAAGGTGCAGCTCCACCGCGTAGCTTCCGCCGCAGTTCGGCATTGTCCGCGGCGGTGTTGATGAAGGCGAAGTTGCTCTCCTGGATACCGAACGAGGTGGTGATGTTGCCGACGTACAGGTCGTAGAGACCGTCCGCGTCGAGGTCGGCGACGTCCACGCCCATGCCCTTGAACGAGTCGTGGCCCAGCCGCTTCGACTTGGGTGTCACCGCCCGGCTGTCATCGCCGGAGACGGGGGTGAAGACCACGTGGCCGGGGGTGGAACGGTTCACCAGGAGCCCGTCGGGGCCGAAGTCGTTCGCGATGTAGAGCTCGGGGAGCAGGTCGCCGTCGAGGTCGGTAGCGGTGGAGGCGAGGGTCCACCCCCGGGACAGCCTGGTGGGCATCACGGCGCCCTGGTCGGCGTACGCGGTGCTGCCCGCCGCTCCTTTGTGCAGCAGGATATGGTCCGCACCGCCGTTGTGCGCGTCGGACATGGACAGGTTCATCGCCACGCCGCCGTCGAGCGTGTCGTCGAGCACGGGGCTGTCCGGGAAGTAGTTGCCGATGTAGATGTCCTCGTGGCCGTCGCCGTCGAAGTCGGCCACCGATACGGAGTTGGTGTTCCATTTGGCACCGGCGTACGTCCCGTCGGGAGCGGTCCTGGGCGTGACGACCTCGGTCGGCTGGTACGCGCCGGGACCCGTCGTGGTTGCCCCGGACCGGGCCAGGAACAGCACAGGTGTCCGGCCCCACCAGTACACGAGGAGGTCCATGCGGCCGTCCTCGTTGTAGTCGCCCGGCACGCATCCCATCGGTGCGACGGCGGGATTCATCGGCAGTCGTCCCGGGTCGAGGGCGAAGGCCGGGTAGCGGCTTTCCTTGAACCCGGGTACAGGCGTGATGAACACCCGGTCGGTCCGCACGTCCGTCACGCAGAGGTCGTTGGCCAGGCCGTCACCGTCGATGTCGTTCATCGCGATGGCAGCACCCACGGAGGAGATCCAGGCCGAGATCCCGGCATATTTGCCGTTCACCTTACGGATCGTCTGTTGTGGATAGCCGCCGGGCAGGGCGATCGACAGCGGGTCGAAGTGGTAGCGCTGGGCCGCATCCCGGCGGTCGGCAGCCGATGCCTGCGGTGTGTACGCCACCAGGTACATCCCGAGGATCAGCAGTAGCGCTATGGCCCCCGCGGCCTGCCGGCGGAGCAGGTTCCGTGTCCATGCCATCGTCAGTACCTTCCTGAGGGTGCGAACCGGTGGGAGATCCGATCCCGCCACTGCGCGAAGGTGGGCCGGGCGCCGCCGGGCTGCAGGGCCTGCAGGGCCTCGTCGGTGACGGCGGCTGCTTCGCCCGGTGTCATGCCGCAGAGCACACCGGTGGCCTGCGCAGTGGCTTCCGTTGGGTTGCCGGCGAGCACGCGTGCCTTGGCGGCGAAAGCGGATCCCTGGGCGACGGCCGGCCGGTGCTCGCCGGCGCGGTCCCGGAACGCGGCGAGTTCCTCGAGGGTCGCCCCCGCCGCGTAGGTCGCCGCCAGTCCCGCGCCGCTGTACAGATCCGGGCGGCGGTCGGCGGGGAAGCGTTCGATCGTGGTGGTGACGGCGGCCGGATCGGCGCCTTCGACAAACCACAGGGCACGCCCGATCCCCTGATCGACCACGTGTCCGGGATAGTCGCCGTGCCACGGCGCGGGCCAGAATCCGGGCGGCTCCCGGTATTGCTGGTGTACGTACCGTCCGGTGTGGAAGTAGGCCTGGTGAAACCCGTATCCATCGAGCGCGAGCCAGCGCAGCAGGGGGTCGTGCGGGGTGACGCGATGCCAGCGGAGGCGAGGCAGCCGTGCCATCGCCCACCCCGCGCCGACGTGCGCCATGTACGTGTGCCGCTGCGCCGGACCGGTGAGAAATGCCGGTAGTCCACCGCCGATGCCGAGCCCGGCCATGAGGGCGTAGGCCATAGCTGCGCCTTCGTAGCCGAACCCTCTGAGCGGATGCTGGATCCGTTCCAGTTCCGTGTGGGCCGCATCGGGCGTCGCAGTGCCGGCGGCGTTGCCGAATCCTTCCAGAAATGTGCGTCCTGCCGTCTCCAGCACGGCGCGCGCCGCCGGATCCTTGATCCGGAATCCGCGCCGTGCGAGTTCTGTCTCGCGGTTGGCGGGGGTCAGGAGTCGGCGACGTAATGACAACCACGCAGCAGGCATGACTCTCCAGAAGCAACTGTGCGAAGTGATTCGTGGTGGCGAGAAATGGGCTCGCCCGTGGTGGTGCCACAGGTGGCGACCAATCCATCCTCGCGGAGTTCGTCGTCGCGGCGTTCTCTGAGATTGCTCTGTCACGGTGCGGTGCAGGGGCCTCGGTGATGCGGAACGTGATGGCGATCCGAAGGCAATTCGCTATATGAAAATCAAGAGCAATTCAAGTGTGTGATTGCAGACTCGGCACGGAAGCCCGTGGATCTCTCCAGCGAGGACTACCTATGCCTGCTTCGATCAAAGTGCCGGAATCCCGCTACAATGTCGACGCTGTCAGACGTGCGATCGCCCAGATGCGCGACGATCTCTGCGCGCCGCTACGGCTTGCTGATCTGGCGCGCACCGCGTCATTCAGCCCATTTCACTTCCACCGGGTTTTTCGGGCGACTACCGGCGAGACCCCCGCCCGGTTCCTGGCCGCGTTGCGCATGGCCAAGGCGCGGCGCCTGCTCATGCGTTCCCGATCGAGCGTCGCAATGATCAGTTCTGCCGTCGGTTATACCAGCGTGGGCACGTTCACCACGCAATTCCGCCGGCTGGTCGGCCTGCCCCCGGAGCGGTTCCGGCATCTCGCGCGTCGCCTGGACGGGTTGCTGATCGGTGGCCGGTCACCCGGATACCGGCCGGCGGGACGGTGGGGTCCGGCCGGTGCTGGGCTGATAATCGGCGAGTTCCGCCCCCTCGAACCCGATGCGGGACCGGTCCGATGGGGGACGGCGGACGCGGATTACCCTGTGTGGCAGCTGCCGTTCGCGCTGGGACCTGGTGGCTACCAGGTGCGGATCCTGCACCTGGAGCAACAGTGGCCCGCAGGGTCAGCTCTGATCGACGACGAGCCCGGCAGCTACCGTATCGGCATGACCCGGTTGTCGGTCGTCGAACCGTTCCGCATTCCAGTCCTGATCAGGCCGCCGATGCGGGTTCCGGACCCGACCGACCGGCCGGTGCTGTCGGCCGAGCCGGTACGGCTGCTCGCCGACGCGCTGCACGCGGAGGCGCCCGCCCGGCACAACCTGCGTCTCGCCTGATTCACCCCGGCGGAGTGGCGTGGTCGAGGGGGACCGTCGCCACTCCCGGGTGGGGTCACTTCTCGTCGGTGGTGGCCGT
>NZ_BOMN01000112.1 GCF_016862215.1 Winogradskya humida
AAGCGGATACCTGGCCATGCGGCTTCGACGGGCGGTGTGTGAAGCGGCCGGCGGCGCGTTCTGGAATCTGCTGTGGCGAGACGTCCCGGTCTACGAGCCTGGTCGGAACGTGCTGCCGGGTCCCGGGGCAGCGGCATTGCGACGGCCACCCCACATGCGCAGCGAAAGCTGACACTCCGATCATTGAGGCCGCTCAATCAAGCCCCTGGTAGGTCCAGTTGAGGGTGTCGGTGCCGGTTTCCTTGCCGTCCTGGGTGATGGTGCGGCGGACCTGGATGGCGAAACCCGTGCCGACCGGCCGGCGCGGCCCGGTGACCGAGTCGACGACTCGGTTGCCGGTGTGGCCGTAGAGGGCGACCGTGATCCCCGTCGGGGTGCTGTGGACGCGGATGACGATGGGGGTGTCGGTGGGGTTGTGGATGATCTGGTCGATGGCGCGCCAGTCGAGGGTGGCTTCGCGGCCGGGTGGGTAGCGGGTGATGTAGAGGCTGTGGGGCTGGTGGGTGCGGATGTCGAGGCCGGCGAACCAGGCGGCGTTGAAGAGGGTGGTGGAGAATTGGGAGACGCCGCCGCCGAACTGGTCCTGGAGTTCGCCCTCGACGATGGCCGGGGCGGCGACGAAGCCGCGGGCGCTGGTCCGCTCCCCCGCCGTGTCGTTGAGGGAGAAGGTGCCGCCGGGCGGGATGATCGTGCCGTCGACGAGCTCGGAGATGCGGTTGATGTTGGTGACCCGGGGTGCGCAGCACGGGTGGTAGGTGGTGAACGTGCCGATGAGCTGGTCGACGCCGGCGAGCTTGGGGGTGTCGTCGCCCGGTTCGGTCGCGGTGACCGCGAAGGTCACGGTGGTGCGTCCGGCACGCATGGCTTCAGAGATTGACCGTACGCCCGCAGCGGCATCAACCGCACGTCCCGCCCGCCCCTCGTCGACGGTCACCCCGCGGCGTGAGGCCGTGTAGGAGAGGTCTCCCTTGCCGTCGAGCACCTTGCGGGGCGAGGCGAGGGTGACCGACCGGTTGCGGGAGTCCTGCTGGAATTCGGCGAGCCGCCCGGCCAGGGCGGTCCGGGCGTTCGCGGGCACGACGAGCACGGGGGTGACGTCGTGGCGGGCGGGTTCCGGCCAGCGTAGCCAGGAGTGGCCGATGCCCGCCCGGGTGGCGGCGACGTCGAGGCGGATGCCCAGGTCGGCGGGGTGGATCCGGAGCACGGACGAGCCGACCTTCGCGGTGATGACCTGTTCGACCTTGTCGCGCACCTGGCCTTCGAGGGTGGTGGTCAGCTGCTCGTCGGTCCGGCCGCCCACCGCGACGCCGGCCACGAACGTGTTCGCGGGAACGGTTTGCGACGGGCGTACCAGCACCGCGGCGGAGCCGGCCGCGGCCAGGACCAGGACGGCGGCCGTGACCAGCACAGACTTTCTCATCAAACGATCATGCCGGGTCGATGATCGACCCGGCATCCGCACAATGACTGCTCAGCGTGCGATGTAGCCGCCGTCGACGTAGAGCTCGGACCCGGTGATGAACGACGCGTCGTCGCTCGCGAGGAAGACGATCGCGGCGGCGACCTCCTCGGGCTCGCCGAGCCGGCCGAGCGGGGTGGTCTCGATCAGCGGGGTGCGGTCGAGGTCGTCGCCCATCAGCGGCGTCACGATGAAGCCGGGGTGCACGCTGTTGACGCGTACGCCGAGCGGCGCCCACTCGACAGCGATGTTCTTGGTCAGCGTCCGGACCCCGCCCTTGGCCGTGTGGTACGCCGGCGACGAGCCGAAGCCGCCGGACGTGCCGAAGATGGAGCTGACGTTGATCACGGAGCCGGAGCCGGACGCCTTGAGCAGCGCCGCGGCGGCCTTGGTGCCCAGGAAGACGCTGGTCTGGGTGACCGCGATGACCCGCTGGTAGGTCGCCAGCGAGGTGTCCTCGAGGATCTCCTTGTGGTCGATCCCGGCGTTGTTCACCAGGATGTCGAGGCCGCGGAATTCCTCCTCGACGGTTGCGATGACCTGCGCCCAGTTCGCCTCGTCGGCCACGTCGAGATGCACGTAGAGCGACCGGCCGCCGTTCTTCTCGATCTCGGTGGCCACCTCGAGGCCGAGCGCGTCCTGCACGTCGGCGACGACCACGGTTGCCCCTTCGAGCCCCATCCGCAGCGCGGTCTGCTTGCCGATGCCGCTCGCGCCACCGGTCACGAGTGCGGTCCTGCCGTTCAGTCGGGCCATGATCTGATCTCCAAGTGCCACAGGTTCGTCGTCGATTCCGGCGTACCCTGGAATGACTTGACGATACGTCTCGTATCGTCATTAACGCAGTGTGATGTTGGAGACGTTTCTCATGACCCGCCCGCGCACCGGCCCCCGGCGCGACCCCGAAGCCCAGCGCCGCGCCCTCGCCGCGGCCGCCGAGCTGCTCACCGAGCTCGGCTTCCACAAGGTCACCATGGAACGCATCGCGGAACGCTCCGGCGTCGCCAAGATGACCCTCTACCGCTGGTGGCCCAACAAGGCCGCGATCATCACCGACGCCGTCCGCGACACCCTCGCCCCGTCCTCGACCCCGGACACCGGCTCGGTCACCACGGACGCCCGCACCCAGCTCGACGCCCTGATCAAGGTCATCGCACCGTACGGCGACGCGAGCGTGACGGCCGCGGCGATGAGCTCCCGCGGCGAAGAGGGCCGCGCCGACCTGGCCGGCATCCTCCAGCCCTGGCACGACAGCCTCGTCACGATCCTCGAACGCGCCCAGGCCCGCGGCGAGCTCTCGCAGGATTTCCCCGTGACAGTCACCGCCCACGCCTGGATGGGCTACGTCGTCTACCGCGTCGTCTTCCTCCAGCAGGACATCACCGAAACCGACCTGACCGCCCTCGTCACCGCCCGTTAAGCCGGATCGAGGTGAACAGCATGGTCCCCCGTTCCGCGTCGACGGCCGTGCGCCCGGTCTCGGTGAACCCGACCTTGGCGAGGACCCGGCGAGAGGCGACGTTCCAGTCCCAGACGGTGGCCCACAGCCGCTCGTACCCCGACGCTCGCGCACGGTCCAGCACCGCCAGCGCGGCCTCGGTCGCATACCCCTGACCCCACACCCGCCGCAGCAACTCGAACGCCAGATCCGGCTCCTCCGGCGTCCCCCGCCCGCCGTCGAAGAGCCCGCAGTAGCCGATGACGTCCTTCGTGGCCTTCCGCTCGACCGCCAGCAACCCGGTCGACCAGAACTCATCGTCACGAATCGAATCCTCGAGGTCCCCCACCGTGGGCCGCCCCTGCGCGTCGATCCGCCGATGCGGCGGCACCCGCGGATCCCGCTCGGTCCACAGCTCCCGCTGAACCCCGGCCTCGCCCACCCGCCAGGCCCCCATCCGCAACCGCCCGGTCTCGAGCACAACCGCACGCCCCGCAACATCCACAACCACCACTCTCCCACGGGGTAGGCGACCGGATCGGACCGCTCGCCTGCCGGAGCTACGGTCGAGACCCACGAAGCATGGGAGGACCAGGATGGCTGTCGGCAGTGAGCAACGACGCGAGGAACGCAGCTCCCGCATCGCAGCAGCCTTCCCCGACAGCCACGTGGACGCCGCACTCGACCTGCTGCACCTCGCCGACATGGCCTGGCACGACTGCTACGGCCCCCGAGAACTGGCCCTCCCGGACAAAGTCGTCGACGACATCCTGCTGCTGGCCGACGGCGGCCTGGTGGCACTGATCCGCATCGCCCGCCAAGCCGTCATCGACTTCCGGGACATACAGGTAGCGGCTGACGATCTCCGAAGTCGATGACGCCTCCCCGCGGCTGGGTATCTTGATGCCATGCCTCGGTGGGAGCACGGTAGTGAGGAGCGGTTGAAGCAGGCCGCCATGGAGTTGTTCGCGGAGCAGGGTTTCGAGGCCACCAGTGCCGTTCAGATCGCGGAACGGGCCCGCGTCACCACCAGGACGTTCTTCCGGTATTTCGCCGACAAGGAAGAGGTGTTCTTCGCTGACGCGGACGCGCTCAACGAGGCGCTCGTCCGCGAGCTCCACGAGGCGGCCGACGTCGCCGAACCGCTGCTGGCAGTGGCCGGGACGCTGGCCGGTTTCGACTGGGAGAAGCTCGGATCACGCGAGGACCAGCGTCGGCGGAACGCGTTGATCGCGGCGAACCCCGAACTGCTGGAGCGGGAGCTGAGCAAGCACCAGCAGATGGCGGCCGGCTTCAGCGACACGCTCCGCCGGCGGGGCGTCGACGCCGGCATCGCCGAACTGGCCGCCGCCGTGGGGATTCAGGTTTTCCGTACTGCATACCGGCAGTGGCTGGAAGGCAGCGATGACACCGACCTGGCGACAAGGACCGAAACGGTGATGTCCCTGCTCGTGACGATCGTGCCGGCGGCCGCGCGGCTCCGCTGATCAACCGGGCAGGGAAGACCGGCTCAGCAGACGCGAGCGGTGAGCGAGCTCCGCGTCGTCGGGGGGCGTGGTCGGATAGATGTCGGCGTCGAAGAACTGCGCGAACGGAAGGGTTGCCAGCGTCTCCGCCGCTTCCTTCTCATCCGCGGCGATGATCTCGACGAAGGTGGCACGCCGGGTGGGGGAAACGTAGTGTGCGCCGACCTTTCCCTGCGAACGAAGCACCTCCAGCTGCTTGTGCTCGTCCTCCCTCAATGCGTTGAACTTCGCGAGGTCCGTGCCGGGGCGCAGTGCGCCGACCACCATGAAGGTCGGGGTTCCTGAAGGATTCGCGTACTCGGAGGAGATTTCGGTGGCGTACCTCCTCCACAGCGGCGTCATCGTTCCGGGCGTCATCGGCTGTCCGGACTCGACCATTTTCTTGAGGTCGCGGAAGTACTGCACGTACAGGTCCGGGGTGAAGGTGGAGAGCATGACCGCCGGGTCGTCGCCCGGGTTGGCGAAGGTGTGCGGTGCGCCCGGCGGGACGATGACCCAGGTGCCGGGGCCCGCGTCGTAGTCGTCCGTACCCACGGTGAACCGCACCTCGCCCGCGAGCACGTAGAAGCCTTCGTCGTGCTGGGCGTGGCGGTGCTGGATGGGCCCGGGTGTGTGCGGCTGGAGGGTGATCTCGCCGACGCCCAGGCGGTGCCCGGTGTTGCTGCCGTTCTCGAGGATGCGGATCTGCGACGGCCCGTTGTTGGCGATGAGCTCACCTTCGCCGGGACGGACGATCATGACTGGAGCCATGGTTGCGGCCTCCTTGAGCTGGCACCCGCGACCTGATGTCGCGTCGTGACATCACCCTAGCACTAATGTCGCGTCGTGACATCAGTCAGCATGTCCACCCCCGTCGCGGCGCGAGCCGGCCAGCGGTCAGGCGGCGGGGGCTGGGGCCGGGGTGGTCAGGATGTGGTGCATGAGGGGGCGGGTCCAGGCGGTGAGCTGGTCGCGGTCCAGGTCGGCCATTGCCGGGGCCTGCATCACGTAGCGGGTCATGGCCAGGCCGAGGATGAGGGCGCCCAGCAGGCCCGCGCGTTGCAGGGGATTGTCGACGGCGAGGGCGCCGATCGCGGGGGCGACCTGGGCGGCGAAGACCTCGCGCATCGCCTCGGCGGCGGCGGGGCTGCCCGTGCTCGCGCGCAGGAGGGGCAGGAACGTGCCTTCCTCCTCCCAGACCGCGAAGAAGCGGGGCAGGAGGACGTCGGCGAGCTGCTCCGGGCGTACGGCGGAAAGGTCCGGCAGGCGCAGGTCGAAGTCGGCGGCCGCGGCGAACAGGGCCTCCTTGGTCCTGAAGTAGCGGACCGCCATCGCCGGGTCGACACCCACGTCCGCCGCCACCAGCCGCAGGGTCGTGCGTTCGTAGCCGTCGCGGCCGAAGCGCCGGCGGGCCGCGGTCAAAATCTGCTCACGGGTACGCGCGGCGTCGCGGCGTCGCGGCGGTCCGGGCAAAGAAGGGCGCGGCGATTCAGGCAGAGAAGGGCGGGGTGGCTCCGGCAAAGGAGGGCGGGGTGAATCAGGCATGGGTCCAGCGTGCCAGGGCCGCTTGCCAGCCTCGCGGGCCGTTGTCGGTCAGGTCACCGGACCAGGCGACGTAGCCGTCGGGGCGGACGAGCAGTGCGGGCCCGTCGTCGGCACGCTCCTGTTGCGAGACGGGGGTGTCCAACGGCGCAGTGCGCTTCGGGCGTACCAATGTGAAGACCGGCTTGTGCACCTGGGCCGCGCGGGTGCCCACCAGAGAGCCGCGGCCGTACCGCAGGCCGGTGCCGGCGAAGCTTCCCGCGACGAGGTCCCGGACGGCGGGCACGGCCAGGACGCGAGGTGCGAGACGGTCGCGCAGCCAGCGGGCGGGCCGGGGATGCAGCACCACCGCGCGCATCATCAGACCTGATTGCCGCAGGACGCGCTTGCCGATGGGATGACGTTCCGATTGGTACGTGTCGAGCACGGCCTCGTTCGCGCCGCCGAGCACCGCGTCGAGTTTCCAGGCGAGGTTCGCGGCGTCCTGGATGCCGGTGTTCATGCCCTGACCGCCGACCGGGGAGTGGACGTGCGCGGCGTCCCCGGCCAGGAACACGCGCCCGTGGCGGTAGTCGCGGACCTGGCGTTCGTCGCAGTGGAAGCGGGACTGCCAGCTGATCTCCTCGACGCCGAGGTCGCGGCCCAGGCCCCGGGTCAGGACGCGCTGGACCTCGCCGTCGGCGATCGGTTCGGTGTCGGGGACCTGATGGTTGCGGTCCCAGGTCATGCTCCGGAACCAGCCGTCCCCGTAGGGCGCGAGGAACGCGAACGAGTCAGGCTGGGAGCCGACGGTGAGGCCGCCGTCGGACGGGCCGCGGGCGAGCCGGACGTCGGCGAGCACCACCGACGACAGGACGGTCCGGCCCGGGAATGCGACGCCGAGCAGTCCGCGTACGGTGCTGTGCGCGCCGTCGGCACCCACCGCGTACGCGGCCTGCCAGGTCCTGCCGTCGTTGGTGGTCACGGTGACCGAGGTCGCGTCCTGGGTCAGGGCGGTCACCTCGGCGCCCCGCACGATCCGCGCGCCCTGCTCCTGCGCGTAACGGCCGAGCGCCTGGTCGACCTTCGTCTGCGGCGTGATCATCGCGAACCGGTAGCGGGAGTCCAGGTGGGAGAGATCCAACCGGCCACCCCCGAAGAGATTGACCGCTTCGGTACGCCCGGACGTGGCGAGCAGCTCATCGGCGAGGCCGCGCGCGTCGAGCACCTCGAGCGTGCGGGCCATCGTCGCGAACGCCCTGCTGGACGGGTTGATCGACGGCCACCGCTCCAGCACCGTCACGTCCCGCCCGGCCCGGGCCAGGTCCCCCGCCAGGGTCATCCCGGTCGGGCCGCCGCCCACCACGAGCACATCCATGACGCCTCCTAAGTCACCAATTGGTGACTTGACCGTACGCCTCCTTCGCTTGATAAGTCAACGCTCGGTGACTTTGAGGATTTGTCAAATTTGCCCGAAATAGTGGGCTTACCGTACGCGCGAGACTCTTCCGTCCTAGTGCTGGGAAACACATGTTCACGCCAAGAACACTCGCCGTGGCCGTGTCGGCCGCCATTTTCGGGGCAACGGTGCTCACGGGGCAGGCACCGGCCCTGGCCGACCCCGATCCGAACGCCCTGGACCTGTCGATCGTGGCCGGCAACGGCCCGGGCATCCCACAGCCCGGCCCCGCGCTGGACTCGCCGCTCGGCGCCTCCAAGGGTGTCACCACGGACCCGCTGGGCAACGTCTACTTCACCGACTTCGACAACTGCACGGTGGAGCAGGTCACGCCGCACGGAGCGCTCGCCGTGATCGCGGGGACCGGCACCTGCGCGACGGCGATCCCCGGCGCACCCGCGTTGGCCTCGCCCCTGCGCTCCCCCTCCGGCATCGCGTGGTACGACGGTGACCTGTACGTCGGCGACACCGGCGACCGCCGCATCTACAAGATCACGGGAGTGGGCAACCTGTCCGGCAGCGGCCTGGAGCTCGTCGCCGGGACCGGCACCGGCGGGACCATGGTCAACGGGCCGGCCGGGCTCAGCCCGGTCGGTACACCGACCGAGCTGAGCGTGCGGGGCGACACGCTCTATTTCGGCAACGACCAGGCGTACCAGGTCGGCGCGATCGACCTGGTGACCGGGTTGCTGACCGTCGTCGCGGGCACCGGGACGCGTGGCACCGGCACCCCGGGCGACGCCCGGCTGAGCCCCCTGGGTTCCCCGCTCGGCGTCACCGCCGCGCCGGACGGCACGGTCTACGTCTCCACTCCGGACAACAATAAGATCTACAAGATCAAGGACAACACGCTCTCGGTCCTGGCCAATTTCCTCGCCGTCGGACTGTCCACCGGGCCGGGCGGAGAGCTCTACGCCTCGTCACCCCCTTACAGCATCGTCCAGGTCGACACCACCGCCACCGACGGCGCGGCGGGCCGGACCACGCTGGCCGGCGGCAACCCCGGTCAACCGATACCGGGTCCCGCGCTGTCCTCGCCCCTCACCCCGCCCTACGGCCTGCACGTCGACGCCCTGGGCTCGATCTACGCCACGCTGCCCAACTCCCGCAGGATCATCAGGCTCGGCCCGCCGCTACCGGGATCGCCGCTGCGGGTGGAGGCCACCAACCTGCCGCTGAGCAGGGACGCGACGGTGACGTGGGAGCCGCCGGCCTACACCGGCAGTTCAGCGATCGTTTCGTACACGGTGCAGGCGTACAACGGCGGAACCGCCGTCGAGGGCAAAACGTGCACGGTGCCGGCACCGTTCGACCCGGTCCTGACGTGCACGATCACCGATCTGTTCCGTGGGGCCGCCTACACGTTCCGGGTGACCGCCACCAACACGACCGGCCCCGGCCCGTCGGCGGAGTCGAACGTGATCGAGGTCTACTTCTTCCCGGGCATCCCCAACCTTCCCAACCCGCCGATCGTGCCCGATCCTCCGGTGACGACCACGCCGCCGGTGACGACCACGCCGCCGGTGGTCGTGCCGAACGCGCCCACCGCACCGGCCGCTGCCCCGGTGGCCAAGGCCGCCACATCATCGATCGAGGCCTCCTGGACGGCCGGCGGCGGCAGCATCACCGGATACACCGCCTACGCCGCACCCGGCGGAGCCTCCTGCACCACGACGGGCACGTCCTGCGTGATCGGTGCGACGGCCGGCACCAGCTACACGGTGAGCGTGGTGGCGAACGGGCCGGGCGGGATCTCGGGGCAGTCGCCGGCCTCGAACGAGGTGACACCGACGGCGCCCGCGGTGCCGACGACCGTACCCGCCGATGTGCCTTTGACCCTGACCACCGACAAGGGCCAGGTGGCACTCGCCGTACCGGCGCAGCAGATCACCGTGATCGGCAAGGGTTTCGCGCCGAACTCGACCGCGACGATCTCGATCTTCTCCACCCCGACCCAGCTCGCCACGGTGACCACAGACAACGACGGGAACTTCGCGGCGCCGGTGACCGTGCCGGCCGGTCTGGAAGCGGGCAAGCACACGTTCCTGGCCATCGGCGTCGACCCGTCCGGGACGGCACGCTCGATGGCCTTGCCGGTGACGATCCCGCCGACCAGCCCGGGCAGCACCGGGAGCGACACCACCACCCAGAAGACCGTGCTGCCCGTCCCGGCCGGCGGCAGCCTCACCCTGCTCGACGGCGCCGGCACCCCGGCCGCCAAGGTCACGATCAAGAATCAGGGAACGTACGCCCTGGACCCCACCACCGGCACGATCACCTTCGTCCCGGTCACCGGCTTCACGGGCACCGCCGACCCGGTCACGTATCGCCTGACCGACAGCGTCGGCACCGAGGTCCTCGGCTCGTACACCGCCACGGTCACCAAGGGCGGCACCGGCGAACCCGGCCCAGGCCCGTCCACCGGCACGTCCAAGGTCGCCGTACCCACGTTGATCGTCACCGGCGGCACCCCGGCGAAGGCCACGCTGACCGCGACGGTCACGTTCACCACCGCCGTGAAGGGCCGCAACGGGGTCAAGCTGTGGAGCACGGTCTCCGGCAAGCGCGTGGTCCTCGGCACCGGCTCCGCGACCATGAAGACCGCAAGCCGGAAGGCCGCGGTCAAGGTCATGCTGAACTCGCTGGGCCGGGCCATGGCAGCGACCCCCGGCGGTTATCCCGTCGCGGTCGCGGTCACCACGGTCCCGGCGAGCGGGCCGGCACTGCGGGCGAGCGGGCGGTCCATGCTGGTGCTCAGCCGGTTCACGGTGCCCCGCTCGGTCTACTTCGCCAGCGGCGCCACCACCGTCACGGCGGCCCAGCGCGGTTATCTCGCCCGGCTCCGCGCCGACCTGGGCAGCATCCGCTCGATCACCTGCATCGGGCACACCGACGACCGCGGCAACCAGGGCAACGGCAACGCCCTCGGCAAACGCCGCGCCCGCAACACCTGCGCCACCCTCGCGGGCGGTCGCAGCATCCGCACGTACGCCATCACCCAGGGCGAGGCCAACCCGGACGCCAGCAACAAGACGGCAGCCGGCCGCGCCCGCAACCGCCGCGCGGACATCGTCCTGTCGTACTCGTAATCACGGGATCAGGGGCCGGCGCTGCTTCAGCGCCGGCCCCTTTCCGTTCACCTGGCGCCGAGCGTCTGGTAAACGGACTCGGCGTCGCTCGACAACGCTGCCTTCGCGTCGATGGCCAGCTGGTCAGCGAGAATTTCCAGGCGCCCCGACTCGAGGCCGTCGAGTGCCCTGCCCACGATCACGGCCGGATCGGTCATCAACGCGTCCAGGACGCCGGGCCCGGCAACCGCGTCCGCGAACGCCCTGAGCGGCGGGGTCGCGGCCATCCCGAAGATCAGGGCGCTGACGAACGTGCCCTGACCCGCCAATTCAGAACGCAGACCGTTCGTCATGCTCCACGCGGCCGCCTTGGACGCCCCGTAGACGTTGATACCGTCGAGAGTGGCCCAGGCCGCCGACGACAACACGTTGAGGATCGCTCCCCCGCCGTTGGCGGCGAGACCGGGGGCGAACGCCCGGATCACGTCGAGAGTCCCATGGACGTTGGTGTCGAACAGCCCGCGGATCAGGGCCGGGTCGCCGTCGGTGAAGTTCAGCCCGGCGGCGAAAACCGCCGCGTTGTTGACCAGCAGATCGACATCGCGGGCGACCGCCGCCGCCGCGTTGATCGACTCCCGGTCGGTCAGATCGAGATGGAGCACCTCCACCCCGGGGACATCGATGAGTTCGGGGCGGCGCGCCGTCGCGTACACCCGCTTCGCGCCCCGCGCGACAAGCTGCTCGACGAAATGGTGTCCGAGGTTCTCAGCGCCGACCCCGGTCACCAGCGCGGTACTTCCTTGTAGCTTCATGGTTGTCACGCTAGTTGCCGCAATCTGCGCGTACGAGCCTCAGCTGACTCAGTTTTCTTATCTGTTTGACTCACGTCATGAGGCGCTCTGTTAATGTCCGTGTCGTGGATCTGGTGTCCGAGGTGCTGCGCCTGACCGGCATGCGGGGAACTGTCGGCGCGCAGATCGTGGCGGGCGGAGAGTGGACCGCAGAGTTGTCGGACTACCCGGGCATAGCCACCCATGCGGTCCTCAGTGGAGGCGCCTGGCTGGTGCTGGGCGAAGGCCGGCAGGTGCAGCTCGCAACGGGCGACGTCGTCATGGTGCCGGCCGGCACGCCGCACCTGCTGACCGACACCCCCGGGACCGGCCCGGCAACGGCGGTGCCTCCTTCGGGAGACGGCGGCCAGGTGCTGCGACTCGGATCCGGGCCGTCACGCACGCGGATCTTCACCATCCACTACGACTGCAATCACGCGACCCGGACCCAGGTCCTGGACGAGATGCCCGACTTCATCCACGTCGAAGGGGGCGAGTCCGGGGCGGCCTACCTGGCCGACGTCGTCCGGCTCCTCGGCCGCGAGCTGTCCCGCCCCCAGATCGGCACCGACGCTGTCGTCGACAACCTCGTCGACCTCGTTCTGATCCAGCTGATCCGGGCCTGGCTGTCCCGGCGACCGGCCCAGCAACGCGGCACCTGGCTGGGCTGGGGCGAGGACGACGTCGTCCGCGAGGCGGTGGAGCTCGTCCACGCCGATCCGGCCCGCGACTGGACGACCACCTCACTGGCCGCGGCGATCTCCGTCTCCCGCGCCACGCTCGCCCGGCGCTTCCAGACAGCCATGGGCCAGAGCCCCGCGAACTACATCACCCAATGGCGCATGGACCTGGCCGCCGTACGCCTGCGTGACACCCCCGACACCATCGACGTGGTCGCCACCCGGGCAGGCTACCGATCGGTGCCGTCGTTCACCCGCGCCTTCGTCCGCGACCGCGGCCGGACGCCCGGGGCGTTCCGGCTCCAGGCACGGCAGAACGCACTCGTAAGAGCGCCGTAATGCCGATCGGGACTACGGTCGGACCATGGCGGACATCGGAGTCATCGGCGGCAGCGGACTGTACGACCTCGACCTGCTTCAGGAGGTGGAAACGGTCACGCCGAGCACTCCGTACGGGGATCCCAGCGGGCCGATCACGGTCGGCACCCTGGCGGGACGCAGGGTCGCGTTCGTGGCCCGGCACGGTTCAGGGCACCGGCTGTTGCCGAGCGAGGTTCCGTACCGTGCGAACATCTTCGCCCTGCGCGCACTCGGCGTCCGCCAGATCTTCGCGATCAGCGCCGTCGGCAGCCTCGCCGAGCGTTACACCCCCGGCACCCTCGTCGTGCCCGACCAGCTCGTCGACCGCACCAAGGGCATCCGCCCGGGCACCTTCTTCGGCGCCGGCGTCGTGGGCCACGTCCCGATGGCCGATCCGTACTGCTCCCGCCTGCGCAAGGACCTGCTCAGCACCGGCGTCACCGACGGCGCGACCTACTGCTGCATCGAAGGCCCGCAGTTCTCCACCCGCGCCGAGTCGAACCTCTACCGTTCCTGGGGCCTCGACCTCATCGGCATGACAGCCGTCCCGGAGGCCGCCCTGGCCCGCGAGGCCCAGCTCTGCTACGCCTCCCTCGCCCTGGTCACCGACTACGACTGCTGGCACGACAGCGCCGCGAGCGTCACGGTCGAGCTGGTCGCACAGACCATGCGCGCCAACCTCAGCGCCGCCCGCGAGGTCCTGACCACGGCAATCACCCAGGCCGACCCCGACGTACGCTGCACCTGCCACACAGCGTTGACCTCGGCCGTGATGACCGACCCGGCACTCATCCCCGACGAGGCCCGGACCCGCCTCGGCCTCTCCCCCGCTATCTGATCTCACACTCGGGCGTCGTCGGCACCGCGAAATGCCCCACCTGCTCATCCTTCGGTACGTCGTCCTCATGAACGGTTGATCCGGTCCGCACCCCGGCCATGTGCAACCAACCGCTTCCATCGGCGAGCCGGAACCAGATCGGCCTCCCGAACTCGCCGGGGTTGCCGGCGTGCGGGTTGAACCCCTTCTGCCACCCGCTGACCTCCAGGATGTCGTTCGGGGCGACATTGCGAACAATGGTCCGCGTCACGGTGGTATCGGTCATGACCTTCACCCCGTACGGCTCCCACTCGTTCTGCGACCACACGATGAACGGGCTGCACCCGCCAGCAACGGAGACGGCGACGGCGGGCGACGGCTTCTCGGGCTTGTCCGGGTTGTCCCGCAGGACCAGCTGCGCCACCAACGCCAAGGCACTGACGCCAAGGGCGCCGGCAGCGATCCGATACCGATACTTGTTCGCCCAGCCCCGCGGAGCGTGCGGATCCTGATCGTCATGCCCAGCCGTCGAAGCGCCTCGGGTACGTTGATCTCGCGGCACGTGGCGCCTCCTGGCTAGGAGTTGGACGCACAAGGGGCCGTATCTGTCGCTCGGTGAGCTGGGCTTTCAAGTCCACGCTGGACAGTGAGTGTCGAACGACATCGAAAGCCCGCTTGGCTTGCTCGACCACATCCGGCTCGGCTCCGAACCCACGGTCACGAAGGTGGGCCCCTACGACGGCCACCTCACCAATTCCGCGGCCTACAACGACGACCAGTTCGAAGGTCCGCCGTATCGACCTTGGTGAGGAGGTACGTATCCGACCCGCAGCGCGCTGTCCGTCAGTCACCATTGACCGGTTACGCCCTGTCGAGGGTCTCCCACTTGCGGCAGAACGCCGACAGGGCGTCGAACAACTGCCGCGCGCTCTGCGCCCCGGGAGCATCCGGGTTCTCGAGGAATTTCAGCGAGACCGAATAGATGTTCCATTTTGCCAGGGGTTCCACAATTGCCGTGTACAGGTTCTCCGTGGCGCCGGCCATTACGAAGAAACCGATGACGGAATTCAACTTGTCAACGATTTCCGGTGCGGCTCCGGCCGGATCGACCTCTCCACTGTCCACCTGCTGTTGCAGCTGACCCACACGTTCCAGCGCGGCGCCGGCGGCTTCCTTCGACTCGATCATGGTCGATTACCTGCTTCCCGAACAGATCACATTGAGCCTGATGGATAAGGCTACAACCCGCCTCCTGCGCCGGACCGGGGCGTGCGGATCCAATTCCGCACCGAGTGGCCGCCGGGAGGTACCGATGTGGACGGTTGAACCGCCTGAACGGCGATATCACCACCGGCCAGGTAATTGCCGGGCGCAACGCCGGTACATTTGGCGGCACGAATTGATCGACGGAGGGAAGCAATCATGAGTATTGAAGGTTGGGTCGATCCTTCCAGCCACTGGATTGTTACCGGCGAGGTGGACAGCTCGGGGAAGATGACGAACGGCTCCGTGAACGACAATGTGGGCTCCCTGCGGGACCGGAACAAGAATTTCTCGTCCAAGTCCGATTTCGCCGCATGGGTCAAGCGCACGCAGGCGGCCCAGCGCGGAATGTAGATCAACCCGGCGCCCGGCGGGCCGTGACGCCGGGTCCGGGGGTGCGGGTGGTGCCGCGTAAGGTCGGGGCGTGAATCCCGCTGACCTCCAGAAACTTCGATCGGGAGATCTTGAGACCCGCGAAGCTCATGTGCACGAACTGCTCGACCGGGCGCGGACGCACGGTGACGAGTCGGCGATTGCGGCGTTGCACGTGCTCGTTCGCGAATACCCGGATTTTCACAGGTCGTTGTATTCGCGGGCGATGAACCACGCCGTTGTCTTCGCGGACGCGAGCCTGGAGGAGCCGCTGCTCGCCGCGCTCGGTGACACCCGCTACAACTGCCAGGCGTGGGCCGCGATGGGTTGCGCGGCGATGGACATCCGGGCCGCGGTGCCGCAGCTCGTGACGCTGCTCGATCACCCGCAGTGGATCGTCCGGGGTGAGACGGTGACGGCGCTCAAGAGCCTCGGGGATGCCTCGGTCGTGCCCGCGCTGGCACCACTGCTGCATGACGACGCCGACTGGCTGCGTCAGCGGACCGCCGACGCCCTGGCCGACATCGGTGGGGACGCGGCGATGGAGGCGCTCTGGGCAGAGTTCGAGCAGCGCCGGTTCCCTCGGATCGGGTATCTCGCCAGCACCCTCGCCCTGTTCACGCCGGAGGTCGTGCCCCGGCTGCTGAAGGCGGCGGAGTCCCCGGATCCGGATCAGCGGTACTGGGCCGCGGTCGCGCTCGGGTCGACCGGCGACGAGCGGGCCAAGCCGACGCTCGAACGGTTGCTGGCCGAGGATCGCGGCGTCACCGTGTTCGACGGGGAAGTCCGGGCCGCGGCGAAGAAGGCCCTGCGCACACTGAGGCGCATCCAGGCCGCCATCGCCGAGCGGGAAGCCGGACCAGAGGCCGAACGAGAAGCCGGAACGGCGAAGGCTGAGGTCTCAGGCACCGACGGGTAGGCGGACCACGAAGCGGCAGCCGATGGTCGTGTTGTCCACTGCTACCCGGCCGCCGTGGGCCTCGACCAGGCCCCGGACGATCGCGAGGCCGAGCCCGCCGCCCGCCTCACCCGGGGTGCGGGCGGTTTCGCCGCGGAAGGCGACGTCGAAGACGCGGGGCAGGTCGGCGGCGGGGATGCCGCCGCAGGTGTCGGAGACGGCGAACCAGGCGTTGTCCTGGTCGTGGCCGGCTTCGACATGGACCGTGCCGTCCGACGGGGTGTAGCGGACCGAGTTGATCAGCAGGTTGGTGAGGACGCGGGCGAGTTCGGGTTCGCTGGCGCGGACGACGGGCCAGCCGGATTCGGCGGCGACGAGCCTGACCCCGCGGGTCGCGGCGAGGGGGGCGGTGGCGGCGAGGGCGTCGGAGACCACGTCGGCGAGGGGTACGCGGGCCAGCGTCAGCCGCAGCGCACCGGCGTTGATCCGGGACAGCTCGAACAGGTCGTCGACGAGATGGGTCATGCGGTCGGTCTCGACGCGGATCCGGCGGTGGTACTCGGCGACGGTGTGACGGTCGGCGACCACACCGTCCTCGAGGGCCTCGGCCATCGCGCGCAGGCCCGCCAGCGGCGTACGCAGATCATGCGAGACCCAGGCGACCAGCTCGCGCCGCCCGGTTTCGAGCCGTTGCTCGTTCTCGCGGGCCTGTGCCGACCAGACCGCGGCGGCGGCGAGGCGGCGGCCGAACGCGATGCCGACGCCGAGGCTGACCACGACGGCAGCCGCGACGGTCAGCAGGACCACCTGCAGGTCGTGCGGGGAGAGGAACATGGCGGTCGCGACGGTGATGACCCCGGCGGCCACGGCGGCGACCGTGACGACGAGCAGCACGGTGACGTGCACGGCGATCGACCGGTGGCGCAGCACCCGCAGGGCCAGCAGACCGGCGATGCCGACCGATCCCCCGGCGATCAGCGAGTAGAGCCCGATCAGCACCTGGTCGCTCACTGGGTCAGCTCGTAGCGGTAGCCGACGCCCCACGCGGTGAGCAGGCGCCGGGGTGCGGCCGGGTCGGCCTCGACCTTCTCCCGGAGCCGGCGCACGTGCACGGTGACCGTGGACTGGTCGCCGAACTGCCAGCCCCACACCTTGGCGAGCAGGTCGGCGCGGGACCAGGCGCGGCCGGGGTGACGGATCAGAAAGGCGAGCAGGTCGAACTCGCGGACCGTCAGCGCGAGCGGGTGACCGGCGAGCTCGGCGACCCGGCGGCTGGTGTCCGCGACGAGGTCACCGTCGCGCAGGATGGTCTGCTCCGTGGGGGGAGCGGTGCGGCGCAGGACGGAACGGATCCGCAGGACCAGCTCGCGCGGGGAGAACGGCTTGGTCACGTAGTCGTCCGCGCCGACCTCCAGCCCGATCACGCGGTCGGCCTCCTCCCCCAGCGCGGTCAGCATGATCACCGGCAGGTGGGGGAGGCCGCCGCGCAGCCGCCGGCACACCTCGAGGCCGTCCAGCCCGGGCATCATCAGGTCGAGCACGACCAGGTCGGGTTGTTCGGCCGCGACGGCGGCGAGCGCGCTGTCACCGTCCGAGACGAGCCGCACCCGGCAGCCGTCCTGTTCGAGGTAGCGGCGCACGACGTCGCTGACGGTCGGGTCGTCGTCGACGACGAGCACATGGGGCACCTGTCGAGGCTATCCGGCCCGGGGTGGATCAGGTCTTGCGGAATCCTTACGGGTCACCAGGTGGTCAGCAGCAGGTGGTTGACCAGCAGCGCGAGCAGCGCCTGGGCGGCGAGCCAGCCGCGCCGGGCGGGTGCCGGGATCAGCGTGGCGCCGGCCATCAGCCACACGGCGAACGGCAGCCAGATCCGTTCCACCTCCGCCTTGCTGTACCCGGACAGGTCGGCGGCGACGATCGTGAGCAGAGCCGCGAGGGGCAGGACGACCACCGGGGTCCGCCGCAGACCGGCGAAGGCCCGGCGCAGCACGACGGCGGACACCGGACCGGCGCAGGCGAAGGCGAGTGCCAGGTCGGCCCAGACCCAATACGCGTACGGCCGGACGCTCGCAATCCCCTGGTAGTAGCGCACGGTGACCTTCTGGTACCCGTCGAGCCACCAGAACCCCGACAGAGTGAACGCGGCGACGACGATCCCGAACCCGATGACGGCGGCGACGAGCGGCGGCCCGGCACGCCGGGCGAGGACGGCGACCGCGAGCGCGAGGACGGCGAGCAACGTGAAGCCGTACGAGCAGTAGAGCGAGAAGCCGAGCAGCAACCCCGCGCCGAGCCCGGCCACGACGTTGCGCCGGGTCAGCCCGATGGCGAGCAGCGCCAGCCCGGTCGCGGTGAGCCCGGCGAACAGGCCGTCCGCGGAGACTCCCATCCACACCGCGCCGGGGAAGAGCACCAGGAACGGCACGGCGGCCCGCGCACCCTCCTCGTCACCGAGTGCCCGGACCGTCACCGGCACGGCCACCGCGGCCAGCGCGGCGATCGCGACGCAGGTCAGCGCCGCCCACACCCCGCCGCCGAGCCCGATCCGGTCCAGCCCGACGAAGATCAGGAACGCGCCGGGCGGGTGCCCGGAGACGTGGGTGGTCCACGAATCGGGCTGGAAGTCGAGAATCCTGGCAGAGAAGCCGCGCAGCATGACGCGTACGCCGGTGACGCCGCCGACCTCGCTGAGGTATTCGTCCCTGGTGATCAGGCGCCCGGCTATCCCCCGCTGCCACCCGTCGATCAGCGCGAGGGACACGATCCACGCGGCCGCGGCGCCGTAGGCGGCCAGGAGCAGCCGCCGCCAGGAGAGGCGGGCGGCGAGGCGGGGACCGTGCAGGACGACCAGCGCCGCGACAGCGAGGGCGAGCGGGGTTCCGGGCCCGGCGTGCGGCAGCCAGATACCGGTGAACGGTGCCGACGTGGCGTGCACGGGATGGCCCGCGAGGTAGAGCGCGGCGCCGGTCAGGCAGGCCAGGGCGACCAGCCCCAGCCCCACCGCCGCGGCGGCGACGTCTACCCGCGCAGCGTCGCGGACGCGAATTCCGTCACCCCCGCCGTCAGGTCGATCGCCGCGGTGAAGCCGAGCTCGGCGGTGGCCCGCGCCGGGGACGCGACGACGTGCCGGACGTCGCCGAGGCGGAACTCGCCGGTCACGACGGGCGCCGGGCCGCCTGAGACGGACGCCAGCTCCGTCGCCAGCTCACCCACCGTGGCGGGCCGGCCCGAGGCGATGTTGTACGCCCGGAATCCGCTCGCAGCAGCCTCGAGCGCCGCCACATTGGCGCGGGCCACATCGGACACGTGCACGAAGTCGCGCCGCTGGCCACCGTCCTCGAACACCCGGGGCGCGCGCCCGCCCTCCAGCGCGGACCGGAAGATCGCGGCGACCCCGCTGTACGGCGTGTCCTTCGGCATCCCCGGCCCGTACACGTTGTGGTATCGCAGCGCGGCCACCGACCCGCCGGTCTGCCGGGCCCAGACCGAGCACAACTGCTCCTGCGTGACCTTCGTGACGGCGTAGACGCTGCGCGGATCGAGGGGCGCGTCCTCGTCCACCTCGGTGGAGATCACCGGGCGCTCGCAGCGGGGACAGAGCGGCTCGAAGTGCCCGGCGGCCAGGTCTGCGACGGCGCGCGCGGGCGGGCGGACGGGTCCGTGGCCGGGGCAGGCGTACGCACCCTCGCCGTAGACCACCATGGAACTGGCGAGCACCAGCCGCCGCACCCCGGCGCGGGCCATCCCGGCGAGCAGCACCGCGGTGCCCAGGTCGTTGCAGCCGACATATTCGGGCAGGTCGTCGAGGTCGACCCCCATCCCGACCATCGCCGCCTGGTGCAGCACCGCGTCGACGCCGAGCAGTGCGGCGTCGACCGCGTCGCGGTCACGGACGTCGGCACGCAGGACCGGTACACCGTGGACGTCGGCGGGCATCGGGTCGCGGTGCGCGGCGGGGTGGCCGGTGTCCAGGACACTCACCTGGTGCCCGGATCCGAGGAGAGCGGAGGTCACGTGGGTGCCGATGAAGCCGGCTCCTCCGGTGACTAGTACGTGCGTCATGCTACCGACCGTAGGGCCACCCGAGTGCGGTAATGCCGGATCCCGCCGATCCGTCAGAGGTACGTAAGAAGATCACGGCCGTAAGCACTCGGTAATGCCGTAGCGGGCTCCCCGGCCCGGGTGAGCGCCTACCGTCACGAACATGACCGATGTGGTTCTCCCCTGTCTCAACGAGGCGCCGGCACTGCCCGGGCTGCTGTCCCGGATGCCCGCCGGATACCGGGTGATCGTGGCGGACAACGGCTCCACCGACGGCTCGGCCGAGGTGGCCCGTGACCTCGGCGCGTACGTGGTGACGGTGCCCCAGCCCGGTTACGGCGCGGCGGTCCACGCGGGAATCCTCGCGGCCTCCTCGTCGCGCTCCGGCGACGGAGACGCCGACGACGGCATCGTCTGCGTGATGGACGCCGACGGCTCGTTCGACCCGGCCGAGCTTCCGCTGGTCGCCGACCCGGTCCGGGCCGGTGCCGCGCGGCTCGTCCTGGGCCGGCGCCGCCCGGTCACCCGCGGGGCCTGGCCACCGCACGCCCGGCTCGGCAACGCGATCCTCGCCGCCCGGCTGCGCCGCACCACCGGCCTCGACGTCCACGACATCGGCCCGATGCGCGCCGCCCGCCGCGACGACCTGCTCTCACTCGGCCTGCGCGACCGCCGCTTCGGTTACCCCCTCGAACTCCTCGTCGCCGCCGCCCGGGCCGGGTGGACGGTCACCGAGGTCGACGTCGCCTACCACCCTCGCGCCGCAGGCACCCACTCCAAGGTCACCGGCACTGTCCGGGGCACGGCCCGCGCGATCCGCGACATGAGCGCGGTGCTGGCCCGATGAGGACACGGCTGCTCGTCCTCGCCAAAACCCCGGTCCCGGGCAGGGTCAAAACCCGGCTCTGCCCGCCATGTACGCCCGCCAAGGCGGCAACGCTCGCCGCCGCCGCCCTCGCGGACACCGTGGACACCGTTTCGTCGACGACCGGCGCGGACCCCGTACTCGTGATCGAGGGTGATCTCCCGGCACCGGCGGGCTGGGGCCGGGTCCCGCAGCGGGGTGGGTCGCTCGGCTCCCGGATCGCGAACGCCTTCGCCGACACGGCCGTCCCCGGGATGCCGAGCCTGCTGATCGGTATGGACACCCCGCAGCTCACGCCCGCACTGCTCGAGGCGGCGATCGGGCTGCTGGCCGGGGACGGGTCCGACGCGGTGCTCGGCCTCGCGGAGGACGGCGGCTGGTGGGCCCTCGGTCTGCGCGACCCGGCCTGCGCGGAGTTGGTGCACGACGTCCCGACGTCGACCTCGCAGACCGGCGAGCTCACCCTGAAAGCGTTGCAAGGACTACGAATCGCGCGGCTACCCGTCCTGCGCGACGTCGACACCATCGAGGATGCCCGCGCGGTGGCGGCGATGCGCCCCGAAAGCCGGTTCGCGGGGGCGCTGGCCGCCCGCGCCGAGCGGCAACCAGCGGCGGCCCCACGATGACCGCGCTCGCTGTGTTCGATACCGCGTTGCGCCGGGCGGCTGCGGGGAAGCCTGCCGGGCTGACCGTGCACGACGATCACGGGCCGGCGTTCCGGGTGGATGCGGCGGACTGGTCGCGGGTGGATCTGCCCGGTGATCGGGGGCTGCTCGGGCGGTGTGCCGGGCCGACGCTGGACATCGGGTGCGGGCCGGGCCGGTTGACCAGTGCGCTGAACCGGCTCGGGCGCCCGGCGCTGGGGATCGACATCAGCGCCGCCGCGGTCAGGCTGGCGCGGGCGCGGGGAGCGACCGCCCTGCGCCGGGACGTCTTCGCGGCGCTGCCCGGGCACGGCCGCTGGCGTCACCTGCTGCTCGCCGACGGCAACATCGGCATCGGCGGCGACCCGGCAAGGCTGCTGCGGCGCTGCCGCGACCTGATGGCGCCGGGCGGGCGGCTGCACGTCGAGCTTGCCCGGCCGGGCACCCGCAGCTGGTCCGGCAACGCCCGGCTCAGCGTCGTGGACGGCGCCGTCAGCGCGCCGTTCGGCTGGGCTGTGCTCTGTATCGACGACCTGCCGGCGCTGGCAGCGGCGACCGGCCTGACCATCTGCGACTCGTGGACGGAGGGGGAACGATGGTTCGCCTCCCTGACATCCGGCTGAAACCGCCGGTCACCGACGAGAGCTTCACCTCGCCGCTGCGGTCCACGCGGCTCACTGCTGTGCTCGGCATCGCGCTGGGTCTCGCGTTCGCGGTGTGCTTCGGGACCGGGTTGCTCAGCCATCTCATCCAGCATCCACCCGCGTGGTTCTGGTGGCCGTCACGGCCGGTGGGGCTGTATCGCGCCACTCAGGGCGTACACGTGATCACGGGTCTCGCCTGTGTGCCGTTGCTCGGAGCGAAGCTGTGGTCGGTCTATCCGCGCCTGTTCGAGTGGCCACCGCTGCGCTCGATCGCCCATGGCCTGGAACGCGCGAGCATCGCCGTGCTCGTCGCCGCGTCGCTGTTCCAGGTGGTCAGCGGGGTCCTCAACGTCGCCCGCTGGTACGACCCGATGCCGTTCTTCTTCACCGCCGGCCATTACTGGGCGGCGTGGCTGGCGATCGGCGCGCTGCTGGTGCACATCGGTGTGCAGCTGCCCGTCGTCCGGTCGGCGCTGACCCGGCCGGAGCCGGACCACACCGCCCCGGGCACGCTCAGCCGCCGCGGGCTCATCGGCACCGTCGCCGCCACGGCCGGCATCATCACGCTCAGCACGGCGGGCCAGACGGTCACCCCGCTCGCCCCGATCTCGGTGCTGGCACCCCGCCGGCGCGGCGACGATCCGCAACACGTCCCGGTCAACAAGACCTCGGCCGGCGCGGGCGTCCGCGACGCGATCTTCGCCGGCACCTACCTGCTCACCGTGACCGGACCCGGCCGGATGGTCCAGCTCACCCTCGGCGACCTGCAGGCCCTCCCCCAGCACACGGCCGTCCTGCCGATCAGCTGCGTCGAAGGCTGGAGCGCCACCGGCACCTGGACGGGAGTCCGGCTGCGCGACCTCGTCGAACTGGTGGGCGCCGACCCTTCGCACGCGTCGGCCTACGTGGAGTCGCTCGAAGCTCAGGGCCGCTACCGGGCCAGCACCGTCGCCGCGCCGCACACGCGTGACCCGTACACCTTGATCGCTCTGCGGCTCGGCGGCGAACCACTGCACCCTGACCACGGCTACCCCGCCCGCCTGATCGCCCCCAACCGCCCAGGCGTCCTGCAGACCAAATGGATCTCCCGCATCACGATCCGGAGCGCTTCGTGAAAACCGCCCGGCGCATCCTGATCGCCTCCGGCACCCTCATCATCGTGTACGCCGCAAGCGGCGCCCTCACCGACCACAACGTCAAGGGCGGCGCGCTGATCTTCCTCATCGCCGTCCTCATCGCCCACGACGGCGTCCTGCTCCCGCTCATGATCGGCGTCGGAGCCGTAGCCACCCGATCCCGCCCCTACCTCGCAGCGCCCCTGATAGCCACCGCCACGGTAACCTTGGTCGCCCTACCCCTCGTGGTCACCGGCGGCATCCGCTACGCCCTCGGCCTCCTGACCTGCTACGCGGCCATCGCCATCGCCGCGACCATCTACGCACGGTTCCGTCTCCGTGGCGGCCCCCCATCCCGCTCGCCTCGATGACGGGCCGCCATTCAGATCCGGCACGATGGCGACATGGCCGTCGACCCGCATCAGACGCTCACCGCAGCGATCACCGGCGTTCTCCGCTTCGCTTGGCAACACCGCGACGAGCTGAGCGACCCCGGTCATGAACTACGCGAGGAGCTTGCCGACCGGCTTCACGATCTCGGCCGGCAGGCCCGGCTCACCGCTCGGGCGCACGACTACCTGCATGTGGTCCACGAAGGCCGGACGCCCGAAGATACGCAGCACGCCTGGGGCCGGTACCTGTCCATCCGCCAGCTGAACACGCTCGGGATCACCGGCCTCCTGCGTGACCTGCCCACCCCTGACCTGCCTCATGGTCTCGTCACGGACCTGGCCGGGTTCCTGGCCGGGCCGGCGGTGCCGTGCGAACGGATGTTCGTCATCGACAGCGCCCTGGACCTCAGAGGTCCCGTCGATATCGCGGGCTGGCAGCTGACGCGCATCGAATCGGCAGACCTGGAACCGCTGACGCCGCTCCCGTCGACCCGCCGGTTCAGCGCCGACCCATGGGACGAGGCCTTGAGCCACGGCGGATGCATCGTTCTGCGTCGCATCAGTGCTGCCCGGAAACCGAGCGAAGTAGCGGCAGCGCCGGGCGAGCCGGAGGTGACGATTGCCGCTTGGCAGCCGCTGCTCCTGCTCAACCTCGCCGCGACCGACCGCATCGTTGCCACCGTCGCAACGCTCGAACCCCTGCTGAGCGCTGTGCGGGACGCCGCGGCGCGGACCACCGGCCCGGATCGCAAGGCCGCGAAGTCCTTCGCAGACCGCCTTCGGCGGAGCGCGCATCGCCTGCTGGCGCAGGGGCCACGGCTTGGCACCGACGGCGAGCCAGTCTCTCCGCACGACCGCGCCGAGATCGTCTTCTGGCTCATCTCGGCGCTGGAACATCTGCTGATCGTGGACAAAGGCGGCGACTTCACCAGGAAGGTGGCCCAGCGGACGGCCATCCTGATCGGGAGGGACGGCGAGGACCGCCTGTCGATCTACCGTGACGTGAGCAGCGCGTACGGGATCCGGTCGCAGCTTGCCCACGGTGACCTCGTCCAGGAGGTGAAGCTACAGGGGCTACCCGCACGGCTCTACGGCTATCTGCGCGAGGTGTTCCGTGCTCTGATCATCCTCGGCCCGCTGTTCAGGGTCGACACCGTCTGCGACGACGCGCTGCTGTCCGCGGCGGTACGGCAGACACACATCACCGATCCGACCCGCGCGGTTGTCGACAGGTTGCCGGAAACGACCCGGAGTTTGCGGTCGCGAGCACGGGCGGCCCGACCGGGGGCGTAGCGGTCGCCTGAACAAGAACATCAGACATTTGTGCATGTCGATGCAATGCATCATAGGATTTTCCCATGACCCGCCTTCCCCGTGTGGTCGCCGCCATCGTCCTGGCGGCCGCCACAACAACCGTCCCCTCCACCGCCGCCCAAGCCACCCCACCCACCACTGCCCAAGCCGCCCCAATCGGCAATGGGCTCGCCCGCACCCCGCCGATGGGGTGGAACGACTGGAACGCGTTCGGGTGTGACGTGACCCAGGCTTTGGTCGAGCAGACGGCCGACGTCATGGTCTCCTCGGGGATGGCCGCAGCCGGCTACCGCTACGTCAACATCGACGACTGCTGGATGACGAGCAGCCGTGACGCCGCCGGCAACCTGGTTCCCGACCCCGCCAAATTCCCCGGTGGCATCGCCGAAACCGCTGCCTACGTCCACAGCAAAGGCCTCAAGCTGGGCATCTACGAGGACGCGGGCACGCTGACCTGCGCGGGCTACCCCGGCAGTCTCGGCCACGAGCAGCAGGACGCCCGCAGCTTCGCCGCCTGGGGAGTCGACTATCTCAAGTACGACAACTGCTACAACAACGGCAGCACGACCCAGCAGCAGTACATCGACCGCTACACCGCGATGCGGGACGCGCTGGCCGCCACCGGCCGGCCGATCGTCTACAGCCTGTGCGAGTGGGGGGTGAACGCACCCTGGACCTGGGCTCCGAGCGTGGGCAACCTGTGGCGTACGACCGACGACATCAACACCGGCTTCGACAGCATGCTGCGCAACTTCCACCAGAGCGTCGGCCTGGCGCGCTACGCCGGACCGGACGCGTGGAACGACCCGGACATGCTCGAGGTGGGTAACGGCTGGTCGGCCGTCGAGGACCGGGCCCACTTCAGCCTCTGGGCGATCATGGCGGCCCCGCTGATCGCCGGCAACAACCTGACCACGGCGAGCGCCACCACCCTCGGCATCCTGACCAACCGCGCGGTCATCGCGGTCGACCAGGACACCTTGGGCGCCCAGGGCGTGCTGGTCCAGACCCGCGACGGTCTCGACGTGCTGTCCAAGCGGCTGTCCAACGGCGATGTGGCCGTGGTGCTGTTCAACGAGAACACCACCGCCCGGACGATCAGTACGGACGCGGCGACGATCGGCAAGAGCGGAGGCAGCGCGTACACCCTCACGGATCTTTGGACCGGGGCCGCCTCCAGCACGACCGGAGCGATCAGCGCCTCGGTCCCGGCGCACGGCGCGGCCATGTACCGCGTGAGTGGCGGATCCGCGGGCAACCCGAACGCCCCGGCCGGCACGCTCGTCAGCGCGGCCTCGAACCGCTGCGTCGACGACCCCAACTGGAGCCAGACCGACGGGACCCTGATCGGCATCTGGGACTGCAACGTCGGCACCAACCAGCTGTGGACCCGCACCCCGGCGGGTCAGCTCGTCGTCTACGGCAAATGCCTCGACGCGTTCGACAATCAGACCACGCCCGGCACGAAGATCGAGTTGTGGACCTGCAACGGCGGCCCCAACCAGCAGTGGCGGTTCAACGCGGACGGCACCATCACCGGCGTCCAGTCGGGTCTCTGCCTCGACGTCACGGGAGGCGCCACCGCCAACGGCACAGCTCTCGAGCTCTGGACCTGCACCGGCGCTGCCAACCAGCGCTGGACCTTCACCTGACCATCCGCATGATGGCGCGGCCGCGCGGCCATTCGCGAGGCCGCCCTGCGCTGTGGGTAAAGTCGGCGGCCGTGTCCACCGATATCTACGGCGTCATCGAGGTCTACCAGCTGCGACCACATGACGACCCGGACGACATGGAACCGTGGACACGGGCCATGGATCTCTACCCGCTGTACCCCAACAACAACTACTTCGCGTTCGGGTGCCTGTTCGGCGTGCGGAACTGGGCCAACTGGGCGCCGATCGCCGCGCGACGCGGGCTTCCGGGTGACGTCTCCGATGCGGTCCGCACGGAATTCCAGAGTGACGCCGGCATCGACGCGGCGGTCGGGGATCAGACCTGGGTGTCGTGGGCCGAGTTGAAGGACCTGGACATGACGGTCACCCCGCAATGCCGCGGCGTGCTGCAGAAATGGTCGGCCAAGGGTGACTGCAGTTACCGGCGGGTCGACGACGAGTGGCCGGCCGACATCGTCACCCGCTACGGCGTTCCCCCGCTGGGACCCACCCCGGCGCAGGCACCGTACGGCAGCTGGCAGGCGGGCGGCGAACGGCTCGAATACCTGTCCCTGAACCGCCTCGACGCGCTGGGCCCCGGCACCGGCTGGGAACATGTCTTCGCCGTCATGCGGGCCCTGGCCGGCCGCTTCGGCGACGACGGCGTACGCATCGTGGCCTGGTTCGACTGACCACCCGCCCACGCTGTCGCCCGGCCGCGGCTACCAGCTGTGCATCGTTCCGTCTTCGAGGCGGTTCACCGGCAAGGCCGCCGGACGGTACGGGTAGCGCGCAGCCAGTTCCTCGTCGATGTCCACACCGAGGCCCGGTTCCTCGGAGGGGTGCAGGTAGCCGCCCTCGTAGCGGTAGCCGTGCGGGAACACCTCGTCGGTCTCGTCGGTGTGGCGCATGTATTCCTGCAGGCCGAAGTTGGGGATGCTGATATCCAGGTGGAGGGCGGCGGACATGCAGATCGGGGAGAGGTCGGTGGCGCCGTGGGAGCCGCTGCGGACGTGGTAGAGGGCGGCCAGGTCGAAGATGCGGCGCAGGTGGGTGATGCCGCCGGCGTGGACGACCGTCGTACGGATGTAGTCGATCAGTTGGTCCGTGATGAGTTCCTGGCAGTCCCAGATGGTGTTGAAGACCTCGCCGACGGCTATCGGGGTGGTGGTGTGGCGGCGGATCTCGCGGAAGCCGCTCTGGAGCTCGGCCGGGACGGGGTCCTCCATCCAGGTCAGGTGATAGGGCTCCAGGCTGCGGCCGAGGCGGGCTGCTTCGATCGGGGTGAGGCGGTGGTGGACGTCGTGGAGCAGTTTCAGGGCGGGGCCGAACTCCTCGCGGACCCGGGCGAAGACGTTCGGGATGTGTGCGAGGTACGCCTCGGTGGACCACGTGTTCTCCGTGGCGATCGCGGCGTCGGCGGGCTCGTAGAACGTGCGGTCCTTGCCCACGCCGTACGTGCTCGCCAGCCCCGGAATCCCCGTCTGCACCCGCACGGCCCGATAGCCGAGGTCAATGTATGCCGAAATTTCGGACAGAACCCCATCCACGTCCACCGCGTTAGCGTGCCCGTAAACCGTCACCCCGTCCCGGGACCGCCCGCCGAGCAGCTGATAAACGGGAAGACCGGCCACTTTCCCCTTGATGTCCCACAGAGCAGTGTCCACGGCGGCGATCGCCGACATCGTCACCGGCCCGCGACGCCAGTAAGCACCCTTGTACAGGTACTGCCACGTGTCCTCGATCCGCGCCGGATCCCGCCCGATCAGCGCCGGCACCACATGCTCGGTGAGGTAACTGGCGACGGACAGCTCACGCCCGTTCAGCGTGGCATCCCCCACCCCCGTAAACCCGTCGGACGTGACGATCTTCAGCGTGACGAAGTTGCGCCCCGGGCAGGTGACGATGACCCGGGCGTCGACGATCCTCACTCCGAGTCGTCCTTGACCCGGGCGACGAGCTGCGTCGGATTCACGAAGCGCAGCGCGACCACCAGCAGCACCAGCATCATCGCGGTATAGATGACAGCCATCGCGTCCACCGACTGCTGGGCGCGGATGCCGGCCGCCGACATCGAGTAGAACAGCGCGACCACCAGCGTCTGCGAGTCCGGCCCGGCCGTCAGGAACGTCAGCTCGAACATGCCGACCGTCCGGACCACCACCAGAATGGTCGCGGCAAGGATGCCCGGGATCAGCAACGGAGCCAAGATCTTGGTGAAGATCTGCACCGTACGCGCCCCGCACATGCGCGCGGCCCGCTCGACGGCCGGGTCGATCTGCTCGATGAACGGCGTCATGGTCAGGATGACGAACGGGATCGACGGCACGAGGTTGGCGAGCACCACGCCGGACAGATGCCCGGCGAGCCCGTACTTGTAGAGGACCGTGGCGAGCGGGATGCCGTACGTGATGGGTGGCATGAGGATCGGCAGCAGGAACAGCAGGTAGAGCGCCCGCCGTCCGGGGAAGGCGCGGCGGGCGAGCACATAGGACGCGGGCACGCCGACGAGCACCGAGATCACCGCCACGAGCAGGCACACGGTGAGGGTGACGCCGAGGACGGGGAGCAGGGTGAATTCGTCCCACGCCTGGCCGTACCAGTCGGGGGTGAAGCCTTCGGGCAGCCACGTGTCGAACCAGCGGGTGCCGAACGAGTTGACCACGACCGAGCCGACGACGCCGGCGAGGCCGATGAAGAAGATGGTGATCGCGGTCCCGATGAACCACGTGCCCAGGCGTGGCCGCGTCATCCTTTTCCTCCGCTCGTGGTGCCGGTGTAGAGCAGGCTGCGCAGGCCGAGGACCACGGCGATGACGATCAGCTCGACCACGCCCATGATCAGGGCGGCCGCGCTGCCGGCCGCGTAGTCGTAGCGCACGTAGGCGGCCTCGTACGCCGCGATGGAGATGACCCGGGTGCTGCCGGACGGGTCGCCGACCAGGATCGCGGACGGGAAGACGCTGAACGCGAGCACGAACGTCAGGCAGAACGTGGTGGCCAGGCCGGGGGCGAGCAGCGGCAGCGTGATCCGGAAGAAGCGCTGTGCCCAGCCCGCGCCGAGGGTCGCCCCGGCCCGTTCGAGGCTGGGGTCGATGCCGGACAGGTACGACAGGACCAGCAGGAACGCGAACGGGAACCCGGTGATGACCAGCGAGAGGAAGACACCCGTGTAGTTGTGGGTCAGGGTGAGCGGGGTGTCGACGATCCCGGCGGCGAGCAGGGTCCGGTTGAACCAGCCGGTCGGGCCGAGGAAGTTGAGCAGCCCCTCGGCGGTGAGGACGGTCCCCAGGGTGATCGGGACCACCAGCACGGTGGTGAGCAACCGCTTGCCGCGGAAACGGCCCCTCATCTTGTACGCGATGGGCACGGAAGCCACCACGTTCAGCAGTGCGGCGGGCAGCGCGATCTTCAGCGTCGTCATGATGGTGTCGCGCTGGTACGCGTCGGTGAAGAACTCCCGGTAGGCGCCGAACGTGCCGCCCTGCGCCGGTTGCAGGGACAGGCCCAGCCCGTAGCAGAACGGGTAGATGAACAGCGCCGCGACGAACAGCGTCGCCGGTACCAGCAGGAACAGGTGCCGGTCGATGCCGCGGTCGGCCAGGCGGTGGCTCAGCGCGACCATCAGTCCCCCTCGGGGAAGATCAGCAGCCGGTCCGGATCGAAGACCAGCTCGGCCTTGTCGCCCGGTTTCAGGGCTCTGTCCGTACGCAGATGCAGCAGCACGCCGCCGGGTGTGCGGACCTCGGCGGCCACTTCCCGGCCCTGGTACTCGACGACCTCGGTGGTCACCTCGATCCCCTCGCCGGGATGCGCGGCCAGGTGGATGTCCTCGGGGCGGATCGCCGCCTCGACAGCGTCGCCTGCCGCGATCTCGCCGACCTTCGTCCCCCGCAGCGTCAGTCCCCCGCCCTCGACGACGCTGCCCTCCTTCAGCCGCATCGGCAGGATGTTGCGGTAGCCCATGAACCCGGCGACGTGCCTGTTCGCGGGCTGGGTGTGCACCTGCTCGGGGGTGCCGATCTGCTGCACCCGGCCGCCGCGGAGCACGACGAGGCGGTCCGACATGGACAGTGCCTCCTCCTGGTCATGGGTGACGTAGACGGTGGTCAGGCCGAGCGACTGGTGCAGACGGCGGATCTCGGTACGCATCTCGAGGCGCAGCATCGCGTCGAGGTTCGACAGCGGCTCGTCCATCAGTACGAGCGATGGTTCGAGGACCACGGCGCGGGCGATCGCCACGCGCTGCTGCTGGCCGCCGGAGAGTTGACCGGGCAGTTTCGCGGCGTGCTCGTCGAGGCGTACCAGTCGGATCGCTTCGTCGGTTCTGCGGTTGATCTCGGCTCGGGGCAGGCGGCGCATGCGGAGACCGAAGGCGACGTTTCCGCGTACGGTCATGTGGGGGAAAAGGGCGTAGTTCTGGAAGACCATGCCGAAACCGCGCCGCTCGGCCGGGAGGGTGTCGAGGCGGGTGTCGTCGCGCCAGATGCTGCCGCGGGTGAGGGGCAGCAGCCCCGCGAGGCAGTTCAGCGCGGTCGACTTGCCGCAGCCGGACGGCCCGAGCAACGCGATGAACTCGCCACGGCGGATAGTGAGATCGAGGTCGGCGAGCGCGTCGCTACCTCCGAAGCTGCGGCTCACGCCATCCAGCCGCAGCTCCTGAAATCCGTCGGTCACTTCTTCACCTTGTTTCCGCCGACCTCGCGGTCCCAGCGGTCGAACGCGGCGACGAGGGACTTCGCGTCGAGCGGCACGGTGAGCGGGCTGCCGGCGATCAGCGCCTCGTACTCCGGGCGGCCGAACTCCTCGATCGCCTTGCGGCTGTCCTCCGGCGCCATCGACAGCGGCACGTCCTTGATCGCGGGGCCCGGGTAGAAGTAGCCCTTGTCGTACGCCTTGGCCTGCTGTTCCGGGGTGAGCATGGACGCGATCAGCGCGAGCACGGCGGCCTGCTTGTCGACCGAGACGCCCTTGGGGATGACCGCGTAGTGCGCGTCGGTGATCCAGTGGAAGCCCGCGAGGGTGCCGACCTTCGCTTCCTTGGGGACCGTACCGAGCACCCGGGGGTTGATGTCCCACCCGGTTGTCGACGCGATGATCTTCGCGGAGCCGTTGGCGAGGTTCTTCATGGTCTCGCTGGTGCTGGACGGGTACAGCGTGACGTACTTGTCGAGCTCCTTGAGGTAGGCCCAGGTCTTGTCCCAGCCCTTCACCGGGTCCTTGGGGTCGGCGTCATCGAGCAGGTAGGGCAGGCCCATGAGGAATGTGCGTCCCGGGCCCGAGTTCGACGGGCGCGCGTACTGGAAGCCACCCGGGTTGGCCTTGGCCCATTCCAGCAGCGCAGGCGCCGCGGTGGGCGGGGTGGCGACGTTCTTCGGCAGGTATTCGATCAGCGGGCCGGACGGGTAGTAGGTGACCGCGACACCGGCGTTGCCCGCGAGCTTCTGCATCGCCGCCGCGCCGGGGAGGTAGTCGGCCATGCCGGGCAGGCGGGCGGCGAACGCGGGCAGCAGATCGAGCCAGAGCCCCTGGTCGATGCCGGCGGCGAGCCCGTCGACGCCGGTCAGGACCAGGTCGATGTCCACCCGGCCGGCGCCCTGCTGGGCCTTGACCTTGCCGACCAGCTCGGGGGCGGTCGCCTTGGTATAGGTGACCTTGGCGATGACCTTGTCGTTCTTCGCCACGAAGTCGTCGATCATGGGTTGGGTGAGCTGGAGGTTCCCGGCGACGTCGAGGACGTTGACGGTCTGCGGCGCCGACGGCTTGTCGGGCACAGGCCCGTCGGTCTTGGCCGCGCCCTGGCCCGAATCCGGGGCGCTGCAAGCGCTCAGACCGGTGACCGAGACCCCGACGGCGGCGGTGATGGCGAGGAATTGGCGTCTGCTGGACGGCATGGCTCTGCTCTCCTTCGGTGGTTCTCAGGAAGGTCTGGCGGGTCCGGTCGAGGCGCGGACGATGAGCTGGGCGGGCAGGACCCGGCGGATGGGCGTACGCCCGGGGTCGGTCATGGTCTCCAACAGCAGATCCACCCCGACCCGGCCGATCCGGTCCATCTCGACGGCGATCGTGGTCAGCGCGGGACTCACCAGCGCCGACAGCAGGATGCCGTCGAAGCCGATCACGCTGATGTCGCCGGGCACGGCGACGGAACGGGCATGGAACCGGTTGAGCAGCCCCAACGCGGTCAGATCGTTGTAGGCGAGCACCGCGGTGACCGTGCTGGCGAGCACGACGTCGGCGATGGAGACGCCACCCTCCACCGTGGGCGGCACGTTCCCGACCTCGACCAGGTCGACGCCGAGCGTGCCGGCGACCGAGCGCAGCCCGCGCAGCCGTTCCCGGTTGGACCAGGAGGAACGCGGACCCGCCACGTACGCCACCCTGCGGTGGCCCAGGGCGTGCAGGTGGGTCAGCGCCTGCCGCATCCCGTCCGCGGCGTCCACGGTCACCGACGGGAACGGCCCGATCCGGCGGTTCAGCAGGACGATCGGGGTGTGCCCGGCGAACGCGCGCAGCTCGTCGTCGCTGGAGCGCGGCGAGCAGAGCAGGAACCCGTCGACCTGCTTGGCGAGGGCCCGGATCAGCATTGTCTCCACCGCCGGGTCCTCGTCGATGTCGCTGAGGAAGACCGCGTAGTCGAGCCGCCGCGCCTGGGTCTGCGCGGCCTTCACGACGCTCGCGAAGAACGGGTTGGCCAGGTCGGGCAGGACCACGCCGAGGTTGCCGGTGCGGCCGGTGCTCAGCCCCCGGGCGGCCCGGTTGGGGTAGTAACCGAGCTCGCGGACGGCCTTCTCGACCTGTTCCCGGGTCCCGGGCAGCACCGCCCCGGGGTCGGCGAGGGTCCGGCAGACCGACGACGCGGACACACCGGCGAGCCTCGCCACATCCTTGATCGTCACCGCCACGCCGCACTCCCGGAAAGATCGAGATATTGACGTGAGTCAGTCTGGAACCGTTTCCAGAAGATTGTCAATGAGTGACTTTCCAGTTACATGATCGACATCTGTCACACCGGGAGGGGCTGCCCTGTCATAGCTGGCGTCGCCGGGCGAAGGCCCCGGCAGCGCAACGGACAGAGGTGTGCAGGACATGAAGATCGCCGTACTGGGTGGCACCGGGCTCATCGGCTCGCAGGTCGTCAAGCTGCTCCACGCTCACGAGACAGTGTCGCTGTCCCCGTCGAACGGGGTGGACCTGCTCACCGGCGAGGGTCTGGACGCCGGGCTCAAGGGCGCCGACGTCGTGGTGAACCTGACGAACTCCCCCACCTTCGACGAGGCATCGCCCGCGTTCTTCCAGGCCACGATGGACACCATGCTGGCAGCAGCGAAGCACGCAGGTGTCGGGCACGCCGTGGTCCTGTCGATCGTCGGCGTGGACCAGGTGCCGGACCTCGCGTACTACCGGGCCAAGGTCCTGCAGGAGGACATCCTCAAGGCCGGCCCGGTGCCGTACTCGATCGTCCGGGTCACGCAGTTCTACGAGTTCGTGAACGCGATCCTGTCCTGGACCACCGACGGCGACACCGTCCGGCTGCCCGCCACGCCGGTGCAGCCGATGGCGTCGGCCGACGTCGCCGCGGCGGTGGCTTCGGTGGCCTCGGGCGCGCCGTTGCAGGGCACGCGCAACTACGCGGGACCGGAGGTCTTCACGCTCGACGAACTCGGCCGGATCGCGGTGGCCGGCTCCCGCAAGGTCGTCGTCGACCCCACCGCCGGCATGTTCGGCGCGGTGAAGGGCGACGTCCTGACCGGGCCGGCCGGCTCGGTCCTCTCGGCCACGACGTTCCGGGAGTGGCTCGCCCTCACATCGTGAGCTTCTCCGGGTTCATCAGCCACAGCACCTGATCGATCCCGTCCTCGGAAGCCACCACGGTCACCATCCCGAGCAAGGTGTCACCGCGGCGCAGGACGGCGCTGGTCTGCCCGTTCGTGGTAGCCCAGCGCACGTCCACGCCGTCCCACCACCAGCTCGAGAACGCCGCGATGTACTTCGCGACCCGCCCCGCACCGGTGACGATCCTGCGGGAGATCTGCCGCGCGCCGTTGCCGTCGGACACACTCGCCACATCGGCCGCGAACAGCTTCTCCAACGCTTCGAGGTCACCACCGCGGGCGGCCTCCAGGAACGTCACGAGCAACTGCCGCTGCGCCTGCTCCGGCACGGGAATCTTGCGCTCCCCCGCGACGTGTTTGCGGGCCCGGCTCACCAGCTGACGGACCGCCGGCTCGGTGGACTGCACAATCTCGGCAATCTGCGGGTACGGGTAGTCGAACGCTTCCCGCAACACGTACGCGGCCCGCTCGTGAGGTGTCAGCTTCTCCATCAGCATCAGCACGGCGAGCTCCAGCGCCTCACCGCGCTCGGCGCCCAGGAACGGATCCGCGCTGGTGTCGACGGGCTCCGGCAGCCAAGGCCCTACGTACGTCTCACGCCGCGCCCGCGCCGACTGCAACTCGTTGATGGCCAGCCGGGTGGTGGTCGTCGCCAGAAACGCACCGGGATTGCGGACGACACCGCGGTCGGTCGCCTGCCACCGCAACCACACGTCCTGCACCAGATCCTCGGCCTCACCCGCACTGCCGAGCATCCTGTACGCGATCCCGAACAGCCGCGGCCGCACGTCCATGAACAGCGTCGTCGCTTCGTCGAGATCCCCCACAGCCCGACCCTATCCCGGGGATCGACTACCGCGTGGCGACGGCCAGCGCCGCACGGATGGCGTCCTCACCGGCCGGCCGGCCCTTCTCGTCCGAGTACGGCCCGTACGGCGTGCCCCACACCGGCGTCCCCGTCGCCTGCCGCCAGCTGTCCGCCAGCTGTCCCGCGTCCACCACGCCGAACCCGATGGAATCGATGAACGCGGTCACCTCGGCCTTCGCCCGAACCGAGTCCCCGGCGATCGGCAGGTACGAGCGGCCGGCCGCCCCCGCCAGGCGCCCGAGTGCCAGCAGGTGCTTGAAGTAGATGGTGTTGAACGCCTTCACGAGCGTGGCGTCCGGGATGTACCGCTGCAGCAGCTCGCTGCAGGTGAGCGAGTTGCTGTCGAGCTCGCGGATGGGCCCGTCCCGCTCCGCGCCGTAGTTGCACGTGTCGATGATCGTCTTCCCGGCCAGCGAGGCGACGGGCAGGTGGGCGAAGGCCCTGACCGGCACCGTGACCACGACGAGGTCGCCGGCCGCCGCGGCCTCCCCGCTGGTCGCCGCGGACGCCCCGGGACCCAGTTCCGCGACCGTGTCCACGAGCGTTCCCGGACCGCGCGAGTTGCTGAGTACGACCCGATGCCCGGCGTCGACGGCGAGCCGCGCGATGGTGCTGCCGATGGCACCACTTCCGATGAGTCCCACAGTTGTCATGGTCACAGCTCTCCCGTTGTCATACGAAGTAATGGCCGTTGTCCAGATCGGCGAGCAGGCCGGGCTGAGTGGGTTCCCAGCCGAGGGTCCGGCGGGTGATGAGGTTGGACGCCGGGTAGCTCTGCGTAACGACATTCGCGAGGAACCCGAAGTACGCCGGGAGCACCAGTTCGTCGACGGGAACGCTCACGGCGGGCACGCCCAGGCGGCTGCCGATGGCCTCGGCGATCTCGCGGAACGGGATGCCCTCGTCATCGACCGCGTGCCAGTATCTGCCGGCCGGTCCCCTCTCCAGGGCCAGGCGGAACAGGGAACCGAGATCGCGGGCATGCACGGCGTTCCACAGGTTCGCGCCGTCTCCGGGATAGCCGGCGAAGCCCTTCTCCTTCGCGAGCGCGATCAGTGCCGGGAGAAAACCGGCACGATCGGTCGTGTCGTGCGCGATGTTGGCGATCCGCACGACCGAGGACCGCACTCCCCGCTCGGCGAGGCCGATCACCGTGGTTTCCACGACATTACGAGCTCGCAGGGTGGCCCGGTGCTCATCATCGCTGGGAAGGGCCGGGTCCTCCTCGGTGGCCGTCCGGCCCAGAAGTCCCTGCCCGGGCGAGCCGATGCTCCCCGCCACGACCAGCGGCTTACCGGTTCCCGCCAGGGCCTCGCCATAGGCGAGCATGATCGGGACCTCCGCGGCGGCCACCGCGTGGACCCCGCCGGAGAAGAGCAGGTCCTGCCGGTGCGCGACATGCACCACGCCGTCGGAGTCCGCAGCCGCCTCCTTGAGCCCGTCGAGATCCTCGAGGTCGCCGCGACGCACCTTCGCGCCGAGCGCGGACACCGCCGCCGCAGCGGTGTCTGACCGGGCCAGACCGATGACCTCGTGCCCGGCGGCGACAAGCTCAGCAATGATGTACGAACCGGAATGGCCGGTCCCGCCAGTGACAAAAACGCGCATGCGACTGTCCTTAAGAATGGTGATCGTGTGGTCAGCCGAGAATGGTGACGCCGAGGGTGAAATTGAAATTCCCGACGCCGTGGCGGGCGAGGCTGATCATCAGCAGACCCGTCCCTTCCAGCCAGTGCGCCATGTCCAGGCCGCCGGCATCCAGGGGGCGCAGCCCCAGGCTCTCGATGAATGCCGACACGCTCGCCTTGGCCCGTGCGTCGTCGCCGGCGTAGAGCACGTCCAGTGAGCGGCCCGGGGTCAGCGTGTGACCGAAGACGGTGTTGAACGCCTTCACGACGTGCGCGCTCGCCGGGGCGGCCCCGGCGATCTCCTGCGCGGCGGACGTGCCGTCGGGGGTGACCAGCCCGGAGGCGTCGGCCCGGAGGGGATTGGTGATGTCGATGATGACCTTGCCGGCCAGCGCGTCCCCGTACTGCGTGACGACCGGCACCGCGCCGGCGTTCGGCACGGCGAGGATGACGATGTCGCCGGCCGGGACCGTGCCGAACGTCCCGGCCGTGGCACCGCCACCGAGCTCGGCGGCCAGGTCCTTGGCCTTCGCCGCGTCGCGACCGATGACCTCGACGGCGTTACCGCTTTCCACCGCGCGGGCACCGATGGCGCGGGCCATGCCGCCCAGGCCGATAATGCTGATGCTGCTCATTGACGTTCCCGCTTTCTGACGCTGAATGGCGCTTCACGTCACGGTGCCATTGCGTCGAATGGCTGTCCAAGACCTCTTTCGGTCGCTGCGATACCCTTGGGGCATCGCCGGACCGGGAGGCCCCATGGATCTGGACCTGCGCAAGCTGCGTTACTTCGCCGCCGTCGCCGACAAGCTGCACTTCGGCCGCGCCGCCGAGGAGCTGCACATCGCGCAGCCGGTGCTCAGCCGGCAGATCCGCGCCCTGGAGCACGACCTCGGCACCCCGTTGCTGACCAGGGACAGCCACGGCGTGGCGCTCACCGACGCCGGCCGGCAGCTGCTGAGCGACGCCGGACCGCTGCTGGCCTCCGCGCACGCGGTCCGGCACCGGGTGGCCGTGGCCGCGCGGGGCAACCGGCGGCTGATGGTCGGCTTCCGGGCGGGCATCACGGTCACCGCCGCGGTGCGGGAGTTCGCCACCCGGCACCCGGACGTGCTCGTGGACGTGCAGCGGATCGAAGGCGACGACCAGGCCACGATGCTGCTCGACGGCCGCATCGACATCGGCTTCGTGCGGCTGCCCATCGACGAGACCGGCCTGCGCGTCATCCCGCTGTACACCGAGCCGCGCGTCGCGGTGCTGCCCGCCGGCCACCGGTTCGCCGGCAAGGAGCAGATCACCGAGGCGGACCTGGCCGGCGAACCGCTGCTCTGGCACGCCGACCCCGGCACGCAGCCCACCAGGCGCCCGCACCCCAACGCCGGCTACCTCGTGCGCGGGGTGGACGAGACCCTCGAGCACGTCGCGGCCGGCCGGGGCATCTCGTTCCTGGCCCGCTCGGCGACCGTGTTCCACTCACATCCCGAGGTCAGCTACGTGCCGGTCCCGGACATGGCACCCGAGCAGGTGTGCCTCGCGGTCGCGGCATCACGCTCCTCGCCGATGATCGACGACTTCCTCGCGGCGGCCAGGGCAACGGCCGAGATCACGGCAGAATGCGGAAACTACGAGATGTGGCAGCTCGGTGGCGAGACCGCTGCCGGCGCCACTGTGGCACCCGTCTCGCGGCGGGTGGCCGCCCACGACGAGCAACCCGGCTGATGGCACGGTCTGCGGCATGGACCTGACCGTGATCCTCGGCCCGATGAAGGGCGGCAAGTCGCTCGAGATGATCAGCCTGCTGTCCCCGCTGCAGCACGCCGGCATCCCGCACTGCATCTACCAGTCGGCCCGCCACGGCCGCGACACCGCGGTGACCTCCCGCTCCGGAGGCAGCCTCCAGACGGTCAAGGTCACCACCCTCGCAGGCGCCGCGGCCACCGACGTCGAGGTCATCGGCGTCGACGAGATCCACATGTTCACCGTTTCCGACATCGCCGAGCTCGGCCGAGCCGTCCTGCAGGGCATCAAGGTCGTCGTCGCCGGCATCGACCTCGACCACCGCGGCGCGCTCTTCGCCCCGGTCCAGGCACTCTTCGAGCTAGCCCCGGAGAAGGTCATCTACCGCCGCGCCGTCTGCGACGTCTGCCGCTCCCTCGACGCCACCCACACCCAGGTCCTCGAACACGGCAAACCCATGATCCGCGAACTCGCCCCCTCCACCGCCCTCCCCGACGACGGCACCTACACCTACGAGGCCCGCTGCCGCCGCTGCGTCGTCCTCCCCTGACCGCCTTTCACGGCCTGGTCTCGAGCCACCGGGCGTGGATGTCCTGGTAGCGAACCGGATCAACGGCCGCCGGGTCGTCCAGCAGGGTGATCAGCACGGCATCGCCCGGTGGCGTTGAGGCGCTGGGCTGCAGCGAGCCACAGGGCGGTCAGGCGCGCGTGCAGCTCCCGGAACGCGTCTGCCTCCGGGACGTGCGGTTCCCAGGTCCAGTCTGATCCCACGCCGGCATCGTGCCGAATCGCCGGCGCGGGGGCAAGGCGGTTCCGATACGGTCTCCGGACCGATCGGACGGACCTGGAGGGGCAGGCGATGGTGGCGGGTAAGGGGCGCGGGCCGGGGGTGGTCGAGGGGCTGGTCTGTGCGGATCCGACCGTCGTGGTGTGGGTGGACGGGGAGCGGGAGTTGTGGTGGTCTCGGGCTGCGGCGCTGGATCACGGGCGGGAGGAGCCGGACTGGGTGACGGCGGCGACCGGGGCGGACCGGTTGTCGGATCTGACGCCCGCGCAGGTGTCGTGGCTGTTCGTGAAGGGGCCGGAGGCGTCGGCGCGGGCGTTGCTCGCGACGACGATTCTGGTGCGGCACCGGCAGCGGGTTGATCTGGACCGGGTGGCGGTCGCGCGGTTCGAGCTGGACGCGCTGGCACTCGCCCTGAACGAGGCCGGGGAGGACGCCGACCGGTTGGGGCTGTTGCTGCTGCCGTTCCGGGGGCCGGAGGCCGCGGCGCTGGCCGCGGGGTGGTTGCGGCATCTCGGGTCCGCGCGGTTGTGGGGGCGGATGTGGCTGCAGCGGCATGCCGAGAGCGCGGCGCGGGCGCTGATCCCGGCTGCGGTGGGGAAAGCGGGCAAGGCACGGCAGAACGCTGAGGACGGGTTGCGCTATCTGGCCGCCACCGGCAAGGGACCGGTCGTTGTCAAAGCCGCTGACGGGTACGGACCGAGCGCGCTCGCCGTGATCACCGCGCTGATCGAGCCCGCCCCCGGGTGGGAGTTGCCGGACGGCGAGCTGCTCACACCCGTACCTGTGGAGTTTGCGGAGGGACCACAGACGGCGCGGAAGCAGAAGCCGCAGCCGGAGCGGTGGCCGGAGGTACGGACGGCGACCGGTGCGATGATGCCGGAGGATCAGGTTCTGCGGCTGGTGGGTGCGCTGGCCCGGTCGCGGCTGGCGCAGGCGCCGGAGCCCGCGCCCGGGGACCCCGCACCGGACGGCGGCGGGGTGCCGGTGATCGTCGAGTCCTCGGCCGCCGCGCAGCCGTTGGTGGCGGTGGCCGATCCCGAGGCTGCGGAGCTGATCGCGGGCTGTGACCGGCCGAGTCTGGCGGAGTTCGGCAGGGCGCTGCTGGATGACTGGGTGACGGATGACATGCCTCCGGCGCAGGCCTGGGTGGTGCTGGCGCAGGCGCACGTAGGGGACGACGACACCATGGACCGGCTGGCGCCGCTGGTGAAGTCGTGGCCGGCGCGCAGCCGGTGGGCACGGGCGATCGACGGGCTCGCGGTGCTGGCCACCGTGGGGTCGGATGTGGCGTTGCGGCACCTGCTGGCTATCGAGGAGGGCATGTCCGGCGGGCCCACGAACGAGCGGGCCGTTGTACACCTGACGCAGGCCGCCGCGCGGCGGGGGCTGTCCGTGACGCAGCTGGCGGACCGGCTGGCGATCACCCACGGGCTCGACAGCGGGGTCACGCTCGATTACGGGCCACGCAAGTTCACGGTCATAACCGACGATCACCTCACACCGTACGCCGTGGGCGCCGACGGCCGGCGGCTCGCGAGACCGCCGAAACCGGGGGTCAAGGACACCGATCCCGAGGCGTACCAGTGGTTTCTGCGCTTCAAGAAGGAGCTGCGGGCAACCGCGGCGGCGCAGATCGCCCGGTTCGAGCGGGACATGCTCGCGCACCGGTTCCGTCCCGCGGCTGACCTCGGCGCGGTGCTGTTGCCGCATCCCGTTCTCGGGCCGGTCGCGCGGCGGTTGTTGTGGGGCGAGTACGACGCGGAGAAACGACTCGTCAGGGCGTTGCGGGTCGCGGAGGACGGCAGCTTCGCCGACGTCCACGACTCGGCCGCGGTTGTCGACGGCGATGCGCGGCTCGGGATCGTGCACCCGGCGGAGCTGGGTGAGGAGCTGGCCGTGTGGGCGGAGATACTCGCCGACTACGAGGTGCTGCAACCGTTCCCGCAGGTGCATCGGACGGTGGTGACGCTGACCGGGGAGCAGCGCGCGGCGACGGGTCTGAGCGGGTTCGGGCCGGTGGAGACGGAACGGCTCGCGCGGTTGCTGGGCGGGGCCTGGCAGGGCAACGGCTTCCACACCCGTAACCACCTGCACACCCAGCTGGAGCGGGGACTGCCCGGCGGGCTGACGCTCGTGGTCGAGATCGAACCGGGGGTGACGACGGCGGGCTACAACACCGTCCCGGAACAGCGGATCACGGAGATCTGGGCTGACGATTCCTGGTCGGATCATTGGCAGCTTGAACGGCGTACTCCTATGGGGGTCTGTGATCCTGCCGCCCTGTCGGAACTGCTGGTCGAGCTTCTCGGAATGGAACGCTGATGGAGTTGCGGGCAGAGCTGTGCGAGCCGGAGATCGCGCCCGAGCGACTCGCCGAGGTGTGCGCCGCGGTCGAACGGATCGAGGAGCTGCACTGGCGGGGTGAGCCGACCGAGGCGGCGATCGCGGCATTCAACGCGGACACCGGCTACGACCTCGACCTGTACGCCTTCCTCAGCTACAGCTCCTCAGGGCCGGTCGAGGAGTTCGCCCGGGGGTTGTTGTGGCCCGCCTGGCCGAAGGTCCCCGACATCACCCGCGACGAGCTGATCGAGATCGTCGGACGTGCACTGACCAACCCCTTCTATCTGCACGTATTAGAGGTCAACGTCACGCATCCCGCTCCGGTCCTGCGGGACGACGCGACGCCGGAGGAGATCGTCGACGAGATCCTGAGTTACCGTCCGTTCGCGCTGTAGAAAATTTTCCGATCATGGGTGTGACAGGACGGGCGGGCCCGGACAGGTACGGGGCATGAGGGTGAGCGCCGACGAGCAACGATTCCGTGCCATCCACGAGGAGACGTACGCCGACCTGCTCCGCTTCGTCGAACGGCGCATCCCGCGGGCCGACGCCGAGGACGTGGTCGCGTCGGTGTTCCTGGTGGCGTGGCGGCGGCTCGGCGAGGTCCCCGGCGACGCCCGGCCGTGGCTGTTCGGGGTGGCGCGCCGGACCATCGCGAACCAGGTGCGCGGGGTGCGGCGGCGGGACGTGGTCGACGTACGGATGGTCGAGGATGCGCCCGCGGCCGGGGCGGACCCGCAGGCCGGAGCCGGGCGGGTTGATCTCGTGCGGGCCTGGTGGACGCTCAGCGCCGCCGACCGTGAGGTGCTGTCGCTGGTCGCCTTCGACGGGCTCACCGGCGAGCAGGCCGCCACCGTGCTCGGCTGCCGGCGGAGCACGTTCGCGATGCGGCTGGGCCGGGCCCGCCGCCGGCTGAGACAGGCGCTCGAACCCGCCGTCACCGCACCGAGCACACCGATGGAGGCACAACCATGGATGATCTGACCAGCCTCGCCCAGCTCGACCCTGCGCGCGGGCGCGAGCCGAGCGAGCAGGAGTGGTCCCGCTCCCGGGCCGATCTCACGCTGATCATGGCGAAGCAACCCCAGGCACGGGTACGCCCACGGCGGCTCGTCGCGGTCCTCGCAGCGGCGGTGACAGCGTTGCTGGTGGCCTTGTTACCGGGGGGCAACGGCACCGCCTACGCCTCCTGGACGCCGGTCCCCCGCACCCTTCCCGGATCCGCCGTCTCCCCCGAGGCCGATCTCTGCGCCGCGGGCTGGGACAACGGCACGAGCACCCCCGGGGACGTGGTCCTCGCCGAACGCCGAGGCCGGGCGACCCTGCTCGTCATGTGGCTCAGCACCGGCCCGCTCATCGAGTGCACCCTGCTGGAGCCCGGCGAGGTGGCGGGTTCGCAGCGCCTGACCGACGACGCAGACGCCGAACCGCCACTGCCCGCGGCGGGACGGGTCGCCGTCGACACCAGGGGCGCCACCGGATACGGCGCCCGGCAGTATTCCGACGTGCTCGGCCGGGCGGCCCCCGACGTCACCGGCGTCGACCTGCTGCTGCCCGACGGAACCAGGGTGCAGGCGAGCGTCGCGGGTGGCTGGTGGGCGGCGTGGTGGCCCGGCCCGGAGGCAGGCCTGGCCGGCGGACTGAGCGTCGTGGTGCACACAGCGACCGGCTCGCACACGTACGACCTCTGACGGAGTTCTCCGTCCCGGGGATGATTTCAGGACCAGTCCTGGGACTGATGTGCCGGAATCAGCGCGGTGGCAACGTCGATCCTCTAAGGAGGGAATCGATGATGATCCGCAAACTGCTGGTCGTGATGGCGGCTCTCGCGCTGGTTCTGAGTGGGGCGAGTGCCGCCGGGGCCGCGCCGGCGACCGTGAACTGTGGCGGGCTCACCGCCGTACACCTCGCCCAGGGGAAGGTCACCTCGGCCACCGTCGCTGACGGTTACTGCCAGGTGCAGGGCGTGCTGCTGCCCGCGACGCACTTCACCGTCAAGCTGCCGGTTACCGGGTGGACCGGGCAGTACGTTCAGCAGGGGTGCAGCGGGCTGTGCGGTGAGGTGCCCGATCTGGCGTTCCCGCTGTTCGGGTTCAGCTGCCCGGCGGCGCTGGCCAGGACGCTGGTGGTGGCCGCCGATGACACCGGGCACACCGGGGATCCGCTGAGCACGGCGCCGGCCACCTGGGGCGCCGATCCGCGGGCCCGGGTCGAGTGGGGGCTCACGTCCGAGCACCGGCTGCGGGTCGCTGCCGACACGGTGATGACGGGCTTTTACGGGTACGGGCCCGCGTACCGTTATTTTGACGGCTGCTCGACCGGCGGGCGGCAGGGGCTGAACCTGGCCCAGCGGTTCCCCGCCGATTTTGACGGCATCCTGGCCGGCGCCCCGGCGAACAACGAGGCACCGCTCGCCCTGCTGCAGGCGTGGATGGCCGTGCGTAACACCGATTCGCGGGGCGGCCAGATCCTCGGCCCGGAGAAGATCCCGGCGCTGCACGACGCCGTGGTCCGGGCGTGCGGTGACGTGATCCAGGATCCGCGCCGGTGCGGGTTCCAGCCGTCGTCGCTGCGCTGTCCGGCCGGCGTCGACCGGCCGGCGTGCCTGACCGGGGCGCAGGTGGCCGCGGTGGTGGCTTTCTACCGGGGACCGGCCGGCCTCTACAACGGGGGGATGCCGTACGGTTCCGAGCTCGGCTGGACCGGGCTGTTCGTGGTCCGCTCCGGCTCACCGCTGGACGGCAACGCGGGGACGATCGGCTACAACTACCTGAAGTATCTCGGCTACCCCACGGTCCTGCCCGACGATTTCCGGCTGACCGACGTGCGGTTCACCAAGGCGACGTTCGACCGGCTCAACCGGGTCGGTGACGCCCTCTACAACGCGAACGATCCGGACCTGTCGGCGTTCCGGGCGCGCGGCGGCAAGCTGATCATGTATCACGGCTGGGCCGACCCGTTCATCCCGCCGTTCTCCACCGTGGACTACTACCGCGCGGTGCAGCAGCGGGGCGGTGCTGACGCGTACACCCGGCTCTACATGATCCCGGCGGGCTACCACTGCCTGTTCGGCCCGGAAGCGGACAGCCCTTCCGAGGTCGCCGTGCCGGAATTCCTCCAGCCGCTGATGGACTGGGTGGAGCAGGGCACCGCCCCCGAAACGATCAACGTGCCGACACTGAACAGCGACTACACCGACCTGATCCGCGACGTGGACGTGGAGCCGTTCGACGCACTGGCCCCCGTGCACGCCGCGCCGGGCAGCCTGAACGCCGGCTACCACTACGTGGGTCACTACTAGGAAGCAAGCCCACGGAGGTCGTCGAAGGCCTGGAGGAGGTGCTTCTCCAGGCTTCGCGACGGGTCGTCGATCCAGTCCTGCGCCGCGTGGTGGAACGTGGCCCAGCCCGTCGCGGCGGCCAGGCCCGCCAGCCGGTCGGCGACGCCGCGCTGCCGCAGCGCCTCCGCGAGGGCGTCGGTGAGCATCGCGGCCTTGGCCAGCTCGCGTTCGCGCAGGGTGGGGGTCGCGGCGATGATCCGCAGCCGGGGTTCGCGGAACGCGCGGTTGTCCTCGAGGATCTGCGCGGCCCTCCGGAACGCGTGCAGCAGGGCGTCGAGGGCTGGCAGCTCCCCGGGAGCCTCGGCAACCGATTGCATGAGCGCGGCACGCAGGTCGGCCTCGCCGTCGAAGAGCACCTCGCGCTTGTCCGGGAAGTGCCGGAAGAACGTGCGCTCGTTGACACCGGCGCGGGCGGCGATCTCCGCGGAGGTCGTCCGGTCGAAGCCGCGCTCCTGGTAGAGCTCCAGGGCGGCCTGCTGGAGGCGGCGGCGGGCGTCTGCTCCACTCCTCGGCACGGACCCGAGCGTACCGCATTTGTCAGTCACTGGCGCTACGGGCTACTGTCGGCCGTAGTGCCAGTCACTGGCGTTACCTCAGGAGTGCTCATGCATGTCTTCGTCACCGGCGGTTCCGGGCAGACCGGCCCCGCCGTCGTCGCCGAACTGGTCTCGGCCGGCCACACCGTCACCGGACTCGCCCGGTCGGACGCCGCGGCCGCCCGGCTGGAATCGGTGGGCGCTACGGCGTACCCCGGCTCTCTGGAAGATCTCGACCGGCTGCGCGGTGGCGCCGAGGCGGCCGACGGCGTTCTGCACATGGGATACGGCGGTGACTTCGCCGATCCCGAGCCGATGATCCTGCGCGACCGGAACGCGATCGAGACGTTCGGCCGGGCCCTCGAAGGCACCGGCAAGCCGCTCGTCGTCACCTCGGGAACCCTGGTCATGCCGGCCGGGCGCGAGACCGGCGAGCTCGACGAACCCGATCCGGCCGGGGTCGCGGCGTTCCGGATCGTCGGGGAGAAGGCGTGCCTCGGCTTCGCCACCCGGGGCGTACGCGCCATCGTGGTCCGCCTGGCACCCACCGTCCACGGCCCCGACGACCACGGGTTCATTCCCCTGCTCGTCGCCACCGCCCGCAGGACAGGGGTTTCTGCCTACGTGGGCGACGGCGGCAACCGGTGGCCGGCGGTCAACCGGCTCGACGCTGCGGTGCTGTTCCGGCTCGCGCTGGAAAAGGCTCCCGCGGGCAGCGTGCTGCACGGCGTGGCCGAGAACGTCACCCTGCGGAGCATCGCGGAGACGATCGCCCGGGGTCTCGGTGTGCCCGCGGTGTCGCTGACGCCGGACGAGGCCGTCGCGCATTTCCCGAGCCCGTTCATGGCCACCATTTACGGAATGGACGCGCCGGTGGTCAGCGCGTACACCCGGAAGTTGCTCGGCTGGTCCCCCACCCACGCGACGCTGCTCGATGACCTCGTGGTGTCTGATTAGAGATCGCTGTATTCAGATCTGCTGCGTCCACTCTCTACCGTCCAGGAGCGCGCGGCGATGACGCCCGCGATCCTCGACGGAAGGGATGCGAATGCGACATCTGGGAAGAAGCCTTCTGGCGGCCGGCATGATCGCCGACTACCACTACGTCGGCCGCTATTGAGGCGGGTACACCCGCCCGCCAGAATCGACCCGGAAGCCCTGGTAGGTGCTGGTCAGCCGGAGACGCTCGGTTTCGAGGCGGCCGTGCACCCGAGCGGCCGCCTCCGCGGAATCCGGGCCGAGTGATCTCGCCCAGCGGCCGAAATCGTCGACGGTCGCGCGAACGGGCTGCTTGTGGATCTTCGCAAGGTGGACCTGCTCCACGAGATGCCAGGCACTGGCGCTGGCGGGCTGACCGACGAGCACGTTGCGGATCAGCCCGACCAGGGCATCGTGCATGCCGAGCTGCCAGCCGATCCGCACCGCACCGTTCGCGCAGGCCAGACGGCCGTGGGGGTGCGAGCCGTGGCGGGCAGCGTCCGCCAGCAGGTCGTAGGCGTGCCGGGAATCGCCGCTCAGCTCGGCCAGCCGGGCTAGCTCACGGATCGGGCCGGTGGCGCCGGGAAGCAACCGGCGCCACTTGTCCAGTGCGTCGTGGGCCGTGAGCGCGCCGACAGCGAGCCGGCCGGGGTCCTCGCCGGCCGCGTCGATCACCGCATCGGTTCGCGGGTCGTACAGCCCCGGCAGGACGTCGAGGAACAACGATCGCTCTGCCGGGATCGGGCCGCCGAGCCATGCCCGCACGATTCCCGTGTACCACTGAGGCAGGGTGGACTGTTGCCGCGACATCTCCCGCAGGAGCAGCCCGGTGGCCCGGTCCGTCGCGGTCTCCGCAAGCTGGTTGAGCTGACCGATCAGGGCCACCGGGTCGGCGGCCCCGAGCGACAGGGCGGTGCGGTAGGTGAGGTCGTCCGCGGGGTCCAGCGGCATCCCGTCCACGACGGCGAGATTCGCGATGAGTGTCACCGCCTGGCGGCCGAGGGCCCAGTCCGTCTCGGTCATCAGTGCATGCCGGATTCCGAGCTTGAGTTGCAAAGTGCGTTCGATCGATTCCGTACGCCGGGCCTGCTCCCCGGCAACGACCGCCGCATCGTCGTCAGGAGCCCCACGCTCGGCAACCATGGCGGTGAACCGGCGACGCAGGGCGTGCGGCAGCAACCCGCCACGTTCGTCTCCCGAACCCACCCGCAGCACGGAGCTGCGAAAACTCAGCTCTGCATTGAATTCCCTGAGCCGGAGATGGACGACCGCGGATCGCAACGCGGCCCGGTCACCGAGGAACGCGACAGTGTCAGCGGCGGACCCGGACTTCCCGTGGCGCAGGCCTGCGGGAAGGTACGACTCCGCGAGCACGCCGTGGATGCGCTCCCGCAGGGCCGTGTGCCGGGCCGGTTCCCGGTACAGCTCCTCGAGGTAGCAGCGCCACGCCTCCGTGGACTGCCTTTCGTCGCCGTTGCCGAGGTGGGCCACGGCGAGGTTGCGCAGCACGGAGGCGCTGGTCCCGTTCTCGGCGAGCAGCCGGTGCCAGGTCGAGCAGCCCTCCCGGGTCCGGCCCATCCGGTATGCGGTCTCGGCCCGGCGCCCGAGAATGAGCGCGCGCAGCCGGTGGGGGGCGGCGCCGGCGACGTACGGGACCAGGGTGGATTCCGCTTGGTCGAAGGCCCGAGTGACCGCGTCGTGGGCACGTTCGACGGCAGCCCGGACATCTGTCGGTGAGCGCTGTGGCCCTGCGTCCTGTGTCCCTGCGTCGAACTGTGGCCCCGCGTCGTCCTGTGTCCCCGCGTCGTCCTGTGTCCCCGCGTCGTCCTGTGTCCCGGCAAAGGCGGCCAGTAACTGCTTCACCGCCGGTGACGGCCCCGCGCCGAGCCTCGAAAGCTTGGTCAGCTGTTTGCGGAGCTTGCCCGGTGCTACCCGGTCGGCCAGCGCGTCGTGCACGTCGCGGACCCGGCTGGTGAAGTCCTCCCCCAGCTCGGCGGCGCTGAGATGGCTGACCTCGCCGAGGAGTTCGGCGGCCTCCGCGTGTGCTTGTTTCGCCGCCCCGGTCAACGACTCCACCGCTGTGGCCAGCAGCGCCCGGTCGGCAACCAGGACGGCAGGACCGGTGAGGAAGGCCGACAGGCGGCCGCGCTGCCCGTCGATCCGAGAAAGCGTGGTCTCCAGGGCGTGCAGCCGGGCGAGCGCACCGTCCGCACCGGACGGTTCACGATCGGCCGGCGGCCCGAGCGGCAGGCAGATCGGGGTCTCCCGGCCCATCCGATCCACCGCCGCGTCGAGGGCGGTCACATGCCGGGCCGCGACGGCAGGGGTGCCGCCGTCGGCCAGGAACCATTCGGCCGCGCGCAGCGCCCCCAGCTCGGGGAAACCCTGGCTGCCGCCCAGCAGCCGCCGCTGATGGATCAGGGCCACCAGGACCTCGGGCAGCTCACCGCGGTGCAGCGAGCCCGCCAGTGCGGCGGGCAGCTGGGACTCCGGCAGCTCGAACAGGGCACAGACCCGGGTGAGTAGGTAGGCGGCCCTGAAATCCCCGGCGGGCAGGCCGTCGGCGAGCGCGCGGACCGCTGAGACCGGGTAGCCACGCACCAGCCAGCCGATCGCGGCGGCAGTGAACGCCCGGACGCCGCCCGGACGGTCGGCAAGGTCACGCAGCGCTGTCAGCGTGTCAAGGAGCCCGGCGCCTGCCTCCGCGCCGGGCTCGGCACGCAGACCCTCCTGGAACTCGATGTCGTAGAAGCCTGGCCAGCCGCACCGTGCGACACCTGCGGCACGGATCCCCGTGGCGAGTGTCCGGGCGCGTTCACCGAAGCCGGCCCGTGCCGCACCCGCCTCCGCGGCTCGTTCCTGTCTGCGCAGGGCCTCCAGCAGCAGGGTACCGATCCGGTGATCGTCCGGGCTGACCACGAGAGCCGCGGTCAGCCAGGCGTCGGCCTCGGACGGGCATCCGACGGCCAGGGCCAGCCGGCCGAGATGATAGGTGAACCGGGGATCCCGCCGGTCCGTCCGGTAGGCGCGGTGCAGCAGGTCGACGGCCTCGGTGACGGCGGTGCCCGGATGCACGGCGACCCGGAACATCGCCTCCGTCAGCGCACCCAGCTCCTCACGGGTGATGCCGGAGGCCTGCGTGTAGGCCGTCCAGAGGTTGTCCATCCGCCGGCGGAGCGCTCGTACGCGGCTCACGCCGGGACGCCCAGGTCTGCGACCTCGACGACGTCGACCCCACCCGGCCCGGCCAGCGCCACCCGGGCGCCGTCGGGCGAGACCGCCATCGGGCCGTGCGGGTTGACGTGCACGACCCGGTGATCGATCAGCAGTGCGTGCGAGCCGTCCCGGTGCGCGGTGACCACCAGGTCTCCGGAGTCGTCGGTCTCCACCGGACGGGCCCCGGCCGGCGCCCCGAACGCCCCCCGGACCTCGAGCTCCGCGTCGAAGCGGCAGCCTTGACCGGCCCGGTCGTAGGCAACAGCCAGATCACCGTCGGTGAGCGCGCCGGTCGTCATCGTCGTGAGCAGCGGCAACGAGATGAGGCCGTCACCCGTTACGCCGATGCGGTGGACCTTGGCCGCACCCACCACAAGCACACAGTCCGGCGTTGCGTGGGCGGCCCAGACGACCCGCTCCAGGTCATGGGTCCCGCGGGCGACCGGATCGCCGCTCGTCGAGAGCCAGGTCGCGCGGCCGTCAAAGCCCACCACGAGCAACTGCCCCCCGGCGTACGCCATGGCCTGCACTCCCGCGTCGTGCCGCAGCACCTCGGTGACCTCGCCCGACCCGGGCCGTAGCGCCCAGATCCGCCCGTTCCACATGCCGGCGTAGAGCAGGTCACCGGCCGGGCACAGTGCCGCGGGCACCGCCGGGCCAGCACCGAGCCGGTATGCAGTCGACCGCCCGTCGAGGTCGACCACCAACACCCGCCCGGACCAGCACGCGACCGCGGTGTACCGCGACCATCGCGCCCGGATCCGGGGACGGTCGGAAAACTCGCCGGCCCTCGTGCACTGACCGCCGGCCGAGCGGACCGTGAGCGCGCCGCGGCTGAGAAACGCCACCGTGCGGGAGTCGCCGAAGAACCAGAGTGCGTCCGTCACGGACGGCCGTACACCGGCCGGTTCCGGTGCCGATCCGCGTACGGTGAACGACGCGCCGCTGACCGGATCGCCACCGGGATAGCGGGCGGTCAGGTGCAACGCGGTGCCGGGAGAGCTGAACGACAGGTCGCGGAACGTCGCGATCCCGCCCGCGGTCGTCATGTTCAGCGTGCCCCGCAGCCACTCGGTTGCGGGGCCGGCGTCGAGGCTCACTGCCTCCTCACCGCAGCCGGGACTCCAGCCGACGAGTTCGACCCGCTGTTCGGGCAGGGTGTGCTCGACCGGGGTGTCCGGAACACCGGTGCCCCACCGCAGGCCGAACCGGTGCCGCCGCCCGGTCAGACCGATCGTGGCGCACAACCGGTCCAGCCAGTCGTGGGTCGTGACTGACAGCCAATGGATCGAGCTGTACGCGAAGGGCACCTGGTCGCCGGAGTCGAGGAGCACGGGCAGCAGCGCACCACGGGCCGGGTGCACGGTCATGGACCAGTCGAGCTCTTGGCGGCACATCGGACTGGCGAAGTAGCGCGCGGAGTAGACGGCGACGAAGAATCGGCTGTGCTGCACCGCCTCAGCGAGCCCGCTCAGCCAGTTGCTCCCGGGCCGGAGCCCGTCCGGGGAGAGGTCCAGGAAGATTCGCGGTGGGCGGCCATCGACGAAACGGGACAGCAACGCCGGGTACAGCTCCTTGCGCACCCAAAGCTCGTCCGCCCGGGAATAGCTGAGAAACACGTCCCACTCGCTCTCGGCCCGCGCTGGAAGGGCCGGGTCCGTCATGGCCGGGTCCGTCATGGCCGGTCCCATCCGGGTCGCAGCCGGTCCAGGACCCGCCGGCACAGCTCGTACGACGAGCGTTGGTCGAGCCCGAGCAGGTGCGGGAGCCGGTCCTGCAGGCCGGCCCGGGTGAGCCACGGGTTCGGCTCCGCCGGTTCCGGTTCGACCTCACCCAGGCGGCTCAGCAATGCCCGGCGGTCGATCAGCGACGCCCTGCCGGTCACCGGTCGGCTATCGGCTGCCACGTGTGTCGCTCCCATTCTGCCCGGCCGGACGGTTCAGGCCCGACCGCGCGTCACGCAACCGCCGGCCGATGTCGGCCAGCACCTCGGTCAGTTCGGGGAAGTTCTGTCTCAGGGCCGCCAGCCGGACGAGCACGTCGTCCAGCGGGGCGTCGTCGGGCCGGGGGAAGCCGGGCCACGGCGCGGGCCGTTCCGCGGGCGGCCGGGTCCAGCCGGGATGCTCCGGCATCGCCGCGCCGGTGAGCTCGCGGATCTCCGGCAGGATGACACCCTTGGCCAGCCGGGTGGAATGCTGCAGCAACGCGACGGCGCGGCCACGTCCGGGGGCGTCCTCGGCGAAGCCGTACTCGATCAGGCCGTGCATCATCGGCACGTCACCCTGCTCGCTGTCGGCTTCGGTCACCACGCGCACGGCCGCAAGGAAGAGTTCCCGCTCGGTCAGCGGCAACGGCTCGCCGGGGGTCAGCCGCCGGCGCCAGTCGTCCAGCAGCGCCGTGAGATACCACCAGCCGACGGTTGCCCGGAGCGCCCCGGTGTCATCGCGTCCGGCTCCGCGAAGGTCGCGACGGGCCCGCAATGCCTCGAACTCGTCCTTCAGCAAGGGCAGCAAGGCGGCCCGGTCGGTGCCGAGCCATCGGACGGCAAACAGCCCCAGGCGGGCCTCGATCCGTTGAACGCTGTCCTCCCTGGCCCGCTCGAGTGCCTGAGCGAACGAACGCTCCGCTCGCCCGTGGTCACCGGTGGCCAACGTCCGCAACCCGTCCTCAATCAGCACCTCGACCAGATCCGGACCGCCGATCATGGGTTCGGTACGCAGCCTGCGCGCCTGGTCGAGGCTGCGTACCGCGCCGTCGGCGTCGCGGCTGTTCCACAGCTCGACGGCCCGGTTCTCGAAGGCCACGGCTTGCAACGTCCTGTTCTGGACAGTGGGACTGAGCCGTACGCCGGCCCGCCCGGCCAGGGCAAGGACCTCGTCGTGGCGGCCCTGCTTCGCCAGCAGCCAGAGCCGCAGGTCGGTGGTCACGGTGTCGTCGCGCTCGACGGCGCCGAGCGCGGTGAGCGCGTCGGCGTACTTGGAGCGGTCGAACTCACCCAGCCGGGCGCGCACCCAGGCGAGCGCGAAGCGGGCGTCGCGGGTGTCGCGGGCGCCGAGACCGTTGACGAGTGCCTCGGCCAGCCGGCCCTCGGCGGTCTCGAGCTCGCTGCGTACCTCGCTGTACAGCAGCGGGATCGCGGTCAGCAACGACCGCCGCCGCAGGCGGGGCTGTCCCCACAGGAAGTAGACGTTCGTGGCGATCAGCAGGATGAACACGGCAATCAGGGTCAGCATCATCTCAAGCACCGCCCGCCCGGTCCTGCCGGTGACCCAGGACGGCTTCTTCGAGCAGCAGCAGCGCCGCACCGCAGCGCCCGACCCGGTCTGGCCGCACCGAACGGTTGGCCTCGACCCTGCGCAGTCCGGCCCGGACACCGGCGGCCACCTCAGCCGCTTGCTCCGGCCGGGCGGCGGCGAGAAACGTCCACCCGTACGCGATCATCAGCTCGAATTTCCACCAGTGTGACTTCCCATCGTGGATGAGAGCGCTGCTCAGCAGCCGGTTGGCCGCCCCCGGCCGTTCTCGTGCGATCAGATAGCGGGCCATCGCAGGCAGATGGTCCTCGCGGTCCTGCGGGTCGAAACGGTCCAGCGCGGTCGTCATGATGCGGTCCAGCCGGTCGGCGAACGACGGATCGGCGCTGCCCAGCATCCCGAGGATCAGGGTGTGTGTCCGGCCGATCAGGTCGAACTGTCCCGCGTAGGACTCGGGGCGCTCCGGTGCCAGCAGCGCCGCCTCCTCGAGGAAGGTCAGAGCCGTCAGCGGCCGGTGCAGACCCGTCGCGGCGATGTCAGCGGCCAGGAGGTACAGCTCATAGGACCCGTCGGCGAGCAGTGCCTGCCGGGCGAGCCGGACGGCGGCTTCGGGGTCGCCCGCGTCACGGAACTGCCGCACGGAACTGACCGGGTCGAACGCCGGGACGGCCGCCCGCAACGCCGCGACGACGACATCCCGATCCGCCGCCATCCGGACAGCGGGATCGACGTCGGCGAGTACGGCTGCCCGATCCAGCGCCTCGGTGACCGCAGGAAGACCTGCGGTCCACCCGGGCAGCCGCTCCCGCCGATAGCAGGAGGTCAGCGCGACCCCGGCTGCGGCGCGCTGGAGAACGATCGGGCCGTCGCCGACGTCATGGTCGAAAGCACAGCTCAGCACCATGGCACCGAGGGCGAACAGGTCCGTCGCCCGGCCCGCTCCGGGGCCCGTGTCCCGGATCAGCTCGGGGGCGAGGTGCAGTACCCGCGCCGGCTCCGCGAGCAGCTCGGCGATCGCGGGCATCCCCCAGGCCGGGACCCGTAACAGGTGTGGAACGCCCTCGCGGACAACGATGTCGCTGGGCATCGGCAACATGCCCTCCGCCACCGACTGCCACCAGGACGGCATCATCCGCAGCACGGCGGTGACAGCGCCGAAGCGGCGGGCCGGGTCACCGGACGCCAGAATGGCGGTGAGGGGTTCGGCACCCTCCGCCTCGTAGACGACGCACTGGAAGACCCGGGTCGTGAGCAGGGGCCGCTGCTTGGCCTCGATCACCCGGGCCACCCCGTTGGCCTGCGGAAGGTCGGCCCAGCTGTCCAGCTCCTGCCTGCGCCGGGCCGTGAGCCCCGGCGTGCTCGCGGGCAGGACCCGGATGTAGGTCCCCGTCGCCGACCGGTAGATGTCGCCCCACATGCTCGGACCGACCCGCTGGGCGCCGAGCGCCCGCTCGATCTGCTCAATCATCGAGCAACGGACCAGGCAACGGACCAGGCAACGGACCAGGCAACGGACCGGGCACCGGGCCGGCCGGATGCGGCGCACCAGCGTCGGGAGCGTAGAGCGCGAGCAACTCGGTGCGCAGCTCGGCGAGGCGGCTGACCTTACCGATGCCCGTGCTCTGCTCGAATGTGCCCCGGAAGTCACGCCCGGTCTGGCGGTGGTGGACCTGGACGTCGAGCAGGCCGTTGATGTCGAGCGTGAAGGTGACCTCGAACTCGTGGTAGCCCCGCGGGCGGGGCTCGATGTCGTCCAGCACCACCTCACCGACGAGCTCGTTCTCGTACGTGTAACGGCTTTCGCCCTGGTAGATGGGGCAGCGCACGACGGTGGCATCCTCGGGATTGGTGTAGACGTTCTTGGCCGAACGCGGGATGTTGTCGCCGCGAGGGATGAGCGGGTCCACCAGTCCCTCCTGGACGCCCAGACCCAGGGTGTGCTCGGTGATGTAGGTGATCTCCAGCTCGTCGTCCCGCTCCCGGTTGAGCTGGTCCGCGTCCGGCCGGCGGAGCAGGTCGAAGCCGTCGGAAGGGGCGAATCGGTTGGCCACGATCGCCGCGCCCCGGGCAACGAGGGTGTCGGGGTTGGCGTCACTGCGCACGAAACCGGCACCGCGGCCGAAGTAGTCCAGCAGCATCCGGCTGACCAGCGGAATCCTCGTCGAACCGCCGACCAGCAGGATGGCGTCCAGCTCCGCGCGGGTGACACCACGCGCCGCGGCCATCGTCAGCGCATCCTCGACACAGCTCAGAGATTCGCGCAGCAACCCGGCGATCTCACCCTCGAAGGTGGCCCGGTCCAGCCGCAGGCCCCGCGGTGGCCCACCTGGCTCCCGGGCCGGCACCACCAGCTCGGACTCGTCGTAGACGGCGAGCTCCCACTTGGCCCGCTCGGCCGATGCCTTCACCCGCTGCGCCCAGCCCGGGTCGGCGTCCACCGGCTCGCCGAGCTCGCGGAAGGCCCACTTCGTGATCTCATCGTCGAAGTTGCCGCCGCCGAGCCGCGGGTTGCCGGCGGTGGCGAGCACCTCGATCGACTCCTGCTCGACCACGATGATGGACACGTCGAACGTCCCGCCGCCGAGGTCATACACGAGATAGACGTGCCGCTCGGCGTCGGCGCGGTCGAAGCCGTAACAGATCGCAGCCGCGGTCGGCTCGGGAATGAGCTGTCGCGGGTAGATCCCAGCGAGCAGCGCCGCCTCCTCGGTCGCCTTTTTCTGCCGCTCCGTGAAGTACGCCGGGACGGTGATGACCGCATCGTGCACCGGCGCTCCGAGATTCTGCTCGGCGATCTCCTTCATCTTCATCAGCACCAGCGCGCTGATCTCCTGGGGAAGGCGGCTCCTGCCACGGAACGAGATCCGCACCGGTTCAGGCGCTTTGCCTACCCCCGGCGCCGGGACAGCCGCGCCCATCTCCCGTTTGACCTCGATCAGGATGTGGCCCGGGTCATCGGCGATGGCCGACTTGGCGGCGGCGCCGACGGTGACCGTCGGCGAGCCGGGACGGTCCCAGACGACGGACGGCGTCGCGGCGCCGCCTTTGTCCACAGTGGGGTCCGGCAGAATCTCGGCATCGCACTCGGCGGCGTTGTAGGCGGCGACGGCCGAATAGGTGGTGCCGAGATCGATGCCGACGACCCGGTGCCCTCGTGATTTCTGGGATGTCATGAGTGGTCCACGCCGTCCAATAATGGGTGGTGACGGAAATCGCCGGAAAAGTCGCTGCGCTCCAGATCTGTCGGCACGGGAAAAGGGATCGCGTCGCCGCCCTCAGCGCCGCACAGGAAGGACTCGAGGTCCGCCCGCAGCCGCTCCAGCGCCACCGCGGGGTCGTCGAAAATCAGGCTCCAGACCGGCTCGAGCCGCAGCACAGAGCACGGCGGATGCTCGTCGTCGTGCTCTGCTCGCCGATCGGAACCGGTCAGTGACCGGGAGTTGAGCCCGGCCAGCTCCCGCTCGGCGGTGAGCACCCGGGCTCTTCGCGCTGTCGCCACCCGGACCTCATCGGGTGTCGCATCCGGCCGGACACCAAGCTCGCCGTAACCGGTCACGACGGGCACAGGGACCGGCGCCGGGAACCATTCTGAATGCATTTCATCGTGGATGCCGACCATCGGACCAGCGTTGCTCGCAGCAATGCGAACGTCGACTGAATACCGCCGCCATGTGCGACAGATCAAGGACAAAATGAAAGTGTTTCAGATGTTGGAGACCGAGTCTCCATCAAGAGGGTTCCCGGGAACGCGTTCAGACCCACCACCTCGACCGGCCCGCGGCGCGCCGGCACCCGACGAGGCCGGCCCATCACCCTGAGTCCTGTTTAGAGATCGGTGTATTCGGATTTATTGCGTCGACTTCCTATTGTCCAGGGTCGAACGGCGACGACGCCGCTCGTCCTCGACGGAAGGGATGCGAATGCGACATCTGGGAAGAAGCCTTCTGGCGGCCGGCATGATCGCCGGTGTGCTGGTGGCGGGGGCCGCTGCGCCCGCCGCGGCGGCCACGAAGACCGATCGCACCAGTGCCAAGGAGAGCAAGCGGGTCGACCGCGTGCCCACTCCGAAGCTCGGCTGGTACAAGTGCTACGACTACGCCGAGTGTGCGACCACCAAGCTTCCCCTCGACTACGACAACCCGAAGGGCGCGAAGACCGAGATCGCGCTACTGCGGGTCAAGGCCACGGACCAGAAGCACAAGATCGGCAGCCTGTTCCTCAACCCGGGCGGTCCCGGTGGCTCCGGCACGAGCATCGCGCTCGCGGCGCCGAACTTCCTGAGCCCGGCGGTGCTCGCGAAGTTCGACATCGTCGGTGTCGACCCGCGCGGCATCGCCAACAGCGCCAACATCAAGTGCTTCAAGTCGGTCAAGGACCAGACCGCGGTGCTCGGCGACATGAACGTCGCGTTCCCGCTGGGTGCGGCCGAGGAGAAGAAGTACGTCGCCGCCGCCAAGAAGTTCGGCAAGGCGTGCTCGACCACGGGCAAGCCGCTGACCGGGGCGGCGTCCACCGCCGAGGTGGTGCGGGACATGGAGGTCCTGCGCCGCGCCGTCGGTGACAAGAAGCTGAACTACCTCGGCTTCAGCTACGGCACCGCGATCGGGCAGTACTACGCCAACATGTTCCCCGACCGCTTCCGGGCGATCGTGGTCGACGGCGTGCTCGACCCGGAACACTGGGTCGGCACGGCGAAGACGGCCAACCAGGAGCAGGACGAGCGGCTCCGGTCGGCCGACGGGGCGTACAGGGCGCTGCGGGAGATCCTCAAGCGCTGTGACGCCGCGGGCGAGCAGTACTGCGCCTTCGCCGCCGGTGACCCGGTGAAGAACTTCGACGCGATCGCGTCGAAGCTCAAGAAGAAGCCGCTGGTGGTCGTGGACGAGGAATTCGGCAGCTTCACCATCACGTACGCCGACTTCGTCAGCGGCATCCTCGGCGACCTGTACGACACGGGTGCCGGTGACTGGGTGACCCAGGACGCGCAGTACATCAAGACGCTGCTCGATTCCTCCAGTGCCGCCGCGAAGGCCACCGCGGGCACCGCGCTGGCCAAGCGGATCAAGGACGCCCGGGCCAAGGCCGGCCGGGACTTCCCGTACGACAACGGCTTCGAGACCTTCGCGACGGTGGACTGCACCGACGCGCTGCACCCGAAGGACGCCGGCTCGTGGCCGGGCCTGATGGTCAAGGCCGACAAGCGGGCGCCGTACTTCGGCCGGGCCTGGGGCTGGGGCACCGCACAGTGCGCCCGCAACACCTGGACCGTACGCGACGAGGACGCGTACACCGGCCCGTGGAACCGCCGGACCGCCGCCCCGGTGCTGATCGTCGGCACCAAGTGGGACCCGGCGACGAACTACGACGACGCCGTCTCGGCATCCAAGCGGCTGCCCAACAGCCGCCTGCTGTCGAACACCAACTGGGGACACACGTCCTACGGCTCGTCGGCCTGCGCCACCGGCGCGATCGACAACTACCTGCTCAAGGGCTCTCTCCCCGCCAAGGGGAAGGTCTGCCAGGGCGCGTACCAGCCGTTCCTCGAGCCGCTGCCGGACGACTCCGGCGAGGCCGCGAGGACGCTGAACGCGGTGCAGAGCCAGCGGCCGCCGGTCGCCGGCCCGCCGATGCCGTCGACCCTGAACGGCACCCGGTAGTCACCCTGTAGTTCAAGCGCGGCGCCCGGCGACGGGCGCCGCGTTTTCAATCGAGCCCAGGCAGGTTGTAGATCACCAGGGTCTGCTCGGGGCGGTCGGCGACGTGGAACGCGGCGTGCGACACGGTGATCTCGCCCAGCCGGGGATGCCGCAGCCGCTTGCTGCCCGCGCGGCTGAACTGGATGTCATACTGCGGCCACCACTGCCGCGCCTCGGGGCTCGCCGCGGTCAGCTCCGCCACGAGCCGGGTCACGCGCGGGTGGCCGGGGTGGCGTCCCGCGATCGCTCGCAGACGGGCCAGGATGGTGCTCGCCTCGAGCTCCCAGTCGACCAGGACCTCGCGGGCGGCGGGCTCGGTGAACATCCACCGCACGACGTTGCCACCCGATGTCATACCCCGGAACAACTCCGCCGCGGCCGCGTTGCTCGCGAGAACGTCATAACAGATGCCCGTGACGTACGCGGGATTGGCGCCGAGCAGCGCCGGAACGCCCGCGACCTCGGGGGCCGCCTCCTCGGCCGCGTCCTGCCCCAGCGGCACGCCCCCGCCGGCGAGGCGGCGCAGGTGCTCCTGCTCGGCGGATGTCAGCCGCAGCGCCCGGGCGAGGGCGTCGAGCACCTGACCGGACGGGCGCACGTCGCGGCCCTGCTCGAGATAGGTGAGCCAGGTGGCGCTGATGCCGGCCAGCAGGGCCAGCTCCTCGCGGCGCAGCCCCGGTGTGCGGCGTCGCCCGGTGACCGGCAGGCCCGCGTCGGCCGGATTTACGCGCTCCCGCCTGCTGCGCAGGAAAGTTCCCAGCTCGACGCTCACCCTGGAACCTCCAATACCAGCATAAGGCGATTCTGGATACCAGCTTATCGCTGAGTCACGCTGGGACCATGAAAGCTTGGACTGTTGCTTCACAAGATGATGTCGTACGCCTCTCCGACATCCCTGCGCCGGCACTGCAGGGTGGCGGCGTGCTGGTGGAGGTGCTCGCCGCGCACCTGCCGGCGTACACGAAAATGGTCGTGACCGGGAACCGTGGCGGCCTGCCCGTGCCCCTCACCCTGGGCCCGTCCTGCATCGCCCGGGTGACCGATGTCGCGCCGGACGTGTTCCACGTCGCGCCGGGCGATGTCGTGGTGGACACGTCGCGGCTCGACGCGGGTGACGGCGACGAGATCCTGGTCGGCTGGGTCGGCCTCGGCGGGACCGGCACCGGCAGCGAGCGCACGGACCGCATGCGTACGGTGTGGCGCGACGGGGTTTTCGCCGAGCGTGCCCTGTGCGCCAAGGAGACCCTCATCAAGCTGCCCGGCGCCGAGACCTACCCGGACCCCGCCCGCCTGTCGTTCCTGCCGTGGCTCTGCATCGCCGCGTCGGGCCTGTACGCGGCGGGCCCCTTGACCGGCCGTGACGTCGCCGTGATCGGTGCGACGGGCCAGCTGGGCGGCGCGGCGGTGCTGGTGGCGCTCGCCTCGGGCGCGGCGACGGTGACCGCGGTGGGGCGCAACAAGGCGGCACTCGACCGGCTGGCCGAGCTCGGCCCCCGCGTGCGCACCCACCAGCTGACCGGCGACCGCGCCACGGACGCGGCGGGGATCGGCCCGGTCGACGTCGCCCTCGACACCCTCGGCGCCACCCCGACGGCGGACGCGACCATGGCCGCGTACGACAGCCTGCGCAGGAACGGCGCCCTGGTTCTCGTCGGCGGCGTACGCCAGACCCTCACCATCCCGTACGGCGACCTGATGCACCGCCGTCTCACCCTGCGCGGTTCCTGGATGAGCGACGACCAGACCGTGACCACGGTGTGGAACATGATCCGTTCCGGACTGCTGGACCTCTCCGCGGTCGAACTGCTGACAGTCGGCCTCGACGACCCGGCCACCGCCCTCGACCTGGCGGAGCGCACCACGGGCCTCGCCTTCGTCGCCCTCGTCCCCTGATCGTCGCCGGCGGCCTGAGGATCAGTTCGATCTGTCAGAAGTCGGGCTGATCTATGTCCATCGATGTCAAACCTGTTAATTAAGCTTCTAATTACTTCCCGTCCACCCTTCCCCGGGGCAATGATATTGAAACCAATGGATGCACGTGCGTCCTGGGATTGGGGAGGATCAGGTTGAGAAAGGCTCTTGCGCTGACCGGCATCACCTTGCTGGTCAGCGGCGGTCTCGCGGTCTCCGCTACCAGCGTGTCCGCCGCTCCGCCGTCCACGCCGTCACTGCTCACCGCCGCTGACACGGCGCTGAAGGACAACGTCAAGGCCGTCAAGGGGTCCGCCCTCGACACATTCACCGCGTACAGCAGCAAGAAGCTGGACAACGGCAGCGGGGTGGTGCGCTACGAGCGTACCTATCGTGGCCTGCGGGTGGACGGTGGTGACCTGATCATCCGGGTCGGTAAGGACGGGCAGTACACCGGCAGCTCGAACGGGCTGAAGGCGCCGCTGTCGCTCGGGATCACCCCGAAGGTCACTGCCGCGAAGGCCAAGTCGCTCGCTTCCGGTGCGTTCTCCGGGAAGATCACTGCGACGGGTACGCCGGAACTGTTCGTCGACGCGAACAGTGGCTCGGGGCGCCTCGCCTGGGAAACCGTCGTGACCGGATGGGCCAAGGACGGGCAGACGCCGTCGAAGCTGCACGTCATCAGCGACGCGCTGACCGGTGCCCCGATCGGCTCGTACGACGAGATCGAGACCATCGCCGGTGAGGGCAACAGCATCTACTCCGGCACGGTCGGCGTGGACACCACGCTGTCCGGCTCGACGTACAGCCTGATCGACCCGTCGCACGGCAACGGGCGTACGTGTGACATGAACAACGGCAGCTCGACCTGCACGACGTTCACGGACGCCGACAACGTCTGGGGCACCGGCACCAACGCGAGCCGGCAGTCCGCGGCCATCGACGCGCACTTCGGTGCCGCGAAGACGTTCGACTACTTCCTCAACGTCCACGGCCGCAACGGCATCTTCGGCACCGGCGCGGGTGTGCCGTCGCGGGTGCACTACGGCAACGCGTACGTCAACGCGTTCTGGGACGGCGCCCAGATGACCTACGGCGACGGCTCGGGCAACGCGAACCCGCTGGTCGCCATCGACGTGGCCGGTCACGAGATGTCGCACGGCGTCACCGAGAACGTGGTGCCCGGCGGCCTCACCTACTCCGGGGAGTCCGGCGGCCTGAACGAGGCCACCAGCGACATCTTCGGCAGCATGGTCGAGTTCTACGCCGACACCACCGCCGACCCCGGTGACTACGACATCGGCGAGGAGATCGACATCAACGGCGACGGCTCGCCGCTGCGCTACATGTACAACCCCACGCTCGACGGCTCGTCGCACGGCTGCTGGTCGACCAGCACCAACAGCGTCGACGTGCACTACTCGTCCGGTGTGGCCAACCACTTCTTCTTCGACCTCGCCGAGGGCACCGGGCAGACCGCGTTCGGCACCTCCCCCGTGTGTGGCGCCGCTGAGCCGGTGACCGGCATCGGCCGTGACAAGGCCGAGAAGATCTGGTTCCGCGCGCTCGACACCTACTTCGTGTCGAACACCAAGTACGTCAACACCACCACGCCGTCGAACACCGCCCGCGCGTACAGCCTTTCGGCCGCCGCCGACCTGTACGGCGAGTGCGGCACCGAGTACAAGGCGGTCCAGGCCGCCTGGACCGCGGTCAACGTCGCCGGCAGCGACTACTGCCCCGTCGGCAACGACTTCTCCGTCGCCGCCTCCCCGGCCTCGGTAGCCACCGACCGCGGCGAGACCGTCACCACGACCCTCGCCACGACCAGCACCAACGGCACCGCCGAGACGATCGACCTCACCGCCTCCGGCGTTCCGGCCGGCGTCACGGTCACCTTCGACCCCGCCTCGGTCACCGCCGGTGAGTCGTCGACGGTCACGATCGTCACCCCGGAGTCGCTCGGTACGGGTACCTACCCGATCACGTTCACCGGCACCTCGCCCTCGGTGAGCCACTCGACGTCGTTCACGCTCGGGATCAACAGCCCCGCGGGCTGCTCCGGCACGAACGCCGACGATGTCGCGATCCCCGACAACACCACCGTCACGAGCGACATCTCGCTGGCCGGCTGCACCATCACGCCGTCCTCGAGCAGCAAGGTCGAGGTGCACATCGTCCACACGTACATCGGTGACCTGGTCGTCAGCCTGGTCGCCCCGGACGGCAGCGCGTACACCCTGCAGAGCCGCACCGGTGGCAGCACCGACAACATCGACCAGACCTACAGCGTCAACGTCTCCGGCGAGAACCCGGACGGCATCTGGAAGCTCCGCGTCCAGGACGCCGCGTCGATCGACACCGGCTACATCAACAGCTGGACCCTGTCTCTCTAGACAGGCCCCCTAGCGGGAGTTTCGGCCTAGGGTGAGGGGATGCGCGAGAACCTCGAGCATCTCCTCACCCGCGCCGTTTCCGAGGCATCGTCGCTGGAGGAGGACCTGCGCGCCCTGTTCGAGGCCTCCCGCGACTCGAACGCCGACGACGAACACGACCCCGAGGGCGCCACGGTCGGTTTCGAACGGGCCCAGCTGACCGCCACCCTCGCCGCGGCCCACCACCGCATCGCCGACCTTCGCGACGCCCTCGCCCGCCACGACGCGGGCACCTACGGCATCTGCGAAACCTGCGGCCGCCCGATCCACCCCGACCGCCTCGAAGCCCGCCCCGGCGCCCGCACCTGCATCACCTGCGCCGCAAAGCCTCGATAAGCGGCCGGCTCCCGAACGGTGACCGGTCACTGGTCCCGGTCATGACCGGGTCGCCAGATACAGAGAAGTTGCCTGCGCCACAGTGTCGGCCACCCGACGAATCGATGATCCACGCGATTCACGTTCTCTCGGCTACTGTTCGACAACGCCGGAGGGAACGCCCTGGTCAATTGGGGAGGATCGATACGCATGGCCGACACTGCCGTAGTGCTGGCAGCCAGTAGTGCAACCATAGGCACAGCGTTGCTATGGATCGCTGCGGGTCTGACTGCCGCACTGCTCATCGTGGGCCTCGTGCTCGTCGCCCGGCCCAGGAAGAAGAAACCACCCGCGCCCGTGGAGCGGACGACGTCCTTCGACGGGTTCGTCACCGCCGCCGACCGCCTCGCCCTGGAGTCCGCGCAGCCCGCCGAGCGCCCACGCGGCCGGTGGCTGATCGTCCCGGTGACCATTGTGGTGCTGGTCGCCGCCGGCGGCGGGATGACGCTGCTGCAGCGCGGACGCACCACCACCGACACCCAGCGCACCCTCTGCCCGGACACGACACTGGAGGTCTCGGCGGCACCCGAGATCGCCCCCGTGGTCGAGGAGGCCGCGCGCAGCCTCGCGGGCCCCGACGAGTCCGCATGCGGGCCCATCCACGTCACCGCCGAGGACCCGTCCGCCGTCGCGCAGGCCGCCCGGCGTCCCGACGTCTGGATCCCGTCGAGCAGCGCCTGGCTGAAGATCGCCGAGACCCGTGGCACCACGTACGACGCCCGCGGCGAGACCGTGGCCTGCTCCCCGGTCGTCCTCGCGGCGCCGAAGGCCATCGCCCCGATGATCGTCAAGGACGGCCACGGCTCCTGGGCCGCGCTGGTCGACGGCGTTGCCAAGAAACGCATCCCGGCGTCGTCCATGCCCGACCCGACCCACAACACCGTCGGGATGCTCTCCGTCTTCGCGGTGCACGCCGCCATGAAGCGCACCACACCCGACAGCGGCATCGCGCAGCTCCGCGCCCTCACCCTGCGCAGCCGGCTCAAGGATCCCAACGCGGACCCCGCCGTGCTGCTGACCCGCACCGCCGACATGAAGGACGACGCGCGGGCCGCCTCCGAGATCGGGTTCTTCCCGACGACCGAGCAGCAGCTCCGGGCGTACGCGAAGGCTGATCGTGGGGTTGAGCTCACCGGGGTTGTGCCGGCGGACGCCGTCGTCGAGGCCGACTACCCGTTCGCGGTGGCCCGGTCGAGCACCCGCAAGGACCTCGCCGACCAACTGCACGCCGCGATCAAACCGGCCGCGATCAAGGCCGCGGGCTTCCGGACCGAGAAGACCCCCCGGGCGATGACCCTGCCGGAGGAGCCCCAGGAGCTGCTCGGCCCGTCGCTGAACTGGTCGCAGTACCGCACGCTGCCGTTCCAGGTGCTGCTGCTGATCGACGGCTCCGGCTCGATGAACCAGAAGGTCACCGACAAGTCCGGCCGCACCACCACCCGCGCGGCCCTGCTGCGCGAGTCCGGCACCAACGCCAACGCGCTGTTCGGCGAGGACACCAGCATCGGCATGTGGTTCTTCTCCGCCCCCACCCCGGAAAGCCCCGCCCACACCGAGGCCGTCCCCCTGGGCCCGCTCGCCGAGGAGATCGGCGGCGTCACCCGCCGCCAGGCGATGGGCGCGGCGATCGCCGGCTACAAGGCGGAGAACGACGCGGGCACCCCGCTCTACCGGACCGTCCTCGACGGCGTGGCCGCCATGCGCTCCCAGGAGAAGGCCGGCGCGGTCAACCTGGTCATCGTCCTGACCGACGGCCGCGACGAGGAATCCTCGTTCGAGATGACCCAGCAGGAATTCCTGACGAAACTCAAACAGGAACAGGACCCGGCCAAGCCGGTCCCGATAATCGCTGTCGGCTACGGCGGCGACGCCGACATGAACGCCCTGACCACCATGGCCGACGCCACCGGCGGCAAGGCGATCTCAGCAACGGACCCGGCGGACATGGCCTCCGCCATCGCCCAGGCCTTCCTGGCCGCCCACGCCCCGAAGTAGCCCTCCCGGCGCGCCCCCCTGCCTCCCGGCGCACCCTGCCTCCTGGCGCACCCCGCCTCCCGGCGCCACCCCGCCTGCCGGGGTGGCGCCAGCTGCTTCCGCGCTCAGAACCCGTTGGCGGCGAGCCAATCCGGGTCGGGCTCCACCCGCTGCAGCACCTCGACGAACACACCGTCGGGCCCGGCCACCTGGAACCGGCGCTGCCCCCACGGCTCGGTCACCAACGGCAGCACCACCTCGAGCCCGGCCCGGGCGAGCCGCTCATGCTCGGCGTCCACATCGTCGACGACGAACGCCACCAGTGTCCCGGCCACGTCCCGCCCTCGCGTGACGACCGGCCACGACTCATGGTCCCGCTGCACAAAATCCAGGCTCAGCTTCAGATCCCCGGTGTGCTGCGTATTCACGTACCACCCGAGGTCCACATCCACCGTGAACCCGAAATGCTCGGCGAACCACCCGGCGGCTTTCGCAGGCTCCGCGGCGGCCAGCACGATCCCGATCATGTTCAGCTTCATACCGCCATGGTCCCGCACCTGCCGCGGAGCTGCCGCGGACCTGCTGCGGCGCGCCCTAACCTGTCTGCATGCGACGCTTCGACGATGAGGACCTGACCGGTGCGGAATTCCGCGAGTGCGACCTGAGCAGGGCGCGGATGGTCGGCGTGGTCATGCGGGACACCGAGATAGACGGCCTGGTCACCAACCTGGTGGTCAACGGGGTCGAGGTGATGCCGTACGTCGAGGCGGAACTCGACCGTCGTCACCCCGTGCGGCTGCTGATCCGCTCGGATCAGCCGGACGACCTGCGAGAGGCCTGGCGGCATCTGCGGGACGATTGGGCGACGACCACCGAGCGGGTCCGGTCCATGCCCGCGAACAGCGAACATCACGGCGTCGACGGCGAGTGGTCGATGGTCGAAACCCTGCGCCACCTCGTCTTTGTGCACGACTCCTGGTTCCGGCGCTGCGTGCTGGGGCTCACCGAGCCGTTCACGGCCCTGGGACTGGGTCCACCGGCCGTCATGGAGCGGGAGGACGAACTCGACCCGTCCGCCGCACCGAGCCTCGACGAGGTGCTCGCCGTGCGGGTCCGGCAGGCTTCGGAGATCGAGACGTGGCTGGCCGAGGTAACGCCCGAGCAGCTCGCGAGGACCGCACCGGTCCCGGACGACGAACGATGGCCCCCGTACGCCAAGGGGCGGACCGTCCGCCGATGCCTCGGCACTGTGCTCGACGAGGAATGGGCTCACCACCGATTCTGCAGGCGTGACCTGGACAAACTGGCGCATCCCATCCGACCGCCCCACCGCCGCCCTAGACCGGACTGAAGGCAGGGCTCATGGGCGGATCGGGGCCGGCGTGGAGGGTCCGGGGCGCATCAGGCGGGACAGGGCGGCGGCCAGCGGGGGTGTCTGGACGAGGCGCATGACCATGGCGTTGGTGCGGATGCCCAGGGGTGTGCGGGGTGCGGCGGCCTTGACGCGGCCGGGGAACATTCTCTGGGCGGCGTCGACGCTGGGGCGCATCTGGGACTCGTAGTGGGCGAAGGCCGCAGCCGGGTCCGCGTGGGTGAGCAGGGCGCCGGCGAGGGATTCGGCGCCGCGGAGGGCAAGGGCTGTGCCGAGGCCGCTGAGGGGGCTGGCGCACCAGGCGCTGTCGCCGAGGAGGACCACGTTGCCGGTGCTCCAGAGGGGCATGAGGATCTGGTCGTAGGTGTCGAATGCGAAGTCGGGGGCGGCGCGGGCGGCGGTGAGGAGCTCGCGGGTGCGCCAGCCGACGTCGGCGAAGACGGTGTCGAGCAGAGTGAGCTGGGCCTGGCGGTCGCCGCGGGGCGGGAGGGCGGCAGCCGGGAAGGTGAAGCCGATTTCCTGCTCGCCGGGGTGACCGGGGCGGGCCTCCACGACGCGGGAGCCGGGGGCATGGTGGATGAGGAACCAGCCGTCGAGGGCGGGAGTCGTGGGCTGCTCGACGAGGGTGAACCAGGCGTGTGCCAGGCCGAGCGGCTTGCGGTAGTCCGCTTCGGGGCCGAACGCGAGCGTGCGCACCCGGGAATGGGCGCCGTCGGCGCCGACGACCAGGTCGAAGTCTTCGGTGGTGCCGTCGCTGCGGAAGGTGGCGCGGGTGCCGGTCAGGGCGGTCACGGTGTCGCCGAAACGGTAGGTGGCGTGGCGGCCTGCGGCGTCGTTCAGGATGTGGGACAGGTCGCTGCGGAGCAGTTCGTGCGAGGACACCAGGCCCTGACCGTCGAACGCGGAGACCGGCATCTCGGCCTGCGGGTGCCCGGCCGCGTCGATCCAGGCAGCACCGCGTTGGGGCACGAGTCGTTCCAGGCAGGCATCGAGCAGACCCATGCGCTCGAGGACGTCGCGGGAGTCGCCGCGCAGGTCGACCGTCTGACCACCGGTGCGCAGCGAGGGCGCTATCTCCGCGACCGTCACGTCCCAACCGGCCCGGCCGAGCAGGAGCGCGAGGGTGTCGCCGCCGATCCCGGCGCCGACGATGAGGACACGTGCCATGGGGCACCTCCGAAGCGGTTGACTAAATGCGAATGTACTCGCATTAGAAGTCGGTAGGCTGGTGGTGTGGCACAACAGACAGGGACGGCTCGCCCCGGCGGGCGCACGGCACGCACGCGGGAGTCCGTCCACGCGGCCGTGCGGGAGTTGCTGGTGGAATTGCCCGGCGGGGGGATCACGATCGCCGACATCGCCACCCGTTCCGGCGTGCACCAGGCGACGATCTACCGACGCTGGCGCTCGCCGAACGCGCTGCTGCTCGACGTCGCGGTCAACGACCTGGCGACCCGTGCACCGGTGCCCGCGACCGGGGATCTGCGGGCGGATCTCACGGCGTACACCACCAGGCTTTCCCAGGAATTGACCCGCCCGGGCGGCCTCGACTTCTTCCGGGCCATCGTCGCCGCCGCCCACGAATCGGTGGACGGCTCGCTGGAGCTGATGGTGCCCCGCCTCGACCAGTTCCAGGCGATGCTGGACGCGAGCGGGACCGCGGAGCTCACACCGCTGGACGTGTTCGAGCTGGTCCTGGCCCCGATGTACGTCCGCGCCATGCTGCCGGCAGCAGCGTGGCAGCAGTTCGCCGACCCCGTCAAGCTGGTCGACAACGTCCTGGCTGTCCGCGACCACCGCCGCGGGTGAAGACTTCGGCGAGAGAGAAAGCCACCGGCCGTGATCTGATGGCGGCATGGACGCCGATCGACGTTATGACGCGCCGCCGCTGGATGCCGAGCTGGCGAAGGTACTCGCCGCCGAGAACGCCGGGCCCTTCCGGCTCACGCCCGGGATGATCGCCGAGGTGAGGGCGACCGCCCCGCCGTCCGCACCGGTCGACCTGGAGCGCGGCGGCAGGTTCACGGTCGAGGAGCACACGCGGGCCGGCGTTCCGCTGCTGATTGCCAGGCCGGTCACGAAGGCGCGCGGCTGCATCTATTACATCCACGGCGGCGGGATGATGTTCGGCGACAACCGGCGGGGCGTGGGGCGGCTTCTTGACTGGGCTGAGGCTTTCGGGCTGGTGGCGGTGTCGGTCGACTACCGGCTCGCGCCGGAGCACCCGCATCCCGCGCCGGTCGAGGACTGTTACCTCGGTCTGCAGTGGACCGCGGAGCATGCCGGGGAGCTCGGTTTCAATCCGGCGGCTCTCGTCGTCGCCGGGATTTCCGCCGGTGGTGGTCTCGCCGCGGCGGTGGCGCTGCTCGCCCGGGACCGCAACGGGCCGGCGCTGGCCGGGCAGCTCCTGCTGTGCCCGATGCTCGACGACCGCAACGATTCGCCGTCCGCGATGCAGATGGCCGACGTCGACATGTGGGACCGGGTCTCCAACCAGACGGGATGGGGTGCGCTGCTCGGGGACGCGGACGTGTCCCCGTACGCCGCGCCGGCCCGGGCAACCGACCTTTCCGGACTGCCGCCCGCGTTTGTGGACGTGGGGTCGGCCGAGACCCTGCGTGACGAGGGTGTGGCCTACGCGTCCCGGATCTGGCAGGCCGGTGGCGCCGCCGAGCTGCACGTCTGGCCGGGTGGTGTGCACGCCTTCGATTCGATGGCGCCGGACATCGCCCTCTCCCGCGACGCCCGCCAGGCCCGCTTGCAATGGCTGGCTCGTATCCTGCCCAGCGATGAGTGACCGACTGGTGCACGACCCCGGGACAGAAAGCGCAGTACGAGGTGCCGGGCACGAAGAAGGCTTAGACGGTACGAATGCCGAGGTGCTGTTCTGGGCGGCCGACTACGGCGCGATCGACGTCGTGGAGCGCCTCTTCCAGCACCGGACCGGCCACCTGCCGCTGATCGATCCGGGCCACCCGATCCACACCGCACTACGGATCGCCCGCGACTGGGTCGGCCGGGATCTCGAAACCGAGCTGCGACACCGCCTGGCCGCAGCGGACGCCACAGTGAGCCGGGATGCCAATGGCAGGATGCGTGTCACCGCCGCGGACGGCAGGTGGGCCGAGGCGCAGCCCACCCACCTCGGCATAGTGACGCTGCTGGAGCGACGCCTGCTCATCCCGCTGTCCCGCGACGAGCTGCTCGCCCGGGCGCTGACCGATCCGGATCCCGGCTCGGCGACCTGGACCGAGTCGTGGCACGGGGTCTACAACCTGCCGGACCGCGAGGCGACGTTCGACTGGGCCGCCGCGCTGCTGACCCACGCGGACCGGGATGTACGGCTGTTCGGCGCCGAGGTGGTGCGGACGATCGGCATGCAGGACGTGGACGGCGAGCAGCCCGGATTCGATCGGGCCCTTCCGCCGCTGCGGGAACGCCTGGCCGCCGAACACGACGGTGCGGTCCTCAGCGAGCTGATCGGCGCGTTCGACGAATACCGCGCGCCTGCCGAGGAGTTGCCGGAGCTGGTGACGTTCGCCCGGCATGCCCATCCCGGCGTCCGGCGGGCGGTGGCACTCGGGTTGACCGGATCCGGGCGGGAGAGCCTGCTGGCCGAACTCGCCGCGGACACGGACGCCTCTGTGCGCAGAACAGCCGTGATCGTCCTGCGTGATCACGCCCCGGACAGCCCGGTGACGGCCGGGGCCCTGTCAGCCCGCCGGGACGATCCTGATCCGGAGGTACGCCTGGAGGCGCTGGCCGGGCTCGCCCGGCGCGGGGACAAGCAGGCCTACCGGGAGCTGCAGGACCGGAGCGACGGCAGTCACGCGTACTGGCTGCTGTATGACGTTGATCGGCATTTGCGTCAGGACGGTACGGTGCCGTCATGTCCATGAAGAAACTCGCTGTTGTGCTCGCGGCCGGGGTGACTCTCGCCGGATGCGCGGAAGCCGGGACGACCCCGGCCGGAGAGAAAGGTACGGACGGCAAAGCAGCCCTGTCGCAGTCGCTGGACGGGTTGCAGGCCGGGAACTACACGTTCAGCCGCACCGACGGCGGCAGCGTGGAGGGTGCCGTCGACGTGCCGGGCAGCTCGGTGATCCGCCAGGAGGGCCGACCGTCGATCCTGCGGGTAGGGGACACCGTCTACCTGAGGTACCGGATCTACGGCGAGGCTCAGGAGGAATACGCGAAGCTGTTCGAGCAGTACGCCGGCAAGGCCGACAAGAAGCAGGCGGCCGAGCTGGCGAAAGCGAAGGAGATACTGACGATCCTGGACGGCGAGCACTGGGTGAAGGCCGACTACAGGCGGCTCGTCGCGGCGGCCGACGCCGAGGACCTGAGCGGGATGGAGAACCTGCCGCCGACCCCCACCGCGGCGAAGCCCGACGTCACCGGTGCGTCCGATCTGGTCGCCGCCGTCGTCACGGCGACCCGCAAGGGCGACGAGATCACCGGCACCCTGGACGCCACCAAGGTCGACCCGAAGCTCAACCTGCTGACCAACGACCCCTATTACGTGTACGGCCCCCGCGCCGGCGCCATGCCGTTCACCGCGACCCTCGACGCGCAGGGCCGCCTCACCAAGCTGACGCTGGACCTCCCCGGCCAGCTGAAGGACGCAGCCTCGCAGGCCCCGGAGACGTTCCCCTCCGACGCGCCCACCGAGCCGGCCGACAAGCCCATCGTCATCACCATCTCGCAGTACGGCGGGACCGCGGCCCAGACAGCCCCGCAGGGCGCCACGGACCTCGACCCCGCCGCCTACGAACAGCTCACCAACGACACCGACTAGAAAACGGTCCCTGTGACCGGCGGGATGGACAGCGAGTCGTCGAAGTGCAGCTCCACGGTCTCCTCCGGTTCGGCGAGATCGTCGGTGACGGTCGGGATGGACAGGTCACCGGCGGTCTGACCGGGCTCGAAGTACACGTACGGCGTGGCCCACGTCCCGGACAGCGGCCGGGACGGTTCGGGGTCCTCGCCGGTGATGTCCAGGAACCACTGCGGGTCGACGTCCGTGCTGGACAGTTCGTTCCCGCCGGCCGGGGGCTCCGGGTCGCCGACGAAGTAGAACCCGGTCTCGGTCGGCGCGGAGAGCGTGACCTGCCAGGTGAGGGTGCCTCCCTCGGCGACGCGGGCGGCGGCCGGGCTGACGGTGATCGCCGGCATCGGATCGTCGTTACGGATGTCGATACTGCCGGCCCAGTCGCCGATCACGACGCCCCGCTCGGCCTTGGCCAGCAGGTATTCGCCTTCGCCCTCGCCGAAGAGGGTGTCGCCGACGACGTCGACGGGCACCCGGATCGTGCGCTGACCGGGCCGGATGTCGGCCGTCCAGGACGTGCTTTCGTACGTGGCGCCGTCGACCAGGAACAACCGCACCCGCCCGGCACCGCGCCCGGTGATCGTCACCGGCACCTGATAGGTCTTCGTGCCGGAGTCACCCTCGTCGACCTGCAGGCTGCCGAGGTCGATCCGCGGCAGCGAGGTCGCGAGCGGGGCGGGTGTGCCCGGGTTCCACGCCCACGCGTCGATCAGCCAGGCCCTGCCCGCGCCTTCCCCGGGGGTCAGCTCCAGCTTGGCGATCCTTCCGCTCACACCCTTGAGGGGTACGCGCACCTCGCGAGCCCAGTACGACGTCGTGAACTCCGTCCCCGGCAGCCCGTCGACCCGCACCTCCCCCAATGCCGTGCGCTTACCGCGGGAGTCGATCGCGCTCACGGCGTACTTATTGCCTGTGGTGTTGGGCGGGACCATGAGTCGCAGCGTGAGCTCCCGCGCCCCGCCCGTCGCGACCGGCCGTGCCGGCGTGAGAGTCACCGGCCCTGTCCCGCTCAGCCCGACCGCCCACCGCCCCGGCTCCGGTGTGATGCCGTTGAACGAGGTGAAGTGGGCCGACCGCTGCGTCCAGTCCTCCGGGTCAAGGCAGGCCTTCGAGGCTTCGGCGGCCACCTGCTCACAGAGCTTTCCGGCGCCGGTCACGCCGACCGACGGATCGGGCACGATCACGGGGGTACGCACACCGCCCAGCGCGTGGCTGTAAACGCTCGCCGGACCGGCCGACGCCGCCCGGGCACCACTGCCGTCGAGCAGCGGCCGCACCCGGTCGTCACCCGCGACGAAGAGCCGCGCGGCCGCGGCGATGTAGGTCGCGCCGACGGTCTGTTCCTGCTGCGCGGTCAGCCGGGCCGGCGTCCCGGGCGAGCAGACGGCGTCGGGCTGGTCGTCGCTCCAGAAGTCGTCCCACGCCGGCGCGACAGCCTGCCCCGGGGTCCACTCGGTGTTGAAGAAGTTGTGGTTGGCGCCCACGACGTACAGCGAGCTGTGCAGTGCCCGGCCCCTGCTCACGCCGCGGGTCTCGTCGATGAACTGCTGGCCCTGCAGGTCGGAGACGTCGCCGTCGCAGCCGGGCAGGATCGTCGCGGAGGGCACGTCCGGCACTGGGTCGTGGCCGAAGATGGTCGGGCCGATGAGCAGCAGGCCGCGGATTGTCCAGCGCACCCTGCCGTGATAACCGTCCTGCGCGGCCGGCGGCGGGGTGAGCGTGTCCATAGCGGCGCGGCTGACGCCGTCCCCGCCGCGGGAGTGGCCCATCAGGAGCACCCGGGACAGGTCGGCGACCGGCGCGGACCTCACGATCGCCGGGGCGTTCCCGCGCCCGCCCGTGGCCCAGTCGGCCCATTTCGCCAGGTGCAGGCGGACGAGGGACGAGCGGGCCTGCGCACCGCCGTCGTCGGACACCCAGTCCTGGCCGTTGATGCCGTTGGCCGAGATGGACACGGTGACGTAGCCCTGCGACGCGAGCAGCTCCTGCGCCTGCAGGTAACCGCGGTAGCTGGGGATCGGCTTGCTAGGGGCAGCGCACGGCCACTCCCCCAGGTCGTCGTCGCCACCGCCGTAACAGATCGAGTGCCGCCCGTGCAGGAACAGCGCGAGCGGCCGCTTGCCCGGGGCGCCCTTCGGCGCCACGACGACGGCCTGCATCTCCACGTTCTGCTCGTAGTCGGGGAGCTTGACGCCGGCGAGGGCGTACTCACCTCGTACGGTGGAATATGGTCCTTTGAGGCCGGGGTCGACCGCGTTGGCCGGCTGCGCTTTCTCCTGGCGTCGCGCTTTCGCCTGGCGTTGTGCCTTCGGTGCCGCCGCATCGAGCCGCCGGCCGCCGGAGCGGACCGCCAGATCGGTGAGCGCGCCCGCCTCGCCCGGAGCCAGCTTGAAGGTCCGCTGATCGGGCTGCGCGCGAGGGCGGCCGAGGAGCCGGTCGCCGGACCAGAACTCGACTGCGGCGTCGCCCATCGGCACCCGCTGCGCCGAGCGCCACGTCAGCTGCCCGTCCTCGACGGACCAGCCGGCCGGCAACGCGCTGCCGGCGGGTGCGGGCGGAGCTGCCCGGGCCGGTTCATACCCGCCGATCACCAGGGCCACCGCGAGGGCGGCCGACACCAATGTTTTCCGCATGCCCTCTTACTAGCCGATCCGCGCAAAGACGGTAATGATCATCTAAATCAGACATTGACGTGTCTAAATGTTAAGAGGAGGCTACGGGAGCCGACTCAGCCACGCGGCCGGCGGAAGCCCTGGGCAGCTTTCGCCACACCTCCCGTCCTCACGACGAAGTGTGAGTCCTCATGTCCTCCATCACGCTTTCCCCTCCCCGCAGGCGGCTGCTCGTCAGCGCCCTGATCGGCGCGGTCATCGCCGCCCTCGCGGTCGTCGCCCTGCCATCGGGCCCGGCCTCCGCGCACGGCAACGTCATCGGGCCCGCGTCCCGCAACTACGGCTGCTTCGAACGCTGGGGCACCCGCTTCCAGGATCCCGTCATGGCCACCGAGGATCCGATGTGCTGGCAGGCCTGGCAGGCCGACCCGAACGCCATGTGGAACTGGAACGGCCTCTTCCGCGAAGGCGTCGCCGGCAACCACCAGGCCGCGATACCCGACGGCCAGCTCTGCAGCGCCGGGCACACCCAGAGCGGGCGCTACAACGCCCTCGACACGGTCGGCAACTGGAAGACCACCCCGGTCGGGACCAATTTCTCGGTACGCCTCTTCGACCAGGCCAGCCATGGCGCCGACTACATCCGGGTGTACGTCACGAAGCCCAGCTACGACCCGGTGACCCAGCCGCTGAAGTGGTCGGACCTCGACCTGGTCAGCCAGATCGGCAACACCCCGGCCGCACAGTGGACCCCCGCCACCGGGGGCGTCCAGATCGACCTGCCGGTGACCGCAACGGGCCGCACCGGGCGCGCCATGGTCTACACCATCTGGCAGGCCAGCCACCTCGACCAGTCCTACTACTTCTGCAGCGACATCACGTTCGGCGGCACCAGCACCACGCCGCCGACCACCACGCCGCCCACTACAACACCGCCCACCACTACACCGCCTACCACCACGCCGCCCACCACCACGCCGCCGGTCACGACGCCGCCGACTACGACGCCGCCGGCTTCCGGGGCGTGCTCGGCGACGTACGCCGTGGACAGCCAGTGGTCCGGCGGATATCAGGGCACGGTCACGGTACGGGCGGGAACGGCGGCGATCCAGCGCTGGAGCGTGGCCATGACGTTCCCCGCCGCACCGGTCATCCAGCAGGCCTGGAACGCCACGGTCACCACCAGCGGCACGACGGCCACGGCGGTCAACGCGAGCTACAACGGGTCGGTGGCAGCCGGGTCGAGCACCAGTTTCGGGTTCACCGGTTCGGGCACGTCGACCGTGCCGACCCTGAGCTGCACCGCCTGACCCCCTTCTCAGAACGCCGGTAGACAGTCACAATCATCGATGGGAGCGCTCCCAGGTATGCAGTGATGTCCCCCCCGGCGAGAGGAGGCTCAACGAAGTACCGCGTGGCTCTGCGAATCATCCTCGGGCGGGGAATGAGGCGCCCTCCCCATTCCCCGCCTCCACGCCTACTTCCCGGCGGCAAAAACCCCGCCGAACGCCGCCTTGGCGAACCGCTCGCCCATGAGCCGGTGGGTCGCGGCGTCGGGGTGCAGCCGGTCCGGCAGCGGCGGGTCCCCCTCGCCATAGAGCTCCAGGCCGTCGAGATAATGCAGGTTCGGGTCCTGGGCGGCCCGCTGCGCCACGATCCGGGCCAGCTCCTCGCGGATCACGCGCAGGGTCAGCCTCCCGCCGCCGGGCTCACCGGTGGCGACAAACGCGACCCGGCCCTCCTGGAGAGCCTCGACATCGAACGCGCCCGGCCCCGGGGTGTCCTCGTGGATCGGGCACAGGATCGGCGAGATCACCAGCAGCGGCACGTCCGGATGCCCGTCCCGGATCATGTCGAGGAACCCGTGCACGGCGGGCGTGAAGGCACGCAACCGCATGAGATCGGCGTTCACCAGGTTGATCCCGATCTTGACGCTGATCAGGTCGGCCGGGATGTCCCGCATCGTCCGCGCGGTGAACGGATCGAGCAGCGCACTGCCGCCCAGCCCCAGGTTGATCAGCTCCACTCCCCCGCCGGCCGCCGCCAGCGCAGGCCACGTCGTCGACGGACTCGCGGCATCCGAACCGTGACTGATCGAGCTGCCGTGATGCAGCCACACCCGTCGCCCCGACTCCGCGACCGCCTCGATCGGAGCGTCGGTGCGCAGCGCCACGAGCTCGGTGGTCTCGTTGTGCGGCAACCAGATCTCGACAACCTTGGACTCGTCCGCCAGCCCGCCGAAAACCACAGCTCCCGGCTCGCCGTCGCGGTAGTCGGCGGTGCCGGTCGCCATGTCGATGGTCAGGGTGTTGCCGCCGATCACGCTGCCCTGCCCGGTGAGCCGGCCGTCGACGAGCAGGTCGTAGACGCCTTCGGGACGCGGCGGGAATCCCGCGTACACCCGCTTGGTGGGCAGGGTCTCCAGCTCGACCGCGGTCGCGCGGGTGCGGAAGACGAGACGCACGCCCGAAGGTTGCGCCTCCACCATCGCCAGCTGCGGATCGGGGCTCTGCGCGCGGGCCCACGCCGGCAGCCGGTGCGGCAACAGCCCACGCGAGGTGCGCTCCAGCTCCGATGCGCCGCGCAGCAACTCCGCGCTGATCGGCGTGGTTATCCAATCCATGGTGCTCACCTTTCCGGGGTAGGGGGCCAGGCCCGCAGCATCGCGTCGAGCGCATCCAGGATCCGCGCCCACGACTCCGCGGAATCCGGGGCGCTGTGACTGAACCCGCCGGTCAGCTCGAGGCTGACGTAGCCGTGGAAAACGCTGCCCAGCAGTCGTACGGCGTGGGTCTGATCGGGTTCGGTCAGGTCATAGCCCCGCAGGATCGCCCGCGTCATCTGCGAATGCCGGGGGCCGGCACTACTGAGCGCCGTTTCCGCGTCAAGGGGCATCTGAGTGGCCGCATACCGCCCGGGATGCTCACGCGCATAATCACGGTAGACATTCGCCAGCGCCGCGAGCGCGTCCTTACCGGCCCGCCCGGCCAGCGCCGCGGAACCACGATCGGCCAGCTCCTCCAGCGCCAGCAGAGCGATCCGGGTCTTGAGATCCTGCGAACTGCGCACATGCGAATACAGGCTGGGCACCTTGACCCCGGCCCGCCGCGCCAGCTCGGACACGGTCACCGCCGCAAACCCGATCTCGTCCGCCAGCTCGGCCCCAGCCAGCACCAGCCGCTCCCTCGTCAACCCCGCCCTCTGCACTTCCTAACGCTAACACACATTCGCCTAACACCTTTAGGTTGCGTGCCGTTAGGTTGTGTGCCGTTAGGTTGTGTGCCGTTAGGTTGTGTGCCGTTAGGTTGTGCACAACTTAATTGCACACAACCTAAACAGGGGCCTGATCACGGTCGGCTCGCTCACGGTCGGCCTGATCACGGTCGGCCTGCCGTCTTGAGCCTTTGATTCGTTCGCAGTCGGGTGGTGAGAATCTCGTCGGCGGTTGGGGTCCGGACGTAGGGCCATGGCTAGTCATTCCGGCCGGTCCGGACGTGACTCTCGGCCACGGGACACCAACGGCCGCAAGGTCGCGAGGCTAGATGTTGCGCGAAGCACCGATATACGACAACTTTGTGCGGCCTTGTTCGTCAATTCCGAGCAATCGTGTCTGACAGCGAAACACATGTCTTCCGGCCAGACGTGATTGGTCCATGCTTGACACCTGAAGCCGCAGAATGTTGCGGCATCGCGGGTTTCGGCGCAACGTCGTGCCCCGCAGCTAGACCTGACGCCCTCGCCACCTACCGCAAACGAATCAAAGACTCAGAACACCGGGCGGCGCTGACTCACGCCGGAAGACCCCCGGGGGTCGGCCGTGCGAGCGTTTGAACGCTGCCGCGAAGGCGAACTCCGAGGTGTAACCCACCTGCCGGGCGATCGTGGCCAGGGGTGCGGCCGAGGCGGTGAGCAGACCGGCCGCCACGGTCATCCGCCACCAGGTGAGGTAGGACAGGGGCGGACGGCCGACCAGGGCCGTGAACCGGCGGCCGAGAGAGGCCCGGGACAGGCCCGCCTCAGCGGCCAGGGCCGGCACCGTCCAGGGGCTGGCAACGTCACCGTGGATGGCACGGAGCACGGCGGCGACCGCCGGGTCGCGCAGAGTCGCTGCCCAGCCGGTGTCGGATTCGGAGTAGTGAGCGCGCAGCATCTGCAGCAGGAGCACGTCGAGCAGGGCGGGAAGCATCGCGTCGGCCCCCGGGCGCGGACCCCGCAGTTCGGCGCCGACGAGGTCCACTGTGGTGCGCAGTCCGTCGCAGGAGCCGGACGGCAGGTGGATCACCGGAGGCAGGCCGTCGAGCAGCGGGTGGGACCGGGAACGGTCGAGCAGGTAAGCGCCGCACAGCAGGACGGCGTCAGTGCCGGAGAGGCCGTGCGCGCTGCCCCGCGGCAGGAAGACGACATCGCCGGCTGCGAGCGGCACCGGTGGAGTTGAGGCCGTCGTGACCAGGCAGGAGCCTTCGAGTACGACGTGGAAGCCCGCACCCGCCACCGCCCCGAGAGCACGGTCCGACGTGAGCCGGACGATCGACGAGTGCGGACGGCCGATCCGCAAAGTGGCAACAGCGTCGGACAGAACGTCCATGATGGTGAGCGTATCGCACATGGAGAAGGCTGTTTCACGCATTGAACGGCTCATCGAGCAGCCATAGCGTCGGGGAATGAAGATTGCCGTCTACGGCGCGGCCGGCTACCAGGGGCGTCTCGTCCTGGCCGAGCTCGCCCGCCGTGCCATCACAGCCGTCCCGCTCGGGCGCGCGGACGCCGCCGCGACCGATCACGCGGCCCTGACCGAGGCGTTCACCGGCTCCGACGGGGTCGTCAACTGCGCCGGGCCGTTCCTGATCTCCGGGCTCGGGCCGTTGCGGGCGGCGCTGGACGCCGGAATCCCCTATGTCGACACCGCGGGCGAGCAGGCTTACCTGAGGGACACGTACGCGTTGAGCGGTATGGGGCCCGCTGTGCCGGCAGCCACCGATGCCGGGGTGCCTACCGATCTGCTCGCCCATCTGATCGCGGACCGGTGGGGGCCGCTCGCGGATATCGCTGTCACGCACGACATCGTGGGTGGCGGCGGTGCTTCGCGGGGTTCCCTGCGGTCGCTCGCCGGGATCAGGTGGCGGCCCCGCGCCGAGGGCGACACCGGTTTCCCGCTGACCGAGGTGCTGACCATTCCGCGGCACGTCCAGGTCGGGCGGGTCGAGGGATTTGTCAGTACGGCGCTCGCGGCGGGGTTCGGCACGCCGCTGGCCGCAGGGCTGATCGAGAGCTTGCCGGAGGGGCCGGGCGAGGAGGATCGGCGACTCCAGCGTTTCCGGTACGTCGTCGACGCCCGCACCCTCGACAACCGCGAAGTACAGGGCGTCGTCGAGGGGCGGGACACGTATGGCACCACCGCCGTCATCGCCGTCGAGACGCTGCTACGGCTGACGGCTACGGAGAGGACGGGGGTGGCGGCTCCGGGCGAAGTGCTCGACGCGGCGGAGTTTCTCGGGGCGCTCAGGGCGTACGGGATAGTTCACCAGGTGACGGGCAGTTCGTAGACCCCGTACACCGAGCCGTCGTGTTTGAAGGGGATCTTCTCCAGGCCGGCGGCCAGCCGCAGGGTGGGGATGCGGCGGTAGAGGGTGCTGTAGACGACCTGGAGTTCCAGGCGGGCGAGGGGCTGGCCGAGGCACTGGTGGATGCCGAAGCCGAACGCGACGTGCCGGTTGCCGGCGCGGGTCAGGTCGAGGTCGTCGGGGTTGTCGAAGATCGCGGGGTCGCGGTTGCCGATGTCGTTGGCCATGATCACGCCCTCGCCGGCGCGGATGGTCTCGCCGGCGATCTCGATGTCCTCGACGGCCGAGCGGCGGCGGCCGTTGTGGGTGATGTTGAGGTAGCGCAGCAACTCCTCGACCGCGGACCCGACGAGCGCGGGGTCGTCCGACGAGCGCAGCAGGGCGAGCTGATCGGGGTGTTCGAGCAGCGCGGCCGTGCCCAGCGCGATCATGTTGGCAGTGGTCTCGTGCCCGGCGATCAGGAGCAGGACCCCCATGCCCGCGGCTTCGCGCCGGGTCAGCTCGCCTGCCGTGACGCGGGCGGCGAGGCCGGAGAGGACGTCCTCGGCGGGTTCGGCGGCCTTCTTGTCGAGCAGTCCGGTGAGGTATTCGTTGAGCGCCCCGAAGGACGCGCCGCGATCCTCCGGGGATACCGAGCGGCTGACCAGGTTGCGGCTGTGCGCCTGGAACAGGTCGTGGTCGGCGTAGGGGACGCCGAGCAGTTCGCAGATCACCAGGGACGGCACCGGCAGCGCGAACGCCTCGACCAGGTCGACCGGGTTCGGGCCGGCGAGCAGGTCGTCGAGGAGCGAGTCGACGATGCGCTGGACGGCGGGGCGCATGGCCGCGACGCGTTTCATCGCGAACGGGGCGGTGACCATGCGCCGCAGCCGCATGTGCTCCGGGTCGTCCATCAGGATGAAGCCGATCGAGTCGGCGCCGGGACGCAGCGGCGCCGGTGACGGATATCCGGGGCGGGTGACCACGGAGCTGAGGCGGGGGTCCTGCAGCAGGGTGCGCTGTTCGTCGTAGCGGGTGACCAGCCACGGGGTCGAGCCGTCCCAGAGCTCGACGCGGGTCAGCGGGGCCTCTTCCTGCAGGTCCTTGAGCTGCGGCGGCGGGTCGAACGGGCATGACGCTGCACGTGCCATGGGGAACGTATGCATAGAAATCAGTCAACGCCCACTATATCCGGAAAGTCAAGCAACGGACCACCCTCCATCGCTGGGCAGCACGATCCCGTTCACGTTGGCCGAGTCGTCGCTGAGCAGCCACGTGATCGCGGCGGCGATCCGGTCCGCGGACGTCGGCGGCGGCATCGTGGCCTGCATGACCGGCCCGGCGCGGCGTCCTGCGTACGCGGAGCGCATTGATCCTTCGATGTTGGTCACCGTCGGCCCGGGCGCGACGACGTTGGCCCGCACCCCCTGCGGCCCGTGGAAGAACGCGACGCTCTTGGTGTAGCCGACCACGGCGTGCTTGGAAGCCGTGTACGCCGCCCCGGCAGCCGACGGCCGCAGCGCCGCCTCGGACGCGACGTTGACGATCGCCCCGCCACCCGCCTCGATCATCCCCGGCAGCACCGCCCGGGTCAGCCGCATCACCGCGGTGAGATTCACGGCGAAGACCTGGTCCCAGGTGGCGTCGTCGACCTCGTCGGGCGGCAGGAACCCGTCCATGATCCCGGCGATGTTCGCCAGCCCGTGCACCGGCCCGCCGGCCGCCTCGGCGATCCGCCCGATCAGCGCGGGATCGGTGAGGTCCCCGACAACACCGTTGTCCCAGCTCGTGGCGTTGATGTCGACGGCCACGACCTTGCCGCCCCCGGCCACGATCCGGGTGGCGGTGGCATGCCCGATCCCCGAGCCGGCCCCGGTCACGATGACGGTTCTACCCGCGAAGCGCAGTGAGTCCACAAAGGGCAGCGAATCACACGATCCTGACGGGAACCTGACGTCATCCGATTTAAGTCAATTGCTTGACGGGTACGCCCCAAGGTCGTTTAGCTATCCCCTATGTCCACATCCGACTCCCCCGACCTCGTTGCCCTCCGCGCCAAGTACCGGGCCGAGCGTGATCGCCGCATCCGCCCCGACGGCAACGCCCAGTACCAGCGCACGACCGGCGGGTTCGGCTACTACGCCACCGACCCGTACACGCCGAAGACCGAGCGTGAACCGCTGACCGACCGGGTCGAGGCCCTGGTGATCGGCGGCGGGTTCGGCGGGCTGCTGACCGGGGCACGGCTGCGCCAGGCCGGTGTCGGGAGTATCCGGATGGTCGAGGAGGCCGGTGACTTCGGCGGCACGTGGTACTGGAACCGCTATCCCGGCATCCACTGCGACATCGAGTCGTACGTGTACATGCCGTTGCTGGAGGAGGTCGGCACGGTCCCGACCATGCGGTACGCCCCCGGCGAGGAGATCCGGCAGCACGCCGTCGCCATCGCGGAACGGTTCGGCCTCTACGACGACGCCCTGTTCCACACCCGGGTCACCGAGCTGCGCTGGGACGACGACAGCGCCGAGTGGATCGTGCGGACCGACCGCGGCGACGAGACCCGCGCCCGCTACGTCATCGTCTCCAGCGGCACGCTCACCCAGCCGAAACTGCCCGGCATCCCCGGCATCGAGAGCTTCCGGGGCCACACGTTCCACACGAGCCGCTGGGACTACGGCTACACCGGCGGCGACCAGATCGGCGGCCTGACGAAGCTCGCGGACAAGCGGGTCGCCGTCGTCGGGACCGGCGCAACCGGCATCCAGGTCATCCCGCACCTGGCCCGCGATGCCGAGCAGTTGTACGTCTTCCAGCGCACGCCGTCCTCGGTCGACGTACGAGCCAACCGCCCGACCGACCCGGAATGGGCGAAGGCGCTGCAACCGGGCTGGCAGCAGGCGCGGATGGAGAACTTCCTGTCCATCGTCACCGGCGGCGACGCCGAGGAGGACCTGGTCGGCGACGGCTGGACCGGCACCGCGCTGCTGCAGCGCAAGATGCTGCCCGGCACCGTCCCGGCGGGCGAGGACACCAGCGAGTACGCGGACTTCGTCAAGATGAACGAGATCCGGGCCCGCGTCGACGCGGTGGTCGACGACCCGGCCGTCGCGGAGCTGCTCAAACCCTGGTACCGCTACATGTGCAAGCGGCCCACGTTCAGCGACCTGTACCTGCAGGCGTTCAACCGGAGCAACGTCACGCTGGTCGACACCGCGGACCACGGCGGCATCGAGCGGATGACGGAGACCTCGGTGGTCGTCGGCGGCCGGGAGTACGAGGTCGACTGCATCATCTTCGCCACCGGCTTCGAGGTCGGCATCTCCGGCATCGTGTCCGGCCGCCTGCCCGTGCACGGCCGCGGCGGGACGCAGTTGCTGCACTCGTGGGCGCAGGGGCCGCGTACGCTGCACGGCCTCTACAGCAACGGATTCCCCAACCTGTTCCACCTCGGCTCGTTGCAGAACGCCGCGTCGGTGAACTTCGTGCACGTCCTGCAGGAGCAGGCCACCCACATCGCCGCGGTCGTCGCCGCCGCCCGCGAGTCCGGGGCCGCCCGCATCGAGCCGAGCGCCGAGGCCGAGAGCGCATGGGTCGCCACCATCCGCGCGAACGCACCAAACAACTACGAGTTCCTTTCCGAGTGCACCCCCGGCTACTACAACAACGAGGGCAAACCGAGGACGGTCAGCAACGCGTACGGTCCGGGTCCCGTCGCCTTCCACGCACTGTTGCGGGAGTGGCGTGCCGGTGGCGGCCTGGACGACGTCCTGGTCACCCGGTGAGCCGCTGCGGGACGTCCGAGCCGGTGAGCAGCCGGTGGGAGATCCGCAGGATGATGCCGCCGAACCGGTTGTGGGGCTCCAACGGCGTCGCGTTCGGCCCGGACGGGCGGCTCTACATCGCGCAGTTCCTGGCCGGGCGGATCAGCGCGCTCGACCTCGCCACCGGTGACCTCGAGGACATCACCGGCGCGGACAGCCCGGTCGAGGCCCCGGACGATCTCGCGTTCGGCCCGGACGGCGCCATGTACATCGCCGACCTGGTGCCGGGCCGGGTCTGGCGGCGCACCCCCGCGGGCGACTACGACCTGGTGTCCGATTCGGTACGCGTCCCGAACGGCATCACCTGCGTCGGCGACCGCCTGTTCGTCAACGAGATGCGGATGAACGGGCGGCTGCTGGAGCTGTTTCCCGGCGGCGGCGAGCCCGTGGTGCTCACCGAGGGACTCGCGCTGGGCAACGCGATGCAGCGCGGCCCGGACGGCAATCTGTACTACCCGCACATGGTCACCGGGCAGATCTTCCGGATCTCTCCCGACGGCGGCGACCCGGAACTCGTCGAGGCCGGCGTGAGCGACCCGGTGGCCGTCCGCTTCGATCGCGGCGGTGTGCTGCAGGTGCTGTCGCGGGGCGTGAACGGGGTCGTGACCTGCGTTGATCTGTTCGGCAGCGGTGGGCGTACCGAAAAAGTCAGCAACGTAGCGGGACTGGACAACGCGGCCTTCGACGCGGAGAACCGGATGTTCGTCTCCAGTTTCTCCACCGGCGGCGTGCTGGAGCTGCACCCCGACGGCCGCACCCGCGAGCTCGTGCCGCGCGGCCTGAGCGGCCCCTACGGCATCACCGTCGACCTGCACGGCAAGGTCCACGCCGGCGACCACTACCGGATCGCCAGCCCGCCCGACCCCGCCGACGAGCTGCTCCATTTCGTCCACGGCATCGTCGCGGACGGCGACCTGCTCCACCTGACGTCCCAATACGGCCAGGTCAAGACATACGACCGCGGGTCACGCCAGGTGCGCACGCGGGCTTCCGGCCTCGATCAACCCCTGGGCCTATGTGTACGCGCGGACGGCGCGATTCTCGTCGCCGAAGCCGGAGCGGGCCGCGTGGTGGCGATCTCCCCGGACGACACGGTGACGCCGCTGGTGACCGATCTCGGCCATCCCGTCGACGTGGCCCTGGACGCCTCGGGGCGCCTCTACATCAGCGATTCCGACCGCGGGGTTGTCGTTTCTTCAGGCACGGTTGTCTTCCCGGGGCTGGATTCCCCGCAGGGCATCGCCATCCGTGGTGACGAGCTGTTCGTCGTGGAAGCGGGCACGCGATCGTTGCGCGTGCTCGATCTCGTGACGGGCTCTACGCGTACCGACATCACGGATCTTGCGGTGGGGACGCCGCTCCCCCGCACCGAGCTGTTCACCAACGGCATGCCGGGCGTCCCGCAGCGGTTCGCCGGCCTCGCGGTCGCCCCCGACGGCACCCTCCACCTGGCCAACGACGGCGAAGGCACCATCCTCTCCCTCCTGGAAAAGCCTGATGAGCACCCCTAAAGCCCTCAGCGGCCTGCTGCTCGCGTTGTTCGTCTCGACGCTGAGCAGCACCGTCGTCTCCACCGCACTGCCCCGGATGATCGGCGACCTGCACGGTACGCAGTCCCAGTACACGTGGGTGGTCACCGCGACCCTGCTCGCCGCGACCGCCGCCACCCCGATCTGGGGCAAACTCGCCGACCTGTTCAGCAAGAAGGCCCTCGTCCAGATCGCGATCGCCGCGATGATCCCGCCCCGCGAACGCGGCCGCTACAGCGGATACCTGAGCAGCGTCACCGCGGTCTCCACCATCGGGGGCCCCCTGCTCGGCGGCGTCATCGTCGACACGGCCTGGCTCGGCTGGCGCTGGTGCTTCTTCATCGCCATCCCGTTCGCCATAGCCGCCCTCATCCTGCTGCAGCTCACCCTGCGAATCGCCACGGTCCGCCGCGACAACGTGACAATCGACTACGCGGGCGCCACCCTGATCACCGCAGGCGTCAGCCTCCTGCTCATCTGGATCTCCTTCGTCGACGACGCCTTCGCCTGGCTCTCCTGGCAGACTTTCGCCATGGCCGGCGGCGCCCTCACCCTGCTGCTCCTGGCCGCCTGGGTCGAAACCCGAGCCGCCGAACCCATCGTCCCGCCCCGCATCCTGCGCAGCCGCACCACCGCCCTGGCCATCCTCGGCAGCCTCGCCGCCGGCACCGCCATGTACGGCGCCGCCGTCTTCCTCACCCAGTACTTCCAGCTCAGCCGCGGCCACACCCCCACCCAGGCCGGCCTGCTCACCATCCCGATGATGGCCGGCATCCTCATCGCCTCCATCGTCGCGGGCCGCCTGATCACCCGCACCGGCCACCTCAAACCCTTCGTGGTCACCGGCGCGGTCTCCCTCACCACCGGCTTCGTGCTCCTCGGCCTCATAGATGTGGGTACGCCCATAGCCCTCATCGCCGTAGCAATGGTCCTGGTCGGCGCGGGCGTTGGCATGACCCTGCAAAACTTCGTCCTGGTCGTCCAGAACGTCGTCCCTCTCAGCGACATCGGCGCGGCGAGCTCCACGGTCGCCTTCTTCCGCTCCCTGGGCGGCACGATCGGCGTCGCGGTCCTGGGCGCTGTCCTCGCCCGCCAGGTCGCGTCTTCCACAGCCGCCGGCACCTCCCCCGCCACAGCCTTCGGCGACGCAACCGGCCAGGTCTTCCTGATCTCCGCCGGCGTGGCAACCCTGGGCATCGTCGCGGCGGTCCTGCTAAAACCAGTCACCCTCCGCACCAGCCTCGACGTCCCCCAGGCCGCCCCTACCCTGGATCAGGTGACAATCGGCCCCCGTCGCGAGACCTGACCCCCTCACCCGCGTCCAGGCTTCGACTACGTCAGACGTCCTCGGGCAGACCTGCGACTGCAGGTGCTTCACGGCACGGGCTGGAGCTGGACGAGGACCATCCAGTTGTCGCCATCAACGCGATACGTCGCCCGCACCCGGTACGTGCCCGGAAGCAGATCGACCACCAGATGGTTGTCGGGCTCCAACTCCGCCCCGGGCCAGGCGGAGTCGAACAACACCACCGGCCCGTCCACCACCCAGCGGACATCCTCCCCGGCGTCCCACTCCACGCCCTCACGGACCGCCCGGCGCGCGGCGCTCACCAGATCTGCTTCCTCATACGCCGCCGCCCACCGCAGGAACAACCGCTCCGAAGGGAGGTACGTCGTCAGCGTCGGCTCATCACCCAGGACAAGCGCCTGCTCCTGACCAACAGCAACCAGGCCGAGGTAACCGTCCACCGCACACGCCCGGCCGTAGTCCCCCTCGTCCTCACCGGAATCACCACCTTCCCAGAGAGCCAGCGCTGATCGGGGAACGACAACCAACGGCCCGCCAAGCGACGAAACCCACGTATTGAGCACCATGTCCTCCAGCTGCCTCAGTCGTCCTCTGGCAGGCCCGCGATCGCCCTCAGGTCGCCGACGGACAGGTCGAGCGCCGCCGCCAGCGCGGCCAGGTGATCCGGTCGGCGCGGCACCAGGTAACCCGCCCGCATTTTCGCCACGCTCGACTCCGCGAGGTAGCAGCGACGAGCCATGTCCCTGCGCGAAATCCCCCGCCGGTCCATCAGCGCACTGAAGATCGCCCCGAACGGGTGCGGATCGCTGTCCCGGATCGGTGGCCCGATGACCGTGTCCCCCACCCGCACCTCGAACCGGTCCAGGTGCGGCCCCGCCACCCGCGCGAAGACCGACACCGGCAGCGTCTCCCCCGCCTCCCGACCGAGCACCCCACTGATGGTCACGTGGTGCAGCCACCCGTTGATCTCCCGGTCCTGCACCTCCCGGATCTCAGTGACCCGCCAGGAGCGGTCCCACCAGGCCCATCGCCCCACGCGCTCGTTCAGGAGCGCCACCAGAGTCTCCCGGTAGCCGTCGTCCTTGTTGACCAGTGCGCCAACCTGGGCGGGAGTCAGCTCATCATTCACTCGTAACAGCCTAGGTGTCCTCTGTGCGCCGGCCGATGCCCTGTTCGTGAGCCCACACGCGCAGTTCGGCCTCGGCCTCCCCACGGGGTAGCGGGCCACGTTCGAGACTCAGTTCGCGCAACCGTCGCGTCGCCGCACCGACCAGCGGCCCGGGCGCGATGTCCAGCAACGTCATGATCGCCCGGCCGTCCAGATCCGGGCGAATCTGAGCCAGTGCCCGCTCGACGTCGTGGCGTTGCTCCGCCCGCGCCAGCGCCTCGAGGGAGGGCAGTGTCAGCCCGGCGCGAGCGTGGGCCAGCCAATCGGTCATGTCCCGTTCCATGCCGAAACCGACCTCGTCGAACAGGTCAGGGTTCCACGAGTACGTATGGCCGCTCTGTTTCACCCCGAGCTGGGCCAGGGCGGCGTTGATCGGCCACTGCTCCCGCGGCCCGTCGAATCTGCCGTCGAAGACCGGGCCCCAGGCCAGTGCCCCGTCCCGCCACACAGCGGCGAGTTGCTCCCCCTCGCCGCCGTGAAAACTGGCCTGCACGAACGCGAGCGGGCCATGCACGGACCACCCGGCCAGCGCCCGTTCGAACGCCGGGGGCATCTGCTCGAAAAACGGGCCACCGCGCCAGGAACCGGCCAGCTCCTCGAACAGGGCGTCAGTGACCGGCACCATCGCCAGGCCACCGCGAAGCACCCCGACGACTCCGTGGTTCACGCCGGAGACACGGTCCCGGAGCATCCCCTCGTCGCCGACAACAGCGGCCAGCTGGTACACCCGTCCCCCAGAATCATGGAAAGCCCTTCAAACCCGCGAGCCCGTGCCAGCCATCATGCAGGGCTGATTGCCCGTTCCAGGACGGCGCGGAGGACCTGCACCGAGGCGAGTGCCCGCGGATACGACTCCCCGGCCTCCTCCCACAGCTCGCGCCACTCCGAGTTCTCCTCGACAACCCGGTCCAGGGCTCGCACCGCGATCGCGGGGACGTCATCGGCGACCTTCACGGTGCCGCTCTCCAGAAGGAAGTCCGGCGCGTACGGGGTGTTGATCGCCGTCCCGCCCGGCAGCAGGGAAGCGACGACGGCTGCGGCGACGATGGCCTTCTCCGCATAGCTGCTGTCGAGATACTCGTCGTCGTGCTCGGCGACCCGGACCAGCGCATCACGGATCAGCGCTGGTCGTCGTTCCGGGGCCGCGTCATTCAGGCCACCGCACCAATCCGCGGCGGCATCGTTGTCGAACGGCCCGACATCCCACGTACCCATACTGACTCCCCGCTCGCTGACAGCTCCGGAGTCACCCAGGACGGACATCCACCGGAATCCGGCGAGCTTAGTCGATCTGGCTCCTATCGTGGTCCCGTGGACCGGACAGGGGAACACCACCGGCGCCGCCGGACACGTACGCGTCCGTGAGCATTCTGGATTTTGTCCTGATGCTGCAGGCGGCGAGGGCCATCCTGCTCCGCGAAGGCACAGCCGAGATCGGTTTGTCCGACCGGGGTGACGAGTGGCTGTTTTCTGAGGACGGCGAGTCGGTGAGGCTGCGTACCCGGGGAGCGCTCGGCAAGAGATGGATGAACGGAGCCTGCCCTGCCGAGAGCATTCACCAACTCGTAGACGATCCGCGTTGGCGACCTGATCCCCGGTAGCCGGCACGCGCCCCCTAACATCTCCGCAGCGAAGGAGGGCGAGATGAGCGAGCTCTTGATCCGGGTGATCCCTACGGACCCCGAATGGCAGCCCACCGCCGAGGCAGCTGCCGCCGCTGCGGAGTATGTCGCCGGGCTGTTCGCGGGGCCGGGCGACCATGTCGAGTCGGTGGAGCCGGTGTTCTACGACCGTATCGCGGTGATCGACGGCGGCGAGTACATGGAAGAGGTGTTCTGTCCGCGGTGCGGGGCTTCGATCGGTGTGGACTGGTTCTGGGACCTCCTGCAGGACAGAACCGGCGACGACCCCACCCTCGACGACCTCGCGGTGACCGTCCCCTGCTGCGGAGCCGCCCTCACCCTGCCCGACCTACGCTTCGAAGCCCCCATCGGATTCGCACGCTTCGAAGTCAGCGTCAGGAACTGGGCCCGCGCCCCCTGGGAGCTCAGCGACAACGAACTCACCACAACAGCCGCCGTCCTGGGCCACCCGGTCCTGCAGGTCCACGCCCACTACTGAAAGGCTGACGATGAGGGGCGTCATGCTCTACGGCTGCGAGGTGGATGCCGTCGCGGAGGCCTTGCACAAACTTGATCCCCGGTACGCATCACAGGTGCCGGTCCGCCGCTACCGGGATGGCGCGGAGGTGGACACCGCGCGAGACGCGGCACCCAATGTAGCTTGGCTGGTGGTCGAGCTGTACCGACCCGGAGTCACTGTCGGCCCCGCCCGCGAGCCTTCTCTGGTGCTGAACGTCGCTCTGGTTCCCGCCGCGCTCGCCGCACGCGCGATCGATCAGCCTGATCTCGTGACCTGGTACGAGATCATCAATCCTGTTCAAGTCACCACGGTCGACGGCCGGCCGCCTGCCGATGACTATGGCAATCTCACGATCACAGTGCCGGAAGAGCATCGGACGGTAGCCCACGCGGTCAGGACCGGTGAGCCAGCGCCAGCGTGCCTACCTCACGATGCCGAGCGGGTGTTGCCGTCGCACGATCTGTGGGCGCTGGGCGGTTTGCGCAGGGTCGAGCTTTGCCAGGCCTGCGCCCTTCGACATGGATAGCCGGGCGCCGTTCGGGGCTCTGGTAGGAATGTCGCCATGCCGATCGAGTTCGTGGCGCGGGTGGTCGGGGTCGATGATGAATACTGCCTGGTCGCCGTTGTTGCCGAGCGGGAGGATGGCACCGGCCGGGTCTTGATGCTCCAGGCGGGTCACGAGGCTCCGGACGAGCAGGAGGTGCGGCTGGGCATGGACTCTGCGTCCATCAAGACCCTCCGCGAATCCCTTGGACGCATCCTCACCTACGGCCGCCTGGACGCCCGGCCGGCTGCACTCCGGCGGTAAAGCCCGTCAGCCACTTGCGCCGAGCCGAGTTCAGCAAGCCCTGCACCCTTCAGCAGAGATCACGATGAAGGACCGCCAGGTACTCGGGGTGTTCGCGGTCGCTGACGGGGGCCTCGGCCCTGCCCCACCAGCTGCCGGTCCTCGAGTAGAAGCCTTCCACCCAGTCCATGGTGTCTCCCGGCAATAGATTCAGCGCACGGAGCGGGCCGGGAGCATGTCTTCGTGGGGCAGTGCTGCTGTGGCCTGACGGGCCGCCGTCGCAGGGGCAGCCGCCCAGCGCCGCAAGGTCTCGGTGGCCGCGGCGGCGTCGGCTGGGGCTAGGCGGCTGATGTTCGCGCCGTGGTTCGCGCCGGGAGCGACATACCGGAACGAGTCCCGCCCGCTTGGCGTGAATTGTTCCGCGCTCCAGGGGTCGTTCTGGCCGTAGATGAACAGCATGCGTTCGGAGGTGGTGCGGACCCAGTGGTCGACGTCGAGCATGGGCAGCGGGTTGTGCAGCGATCGGAGCGACGCCGGGAGGGTGGAGTTCGGGGCGTAGAGGCCGGGGTAGTGGCGCAGGCCGCGGAGGTGGGCGAAGCGGAGGTCGGGCCAGCCGAGTTGGGTGGCGGCCTGGTAGTAGTACGGGGTGTAGTAGTCGAGGCCCTGGTCGGTGTAGAAGCTCCAGCCGGCGACCGAGTCGATCCAGGCGTACAGGTCAGCGTCGGTTGCCGTGGTTGCGGGGACGGCGGGGCAGTCCGCTGCCGAGCTGTATTGCCAGTAGGCCCAGACCGTGTCGAGGACGGTGAGTTCGAAGGAGCGGTCCGCGGTGCCGAGGGTGCGGGTGAAGGTCCAGCCGTTGGCTGCCGCATCGGCTTGGAGCAGGGGGACCAGGCGGTCGCGGCGGCGCAATGCTTCTTTTTGTACGCCGTTCAGCGCGGCCCGGCAGTCCGCCGGCCCCACGGTCGCGAAGAAGCGGTCGTACGCGCTGTCGAGGGGGTTGATCGCGTCGTTCGGGGCGACGTACGCGACCACGCCGTCGATATCCGCTGGGTAGAAGCGGCGGTGGTAGACCGAGGTCATGCCGCCCTTGCTGGCGCCGGTCTGGATCCAGCGCCCGCTGTAGATGCCCTTGAGCGCCTGGACGATCCGGTGTTCGTCGGTGGCTTCCTGCCAGATCGTCAGGTCGGACCAGTCGGCGTTACCGGGGCGGGACGGCGTGAAGAAGCGGTGCTCGACCGATACCTGGTTGGCGTCGAGGAGCGTGGTGGGTTCGGTGCGGCCGGGCTGGGGGTTGGCGCTCAGCCCGTACCCTCCGGTGGCGAGAACGACCGGGGCGGTGCTGGAGCGGTGCAGCAGGGTGAGGCGCTGCTCGAAGGTGCCCTGTGCCGGGTGGCGGTGGTCGCTGGGCTGGCGGTACGTCATCACGAAGAACCGGTAGCCCTGGGGTGCGCTCCGGGACACGACGGTCAGCCCGGGAATGGCCTCCAGCCGCTCCAGCAGGTCGTCGGCGGCAGCAGCCGGGACAGCCGGGGTGAGCAGGGCGAGCACGGACAGCAGGACCACCAGATATCGACGTCGCACGATGGCAAGCTATCCGAGGCGACCGGGCCTCCACAAGGACACCATGGCGACATTTCCGGTGGTCCACGGCGGGGCGCATACCTGGCTCGCCTGACGACAGCTGTTAACTTTACTGGCAGTTTTGCCGGAGATCCGCATTCGATATTGTTCGCCTTCGATGAGGCGACAATTGCGGGACCTGCTGCCCTGGCTCGTGATATTCGCCGCGGTGGGGGCGCTCTCCACGCTGCTGGCGATAACCGCCGTCCAGCAGATGGCCTGGAAACGCGGCCCGGTGATCGAGGTCCTGCCGATCCCTCTCGCGCCGTTCATCCCGATCCCACCCCCCAGTGCGACCCCTACAGGTACGCCGGCCAGGGCCCCCGCTCCCCCACCGCGCACCTCGTCGCCGCCACCGTCACGCTCGCCGTCGCGAGTTCCGGCGCCGACGCAAAAGCCCACGATGAAGCCCACGGTCAAGCCCACCGTCACGGGCGAGTACCACCTCGTGGATGCGTACGACGACGCGTACATAGGTGAGGTTCTGGTCTCGAATGCCGGCGCCGGGGCGTCGGGCTGGACCGTCGTGCTGACCTTCCCGGCCGGCACGGGTGCGCTGCGGACCTCATGGGTGGAGTCGGCGCCGCAGGCGAACCTGACGGTCAGCGGCGAGACCTACACCTGGCGCTCGGGGGTGCCGGTGGAACCCGGAGCCGCGGTCTCGCTGCGTTTCCACATCGCCCGCGAAGGCGCGTCGACCCGCCCGCGCACGTGCGCCGTGAACGGCACCGCCTGCGCTCACTGACCGATGATCCGGATGACGGGGCCGAGGAACAGCGCCAGCAGAACAAGACCCGCCCCACCGAGGAGCAGCACCCGCAGTCCGTGGAGCAGCGCGGGACGGAAACGATCGTCAGTCACGGCCGACACTGTAGGAACCGCCCGCCAGTCCCTCAGGCCAGCTGGGTCCGCAGGAACGCGACCATCCGGTCCCGGGCCGCGGCGGCCGGGTTGCCGTCCTTGACCTCGCCGGTCAGCACCGAGTGGGCGCTCTTCGAGAAACCGCCCGGGTTGCCGGGTGACGAGTCCAGCTCGATGACCTCGAACGCGTCCCCGAGCTGCGCCCGCAGCGTTGCGAAACGTTCCGCCGGGGAGGCCCGGTCCTCGCTGAACCGCAGGCCCAGCACGCAGAGGCCGTCGCCGGTCGTCCGGGCCTTCACCTGGGCGAGCTCGCCGGCGGACAGCCCGGGGTCGGCGCGGCGGGTGGCGCTGATCGGGAACGGCGCGGACGGCTGGCTCAGCACCGGGGCCCGCACCGCGTCGTCCACGGCCGCCGCGAGGGCGAAACCGCCGGTGAAACACATCCCGATCACACCGACGCCCCGGCCCGGGGTGCGGGCCGCGAGCTCACGGCTCACACTCCGCAGGTACGCGGTGACGGGTCGCGCCGCGTCCACGGCGAACGCCCGGAACTCCGCCGAGACGCACACCCGGGCGACGGCACCGAGGACGTACCCGCCGGTGGCCGCGCGTCCCGGCGTACCGAACAGCGACGGGATGACGACCGTGAAGCCGGCCGCTGCGAGGTGGTCGCCGAGGGCGTACACCTCGGGGGTGATGCCCGGCAGCTCCGGGATCAGCACCACACCCGGGCCGGAGCCCTTCTCGTAGCAGTCGTGCGTGATCCCCGCCCCGGTGCGCGAGGTGCGCCGCCAATCGCTCATGACCTGATCGTGTCACGGCGGTGGCGCCTTTCGTGTCACGGCGGTGGTATGAGCAAAGCGGGTCATTGACATAGATAAACGCCGATGTAAAGGTTCGGGCAGGTAGATCAGCGCTCTCGGAAGGGACCACCTGTGCGCGTACGGAAAATGATTGCGCTCGGAGCCGCCGCCATCGCCGCTGCCGGCGGCATCCTCGTCGGGCCCGCCCCGGCGCAGGCCGCCGTGAAGGCGGCACCGGCAGTGCAGGCTGTGACCCTGGCCTCGACCATCGCCCTGAGCAACTGCTCCGCGTCCCTGGTGCGTTACCCGAGCTCGGTCAGCACCGACCGGGCCATGATGCTCACCAACGGGCACTGCTACGAGGGCGGCTTCCTCTCCGCCGGCCAGGTCCTGCAGAACCGCACGAGCACCCGCACCGGCACGCTGCTGAGCAGCACCGGCGCCTCCCTCGGCCGGGTCCGCGCCGACCGCGTCCTCTACGCGACGATGACCGGCACCGACGTCACCCTCTACCGGCTGACGTCGACGTACGCCGCCCTGACCAGCTCGTACGGCGTGACCGCGCTGACGATCTCGGGCAGCCACCCGGTCTCCGGCACCACGATGGCCATCCCGTCGAGCTACTGGAAGGAAATCTGGAACTGCTCGATCAACGGCTTCGTCGGCGAACTCCGCGAGGACGAGTGGACCTGGCACGACTCGATCCGCTACAGCACCGGCTGCGACACGATCCCCGGCACCTCCGGCTCCCCGATCGTCGACACCACCACGGGCCAGGTCGTCGGCATCAACAACACGGGCAACGAGAGCGGCGAGATGTGCACGCTCGACAACCCGTGCGAGGTCGCCGCGGACGGCACCACCACCGTCATCGAGGGGCAGAGCTACGGCCAGGAGACCTACTGGTTCACCACGTGCCTGACCTCGGCCCGCGTCATCGACCTCACCATCAGCGGCTGCCTGCTCACCAAGCCCTGACCTGCCAGAACGAGCCCCGCCCCCACTGGGGGCGGGGCTCGCCCGCCCAGCCAACTCAGTTGTGTGCAATTAAGTTGTGTACAACTTAATTGTGCACAACACAACTGCGCGTGATGCGGTCGGGCACGATCGATGAATCGTGATCAGCTGGGCAGGACGCGGGCGATCTTGATCGTGGTGCTGGTGCCGCCGGCGGCGGCGTAGGCGGCGCTGCCGTCCGGGAAGGCCTTGAAGGCCTGGTAGTCGTGGTCCTTGGCGGCGATGGTGAACTTGCTGCCGACCGCCTTGCCGGACCCGGCGTCATAGACCTGGGCGGCCATGGAGCTGCCGGAACCCCAGACCATCAACATCCGCTTGCTTCCGTACGCGACCAGGTGTGGATGGGCCGTCGCCGCGCCCGTCCTCACCGTGGTATCGGACCTGCCGGTCGTGAAATGCTCGAGCCTGGCCGTGCCGCCCTGACTCCACGCCGTCCAGTAGCCACTCTTCGACGACAGCACGAGGTCCCCGCCGAACAGGGTCCCGTCGCAGGTGCCCGCGGCGACCGTCCGGTACGGGTTCGGCCGGGCGATGCGGCAGTCGTTGTCGGTCGCGCAGACCGTGACAAAATGACCGGTACGCGGGTCCCACACGATCCGCGACGTCCACGCGTGACTACAGCCGACCTCGAAGGCGTCCTTGTTGCTCGTCACGAGGTTCCCGCTCGCGCTGACGACCTGCATCCGGTCACCCTCGTGAATGTCGACGCAGCTGCCGTTCTTCACGGTGATGGCGACGCCGAAGTACGCCGCGTAGTTCTTGCCGTCGGTGGCGAGCCGGCCGTGGTGCTGGTACCACCAGACGAACCGGGCGCCGTCGTCGTACCCCGTACGGCTGCTGCTCAGGTTGGTGACCTGACGCTCCCACACCTGCCTGCCCGAGTCGTCGAAGCGGATCATGTGCATGGTGTTGCACGGGCTGGACGCGCCCCCGCACAGCGGCCCGGAGCCGCAGCTCCCGGCGCGGGTGAGCAGAATGACCCCGCCCTTGCTGTCGGCCTGCACGTCCTGCAGATCGATCCCGGTGAAGCTCGTGGGCCTGCCGACCAGCTTGTCGTCGCAGTCCAGCTTGCCCAGGTAGACCCGCTTGTCGGTGCCGAGCCACGCGAGCCACGACCCACCTGCGGGCCGCGCGGCGATCGCCATCGGCAGCGCCTCGGTGTCACCCTGCCCGCCGTAGCCGGTGACCTTCACCCCGAGCTTCACCTCGGTCACCTTCGCCTTGGGCGTCGCACCGACCGGCCGCGTGCACCCGCCGCCGGCCTTCGCTGCCGCCGCGGACGGGCTTGCCGACGCCGACGGCGGCCCGGACGCCGACGCTTGCGATGCGACCGGCGCCGACGGCGCTGCTCCCGCTGCCAGCGCCTGGCCGTTGGTCGCGCCGGGAGCCTCGGCGGCGCCCTGAGAGGCGGTGGCCGAGGTCAGCTCCGCGGACTCGGTCCCGGGCCCCGCGACGAAGTACGCCCCCGCGGCCACGACGACGACGGCCAGACCCGCGCCGATGCCCACGATGAGCCGGCGCCGGCCCGGAGAAGTGACCGCACGGTGATTTCTTGGATTCGGTGGGTGCTCGCTCATATCCATTTCCGCCACGGCTTAATTCATTCTTAAGAATTGCGCGTACGCGCAATCGCGGCGCAGACTTTACCGGTTAATCTCCACCGTGGAAATCGGGGTTGCAAACAGATTCCCGCGGTACGCACACCCGCCGTCGCCAGCCACGCGAGCTCGTCGGCGAGCAGCTCGTTCGCCATCGTCGGCGCGGTCGGCGCGGTCGGGGCGGTCGGCGCGGCCAGACCACCCGCGGGCGCCGCGGCCCGCCTGGAGTCGGGCAGCTGCAGGAGCCGCACACCGAAGATGTTGTCATCAGCCTCGATCCAACGGCGTTCGTAGCCGCGGCGGAACTTGTACTGCAGCAGCAACGTGGGATCTCCGCGTAACCTCGGCCGCCGCATCAAAGTAGAGAACCCGTGCGGCCGGGATCGTCGTCGTGGGCCGCGACCCGGCAGGTGGATCGAGCACATACCCCGCCGAGTACCACCGCGCCGACAACTTTGCCGGCCGGCGCTCGGCTCCGCGGGCGATCAGAATCGAAAGTCACGCCGCACATTGTGCGCAACGCCCGGCAGGCGCAATGCCGAGGGACAATAGGCTGATGAGCCCGGACGACGACGGCACCGTGACGGCGGACGGCCGATACGTGAGCGTGTCCGGCAGCAGGCGGCAAGCCGCTGACCCGTCCGTCCCGGACTCCCTGCGCAAGGAACTGGTGAATGAGCTGACCACAGCTCGCTCGCTCGCCCGCGACACTCCGGACGCGGCCCGGACGCGGGTCGAGGACGCCGAGGTGGCCTTGGGCGAACGAGGCGACCCCTGGTGGGAACCGACGCCCGATGGTCAACGTGTGCGCCTGGCCGCGACGATGCGCGCACTGTTACGGCACCGCCGGCCTGAGGCCACTATCTGCCCCAGCGATGCCGCGCGGGTCGCCGGTGGCGAGTCGTGGCGCGAGCTGATGGACCCAGCGCGGGAAGTCGCCGCCGAACTCTCGCGGCAGGGAGTCATCGCCGTCCGGCAGCACGGCGCCGACGTCGACGTGGCTGCCGCGGTCGGGCCGATCCGCCTCGCGCGCGGCCCCGGTTGGTGAGGTCGCGCGGGCACGGGTCTACGGCTGCGGGTGGTGGGCCAGGAGGCCGTCGATGATGACGCCGAGTTTCCAGGCGGCGGAGGTGTTGCTCGTGCGGCCGGCGGTGGTCATCGCGGGTCGCAGGGCGTGGATGGTCGGGTGGGTGGCGGCCGGCAGTTCGCCGTAGACGGCGTCGAGTTCGGACCGGGCGGCCCGGGACATTGCCTCCTCGGTGGCCTCGGCGGCGCCCTCCGCCTTCGTCACGGCTCGCTGGTCGCGCAGCCGGGCGGCGAGTTCCAGGGCGGACGAGGTCACGTACTGGTCCAGCAGATCCGCTGCCCACGGGCATGCGGCGTCGTCGATGCCGCCGGCGCGTAGCAGTGTCAGTGTCTCCTCCAGGATGCGCAGGGTCTGCGGGCCGGTCGGCACCCGGGTGATCGCGACGAGGGCGATGTCGTCATGGCCGCCCAGGGTTGCGATGAGCCGGCTGACGAGCAGCTCGAGCCGGGCCCGCCAGTCGCCGTCGGCCGGGCCGGGCAGCTCCACCGCGGCCAGCGCCAGGTCGTAGACCCCGGCCATCAACTCGTCGCGGTCGGCGACGTAGACGTAGAGCGATGCCGGGCCGGTGTCCAGGGCCTGCGCGACGCGGCGCATGGTCACCGCGGCGTAGCCGACCTCGTCGACGAGGGCCAGTGCGGCGGCGAGGACGGCCTGGCGGCTCAGTGGTGCTTTGGCGGGGCGGGTGCGCGGGTTGTCCCGGACGTGGCTGGTGCTGTCGGTCACCTCCACAGCCTACCGGGTTGACAAACAACGTTCGCAACGAACATTGTTCGTCGCGAACAACGTTCGCCCGATATGAAGTCGGGCTTGAGGTCGGGCTCGAAGTCGGGCTTGGGATCGGGCTTGGAGGGGTGATGGGGAGACGCTGGTGGGTGCTCGCCGTGGTGCTGGCGGGTGCTGTGATGGATCTGCTCGACTCGACCGTGATGTCCGTCGCCGGGCCTTCGGTGCGGGCCGGGCTGGGCGGGACGGAGGCCACGCTGCAGTGGCTGACCGCGGGATACACGCTCGCGTTCGGGGTGTTCCTGGTGATCGGCGGGCGGCTGGGCGACCGATGGGGACGCCGCCGGCTCTTCCTCATCGGCGCTGCCGGTTTCACGCTGGCCTCGGTGGCCTGCGCCGCCGCCTCGTCACCGGAGATGCTCGTAGCGGCGCGGGTGGCGCAGGGCGGGCTCGGGGCGCTGATGATTCCGCAGGGCTTCGGGGTGCTGACCGCCGTGTTCTCCGGCGCCCGGGACCGCGGCCGGGCATTTTCGCTGTTCGGGCCGGTCAACGCGCTGGCCGGGATCGGCGGGCCGATCCTCGCCGGTGCGCTGATCGCCGCGGATCTGGGCGGGCTCGGGTGGCGGCTGATCTTCCTGATCAACGTGCCGCTGGGTGCCTTCGCGATCCTCGGGGCGCTGGCCTGGATGCCGGACGACCGTGGTGACCGTGCGGTGCGGCTGGATCCGATCGGCGTGGTGCTGGTCGCGGCCGGGTCCGCGGCGCTGGTCCTGCCGTTGATCCAGGGCAGGGAGGCGGGCTGGCCGTGGTGGACCTTCGCGACGATGGCAGCCGCGGTGCCGGCGTTCGTCGTGCTGGGCCGCCGGCAGCGGACGAGCCCCTCCCCCGTTCTCGCGCCGGCACTGCTGCGCAAGCGGCCGTTCGTGGCGGGTCTTTCCGTGGCCGCGGTGCTGTTCGCCGGGGTCGGCGGGCTGATGCTCGTCCTGTCGCTCTTCCTGCAGCTGGGCCTGCGTTACTCGCCGCTGCACACCGGTCTCGCGCTCACCCCGGTCGCCCTCGGCATCGCGGTCGCCTCACTGCTCGCCCCGGCACTGCACACCCGCCTCGGCCGCGCCTTGCTCCACATCGGACTCGGCATCGAACTGCTCGGCATCCTCGGTCTCGGCGCCACGGCGGCAACCGGCGTGCTCGGCAACACAGCGGCAACCGGCGGGCTCAGCGCCACGGCAGGGATGGTGATGTTCGCCGGTGCGGGCCTGGTCAGTGGGTTCGGACTGGGCCTGCTGTTCGGGCCGCTGATTCAGACCACCCTCGGCGTGGCCGCACCGGACGAGGTGGGCAGCGCCTCGGGGGCCCTCAATGCCGTCCAGCAGATCGCGACCGCGCTCGGTGTCGCCGTACTGGGCACGGTCTTCCTCGCCGGCGACTCCCCGGCCGCCGCGCTGCTCACCGGCACGCTGATCGTCGCCGTCTCCTGCGCACTCTGCGCGCTACTGGTCCGGGCCCTGCCCACCACTAAAAGCACTGAAGGGAAATCAGCATGAGCATCGATGTCGTTGTCCTCGGAGCCGCGGGCCGCACGGGTCGCCTGATCGTCGCGGAGGCCCTGCGCAGCGGTCACCGCGTCACCGCCGCGGTCCGCAATCCCGCCAGCGTCCCGCGCGCGCCCGGCCTGCGGGTGGAGCAGGCCGATGTCCGCGACGCGGGCAGCCTGCGTACGGTGATCCAGGGGCACGACGCCGTGGTCTGCGCGATCGGCGCTCCCGGCAGCAGGGCCGGCAACCTCTACTCCGACGGCGCCCGGGCCATCGTCACGGCGATGCGGGCGACCGGCGTGGGGCGGCTGCTGGCCATCACGTCGGTCGGTGTCCGGCACGACGACCCGCACCACTCCTGGTGGTACCGGGGGCTGATCCGGCCACTGGGCCGGGACCTCTACGCCGACATGGCCCGCATGGAGGACATCGTGCGCGACAGCGACCTCGACTGGACCTTCGTGCGCCCGACCTACCTGCAGGACCGCGAACCCACCGGCGCCTATCGGGCCACGGACAACAGCACGCCCGAGGGCGGCTGGCGCATCACGCGTACCGATGTCGCCCGTTTCATCGTCGATGAGCTCGATGCCCACCGCTGGAGCCGTAAGGCACCGAGCCTGGCCGAATGAACAATGACGAAGCCGGGAGAGCTATGAGGCGAGCTGGGTGCGGAGCTTGGCGAGGGACTTGGTGATGAGGCGGGAGACGTGCATCTGGGAGATGCCGATCTGGTCGGCGATCTCGGTCTGGGTGAGGTTGCCGTAGAAGCGCATGGTGAGGATCCGCTGCTCGCGGGGGTCCAGGCTGGCCATGGCGGGGCCGAGGGCGACGCGCAGCTCGGTGAGTTCGAAGCCGGCGTCCTCGCTGCCCAGGGTGTCGCTGAGCTCCTGGCTGCCCTCGTTGACCGGGGTGGACAGGCTGGTGGCGCTGTAGGCGCGGCCGCCTTCGAGGCCCTCGAGGACCTCTTCCTCGGTGATGTTCAGGTAGGTGGCGATGTCGCCGACGGTGGGGAGCCGGCCCATCGACTGGGTGAGGGCGTTGTTGGCGCCGCTGATCGCGAGCCGGAGCTCCTGCAGGCGGCGCGGGACGCGGATGGCCCAGGTGCGGTCGCGGAAGTGGCGCTTGATCTCGCCGACGATGGTCGGGATCGCGAAGCCGGCGAACTCGACGCCGCGGTCGGCCTCGTAGCGGTCGACCGATTTGATCAGCCCGACGACGGCGACCTGGACCAGGTCGTCGAGGGGCTCGCCGCGGTTGGCGTAACGGCGGGCCAGGTGCCGCGCCATCGGCAGCCACGCCTCGATGCACCGGTCCCGCAGGTTTTCCCGCGCGGGGTCGTCGGGGCTCATCGCGGCGAGGGCGGCGGTGAGCTCGCTGGCGACCTCGGTGGTGGTGACGGTCGTCATGGCGACTCCTAGGATCCGCCGCCCCGCGGCCGGGGCGGCACCGAAAATGTATGCCCTATGGCAAACATTTGCGCTAACCCTAGCCGATGGGTCCTCAGGCACCAACCGAAAGGATGACAGGCCCCAGGTCAAGCCCGTGATGCCCGAGGACCCACCGCCGTCAGGATCCCGGGGTCAGGACCATGCGGTAGCGGGCCTCGCCGGAGAGCATCCGGTCGTAGGCCGCTGCCACCTCGGCCAGGGGACGGGTCTCGGTGATGGCACGTACGCCCGTCAGCGCGGCGAAGTTCAACGTCTCCTCGACGTCGCGGGCGGTCCCGGACGGGTGGCCGTGCACGGATCGGCTGGTCGAGATGAGCTGGAACGGGCTGACCTGGATCGGGGCCGGGTCGGCACCCACCACGACGAGCTGGCCGTTGTGCCGCAGGCCGTCGATCGTGGCGCTCATGGCTTCGGAGCTGCCCGCCGTGGCGAGCACGACCTTGGCCCCGCCGAGGTCCTGGAGCCGCTTCGCCACGTCGCCGGCGGTGCTGTCGATGTAGTGATGTGCGCCCAGTTCAAGAGCGGTGGCGGCCTTCTCGTCGCCGCGAGCGATCGCCACGGTCTCGAAGCCGAGTTTGGCCGCGAACTGCACGCCGAGGTGGCCGAGCCCGCCGAGGCCGAGGACCGCGACGAGGTCGCCGGGGCCGGCCGGGCTGCGGCGCAGTGCGTTGAACGTCGCGACCCCCGCGCAGCCCATCGGGGCGGCTTCGACGGCGGTCAGCGCGTCCGGGATCCGGGCGAGCGCGGTGGCCGGGACGACCACGGCTTCGGCGTAGCCGCCCGGGTAGGCCCAGCCGGGGACCTGGACACTCGCGCAGTGGATGAAGTCGCCCTCGCGGCAGGCGGGGCAGACGCCGCAGTTGCCGCCGAACCAGCCGACCGCGACACGCTGCCCCGGGGACCAGTGGTCGACGCCGTCGCCGACGGCGTCGATGCGTCCGGCGATCTCGTGCCCGGTGACCAGGGGGAACGGCACGTTCGGGAACGCGGCGCCGATGAAGGCCGCGTCGGAACGGCAGACGCCGCAGGCTTCGACGGCCACCCGGACCTGACCGTGGCCCGGTCCGGGCAACTCCTGCTCGACGATGCGGAACGGGCCGCCGGGCTCGGTCACCTGGGCAGAACGGAACGTGCTCATGGCGTACCTCAAAGGGTTGGAGGAAAAGCGACTCCTCCATCACAGCGCCCACGACCCCCGTGCGGGACGCTCAACCAGGCACAGCCCTGCCCAGGAAAGCCGGTCCCAGTCAGAGTTTCCCGTGGCCGGCGCCCACGGCGACAAGAAGTGGCACCAGGGCGGCCGGGTCGACGCCGGTGCGCAGGACGGGGGTCCAGCCGGCGTCGGGGGTGAAGTCGGGGTCGTAGGCGGCGTTGTGCGCGGCGACGAGGTCCACCGGCTGGGCCGGGTGGCTGCCGAAGCGGACGAGGGTGCCGAGTGCGCTGATCCGCGTACCCTTCCAATCTTTGAGAATGTCGGCCGGGGCGACGTCAAAGCTGAGCTGGAAGACGTTGTTCTCGGCGTAGATCGACGATTCGACCCCGACACCCAGTGAGTACGAGTAGTCCTCGTCGGTCGCGATGTAGCTGTTGTCGTAGACGTCGACCTGCCCGAACCGTACGCGCGGAGCCCGCTGCAGCACGTTGGCGAACCGGTTGTGGTGCACCGTGACCCGCAGCTTGCCGACGTCCACGCCCGGGGTGTCGGTCGAGCCGATCAGCATCGTCTTGTCGTGGTCGTAGTAGTTGTTCCACGAGACGGTGACCAGGTCGGAGCCGCGGATGATGTCGCTGGCGCCGTCGTGCACCTGGTACGGGCGGCCGAAGTAGAGCGGCTGGTCCGCGTCGTGGTTGTTGCCGTCGCTGAACGTGTTGTGATCGATCCACACGTTGGTGGCCGCGCTGAGCGAGACCAGGTCGTAGAGGGAATTCCAGTTGCCGGTCGCGCCGTCGGTGGGGTCCCAGGCCGGGAAGCAGTCCGCGGCGTCGGTGATCTCGAGGTTGCGCACGATCACATTGCTGACGCCGGTGAGGGTGACGCTGCCGTGCTCGATCCGGGCGCCGTTGACGCCGATCAGGGTGGTGTTGCTGCCGACGGGGATGCGGATCTGCGCGCCCTGCAGCCGGGTGGAGGCCACGCGCGCGTCCTCGAGAGGGCCCGTGGGTTTGGTCGTTCTGCCCCAGACGGCGGGGTCGTACGCGGCGAGGAAGGCGTCGAGGTCGTAGCCGGGGGCCGCGTAGTCCGCGCAGGTAGTCCCGGCGGTCAGGTCGATGCGGGCGGCGACCTTCACGATCTTCGGGACAGCGCTGCCGTTGTCGAGGGCGGCGAGGAGCTCGGCCCGGGTGCGTACGACGAACACGTGCGCGTCGTCGGCCGCCGAGCCGCCCGTGGTCCCGGCTCCGGCCGCAGCCCAGCCATCATTCGAGGGCAGCGTGTCGCGGTCATGGGAGGCCGGGGTGATGGGGGCCAGGGCTGTGGTGACGGCGAGGAGGGCCGCGAGGAAGGGCATGGCGAACTCCGGAAGCTCTGCGGGGTAAGCGCTTACCCGGTCACGCTCACATGGCCATAGGCACCAGTCAATGCATTCGGATGTGCAGGAAATTTGCGGTCGGCACGCGTCCTTGACACGCCGGTAACGCGGGGGCAATTATTCAGGAACTTCGATGTCCATGTTAACGCAAACATCTGGAGTTCGGATGAAGCTCCGCGCCGCCCTCACCACCCTGCTCACCGTCGCCGCCCTGACCGTCGTCACGCCCGCCCCGGCGCAGGCCGCGACGAACGGCTTCCGCGGGGTGAACTGGGCCGATGCCCGGGACAACTACGTGGACGGCTGGGTCATCCCGACCGGGCTGACCGCGTCCGACAGCTACGCGACGGTGCGCAGCAAGGCCGACGGGATCGTCGCCGGGTTCCAGGCGCAGCTCGGCGCGAACACGCTGCGGCTGCCGATCAACCCGCAGAGCGTCAACTCGAGCTGGTGGGCGGCGTACAAGGGGGCTGTCGACTCGGCGTTGGCGCACGGGATGAAGGTGATCCTGGGCTACTGGGAGGCCACCAAGGACGGCTACGTCGACGACACGGCGGGGTGGAACACCATGTGGGACACGGTGACCAGCGACTACGCGGGCAACGCGAACGTCTACTTCGAGCCGATGAACGAGCCGTTCGGATACACGCTGTCCGCGTGGGTGTCGCTGTGCTCGACGTGGCTGGCCCGGCACAGCACCATCCCCCGCGGGCGGGTCCTGATCAGCGGCACGGGCTACAACGACAACGTCACCGGGGTCGGCGCGGCGAGCGCGCTCAGCGGCACCCTGCTGTCGCTGCACTTCTACGGCTTCTGGAACACCTACACCACGCGGGCTCAGTGGACGGCTGATCTCACCCCCAGGATCGGCTCGTACGCGTCCCGCACGGTGATCGACGAGGCCGGCGCACCGATGACCACGGGGCTGACGTACACGAACGGCGCCACCCAGGACGGCAACGTGTTCACGTCGTACTTCGCCGCCCTCACCGACCTGACCCGCGCCAAACAGATGGGGGTCGTCTACTGGCCGGGGCTGCGCTCGGGTGACACGTACTCGATCACCCGGCAGAGCGGCACCGGCCTGGCCGTCAACAACGCGTCCGGCGTGGCGCAGCTGCGCTGGGGCTGGGGTCTCTGATGCTGCATCTTCTGATGGCGATCATGCTGGCCGCGGCACCGGCCGTCACACCGATCTCCACGACGACGCTGACCACGAACGGGCGCACGGCGCTCACCTACACCGGGTACATGAACGGGGAGTCGTTCCAGCAGGACGGGATCGTCACGGCGAACGGCTGGCAGTACTCGGCGTACTGGGACCAGGACGGTTATGTCAACGTCGCCCGGCGCCAGTTGCCGTCAGGCGCGTGGCAGAACCTGCGGCTGACCGACTACGTGACCACGTCGACCGACTCGCACAACACGATCAGCATCGGGATCAGCGCACGTGACGGCAGCCTGCACCTCGCGTTCGACATGCACTCCAGCGTGCTGCGCTACCGCCGGTCGGTGGCAGGCCTGACGACGTCGCCGGGCACCGCGGCGTGGTCCGCGTCGAGTTTCGGCGCGGTCACCAGCACCCTGGCCGGCTCGACGCTGAACCAGGTCACCTACCCCCAGTTCATCAGCGTCCCGGACGGCACCCTCCAGCTCGCCATCCGCACCGGTCTCAGCGGCTCAGGAGACGAAGTTCTCTATGAGTACGCGGGGAGCACGTGGACCTACGTCGGAAAGTTCATCGACGGCACCACGGCGGGCAACAACGCGTACCTGTTCGGCATCGAGTACGACTCCACGAGCCTGCTCCACGCCACGTGGACCGTGCGGGAGACGTCCGACGCGAGCACGAACCATGACCTCTACTACGCGTACAGCAAGGACAAGGGCCGCACCTGGCGCAACAACGACGGCTCGGTCGTGGCGGCCACCGGGACCACTCCCCTGGTCTCCGACAACGCCGGGCTGCGGACGTGGAGCGTCGCTCAGAACCGGGGCCTGATGAACCAGGAGTCGCAGGTCGTCGACAAGGCGGGCATCGTGCACGTGCTCGCCTCGCACCTGCCGGCCGCCGCCGCGAGCAACACGGACTTCACCGCGGCCCGCGAGAGCGCCGTGCTCGTGCACTACTGGCGCGACAAGGCGTCCAAGGCATGGCACCAGGACTACACGCCGTTCCTGGAACGCTCGGCGCGCGGGGACATCGCCGTCGACGCGAACGACAACCTCTACGTCGCGAGCGGGGACTCGTCGACGAAGAAACTGCACATCGAGACGGCGTCGAAGGCGTCCGGGTGGAGCGACTGGACCATCCGCTACACGTCGAGCCCGATCTACTATTCCGATCCCCTGATCGACCACGAACGGCTGCGCACTCTCGGCGTACTGAGCATCTTCGCCCCCCGGTACGGCGGCAGCCAGATCGACGTCCAGGACTGGAAGATCTAGAAGGTGGTACGCATGGACCGCAGGACTGTGCTCGCGGGGACCGGGGCCGCCGTCGTCGCCGCGAAGGTGCCGCTCGGCTCGGAGCCACTGATCAGCCCGTCCCCGCTGGACAAGCCCGGGGAGCTCGCGCTCTGGTACGACGCGCCGGGCACGGAGTGGGAGAGCCAGGCGTTGCCGATCGGCAACGGGATTCTCGGCGCCTCGATCCTCGGCGGTGTCGCGAGCGACGAGATCCTGATCAACGAGAAGACGCTGTGGACCGGCGGGCCCGGTTCGGCCGGCTATGACTTCGGCAATTGGCGTACGCCCAGACCTGGTGCTGTGGCTCGGGTACAGCAGGCGATCGACGAGCGGGTACGGGTGTCGCCGGAGGAGGTTGCCGCGGAGCTCGGTCAGGCGCGGAACGCGTACGGCAGCTATCAGGCCCTGGGCACGCTCACCCTGACCACCGCGGAGACCGCGACCGCCGGCTCGTATCGCCGCGAGCTCGACCTCGAGCGGGCGGTGGCTCGCGTGCAGTACACCGCGGACGGGGTGCGGCACACGCGGGAGTACTTCGTCAGCCACCCGGACCGGGTTGTTGTCGTGCGGCTCAGCGGCGGGAGTGTCTCGTTCACCGCGGCGTTCGGCGTCCCGGAAGGGCGGACGGCGCGGACAACCGCTGCGGACGGGCGGATCACGGTTGCCGTGGCGCTCGACGACAACGCGCTGCGTTACGAGGTGCAGCTGCGGATCGTCACCACGGGCGGCCGGCGGACGGACAACGCCGACGGCTCGGTCACGGTGAGCGGGGCTTCGGCGGCGACGATCGTGCTCGCCGCCGGGACCGATTACGCCGACCGCTATCCGGATTACCGGGGCACGGATCCGCATGGAAAAGTGACCGCGATCGTTGATCGGGCGGCGCTGCGGGCGTACCCACCATTGCTGGAAACGCACGTGCGGGACCATGGGTCGCTTTTCGGCCGGGTGCGGCTGGACCTGGGGCGGGCCCTGCCGCAGGTGCCGACGGATGTCGCACTCGCGCAATATCAGCCGGGTGACGCATTGGAAGGGCTCTTCTTCCAGTACGGCCGGTACCTGCTGATCGCCTCCTCCCGGACCGGGTCGCCGTTGCCCGCCAATCTGCAGGGCATCTGGAATCCGTACCCGTCGGCGCCGTGGTCCGCTGATTACCACGTCAACATCAACCTGCAGATGAACTACTGGCCCGCCGGGCCTGCGAACCTTGTCGAGACCGTCGCACCCCTGGTGGAGTTCATCGACGCGCTGCGCCGCCCGGGCCGCGTCACCGCCCGGGAGATGTTCGGTGCGAGCGGCTGGGTCGTGCACAACGAGACCAATCCGTTCGGATTCACCGGGGTCCACGACTGGCCCACCGCGTTCTGGTTCCCGGAGGCCGCGGCGTGGCTCGCGTGGCATCTCTACGACCATTACCGGTTCACCCTGGACGAGTCTTTTCTCCGCGAGCGCGCCTTTCCGGTGATGCGCGAGGTCACCCGGTTCTGGCTCGACGAACTGCACGTCGATCCGCGCGATTCCACGCTGGTGGTGTCCCCCAGCTATTCACCCGAGCACGGGGATTTCTCCGCCGGGGCGTCGATGTCGCAGCAGATCGTCCGCGACCTTCTCACCAGTACCCTCGAGGCCGCGGACCTGCTCGGCGACCGGCAACTCAGCGGCCAGGTGAAGGCCGCGCTGCGCCGCCTCGACCCGGGCACCCGGGTCGGGTCATGGGGTCAGCTACAGGAGTGGAAGGGCGACTGGGACGACCCCGCCGACGACCACCGGCACGTGTCCCACCTGTTCGGGCTGCACCCGGGCCGCCAGATCACCCCGGCCGGCACCCCCGGCCTGGCCGCGGCCGCGGAGACGTCGCTGCGGGCGCGTGGCGACGGCGGGACCGGCTGGAGCAAGGCCTGGAAGATCAACTTCTGGGCCCGGCTGTTCGACGGCGACCACGCCCACCTCATGCTCAGCGAGCAGCTGCGCACCAGCACCCTGCGCAACCTCTGGGACACCCACCCGCCCTTCCAGATCGACGGCAACTTCGGCGCCACCGCCGGCATCACCGAGATGCTGCTCCAGAGCCACACCGGCTCCGTCGACGTGCTGCCCGCGTTGCCGTCCGCCTGGCCGCAGGGCCGGGTCACCGGGCTGCGCGCCCGCGGCGACCTGACCGTCGGCATCACCTGGTCCGGCGGGCAGGCCCGGGCGATCGCCATCACGGCGGGTCACCCCGGTGCGGTCACCGTCCGCAGCACCCTGTTCGCGGCACCACACGAGGTGAACGGCCTCCGTCACCCTGCGCACGCCGGCGGGTCGTGCACGTTCACCGCACGGGCAGGGGGGCGGTACGAGATCTCAGCGTGACGCGCTCTGCTGATGCACACCGGGGCCCAGCACATGCAGAAGTGCCAGGGCATCGGCGTCGCGGGAACCCTTCGGCGCGGTGTAGAGCACGAGATTCTGGTCGCGGTCGGTCAGCGTGAGCGAATCGCAGTCCACCGTGACCGGGCCGACCTCGGGATGCTGGAACGTCTTCGTGAGCATCGGCGCCACCTGCACGTCACGCCGCTCCCACAGCCGGGCGAAGTCGGCGCTGCCCGCGCGGAGATCCTCGATGAGCCCCGTGATCTCCGGGTCGTCCGGGTAACGGGCCAGCGAGGCCCGCAGATTCACGGCGACGTGCTGACGGAACTCGGGTGACCGCGAGGCCCCGTACAGGCTGCTGCCGGATCTCGGCCCGAGAAATGCCCGACGGGCAAGGTTGCGGCCGGCCGGATCGAGCGCGGCGAAGTCCTCCATGAGCGCCGAGGCGAGATCGTTCCACGCGAGCACCTCGAACGCCGCCGACACCACGAACCCGGCGGTCCCCGGCAACCGGTCCAGCAACGCGAGAATGCTCGGCCGCACGTCCCGCCGGTGCCGGGCGGGCCCCGACCGGAGCGTCCCCGCCAGCACATGCAGGTGCCCGGTCTCCGCGTCGGTGAGCTGCAGCGCCCGCGCGATCCCGGCGAGCACCTCCCCCGACGGCCGCGGCGCCCGGCCCTGCTCGAGCCGCACGTAATACTCGGTCGAGATGTGCGCCAGGACCGCGACCTCCTCGCGGCGCAGCCCCGGGGTCCGGCGCCGCGGCCCGGACGGCAGCCCCACGTCCTGCGGCATCAGCCGCGCGCGACGGTTCCGCAGAAACAACCCCAGCTCGTGCTTGTCCACGGCCCCAGTATGCGCGGCACCACCCGCGGCAGCCTGGTACCGATTGTGCCTGTATCCGCTCCCCGCAGCCGATGACGCTGGTCCCCATGACCGACAGCAAAACCACCACCAAGGGCCTGCTCTCCGGCAAGGTCGTCCTCATCACCGGCGCGAGCCGCGGCATCGGCGCGGCAGCGGCCCGCCTGTTCGCCCGTGAGGGAGCGAGCGTTGTTCTCGCTGCTCGCACCGTCGACGCCCTCGACCGCATCGTCACCGGCATCAGGGCCGCCGGCGGCATCGCCGACGCCGTCGCCTGCGACCTCGCCGACAGCGACAGCATCCGAGCGGCGATCGACCACGTCGCCGACCTGCACGGCCGCCTCGACGGCGCGTTCAACAACGGCGCCGCGATCCAGCACGCCGGGCCCCCTCGACGAGACCAGCGACGAGGACATCGACACCCAATTCGCCGTCAACTTCCGCGGCCACTGGACCGCCATGGTCCACGAAGCCGCCATCATGCGCCGTGGCGGTGGCGGCGCGATCGTCAATACGTCCAGCATCGGCAGCCGGCGCGCGAACCCGGCCCTGCCCGCCTACGGCGCGATGAAGCGAGCCCTGAACAGCATCACCGAAACCGCCGCGGTCACCTGGGCACCCGACCACATCCGGGTCAACGGTCTCACCCCCGGCGGCACCGCCACCGAGATGATCGACGCCTGGGAGGCCATGACCCCCGGCATCATCGATCAGATCAACGCCACCAGCCCCATGGGCCGCATGGCCACCCCCGACGAGGTCGCCGAAGCCGCCCTCTGGCTGCTCAGCGACCGGGCCTCCGCCGTCAGCGGCGCCATCCTCCCGGTCGACGGCGCCGCCGGCGCCTGACAACCGCCCACCGCGTCAGCCCGGGCTGTCACAACACGTTCACGCCCGCGGTGGTCACGCTCGTGTCGTCCTGGCCTTCCCGCCCCGGCCTTCCCGCCCCGGCCTTCCCGCCCCGGCCTTCCCGCCCCGGCCTTTCCACCCCCGCCTTCCACTGCCCGGGTCGCGACCTTCCCGTCGCGGCCGGGAGGGCTACCGGTTGTCCCGGGTGGGGTCGCCGAGGAGACGGCGAACCTGGTCGACGAGCTCGGCCTGGAACGCGATCAGGCTGCCGTCAGCCACCCCGACGCGGTAGTCCGGCCCGGTCTCGGCATCACCGGCCTGCCGCGGATCGGGCCGCCGCACGGCACCGTCCTCGTGGCCGGCCGCATAGGCGAGCAGGGCATTCTCGATCGGGCTCTCGTCCGGCATGCGCGCCAATCTCGCACGCCGCCCCGCTCCGGCCCACCGTCCGTCCGGGCGACCCCCGGCCCTCCGATCGGCTCGCATTCCCGCTGGTAAAACCCACTATTTGGCCTATCGCGGCCGCACCCGCCTCCCCCGGCCACCACCGGCACACCCGCCTCCCGCGGGCCACCGCCGCCCGGACCCGGCACGCCCGCTTCCCCGGGGCCACCGCCGCCCGGACCCGGCACGTTCGCTTCCCGGGGCGCCTACCAGAGGGTGCGACGTTGTCGGATGCCGATTCCTCGGGCGTCTCACTGGGGTGCGGCGTTATCGGGTGCCGATGGGAACCGGTTGCCGGGTGCCGGCGCGGCGCAGGAACAGGGCCGCGGCGCCGCCGGCCGGGAGCAGGATCCAGCAGGAGAGCAGGCGGTAGATCAGTACCGCGGCGGAGGCGATGATGGCGGTGGCGCCGGCGGTGGTGAGACCGGCGACCAGGGCTGTTTCGATGACGCCGATGCCGCCCGGGGAGAGGGGGACCTGGCGGACGATCTGGACGCCGAGGTAGATGCCCGCGAGGGTGATGAGGTTGACGTCCAGGCCCAGGGCGCGGGTGCAGGCGACGAGGCAGAGCAGGTCCGTGAGCCAGTTGAGGGCGGCGTACCCGACCACCGCGCACCAGTCCCGGATCCGGAGGCCCGCGCCTGCCCGCCACGCCTCGCGGGCCGCGACGAGCAGGCCGTGCACGTACAGCGCGACCCGGCCGCGCTGTTTCACCGACTCCGGCGAAGCAGAAGGCGAGGGCGCAGGGGGTGCCTCGGCGAGGCGGCGGCCCAGGGCGACCGCGGCGAACGTCAGGGCGGCCAGCACGCCGACGATGACCAGCGGGCGCCAGGTCAGCGATGTCGTCGAGCTGTACATCAGGACGACGGCGCCGCCGGCGACGTAGATGAGTGCCAGGCCGCCGATGGATGCGAGGCCGTTCACGATCGCGCTGACCGCGCCGATCTCGCGGGGGGCGCCGGCACGCTCGTACTCGCGGATCGAATATCCGGCCGAGACCGCGGCACCGGCGGGGACGGAGATCGAAATCGCGGTCCCGGCGACGGTGATGGCCATGACCCGGCGGCGGCGGATCCGGACGCCGAGCGCGTTGAGCAGGTACTGGTGCTGGCAGGCGAAGGCCCCGATCGAGGCGATCTGGAGGACGACGGCGGCTGCCACCCAGCCCCAGTGGGCACCGGTCAGCGCGACGAGGAACTCGTGCGGGTCGGGCAGCCGGCCGCGCAGCCCGATCGCGGCCAGCACGAGCACCGAGACGGCGACCCCGGCCAGCCGCAGCCGCCGGCTGCGCCATGATCGGGGAGCGTCGGGCGGCTCTGCGGTGGACGACAACATGACCTGATCCTTGCAAGCGCGTGCACGCTCGCGTTTCGACCCCCTTTGCGCATTACCCGGCCACGACGTCCCCGATCGCCTGGTCGAGCATCTCGAGGCCGAGTGCCAGCTCCTCCACGGTCGCGGTCAGCGGCGGCGCAATTCTAAATATTCCACCCATTCCGGGCAGCTGGACGACGTTGACGTGCAGGCCGAGCTCGAGACAGCGCCGGGTGACGCCGGCGCCGAGCGCGTCGGAGCCCTCCTTGGTCTTGCGATCCACGACCAGCTCGATGCCCTGCATCAGGCCACGACCCCGGACGTCCCCGACCACGTCGTGCCGGTCCTGGATAGCCAGCAGACCAGCCCTCAGGTACGCGCCCAGCTGCTGAGCGCGTACCTCCATCTGCTGTTCCTGAAGCACATCGAGCACGGTGTTGCCGACGGCCGCGACCAGCGGGTCCGAGACGTGCGTGGTGTAGAACAGGTAGCCGCGGTCGTGGGCGCGCTGCTCGATCTCGTCGGTGGTGATGACGGCAGCCAGGGGCAGGCCCGCGCCCAGCGTCTTGGACAGCGTCAGCATGTCGGGGACGATGCCGTCGCGCTCGAACGCGTACCACGTCCCCGTGCGGCACAACCCGGTCTGCGCCTCGTCGACGATGAGCAGCATCCCCCGCTCGCGGCACTTCTGCGCCAGGGCGGCGAGGTAACCCGGCGGCGGCTCGAGGATGCCACCGGAGCTGAGGATCGGCTCGACGATGCAGGCCGCGAGGCTCCCGGTCGACTGGGCGTCCACCAGGGAGAACCCGAAGTCCAGCTGCCGCCGCCAGTCGAACTCCCCATCGGAAGTCACAAAGTCGGGACGGTACGAGTCCGGCGCCGGGATCGCGAAGTTGCCCGGGGACGCGGGGCCGTACCCCTGATGCCCGGCACTGTAGGTCGCGGCGGCCGCCGCCTGCGTCATGCCGTGCCACGACCGCGCGAAGGCCACGATCTCGTGCTTGCCGGTCACGAGCTTGGCCATCCGGATCGCCGCCTCGTTAGACTCGGCACCCGTCGTGAGCAGCATCGCCTTGGTCAACGGCTCCGGCAACGACTCGGCGAGCCGGCGCGCGAGCTCGACAACGGGCCGCGACAACATCCCGCTGAACAGATGGTCGAGGCTCGCGATCTGCTCCTGCACCGTCCGCACCACCGCCGGATGGCTGTGCCCGAGGATCGCGCTCATCTGCCCCGACGTGAAGTCGAGGATCTTCCGGTCGTCCGCGGTGTAGACGAAGCTCCCCGCCGCCCGCTCGATGATCTCGGGCGTGAACGGCCCCCCGTACCGAACAAGATGCCGTTCCGCGTCCGACCAGAAGCTTTGCGTCATGCCCTCACGATAGGCACCCGCTGCTGTGCGTTAAAGCATGGATATCCGGCTACGCTGTGCATAAATTCCGCACAAGGAGCCACTCCGTTGAACCCGACCCGCCTGGAGATGCTCAGCCTCCTGGACGGCCTGGGCACCGTACGAGCCGTCGCCGCAGCCCTGCACCTGAGCCCCTCCGCGGTCTCCGCCCAACTGGCCGTCCTCGAAACCGAGGCCGGCGCCGAACTCCTGCACCGCACCGGCCGCCGCGTAGCCCTGACCCCCGCCGGCCACACCCTCGCCCGCCACGCCCGGATCATCCTCGACCAGCTCCGCGCCGCCAAACAGGAGCTCCAGAGCCCCACCGGAGAACCAGCCGGCCACGTACGCATGGCAGCGTTCTCCAGCGCCATCCGCGCCCTGTCCATCCCCCTGGCCAAACGCCTGGCCGAAACCCACCCGGCAATCACCCTGACCGTCGCGGAACTGGACCCGATGGCCGCCCACCAGGCCCTCCGCCGAGGCGAGTACGACATCATCGTCACCGCGGACTTCATCGACGGCTCCACCGCCCTGGACCCGACGCTGAACACCTACCCGCTCCTCGCAGACGACGTAGTCCTGGTCGTGCCCTCCCCCGCCCCGGACCTGTCCCCCATCAACATCGCCGACCTCGCCGACGCCGCCTGGTCCATCGACATGCCCGGCACCTACCTGTCCAACCTTGTCACCAGCACCTGCCGCCGAGCCGGCTTCGAACCCATCATCACCGGCCGCTTCTCCAGCTACGAACTCCTCCTCGCCCACGTCGAAGCCGGCCTCTCCATCTCCCTCCTCCCCTCCCTGGCCATCGACCACCGCTACCAGGTAACCCCCCGCCCCCTCCACACCCCCCTCACCCGCCACGTCTACGCCGCCACCCGAGGCACCCCCACCCCACCCCCCGCCACCCAAACCGTCCTCACCACCCTCCAATCCCTCACCACCCCCAATTCCCGCCCACCCGGCCCCTCACCCGCCACAAACCCCAGACCATGACGCTCCTGGCCACACGAGACCCCGGCCAGACCTCCCCGCTCGCGAACCTCGGACCACGACGCTCCCGGCCGCCCTGAGACTCCCGGCCAGATCTCCATGAGGCCAGATCTCCATGAGGCCAGACCTTCACGAGGCCAGACCTTCGTGCGGCTCGGAGGTCACGCTGGGGTTCGTTGGGGCCGGGAGGTCAAAGGTCCTGGCGGCTCGTGGGGATCGGGCTGTCGCGGCTGGAATTCAGCTGCTCAGGGGCTGCCTGCGAGCCCGCGCTGACCGCGATCCCCAAGGCCGCGCTGCCACGGGCTTTTCGCAGAGGTGAGGTACCCGCCGCAGAGCCGAGCTCGCTGAGCCCGCCGCTGAATTACTGCTGAGTGAATCTTCTTCCCGAGAATCTGCCACGAAGCCCACGAAGCCCACGAAGCCCACCGAAGCCCACGAAGCCCACGAAGCCTTGCGCCGCCGGGCCGCCGGGCCGCCGCAACCGCCGCAGCCGCCGCGCCACGATCACTTGCGTCACGATCGCCCCCTCCCGATCGCCCCATCACGATCCCGCCATCACCATCGCTGCGGCATCCTAGGAGGCTAGGCGACAGGCTTCCCATGCGGACGTCGAATGGGGGAGCCGATGGGTGTCGTGCGCTGAAGAACGATTGCCTCGCGTTTGACGGGGCGCGCCGCACAAAGTTGCGGGAAAGGAGAGCCCGACGCAACATCGAGCCACACGCCGTCAAACAACATACGGGCTGGACAATAACTGCCGCGCGCTTGACAGGATCGGCCGCACGAAGCTGCCGAGAAAGAGACTCCGCCGCAACATTCAGCCACACGTCATACGACAACTTCCGGGCCGGGAAATAACTACCCGAAATTGACAGGAAATGCCGTAGGAAGCTGCGGCAAAAGGGACCTCGACGCAATATCGAGCCACGCAGCCCGGGTGCGGTCAGGCCGACATCTGCCAGGGCGCGCTATCGCCCTCGGGCACCCCTGGCTCCGGCACTCAGCCATAGGCCTGATCAGCCGCAACCGATCCGAAGGATGAGCGTGGCCGGCCGGTCCGGGCCGGCCACGCTCTCAGGGGCGGGTCAGGCCCGGTCGGCGGCGATGAGGAGGTAGTGGAAGCTGCCTTCCTGGTAGGCGGTGAGGAAGGCCTCTTCGATGCCGGTGGCTACTGAGGACTTGGCGCGGAGTTGCCAGTACGGGATGGTGGCGGCGGTGAGGTCCACGACGTTGATCGGGACGAGGCCGTTTTCAGCGAGGGCCTTGAAGTATGCGCTGCGGGGGTGGATGTCGCAGGTGTAGTGCTCGTTGATTTTGCTGACCGCTTTGGAGCGGAGGCCGGTGACGTCGTTGGCGCAGCCGGTGATGCAGACGTAGCGGCCGCCGAAGTCGAGGACGCGGGCGAATTCACGGTAGAGGTCGCCGAGGTCGACGTACATTGTCGTCTCGTTCGTCCAGATTGCCTGGCGGGAGGCCGTGGGCAATTCTGTTTGCAGCATGTTGCGGAAGTGGAAGCGGACCTTGTCGGAGACGCCGCGGCGGGCGGCCTGGTCGTTGGCGAAACCTACCTGGTATTCGGAGATGGAGACGCCGTCGGCCTCGCAGCCGAAGCGGCGGTTGGCCATGATGCTGGTGCCGCCCCGGCCTGAGCCGCCGTCGAGGACCTTGTCGTCGGGGCCGAGGGGGCCCAGGTGGTCGAGGAGGAGGTCGGCCTGGGCGCTTTCGAGGCGGTGGAGTTCGTTGATGATTCGCTGGTCGCGGGTCTCGGCGGGGCCTTCGAGGACGGACGGGTCGTAGCCGCCGACGCCGTAGTGGTGGTGGAACAGGCCGTCGACCTCGCCGAGGCGCAGGTTGACCGGGTCTTCCTGGTTGGTGTTCCAGTAGGCGGCGACGGACTTCTCGAAGTGCGTACGCAGGACGGGCGTCTCGAACGTGGTGGTCATGATCAGCTCCTTGCTGACGAAGGTGACGTGGATGACGAAGGTGACGTGGGTGACGACGGTGACGTGGGTGACGACGGTGCCGAGTGGTAACGGCCGGAGGTGGCGTGCCATTGGCGGCTGCCGCCGAGCCAGGCCCAGGTGTCCGCGAGGAAGCGCCGGAGCATCGGGCTGCCGGTCGCGCTGAGCTGGGTGGCGAGGCCGACGAACGTGTGCATGAGTTCGTTGTGGATCTCGACGGTGCGCAGGACGGCTTCGTGGCGGGTCAGGCCCTCGTTGGCGACGAGGACGGTGGGCAGGTTGAAGTCGTTCTCGGATTCCTGGGCGCCCGAGTACAGGTCGTTGATCAGGACTGCGGCGTTGCCCGCGGTGGTGAACGCCTGGCGGACCAGGGGCTGGTAGAACTCCTGCGCCGGGACCTCGTAACCGGCCAGGACGTCGACGAGGATCATCGGCGGGAGGTAGTTGTTGAGGTGCCGTTGCACGAGGTATTCCCAGACCGGTGGGGTGCGGCGGTTGGCGTGCCAGTCCGCTTCCTGGGTCCAGGCGAGGAACAGCGTCGCCATCTGGTGCTGGAAGCGGCCCATCTGCGTGATCGACGCGTACCGGGAAAGGTGTTCCATCGCGGTGCGGAACGCCACCGAGATCGGCTGGAGCCGGTGGTGGTCGTCCATGTCGGCGGCGTAGCGCCGGGGCAGCTGCGCGGGGTCGGTGACGGCGTGCAGGTTCGCCAGCCGCGAGCCGACCTGCATCGGGTCGGCGCCGAGTTCCACCTCGTCGACGTAGTAGTCGTCGGCCGCCCATTCGGCGACGAGGCACTTGGCGGCGGCGACCAGGCGGTCGGCGTCGAGGGCCCCGGGGTGGGCGAGCATCATGAACCGCCCGAAGCCGCAGGCGCGCAGCTTCTCCAGGCGTCCGGAGTAGATGCCGACCTGGTCCGCCCACGCGACGACCTGCTCGTTGACGAAATCCCCGAGGGCGACGTCCTCGCGCAGTGCCCCGGGGCAGAACAGCTCGTCGTCGGCGGCGTGGAACGGTTTCAGGAACGCGCGCGCGGCTGACGTACCCAGACCGGTGGGAAGCAGACGCCCCAGGTCGCCAGGTGGGGCACCGCGCAGATCCGCGATGATCGTGTGCGAAAGGCTCACGAGGGCCCGCTAGTGGGACAGCTCGACATGGTCGAGGATGCCGAGCGCGTCCGGGACCATCACCGCGGCCGAGTAGTAGGCACTGACGAGGTACGACATGAGCGCCTGCTCGGTGATGCCCATGAACCGTACGTTGAGGCCGGGCTGGTACTCGTCGGGCAGCCCGGTCTGGTGCAGGCCGACGACGCCCTGGTTGTCCTCGCCGATCCGCATGGCCATGATCGACGTGGTGTGGTTGGCGTTCACCGGGATCTTGCCGCACGGCAGGATCGGCACGCCGCGCCACGAGGGGACGGTGTGACCGTCCTTCTCGACCGGTGGCGGGTAGATGCCCCGTTTGGTGCATTCCCGGCCGAACGCGGCGATCGCCTTGGGGTGGGCCAGGAAGAAGCGGGTGCCCCGACGCATGCTGAGCAGCTCGTCGAAGTCGTCGGGGGTGGGCGGGCCGCTGCGGGTGTGGATGCGCTGGCGCAGGTCGGCGTTGTGCAACAGACCGAACTCGGGGTTGTTGACGAGCTCGTACTCCTGGCGTTCGCGCAGTGCCTCGATGGTGAGCCGCAGCTGCTGCTCCATCTGGTTGATCGGCTCGTTGTAGAGGTCTGCGACCCGGGTGTGGACGCGCAGGACGGTCTGGGCGACGCTCAGCTCGTACTCACGCGGGGTGAGTTCGTAGTCGACGTACGTGCCGTTGAGGACCGGCTCGCCGGTGTGGCCCGCCGCCACCGCGATCTCCGCCTCGCCGTGCTTGTTCTGCGGCCGGCGCGACTTGGCCTGGAACTGCTCGACGTGCGACCGCAGTGACTCGCTGCGGGCCGTCAGCTCCGTGAACGCGCTGCGGGGCAGGACGAGCAGCGTGACCGCGGTCATCGCCTTGGCCGTGTAGTTCCAGATGGCCTGGTCCTCGACGAGGACCTGCTCGCCGAACTTCTCCCCGTCGGCGAGGACGCCGAGGCTGACCGGGTCGCCGTACGAGCCGACGCCGATCTTGTCGACCTTGCCGTGCGCGATCAGGCAGAGGTGGTCGGCGACTGAGCCGAACTCGACCAGGACCTGGCCAGGTTCGTACTCCTGCTGCTGGAACCGGTCGGCGATGGAGCGCAGGATCTCGTCGTCCTCGACGCCGGCGAAGACCGGGATCTCGCGCAGTTCGGCCGGGACGACCTGGACGACCGAGCCGGTGTTGGTGAACGTGAGCCGGCCGTCGCCGAGGCGGTAGGTCATCCGCCGGTTCACCCGGTAGGTGCCGCCGGACACCTGCACCCACGGCAGCGAGCGCAGCAGCCACCGGGAGCTGATCTCCTGCATCTGCGGGACGGATTTGGTGGTGTGCGTCAGGTTCCGGGCGGCGGCCGTGCTCAGGCTCTGCTTGTGCTTCTTGTCGACTTCTTCGTCACGGATCTCGGACTTCACTGGACTGACCACGGATGAAAACCCCGTTTCGTCGGGTTTGTCTTGATCAAGGCCAGTTCTATCCCACCCTTCTCAGCCGTTTGTCGGGTTTCGCGTAAATTGAGCCGTTTCAGCACCTAGGCTCCTGATCATGGAAGCCCTGGTTCCCGACGGCATCGCCCGCACGGTCGTCATGGCCGCACCCCGCTCGTTCTGCGCCGGCGTCGAACGCGCGATCGACATGGTCGACCAGGTGCTGCGGCAGCGCGGCGCCCCGGTCTACGTACGCCGTCAGATCGTCCACAACGCCCACGTCGTCGCCGGCCTGCAGGACCGCGGCGCGATCTTCGTCGACGAGCTGGACGACGTACCCGACGGCTCAACGGTGGTGTTCTCCGCGCACGGCGTGGCCCCCGCCGTCCGGACCGAGGCGGGCCGGCGCGACCTCGACGTCGTCGACGCGACCTGCCCCCTGGTCACCAAGGTCCACAGCGAGGCCCGCCGGTACGCCGCCCGCGGCGACACCGTGCTGCTGATCGGCCACGACGGGCACGACGAGGTGGAGGGCACCCTGGGCCAGATCCCCGGGCAGATCCGGCTCGTCCAGGACGCCGCCGAGGCACGCGCCGTCGCCGTCGCCGATCCCGGCCGCGTCTCCTACCTGACCCAGACCACGCTCGCCGCCGACGAGACCAGCACCGTGATCGACGCCCTGCGGGACCGTTTCCCCCGGCTGGCCGGCCCGGACACCGACGACATCTGTTACGCCACCACGAACCGTCAGGAAGCTGTCACCGCGATCGCCGACCGGTGCGACCTCGTGCTCGTGGTCGGCTCGGCGAACTCGTCCAACTCGCAACGGCTCGTCGAGGTCGCTGCCCGGCGTGGCACTCCCGCTCACCTGGTGGAGGACGCTTCCCGCGTACGCCCGGAATGGCTGGTGAATGCCCGGACGATCGGCGTGACCGCGGGTGCGTCCGCGCCCCCGCACCTGGTCGATGAGCTCGTCACCGCCCTGGCCGGACTCGGCCCGCTCACCGTGACCGAGCACCGCACGAGCGAGGAGACGATCACGTTCGTCCTTCCGCCGGCATTACGCCCGGCGCCGTAGCCCCGCGTCCAGCAGCGGCGGTGTGCGGTAGTCCTGGTCGAGGCGGCCGACGTCGGTGCCCGGCGGGACGATCTCGTCGATCCGGTCGAGGATCTCGCCGGTCAGGGTGACGTCGAAGCCGGCGATCAGATCGTCGAGCTGCTCCATCGTCCGCGCACCGAGCAGGGCACTCGTGACACCGGGATGGGCGGTCACGAACGCCATGGCGAGATGCGTGAGCGGCAGGCCCGCCTTCTCGGCGAGCGGGACGAGCTGCTCCACGACGTCGAGGCGGCGCTCGTCGGCGATGTGCTTGAAGAAGGCACCCCGGCGCAGGTCGGTCTCCTGTCCCTTGCGGATGCGCCCGGTAAGCGTGCCCTGCGCGAGCGGACCCCAGATCAGCGTCCCCATCCCGTAGCGCTGCGCGACCGGCAGCACCTCGCTCTCGACGCCGCGGTTCAGGATCGAATACGCGACCTGTTCGGTGCGGAACCGCTCGAGACCGCGGCGCTCGGCCGACCACTGCGCCTCGACGATCTCGGACACGGGCGTGTTGGACGAGCCGGCCGCCCGGACCTTCCCGCTGCGCACCAGGTCGGTCAGCGCGGAGAGCGTCTCCTCGATGTCGGTTCCGGGATCGAGCCGGTGCACCTGGAAGACGTCGATGTAGTCGGTCCCCAGCCGGCGCAGCGACCCCTCGACAGCGGCCATGATCCACCGCCGGGACATGCCCTGCTCGTTGGGATCGTCACTCATCGGCCGCCCGAACTTGGTAGCGATCACCACCTTGTCCCGGCGCCCCCGCAGCGCCTCCCCCACGATCTCCTCGGACTCGCCGTACGAATACACGTCCGACGTGTCGATGACGTTGATCCCCGCGTCGAGGGCCTTGTGGATGATGCGGATCGCGTCGTCGTGGTCGGGGTTGCCGACCCCGGCCGCCCTGCCGAACATCATGGCGCCGAGAGCATAAGGGCTGACCCTGATCCCGGTACGCCCGAGCGTGCGGTACTGCATGAGCTGCCTCCTGTCGTCGCGGTTCCCCTCACGATGCGCCCGCCCCGGCCCGCGCGGCAGCGGAGCACTCATCATGGGAGCGGCACTCCCCCGCAACGACTAGGCTCCCCGGATCATGAGGGCACTCGTGGTTCGCGGCGGCTGGGCAGGGCACGAACCGGTCGCCTGCACGGAACTGTTCATCGGCTTCCTGCGCGGGCACGGCGCGAGCGTCGAGGTGGCGGAGACGCTCACGGCGTACGAGGATGAAGGTCTTCTGGATCGTGCGGACCTGATCGTGCAGTGCTGGACCGGCGGCACCCTCACCGAGGAGCAGGAACACAACCTGGTCCATCGCGTACGCACGGGAGCGGGCTTCGCGGGCTGGCACGGCGGCATCGTCGCCACCGCCTACGAGGCCCGCGACTACCAGTTCATGATCGGCGGCCGCTTCCTGTGCCACCCCGGCGAATTCGTCGACTACGACGTCAACGTCACCGCCGCCCACCCCATCATGAAGGACATCACCGACTTCTCCGTACGCACGGAGCAGTACTACTGCCACGTCGACCCCACCCTCGAGGTCCTCGCCACCACCACGTTCACCGGCGCCCACGACGCCCCGGAAACCGCGGGCGCGGTGATGCCGGTCGTCTGGCTGCGCCACTTCGGCCACGGCCGCGTCTTCGTCAACACCCTCGGCCACTCCCCCGCCGACCTCCAGCTACCCCAGACCCGCACCATCACCGAACGCGGCCTGCTCTGGGCAGCGGGCTAGCGCTCTTTCGCGCGGGCGCGGCAGGTGGCGGGCTGATCAGGCGTCCGGCATCGTGCGGTCGATCGCGTCGCCGAGGGTCTGGGCGGGCACCTCACCGCACGTGGACTCGACGTTCAACCGATCGAAGGTGCGCAGCTTCTTCCCCATTTCGGTGGCAATACTGCGGACGGCCTGATCGCGGACCTCCGGCGCGCTCTCCATGAACTCCTGGCACGTGGACCCGGCTGAGAGCGACCCACCGGTCACGTCCGCCATGACGCCGCCAACCGCGCGATACCCGCCGTAGATCAGCCCGGCGAAGACTGCGAGGGCGATGAGCACCCCTCCGATTACGCCGCCAAGCGGGTAGGTCCTGTTGCCGATATGCACGCGCTTGCTGTGGCTGACAACCGTGGCGTGGTCACCGACGTTGCCGCCGAACGCGATCCCGCCGCTCGTCGCGGTTGTCCCGGAACCCGTGCCGGTCCACGCCGAGAGGCTCCTGGCGAACCCCTGATCCGTGCCGGCGACCCGGTTGATCGTGGCGACGAGACGCTGCTGAGCCATGCCATTGGCGGGGTCGGCCGCGAAGTCCTCCCAGGCACTGTCCCCCTGAAGTCTTTCCGCGAGCTTCTTCCGTAATCCGTACACCTCGGCGGCGGCATAATTTCCTGCCGCACCGACGAGAACTCCTACGATGATCGATCCGATGTCCGCCACGCCGTCGATTATTTCGAGGTGCGACGCGGACGGCATGCGGCGTTCGGGCCGATCCCCTAACGGCTCGGCGCCCTCGTTCCGGCTAGCCCTTTTTGGCCCGGGCGCGGTAGGCGGCGACGGCGTTGCGGTTGGCGCAGGCGGTGCTGCAGAAGCGGCGGGAGCGGTTGCGGGTGAGGTCGATGACGAGGTTGTCGCAGGTGTCGTCGGTGCACTGTGACAGGCGGGAGACCTCGTCGGCGCGGACGAGGTCGATCATCGCCATGGCGGTCTCGACGGTGACGCGGGCGGCGAGGGGGGCATTGTCGGCGATGGCGTGGACGTGCCAGTCGAGGTCGCCGTGGCGGACCAGGCGGGGGCTGGCCGGGGCCTGGGCGAGCAGGTCGTTGACCAGGGTCGCGGCGCGGTCGCGGTCGCTGGTCAGCAGGTCGCGCAGGGCGGGTCGCAGGGCGTTCAGGGCGGCGAGCTCGGCGGCGTCGCGGTCGCGGCGGCCGGTGTATTCGTGGTGGGCGTACCAGGTGTCCACGTCGGCGGTCGTGGCGAAGGCGGTGTTGACCAGTGTGACGGCCGCTCGCAGGGAGCACTCGGTGTCATAGGCAAAGAGCACCTTGACATATTACGCCGACGACTCCTAGCGTCATGGTCTATGACGCAGTTGGCCGATGACATCACCTCCGCACACCGCAGCCGTACGGCGGCCGGGCTGCTGCTCGCCGTCGTCTCGGCGGCCTCCTTCGGGCTGTCCGGGCCGCTCGCCAGCGGAATGTTCGCCACCGGCTGGAGTCCCGGCGCGGTCGTCCTGGCCCGGATCGGCATCGCCGCCGTCGTCGTCGCGCCGTTCGGGGCCCTGGCGATGCGCGGGCAGTGGCACAAGCTGCGCACCCATGCCCGTCAGGTGCTGCTCTACGGCCTGCTCGCAACGGCCGGCGCGCAGTTCTGCTACTTCGCCGCGGTCGCCACGATGGACGTCGCACCGGCGCTGCTCATCGAGTACACCGCACCCGCCGCCGTGGTCGCCTGGCTGTGGATCCGCCAGGGGCAGCGGCCCACCCGGCTCACCGTGGCCGGCGCCGGCCTCGCCGCGCTCGGCCTGGTCCTCGTGCTCGACCTGCTCTCCGGCGCCGACCTGGCGTGGGCCGGCGTCGCCTGGTCGCTGGCCGCGATGGTCGGCGCCACGTCGTACTTCCTGATCTCGGCGGACACCGGCAACGGCCTGCCACCGGTCGCCCTCGCCGGGGCCGGCCTGACGATCGGAGCGCTGGCCCTCGGCGCCCTCGCCCTGATCGGCGTCCTGCCGATGCACGCCAGCACCCGGCCCGCGGCGTACGCGACCGGCAGTGTCGCCTGGTGGATCCCGTTGCTGCTGCTGGGTTTCGTCACCGCGGCCCTCGCCTACATCGCCGGCATCGTCGCCAGCCGCCGCCTCGGCTCCCGGGTCGCGTCGTTCGTGGCCCTGCTGGAGGTCGTCGCCGGCGTGCTGTTCGCCTGGCTGCTGCGCGACCAGCTCCCCGGCACCGCCCAGGTCGCCGGCGGCCTGCTCATCATCGCCGGCGTCGTCCTGGTCAAGCTGGGCGATCCCCCACCGGCCGGCTGAGCAGCGCCACCACCTCGGCGGCGGTCAGCTCACGCTCCTGCTCCGGGTCGGCGCCGGCCAGCCGAGTGCCTGCGACATCTCGGTAGACGGCCGCTATGGCGGCGTACACATCAGGAGTGAGCCCGGCCGATTCCTGGGTCGCGGAGATCTCCAGCATCTCGTCCACAAAACGCCCCGCCTTGGTCGCCGACCGCGCAACCCCTGCGGTCTGCGCAAGGCCGTTACGGGCCAGATCATCAACCACAGCGTCGAGTACGCCGTAAGCGCCCGCAGTCCGCATAGCCTGGGTGATCAGCGCGGTCAGACCCTTGTAGACGCCACCCGTACACATCTTGAGCGCACTCGCCGTCCCCACCGCGCCCGCCAGCACCACCGGCTCGACCTGCCCCGCCCACGGCAGCCCGGCAACCACGTCCGCACCCTCCCCGGCGAGATAGACCCGCGCACCGGGCCTCGCGCTCGGCGGCGGCCCCGAGATCGACCCGTCGACCAGAACCAGACCCTTCAGCTCAGCCGCGATCCGCCCCATCGTCGCCGGCGACACCGCGTTCAGATCAGCCACCACCGGCGCCACCCCGGCCCGATCCGCGGCGGCCCGGATCGCCACGGCAGCATCGATCGCATCGCCCGGCGGCGTCACCGACAGCACCACGTCCGCCACGGCAACGACATCGTCGAGCGTCGGCAGCAACTCCAGCCCGGCCCGCCCCGCCAGCCGCCCCGTCCGCGCGGACCGCCCCGCCACCGTCGCCACCACCCGGGCACCACCCGCCCGCAGAGCCCCGCCGAGCCCCGCACCCATGTACCCCGGGCTCACCACGGCCACCGTCGTTCGCTGATCGTCCATGCCCGCCATCTTGCTACCCTCGGTGACCGTGACAGCCATCAGCACCATCGGCATCCTCGGCGCCGGCAAGGTGGGCACGGCACTGGCCCGGCTCGCCGTCGCAGCCGGATACCGCGTCCTCATCGCCGGCTCCGGCCCGGCCACCAAGATCTCCCTGATCGTCGAGGTCCTGGTGCCGGGCGCCGTGGTCGCCACCGCCGCGGAAGCCGCCACCCAGGCCGACCTCGTCGTGCTGGCGCTGCCGCTGGGCAAGTACCGCACGATCCCCGTGGCCGAGCTGCGCGGCAAAATCGTCGTGGACGCCATGAACTACTGGTGGGAGGTCGACGGGCCCCGCGACGACCTGACCGACCCGCGTACGTCGTCGAGCGAACTCGTCCAGGCCTTCCTCCCGGAGTCACGGGTCGTCAAGGGCTTCAACCACATGGGCTACCACGACCTCGAACAGGAATCCCGCCCCGCCGGCGACCCCAAGCGCAAGGCCATCGCCATCGCCGGCAACAACCCGGACGACCTCACCACCGTCGCCGGCCTGATCGACCACCTCGGCTTCGACCCGGTCCCCGCCGGCAACCTCCCCGAAGGCATCCGCCTCGAACCCGGCACAGAACCCTTCGGCGCCAACGTCGACGCCACCACCCTGGCCGCGATGATCGCCCGTTTCCCCGGATCCGAACGCGGTCGCGCGGTGATGGCGGCACGCTCCACGCCACCGGGGAAACAGCGCTGAACCGGACGCATCGCCCAGCCATGGCGACCGAGTGGTATATGTCACATCACTCATCATGCGTTCTGGAATCACTGCGAACGCCCATGAGGCGTTGGCCGTACCGAGCAGCTCAATGACCCTGAAATTGCCCGCGGCGCACGCCGACGCGCGAATTCAGGGTCGCTTGCTGGCCACCCCCGGACACGGAAGACTCCCTGTGTTTTCTCCGCCGTGTCTGTCCAAGATCGTAATGGACTGATCTAGGATCACCCTTGTACAATACGCAAATTTTCCCGTTTCGAGGACGGCCTTGGACATCACTCCGGACACCATCGAGACCGTTCTCGCCGATCTGCGAGGGCTCGGTCTCGATGAACTGTGTCGGCGACGAACACGCGATGCCCTGGAGCCTTTCCGGGAGGACCTGATGAACCAGGTCGAGCGCCCCCGGATCAATCTCGGCTCCGGTCCCCCCGGCCGCGCCGACTGACCACTCCTTCGACCACGGCACCCTATTTATCGGAAGAAGATCAATCCCAGATGGATCGGTCCCACGCGCCGGACGACGTTGTCCGGCACAGCTTGTCCGCGGCGTCGTTCGCTGTCCTGGCCCGGGGTGAGGGCTCGCCGCAGATAACGCGGGATTTCTGGACCACCGAGGAAAGCCGGCGCCTGCTGCTGGTCAGCACTCTGCTGACCGAGATCGAGAAGAGGCCGGATCAGCTCGGGCCACTGCCCGAGATCACCGGAGCTCTCGCGGCGCTGGCCGAGGCACAGCGCAGAGCACCGGAGAAGATTCGCGAGCTGCTGCTGGACCCCCAGGTCGGCAGCGGCTGCGCCTATGCCCTCAGGCGGCTGCGCGGCGGCACCAGCAGCGAAGCACCACTATGGCTGGACCTCGGCGTGGTGCACGCCCTGGCCCTGGCCGCCACGGCGAAAGCCGGTCTCACCTGGTCGACCCGGCTACCACTGCGCGACGGCAACGTGATGATCCCGGCGCACGGCATGGCGCGTTTCGGCGACGGCACAACGGCCCCCACGGTCGAAGCGCACACCGAGGGTGGAACCATCCGCCTGCGCGATGACGGGCGCGAGTTGACCGTTCCCTCCGACGAATCCGATGCAGAGCCCGGGCCGGTCGGCTGGTGGTCCCTGCGACTCATCCGGACCGGTGGTGATCTACCGCTGACGGTGCGGCTCGACGATCTCGATCCGCTGCGCGACCTCGCGGATCCCGTGCCCCCGCTCCGGCTGGACACCGCGGGCGTCGAGCGGTGGCGCGAGCTGATCGTCGGCGCATGGGAGTTGCTGTGCCGCGACTACCGGCACGAGGCCGAGGCGATGGCCGGGGGCGTCGTCTCGATCGTGCCGCTCAAGCACGAGCCCGGATGGGAGACGCGCAGCGCGTCGAACGGCGAGGCGTTCGGCAGCATCATGCTCTCCATTCCCCGCGACGTGGTCGAGATGGCGGTGTCCCTCGTCCACGAGTACCAGCACATCACGCTCGGCGCCCTGCTCCATCTGCTCCCGCTGACGAAGCCCGATGACGGCTCGCTCTACTACGCGCCGTGGCGTGACGATCCGCGGCCACTGGCCGGGCTCGTTCAGGGCATCTACGCCTTCTTCGGCATTGCCAAGTTCTGGCGGATCCGGCGCGACACCACCACCGGCGACGAGCGTGCCCTCGCCGCCTTCGAATACGCGTACGCCCGCCGGCAGACCGCCGAGTCGGTGGAGATCGCCCTCTCCTCGACCGGCCTGACACCGCAGGGCCGTCAGCTGTTCGAGGGGCTGCGCAGCCGCCTCGACCAATGGTCGGGCGAACCCGCCGACGCCGTCGACCCCGGCATCGACCGGCTGGCGGAGATCACCGCGGACAGTCACCGCATCGGCTGGCGGCTGCGGCACTTCCGGCCCCGGCAGGAGGATGTCACCGAGCTGGTCAGCCGGATGGCCGAACGGGAGCCGGCCGAGCCGCTCAGCCCCGTTCCCGCGGCGATCAGGCCACACGCCGGTCTTCGCTGGGACCAGCGCATCCCCGCGGTGGCCCGCAGGCGGGTCTTCACCACCGCGGCCGCCGGCGGGAGCACGTCCCCCGATCCCCTGATCGCCGGGGAGAACGCCCTCCTCGCCCAGGACGCGCCGAGCGCCCGGGCCGCGTTCGTCAGCGCGATCGGCCGGACCGCCCCGGCCCTCGATAGCGGGACCGACGTGCCCGACGACGAGGCGCGGGCGTGGGCCGGGCTGGCCATCAGCCTGGCCGCGGCAGGCGACACCCCTGCCGCCACCGCGCTCAGCCGGCGCCCCGATCTGGTGCGTGCGGTCTACGCCGGCCTGCACGCGGACGCCGACCCCGCCGACGTCGCCACCTGGCTCGCGCCGGCGCTCGCCGGCCACCACTGACCCCACCCGCCTGAGACCCCGCCGCCGGCGGGTCAGAACTGCATCGGGTCCACGTCGCAGTTCGCCCGCACCCGGGCACGAGCCGCCACGATGGCCGGATGGTGGTCCCCCAGCACCCGGGCGTAGGCGGCAAGCGTCTCGCCATACAGCCGGGCGCCCTCCTCAGTCCGGCCCAGTGGCTCCAGGTCGAACGAGAGATTGAGCGAACAGGCGAGCGTGGATGGATGATCGGCACCGATCAGCTGCCGGCACTGTTCCAGCAGCGTCGAGTCGAGGTCGTAGGCGCCCTGGTGATCGCCGAGCGCGGCCAGGTCGCTGGCGAGGTTGATGCCGCACGTCAGCGTGAGGACATGATTCGACCCCAGGATCCGCTCAAGCGTTTCCCACGCGACCCGGTTGTTGCGCTCGGCCTCCCCGACCCGGCCGAGCAACCGTTGCACGATCCCGAGATTCGTCCGGGCATAGAGCGTGTAGGGATGTTCCGCACCGAGCGTCTCCTGGTAGTCCTCCACCGTCCTGTCGGCCAGGTCCAGCGCCCGGACCAGGTCGTCGGCCTCGCGCAGATCCACGGCGAAATTGAGGGCCGCGGCGAGGGTGTCGGGCTGGGTCGGCCCGAACCGTTCCCGGAACCTGTTCATGGTGTCCTCGGCAAGCTTGTAAGCGCCTTCATGATCGCCGGCCCGGCGCCGCGCCACCGCAAGATTGCGCGCGACCCGGATGGTCTCCCGATGACCGACACCCAACAGATGAACATAACGGACGTAGGCGCGCTCGACCATCCGCCAGGAGCGGATATATTCTCCACATTCGCGTTCGTCGATCGTTAAATTGTTCAGGGTTCGCAGGGTGTCAGGATGATCGTTGCCGAGTACCACCATCCGTCGCCGGTAGGTGTCGGCATCGAGCTGGCGTGCGGTACGGAACTCGCCGGTCAACCGCAGGCTGCACCCGAGATTGTGCGCGGCCCGCAGCGTGACGGGGTCGTCTTTGCCGAGGGTTCGCTGGGCGGTCTGAAAAGCATTCAGGTCCATGTTCCGGGCCTCGGCGAACAGGCCCGATGCCCGTAGGGTCGTCGTCACCATACTCATGGCGTCGATCGAACCCTCGTCCTCAGGACCGACCGTATTGAGATAGCGCCGCAGACTCTCCTCCTGAATCGTGGCAGCGTCGGCGAACCTGCCCTCCAGCCACAAGTAGTAGCCGAGCCACTTCGCCGCTGCCAGGGTCTGGGCATGGTCGGCGCCCAGCCGGACAGTCCAGTCGTCGACGACCCGGCGGGAGAGCTCCTGCCCGCTGGGGTAGTCGCCCCAGCGGAAGTAGAACTCCACGAGGGTGACGACGACGCTGCGGGTCCAGTCGTCCTCGCAGGCCCAGGCGCCGGAGGCGATCAGGTGGGAGGCGAGGCCCTGGTAGCGCAGCCACTGGGTGGGGTCGGCGGGATCTCCCAGCTTTACGCCGGCGCCAGCGAGCAGCAGGTGCGCGCCATGCTCCATCAATGACCGCTGTTCGTCAGGGATGCTGTCCTGCAGGACCCGGCGGACCAGGCGGTGGAGTTGCAGGCTGTTGCCGCGGTGGTCGATGCGGGCGAGGACGTAGCGCTGGATGTCGCGGATGGCCTGGTTGAGGCGGGTGGGGTTCTTCAGGACCTCGTCGAGTTCGCCGGCGCCCATCGCGTCGCGGACGCCCGCGAACAGGTCGCGGTCGATCGGTTCCGGGGCGAAGAAGGAGCAGACCTGCAGCAGTTGCAGGGCGGCCGGGTTCTCGGTGGCCAGGCGGTCGAGGGCCACGTTGGCGGCGGCGGCGACCGGCATCTCGTACCCTGCGGTCAGGTCCCGGGGGTTGAGTTCGGTGCGTTTCTCGTCGAGCAGGCGCAGGTAGTCGCCGACCGACATGCCCGTGGCGTGCAGCCAGGCCGAGCCGTGCTCGATGGCCAGCGGAAGGTCGCCGAGGGCGTCGGCGAGACGGTCGGCCTCGGTGTCGGGGAGGTTGCTGTTGCGCAGCTTCAGCAGGCGTACGCTCTCCGCCCGGGTGAAGACGTCCACCTCGAGCGACTCCGCGATCGTGCTCCACTCCTGGTTGCGCGAGGTGACCAGGACCTTGCCGCTGCCGGCCTCGGGCAGGTAGTCGCGGACGGTGTCGGGGGTCTCCGCGTTGTCGAAGACCAGGAGCCAGTTGCTGTACGGGGTGCCTGCCCGCAACGCCGCGCGCACCTTCGGGATGGCGGTGACGACCTCGTTGCCGACGTCGAGGCCGAGGCGGTCGCCGAGCTCGATCAGGGACGCGAGGATCTGGGCGGGGCGTTCCGAGGGGATCCACCAGATGACGTCGTAGTCGGAGCGGTGGCGGTGGGCGTACTCGATGGCGATCTGGGATTTTCCGACCCCGCCCTCGCCGTGCAGGGCCTGCGGGAGCACCGCCGCGACGTGCTGGGTCTGCAGCCGGCGTTCCAGTTGTTCGAGCAGCGCGCGGCGGCCGGTGAAGACCGGGTTGCGGGTCGGGACGTTGCCCCAGACCATCGGCGCCTCGTCGGAGCTGTGCCCCTCGAAGATGTCGTCGAGGGACAACGGGTCCTCGCCGGACGTGATGCCGAGGTCCAGATCGCCGAGGTACCGGCCGGGCTCGTCTGGTGCTGCCACGGTGTCACCGCCTTCCGCGTCCGTGGCGGGCACGCCAACGGTGTGGTCCGGTTCTGCGTCGGCCGGGGGCGGCCGGTCCGGGATCTCGAACGCGTCGATGGCGTCGCTGAGCTGACCGGCGCGGATCGCGTACGGGCCGGACAGTGCTTTCAGGACGGCCAGCTCGATGCGGGCCATGGGGAGTGTGGCATCGGTGATCACGATGTCGGGCACCGCGTCGGGGGCGTCGATGACCTGGGACAGCACCAGGGTGGCGCGGCCGCGGTGGGGCTGGAACGAGGCGGTGGCCCGCAGCACGCGGGCGGAGTCGTCGCGGCTGGCGCAGGAGAGCAGTGCCTGGCGTACGCCGTCCGCGAACTCGAACGACGTACCGCCCGCGTCGGCACGACGCACCAGCGGCCCGTTCAGCACCTCGGCGAGATGGTGCGGCGCGGAGCCGGGGAGCAGCACCCGTTGCACGTGGTGCAGCAGCGGCAACTCCAGCGGAGCGGCGGCGAGCAGCGTCGCGAGGCGGAACGCCGGCGGTGTCGCGGTGCGCTGGAACCGCAGGACGGTGGTGACGGGGTCGGCCGGCTCGGCGGGTTCCCCCGGAGCCGGTGGGGTGCCCGGGTCCACGACGCAGGCGAGCCCGTCACGCCAGCCGGGCGGTCCGGTGACGAGCCCGGTCCACCAGCTCAGCCAGCGCGGGCTCAGCTCCACCATGGGCACCGCGAGCGAGCCGGGCGGCACGGGCGGGTCGAACGGGTTCTGCAGCTCCCCGGGAAAGCTCACCTGCAGGTCGCTGTTCGGGGCGACCGTGCGGGGCGCGCGCAGCCGGCAGCGGCGGGGCACGAGGTTGCCCGAGCGCCATTGCCGCCGCGGGCACGGATTGACGATCACGAGCGGCCCGGAGCTGCCCCACCGCCGCAGCATCGCGTCCACGGCCGGTTCGCGCCATAGCTCACCGTGGCCGTCGGTGAGGACCAGGAACAGCTGGCGTCCCGCCGGGTCGAGGAGCTCAGCCGGGCTGCGCGAGCCGCCGCTGGGAGCGCGTAGCCGCGGTGTGCTCGTCCCGGAGAGGGTGAACGCGCGGACCGAGCGGAAAGCCCCGTGCCGTTCGAGCAGCAGCCGCAACGCCGCAACCGTCGGGCGCCACACCGCCATCGAGGGGCTGTCGTCGACGATCACCGCGAGGCTCAGCCAGCGTTCGTGCACCGGGCGGTACCGGGGTAGCAGCACCCGGGTGTCGGCGGCGTACTCGGCGGTGGCCTCCTCGTCCGGCTCGTTCTCGGTGACCGACCACACCCGGCGTTTGAAGGGGTTGAGCACCCGGGCGATGCGCTGGCCGGCCGGGAGGGCGCCCTGCAGGCTGAGGTCCGCGGTGTCCTCGATCTCGGCGGGGCCCCCGAGGTGCGGCCCGGGACGGCTGCCCGGTGCGCGGGACGGGCCCAGCGGGGGCAGGGGTGCGGACTCCCCCGGCTCCGGTCGCGGGACAGGCCCCGGGCCCGCCTCGCCGCCCGCGGATTCCGCTGTGGCGGCGCTGTGGCGTGGCTCCGGGACAGGGACCGGGCCGCCGCCGGCGGCGATCGTCGCGGCCAGCCACACCGCGTCGGCGACCTGGCTCCAGTCGGGCCGGGCGCCGTCCGGCACGAGGCCAGGGCTGTCCATTCCTACCGTTCCAGGGAGAGCGAGTGCCAGATGCCCGTGATGAGGCGCTGCCAGGCCTCGCGGTCCTCGGCGTACGCGCCACCGGTGGTCAGGAACACCGCGTTGAGCAGCTGGTCGCGGGCGAGCGAGTCGCCGGCCGGGCGGTTGAGGAAGTCGTCGATCAGCTGGCGCTGGCCGTCGACGAGCAGCGGCAGCTGGGCCCGGACCATCGCGGCGAGGTCGTCGGCGCCCGGCATGAACAGGTCCAGTCGCAGGCAGCGGCGCAGGAACGCGGGCGGGAACTCGCGCTCGCCGTTGCTGGTGATCACCACGATCGGGAAGGCGCGGCACCGTACCCGGCCGTCGTGGATCTCCGCGACCCGGTCGGGATCGTCGGTGTAGACCGACGTCGTGGCCTCGCGCCGGCTCACCCGCACCAGCTCGGGGATCGTGAACTGGCCGTTCTCGAAGATGTGCAGCAGGTCGTTGGGCAGGTCGATGTCGCTCTTGTCGAGCTCGTCGACGAGCAGGACCCGGGGCCGCTCGTACGCCAGCAGCGCCGTCCCCAGCGGCCCGAGCCGCACGAAGTCCCCGGTGCGGGGCTCGGAGCCGGGCGCGGCCATCGCCGCCTGGGCGCGGCCGATCGCGTCGTACTCGTACAGTCCGGAGCGCAGCGTGGTCCGGCTGGTGATCGGCCATTCCAGCACCCGGCCGAGCCGCAGCTCCCGGGCCAGCCGGAACGCGATGCTGGACTTCCCGCTGCCGGGGCTGCCGGTCACGAGCAGCGGGCGGCGCAGCATGACCGCGGCGTTGACCATGTCGCACTCGGCCCGGTCGGCGCGGCGCACCGCGTGCGTGTCGGGCCGGCCGAGCTTGCGGTCGATCTCCTCGTCCCGCTCGTCCGGCGGCGGCTGGAGCGGCTCGCCGTGGAAGCTGCGCCACGGCGGCGGGTCCGGCAGCCGGCGGCGCGAGTCGTCGCCCGCCGGGATGCCGTCGCCGCGGTACAACCACCAGGGCGGCGGCTGGTCACCGGTCGTACCCGCTCCCACTGCGGCGCTCGTCATGGCTGCTCCCCTGGTTCGTAGACGTTGCGGTCGGGGTCGTCCCAGAGCAGGGCCAGATGCCGGCCGGGATGCCGCTCGCGGGTGTCCGGGCCCTCCGGCAGCAGGGCCGCCTGCACCCGCAGGGTCCGGATGCTCGCGAGCAGGTCTGCGGGGGATCCGTCGGTGGCCTCGGTCAGCAGCTCGGCGATCTCCGGGGCCGGCGAGCCCGGCCGGCGGTCCCAGAGAATCACCGGGATCCCGGCGTTGAGCGCCGACTCCAGCTCGTGGCTGCCGGACTCGTGATCCGGGGAACTGCCGAGCACGACGGTCGTGACGTCGCGGCGTTCCCGCAGGCGCGCGTTCCAGGGCCCCAGCTCCTCCTTGACCGGGTCCTCGCGGCCCCGGTAGACCTGGTGCCGGGCCGGTTGCTGCCACATCGCACGCCACCGCTGGTTCCAGATCCGGTGCCTGTACGGCGCGCGCATCCGGTCCAGGCTGCGCACCACGACCGGGTAGTCGAGGCACAGCGGTGTGGGTGCCGGCGCCTCCAGCTCCGTGTTCCACCATTCGACGGCCTGGCGCAGCAGGTCGCCGGGGAGCAGGAGCTCGATCTCGACCGGTTCACCGTCGGCGGAGTCACGCCAGCTCGTCTCCGCGTGCTGGATCGCGCCCTGCAACACGCGTTCGATCTGGCGGAACGTGGTCTGCCCGGGGTTGCTCGGCTCCGGCTGCCACCGGTCGCTGCGGCGCTGAATCCAGTAGCGGACCTCGCACCGCTCGCTGTCGATGTCGTCCCGTTCGATCTGGATCAGCAGGCAGGGCCGGATCGGCACGGCGCGGGTCCCGGCCGGGAGCTCGTGGCCGCGCGACTCCTCGAGCCGCTGACGGTAGGCGCGCATCCGGTCGTCGAGGTGCAGGATCTGCTCGGCGACCAGGTCGGTCCAGGCCCGCAACTCCCCCGCGAGGCGGTGCGGGACCCGGGCGGCGACGTGCTCCGCGAAGGCCAGCAGCGGTGGAACGAGGTCCGGGCGGGCGTTCTGCCGGGCCAGCAGGACGGCGAGCTCGTTCAGCGTCGCGGGGCTGACCGGCAGGGGTATCAGGCCACCGGTGGCGGCCGGCCACACCGCTCTGCCGTCGACACCCCGGGCCTGGTCCAGCAGGGCGTGCAGGCGGTCCATCTCCCATTCCGGCAGCAGGGTACGCACTCCGGTGGGCGCCATCCGCCAGGCGACCGGGAACGGCGGGCACTGGGCCAGCACGGCGCGCAGGCAACCGGCGGCGGCCAGGGCTGCGTACGCGTGCCAGCGGTCGTTCTTCCAGCCGTCGCAGTAGTCGACGATCCCGCGGACGACGAACCAGCTCAGGCCCCGGTTGGCGACCCCTGTGGCCACCCCCGCGGCCTCCATCTCGAAGGCGATGATCCCGTGCCGGGCCGCGAGCTGGTCACGCAGCTCGGCATCCTTGAGCAGCACGTCGGCGCAGCCCACGGCACCGAAATGGACCTTCGGGACGCCGTCGGGATGGCCGGAGAGCGCCCGGTCCGGGTGCGGGATCTCCCGGCGCCCCCGGTGCAGCTGGTCGGCCTCGTCGGACGGCCGGGCGAAGACCGCCATCGGGCGCTCCCCGGGCGGCGCGAGCAGGCCCGGCCAGGGGAGCGCCTCCCCCAGCATCTGGCCCTGTTCCAGGTGCTGGGCGGCCCGCTTGAGGTGCATCGAGATGCCGCTGATCGGGCGGCGTGGCTCGGCGCCCTCAGGGCCTTGCCGCAGGTGCCCGTAGTCGACGATGCCCTCGAGCGCGACGACGACGTCGCCGAGGCGTACGTGCCGGGGCGGGTCCTCGGGGGCCGGCACGCCGCCCGCGATCCCGGCCATGACGACGCAGCGGATCCGGGGGAAGCTGCGCAGCATGTCGGTGCAGGTCGAGGCGGCGTTGCGGTTGTTGTCCTCGGGCAGGGTGACCAGCACGACCCGGTGCGGCCGGCCCGGTTCCAGGCTGTCGAGATGCCCGACCCGGTATTCGTTAGGGTCGCTCTCGAGACGCGCGACCCGCGGGCCGGTCATCAAGGCTCGCATCGCGGCCCCCTCGACCGATTTCGCGGCGATGATCCCGATCGTCACATCGGACCAGACATCACCTTCGGGCACGGCCGGTCGCTCATGGCGGCCTGCTGACGACGGCTCCACCTCAGGCGGCCGGGACGGCGGGGCGGTTATGGCGCCATCGTGGGAATCGATCTGTGCCGGACGCGTCGACGGCCGATATCGATCGTTTCCGCGCCAACTCACGACCCCATTCCGTACCCTGAGATCACATTGTATTTATAACTGTCCCCGGTCCACAGTGTTACAGAGCAGCACGGCCGCGCACAATGGCAGATATTTGATCAGGTAAATATGATCTCATTTATCGGTGACCGGTCTCAGTTATCGGTGACGTGGAAACGCTCGTCGACGGCGAGGGCCGCGAGCCCGGCCACCGGCAGCGGCAGGTCCTTGAGCGCCGGCGGGTTGTCCGAGCCGTTGGTGGCCGTGCGCTGCTGCATGACGAAGACCGCGACGCCGTCCGGGTGGCGGTAGGCCGCCCACTGCTCCGGGCCTCCGTCGCCAGGCCCCGGGGTCGCCGTGCCGACCTTCAGCCCGCCGACCGTGACCACCGTGCAGTTGCCGCCCAGGCCCCAGAGGGACTTGGCGAGCTGGCACGGATCCTGCGGGAGGCCGCTGTTCGCCGTGTGCACCTCCACGGCCAGCTGCCCGGTCCTGCCGTCCTTGGCCACCGCCGCGTTGGCGCTGTAGGTCCAGATGTCCTTCTTGATGTCGTCGACGGCGGCCTGGTGGTACTGCAGCGGAATGGCATCGTCATCCTCGCCGACGTTGCCGGTCGGGGCGGTCCAGCCGTCGGGGACGACGGCGAGGAGCCCGGCCAGCAGCGCCTTGCCCTTCTCGTAGCGCGGACCGGAGCGGCTGGTGGCGTCGGTCTGCGGCTTTCCGTCGCCGTCGGTCGGCCACGCGGGCTCGGTCTTGTCCCCGGCCGCGGCCGGGCTCGCCAGCACCGAGGGCACCGCCGCCGCCGGGGCCGCCGGGGCGTTTTCGCTGCTCAACCATATCCCGGGATTCACCGCGAGGGCGGTCGCGGCGACGAGGACGGCGGCCGCGCCGGCGCCGACCGCCGAGTTGCGGCGGCGTACGGACCGGCGTCCCGCACCGACCGCCGTGGCCGAGTCCATCGGGGGCGGGGGGCTGAGGGTCATGGTGTCGCGCAGGGCCGCGCGGAAGTCGTTCTCGTTCATCGGGTTGCTCCTCGTTCCACAGTGACGGGTGGGGTCATCAGCGCCCGCAGGGCGTCCAGGCCACGCGACGCCTGGCTCTTGACGGTGCCGGCCGAGCACCCCAGGGCGGCCGCGGTCTCGTCGACCGTCATGTCCTCCCAGTAGCGCAGGACCAGCACCGCCCGCTGCCGGGGCGGCACCTCGGCCAGCGCCTGCAACAGCACCAGCCGATCGTCGGAGGACGCCGCCGGCGCGGGCCGGTCCGCGGGCGTGTCGGACGGCCGTTCACGCCGCCACCACCCCCGGCGCCCGTCGTCGATGTAGGTGCGGATCAGCACCTGCCGCACGTACGGATCCAGCGCCTCGTGGTGTGAGACCCGGTTCCAGTGCCTGTAGAGCTTGGTGAACGCGGTCTGCACCAGGTCCTCCGCCCGGTGCCAGTCACCGCAGAGCAGAAACGCCGTTCCCCGCATGGCCCCTGACCGGGCCGCGAAGTACTCGGCGAACGCCACATCGCGATCGCTCATCCCCACCCCTATCCGTTCGGTCCCGTTAAGCACGGAGCCGGACCGCCGAACGGTTGCACGCCTTTGGCTAGTAGTCTCGCCGCGCACGACTTTCCGCCAGTGGAACTATCGAGGGTAGAAAATTGAGCGACGAGGCCACCGCCCCCGGCGACCGTACGCTGGAGATGTTCCTCCCGGCCGTCATCCAGGCCCCGATCCCCGACCAGGGCGGCGCCGGCGTGGTCGAGGTCCCCGCCTACCGCGGCAGCACCTCGGTCGGCCGCGAGGTGGTCGAGAAGATCGCCGGCGCGGCGGCCCGATCGGTCCCGGGCGTCGCCGAGCTCGGCGGTGACGTCGCCCGCTTCATGAACTCCGTCCTCGACAAGATCGGCCTCGACGAGGTCGGCGACGCCACCCGCGGCGTCTCGGCCCGCGTCGAGGGCACCAAGGTCGCGATCACGGTGGTCCTGGTCATCGCGGCGGGCGAGGTCGTCTCCGACGTCACGGTCGCCGTCCGGACCGCGGTCATCGAGGCGGTGGAGAACTACGGCCTGCACGTCGAGAACGTCAACGTCAAGGTCGATGACATCAGGATGACCGCATGACACCTTTCACCGTACGCACAGCAGCGCCCTTTTTCGCCTTGGTCTTTCTTTCCGGTGGCTGCACCAGCTCCTCACCCGTCGCCAAGCCGGCACCTTCGGTTGCGCCCTCGCCCTCATCGTCGCCTGAGCCGTCGCTGCAGCCGGTCGAGCAGACCTGCACGGACGTCATCGCCCTGATGGCCACCGCGACGGACGCCCCCTGGAAGCTGAGCCAAGGCCCCGCCGACCGGGCAGAACCCGGCATCCACCAGTGCTCGGGCGAAGCCTCCTCGACCGCGTCCACGCCGCCGGCGCTGATCCAGGTCACCTACCTGCTCCGCCGCCCCGGCACCGACACCCCGGCGTCCATGCTCGACCAGGTAAAACGCCGCACCGGCGACTGCACCACCGACCTCCCGTCCCCACCGGACGGCGCGGGCTACGCGACCAGCTGCGTCAACCAGCAGGGCTCGTCAACCACCACGCTGCTTTTCGAGGCGGGCTGGATCTCGGTGCAGGTCTCCGCGCAGGGCTCGTCCGTCAGCGCCTTCGCCTCGAAAACGTCCCAGAAAGCCGCGATCAGCGGCCTGTCCCTGATCTGAGCACCCGCCCGACGGCCGGCCCCACCGCGTTCATGACGTCGGTGTCGTCCCCACCCCGGAAAATCGCCCAGACCACGGCACCCATGACCTCCGCCGGCTCGGTGAGCCCGGCCAGCTCGCGCTCCACGCCGCCCAGGCTCTCCAGCATCCGCTTGGCGACCTGCCCATCCCCACCGAGCGCCTCGGTCGGCCACACCACGGACCCGAGCCATGCCAGCACCTGCCGCACCGCGCCTCTCTGCCCCGCCGACCTCACGAGGTCCCCGACCATCACCCCGATCGTGTCCGCCCCGAACCCGGCCGCCTCCAGCCCCGAGTGGTCTCGCAGATGGTCGAACAACACGGGCGGCACGCGACTCGCCTCAAGGGCGGCGACGTCCCCGGCCTGCCGGCATTCAGCTCCGTCGTCGACCAGGTCCAGCTTGGTCAGAAGATCGCTCAGCAAAGCGCTCGAGCTTCCACCGACGCCAAGCCCGGACAGGAAAAGCCGAAGGCCGATGTCGTCGACGAGCAGATCATTCCGGAACCGTTCCCGCTCCCAGGAAACCCTCCCCGGATGCAGGGTCCCCGACCCGAGCAGCACGTCCTCAGCGTCATAGACCGCCACCGTCAGATCCCCGGGACACCGGCAGACATCACCCCGCAAATTCCCGGACGTGGTCCATTCCCGCAACTGCCGCAACGCGGTCTCGTCCTCAACGGTGGCAAGCACCTCCCGCCCGGCAACCGGTTGCCCATCCTCCCCGCCGTCCGCGATGACCACCTTCCGGGCGCGATCCCAGGTCTCCTTGAGCCACCGCCGGACCTGCCTCTCCCGGAGCACGCTGGGCCAGACGACGCGGGAGTCCTCGATGCCGTACCGGACCATGGGGTGAAGGTCGTCGATCGCCAGGCCGCTGTCCAGGTAAGCCGCGAGCGACTTGCCGACTTTGTCGCCGGCACAATCGGCGATCTCCTCGTCGTGGGCCGCGACCATGATCACCTCCAGGGCGCGGGGATCCTTCCAGTTGGCCAGATCGACCACCGCCAGGACCCGATCCTCCAGATCCCCGGCCGGGTCACGGGCCACCTCGACCAGCCGCTCGGCCCGGCCGTCCCAGGCCAGCACGTCACCCGTCGGCAGCTGATCCAGAAACACCTGCGGCGGCCGATACCGATGCACCTCCATGTAATGCAGGATCATCACCGGCGCGGCATAGACCACCCCGTTGCCGGCGTAGTACCGATACTCACCGTTGCCATCGAACGGCGCATAGTCCGTACAGAACTCGCAGTCATGAAACCCGAGATGCATGCTCCCCACCCGCGGCGAGGCAGCCCGAACCCGCTCGATGTCCTCATCCGTCAGCGGTGCTGAGCCTGTGACGCTCTGCAACCCGCGCTCCGACCCCAGCCACCCGATGTTGACCAGCGGGAGCGGATGCGGCATGTATTCGTACGGCGAAAGATCGAGATACTCCACGCAACCTCAGTTCAGCGCCACATCGGCGACAGCAGCGACTTCCTCGACGCTCATACCGACCTCGACAAAGCCGTTGAAATTGTATTCATAATCGCAGAACATCAGATACGTCAGGGGCCCAGGACCTGCCTGTTCCGACGAGTGTCCCGATCATCCAAGACCATCGGAGCCGGCATCTTTCTCGTCGTCGGCCAGCCTTTGGGCTCTCGCCACCGAGGATGGGCTGGAGGAGAGCCTCAGCTCGTCGTTCGGCATGATGTCGATGGTCACCGCGTCGAGGAGCTGTCCGACGGCGGGGTAGTCGTCCGGGCCGACCTGTCCGTTGTCCGAGAGCAGGACGAAGTCGATGAAGGCAGGAACACCCGGCACGGGACGCTCGATTATTACTTCCACACCAAATCGTCCACGATGGCCGGAGACCCTGCATTGCACCAGTTGGAACTGGCGTAATCCAAGGCCGCCCCAATCAGAGTATTTCATGGCCGAGACCCTCCTGAAGTCGCGCTCCACATTATCTGACCTCAGAACAGGGCCCCCTGTCCGTCTGGGTCAGGGGCGGCGACCGGCCCACCGCAGACAACTGGCGACTGCGACTGCTTGACATCGTCGTAATAGCCGGGCGCTGCGACGACGACTGACTCGAAGAACCCCGAATCAATCGCATTGCCGTAAACGGACAGGGACTTTCCCAATGCCAGGAATGCATCCGGAGCTACGACGGTCAGCCTGTCATCGACGGTTTCCAGACGAAGGTGCCGCGCGAGAGCGGCTTCCACCCTCTCGGCGCCGTCGCCGAATATCGACACTCCTTTATAGATGACGTTCAAGGACGGGTCGGAGGGGCGGTACACCTCCACCGCGTCCACTCGGCCGGCTCCGTCCTCGTGGGCCCGGATCGTCAGGCCACCCGAGAAATGCGCGGCTCCCCGGACGCCCCTGGCCACCCCGGGCCCCAGGAATCCTGGGAGGTTTGCCAGCACCCGCTCCGCCTCGGCGACAGGGACGCCGAGGTGGATACCCGCGGCCCCGCGCGGCGGGTCCAGGATGATGTCCATCAGCGATCCCCCACTCGCTCAGCGCGAAAGCTCCGCAGGACAGCGTCGAGGCGGGAGGCTGCGTGGTCGTGGCGGGGCCAGGAACGGATCATCGGGGGCATCGTGCTGACCTCGGACCACGCGCCTTCGAGCGCGACCATGGTGTCGTCGGCAGTGAGCCAGTGGGTGTGGTGGCCGGTTGCTTCGGGGGCCGGGCGGAGGCTGAGGGAGGGGTCGGACATCAGGTGGTCGAGCAGCTCCCCCACTGCACCGGGGGTTGAGTAGCTGCGGCGCTCGGGCCCGCTGCGGGAGGCTTCGGCGTACAGGGCGTCGCATTCGATCAGGGCGTCGAGATTGCCGAACTCGATGGTGGACAGCGCGTCGATGCCGATCTCGACCTGGCCGGTGGGCTTCACGGAAGCGCCGGCGATGCTGCCGGTCTCCACGGCGTAGAGGATCTCCAGCTCTTCGTCGGGGTGCTCGGGTTCGCAGACGGGGGCGAATGTCACCTTTGATTGGAAGAAGCCGCTGGTGTAGGTCAGTCCGCTGTAGCGCGTCTGAAGTTGGGCCAGGAGGGTCACGATGTCGTCGTCCGGGCGGCCGTGGACCCGGTTGATCTCGCGGCGCAGGCGGTCGCCGGTGAGGCCTCGGTCGACCGTTACCCGGTGCGATCCGGAGCGCAGGAAGCGGACGGCTCGGGCCGACAGGGCGACCGGCGACTCCAGGAGATAACCCGAGGTCACGGGGACGGCCAGTGGGTGAGGCCGGTTTCGAGCAGGTGGGCGGCGCGGTGGACGTCGGCCGTCACCTCGGTCTGGAGCGTGACGGGGTCCGATGTGGTGGTCAGGTGGCGGTGGAGGGATTGGTATTGGACTCGCCAGAGGCCCAGGAGGGCCGTGGCGGCGATGGTGGGTTCCGGATCGGTGGGGGCGAGGCCGGTGCGGGCGGCGAGCAGCTCGGCGGCCACCGTGACGAAGCGGTCCATGGTGTTGCTCTGGTAGGCGCGGAGGGACGGGGTGGAGCCGATCAGGGCGCCGAAGCGGCGGTGGCCGGCGATGGCCTCGGGGTCCGTCAGGGCTGAGGTCATCCCCGTGAGTTCTTCGGCGAGGATGCGGAGGGCCGCTTGGACCGGGGGCACCGAGGAGTCGGCCAGGCCGGTGCGTAGCGCTGACATCGTGGTTTCCAGGCGGTCCAGGACCAGGGATTCCTTGGTCGGGAAGTAGTTGAAGACCGTTTTTTCCGAGACGCCGCAGGCTTCCGCGACGTCGGCCACGCGGAAGGCGTCGAAGCCCTTCTCCAGAAACATGCGCGCCGCCGCGTCGGACAGCTGGCGGCGCATCTCGCGCTTCTTGCGTTCGCGGAGGCCTTCGGTCATGAGGACGAGCTTAGTATGGTGCCAGGAAAATTACTGCTACTGTAAATTTCTGGCGACCGTAAAAGGAGATCTCATGAGTGAGTTCCGGATCGTGTGTGAGTACGCGTACCCGATCGAGGAGGTCTGGCGGGTGCTGACCGAGCCCGAGCTGGTCGCGCAGTGGACCGTGACCGGGCAGGGTGGGCGGCCGGAGGGGTTCGCGGCCGTGGCGGGGACGCGGTTCCGGCTGGTCGCGAAGCCCGTGATGGGGTGGCGCGGGATCGTCGACTGCGAGGTTCTGGAGGTCGAGGAGCCTCGGCTGCTGCGGTACACGTGGGTCGGGGATGAGGGTGAGGCGCCGTCGTTCGTGGCGTACCGGTTGGAGGCGACGCCGACCGGCACCCGGTTCACCTGGGAGCACACAGGGTTCTCGGGTGCCGGTGGGTTCTTCATGTCGCGTCTGTTGCGTACGGTCAGGAAGAAGATGTTGAACGAAGCTGTGCCGGCCGTACTTATGAAGCAGTCACTGAGAAGGAGTTCGTGACGAAGTCCTTCCCGCCCGCCGACGACGTGATCTCGTAGCCGAGCTGGACGTTGCCGATGGTGACGTCGCCGAACCAGCCCTGGGTGCGGATCCACTGGGCGATGGCTCGGATGTCGACCGTGCCGGAGCTCGTGTTGCTGGTACGCACGAACGAGTACACCTGGTTGCTCCCGTTGGAGCCGCGGTAGATGGCCCACGTGTGGCCGCCCACCGACGTGGTGGTCTGCAGCGTGCCGAGCGGGCCGACCGCGCCGTACTTGTTCATCCAGAGCATGATCTCGTGGGCGTTGTCGGAGCTCCAGATGTCGTACGCCGTGGTGAACGCGACCCCGCTGGTCGGCACCGTGACGTTGAAGCTGCTCGTGGTGGTACCGAGGGCGCTGACCTTCTTACCGACGTACTTCGTGGCGTTGGGGTAGCTCTTGATGCCGCCGGTGTTCGGGTGGTTCGCCCAGACGCCCCAGTTCGACGCCGAGTTGGCCCAGATGGTCTGCGGGCCGTAGCCGGAGCCCCAGACGTTGTTGTAGAGCGTGTAGCCGTTGCTGGTCCAGGTGCCCCAGCGGTCGGTGGACGACCAGACGGCTGCCTGGGCCGGTGCCCCGATCAGAGCGGTGAGCGCGGCGACGAGCAGGACGATGATCGTACGGACGGAGGTTTTCACAGAGCCTCTTTACGAAACGACGGGGTTCCAGCCGTCGGAGCCGGCCAGGTACTTCTGGGAGGTGTAGTTCGCCGCGGTGGAGGCGGACATCTGCGGGCGGTCGCTGGTGCCGGTGGAAGCACCCGAGCCCGTGTTCGCGTACTCGTTGAATCTGCAGGTCTTCCAGGAGAAGCCGCTCATGTCCTGCCACGCGCCGGCCTGGCGGATGTGGCCGCCGAGGGTGGACTCGCGGACCAGGACCTGACCGATGGCGTCGGCCGCGCCGCCCGCGTGCCAGCAGCGGCCCAGGGCGACGGTCTGCGTGGCGGACGGGCCCTGCAGGGTCGAGCGGGTGATGAGGATGCCGTACGCGTTGGAGGCGTTGGTCGCCGCGGCGGTGATGTAGCCGTTGTTGGTGCTGTTGCGGTCGAGGGACTTGATGGTCGTGGAGTCGATGACGACCGCGCCGTTGCCGTAGATGAAGTCGACGGCACCCTCGATGTAGGACTTGTAGACGTACTGGCGGATCTGGGAACTGCCCGTGCCGCCCCAGGACAGGAACGTGTCCTGGTAGCCCTTCATCTGGACGTTGCGGTACGTCTGACGGTCGCCGGCGGCGTACAGCGCGAGGGCCTGGCTGCCCTCGCCGTACGTGTTCTGCATCGTCAGGCCCTTGATGGTGGTGTTCGCGGCGAGGTTGTAGACCGTCGCGCTCCCGGCCGTACCCGCGGTGGACTGGGGTTTGTTGCCCGTGATGACGATGTCGCCGGACGTGCCGGTCGAGCCCTGGATGGTGATGCCCGATTTGCTGGCCGGGATCTGCACCTGACCCTGATAGGTGCCGGGCTTGACGGTGATGATCGTGCCGGTGGTCGCGGCGCTGATCGCCGCCTGGATGGTGGTGTAGTTGCCGGAGCCGTCCGCCGCGACGGTGATCGTGGCGGCCAGGGAGGTGGGCGCGACGAACAGCGAGGCGACGAGCAGCAGTGGAGCGATCATGGGGTGACGACCTTTCCGCCGAAGGTGACGACCAGCCTGCCGTCGGAGGCGAACGACCAGCCGAGGGCGCCGGTGAGGTTCGCGCAGCGGGAGCCGTTGGTGCCGGTCCAGAACTGGTTGGAGCTGTCCGCGTCGCCGACCGTCTTGTCGTTGGAGCCGCTGCTGCTGCGGCACGACGTGTTGTTGCGGAAGACCGAGGTGCCCGCGTCGAACGAGAAGTTGCGCTCGGCGTTGTTGACGCCGACGTTGTTCGAGATCGTCATCGTGCCGGGGTTGCTGTTGTACGTGAACCCGTGGTGGCCGTTGTTGTACGCCACGTTGCGCCGGACGATGTGGTTGACCGCGATGTCGTCGCCGCCGAGCTTGTAGCCGTTGCGGTCGCCGTTCGCGTTGACCGTGCCGTTGCTCAGCGTGCCGTTGGTGTAGGACAGCGAGTCCTCGATCGTCACCGGGCCGATCGCGCCGGTGTCGGTCTTCGTGTAGAGGTCCCACCCGTCGTCGATGTTGTTGTGCGACACGTCGTAGCGGAAGACGTTGCCGGTGCCGATGGTGAGCTTCGCGGCGAAACCGTCCGCGTCCTCGCCGTCCGAGTCGGCGTTGTCGTGCGATTCGGCGCTCAGGACCAGGTTGTTCGCCGGCCACTGGCTGTTCGGGGTGTCCGACGCGATCCGGGACAGCTGCAGGCCGGAGTCGCGGTTGTAGCGGGTGATGGTCCGCTCGACGATGTTGTTGCTGCCGCCGACGAAGATCCCGTTGTCCCCGGCGCGTTCGACGACCAGGCCGTAGAGGCGCCAGTAGTTGCCGTTGAGTGCCAGGCCGCGGTTGGCCGGGTCCTCGGTCTGCGCGGAGAAGTTCAAGACCGGAGTTTCGCCCGGGTACGCCGAGAGCGTCTTGCGGGCGCTCGACGTGCCGTTGTTCCCGGCCGCGATCGTGACGGTCGCCGTGGAGCTGTAGGTGCCGCCGCGCAGGTAGATCGTGCCGCCGGCCGCGACCCGGGTGAGCGCCGAGACGAGGGTCGTGGGCGCGGAGATCGTGCCAGCAGCGCTCGCACTTCCTGTTGGCGACGCGTAGATCGCGTCACCGGTGGGCGGAGGCGTCGTGGGCGTCGTGCTGGGGGTTGGGCTGGTAGTCGCCGGGGACGAGGGGGTGGACCCGCCGGTGGTGTTCACCGTGACGTCGTCGAAACCGGCTGTCGCGTACGCCGTCTGCAGCCCGATCCGCCCCGCGGAGACGGACGAGTTCGTGGCGGACCCGACCGCGGCGCCGTCGACGCTGCCGGTGATCGTGGAGCCGGAGACGGTGAGACTCAGCGTGTACCAGGTGCCCGTGGCGACGGTGCGGGACGCCGTGCCGAGGACGGTGACCGCGCCACTGTTGACGGCCTGCAGCTGCGCCTGGTTGCCGGGCAGCAGCGCCAGCCGGTAGAACGTGGTCGCGCTGCCGGCCCGCGCCAGCAGTCCGGCGAATCCGTTCGACGCGAACGAGAGCGGCTTGACCCGCGCCGAGACCGTGTAGTCGGTCCAGGCGGTGTCGCCGGCGAATTCCCGGGCATTCTCACCGGTGGCGACGGTCTGCCGGAGAGTCGGTGATCCATCGGCGACGATCGACCATGTGCCGCCCGATTTCGACCACGCGCTGGTGCTGCCCGATTCGAAGTCTGCGGTGAAGACCGTAGCCGCCTGCGCGGTCGCCACCGATATCACCAGACCCGCTGTCACCAGGGCTATCAGCCCTCCGGCGCCGGCCGCCCGGCGCAGTGTGCGGGCCCGCAAAGATGGCGCCATAGCAATTTCTCCTTGTCGGGAATGTGACTGAATGCCGCTAGCCGAATGTCCCACCAGAGATATACATCAGTCAATGAATTGGATTTGCAGGTTTGTTGCATCCAAGGTCGCCACAATGTGTTCCATGACCATGACCATGAGCACACCCGCACCCGTCCGCACCGGCGCCACGCTGACCCCGTTCGTCGACGAGCTGCCGGTCGCACCGGTGCTACGACCACCGCGGACCGGACGGCGCGCCGGCGTCCTGAAGATCCGCGCCCGCTCCGCCGAGGTGAGCCTGCACCGGGCGTTACCGCTGACCCCGGTGTGGGCGTACGAGGGCCATCTGCCCGGCCCGACCATCGAGGTGTCGCGCGATCAGACCCTGCGCGTGCACTGGATCAACGAGCTGACCGGACCGCTGCCGTTCGCGTCGGTCGCCGCGCCGCCCGGGAGCCAGAACGAGCCGGGCCGCTCGGGTGGCGTACCCAAGGATCTGTCCGACGTCCCTGCCTGGACCGCGGTGCATGTGCACGGGGCGGCGGTCGGGGGCGACAGCGACGGGTGGCCCGAAAACGGCGTCTCGCCGGGAGAGCGGTCGATCTACACGTATCCGAACCGGCAGCGCGCGAGCGGGCTGTGGTATCACGACCACGCCATGAACCTCACGGCCTACCAGGTGTACGCCGGGCTCGCCGGGCAGTATCTGATCCGCGACGAGGAGGAGGCCGGGCTGCACCTGCCGTCGGGACGGCGCGAGCTGGCGCTGACGATCCGGGACGTGAACCTCGACCTGGACGAGGACGGGCTGTTCACCGGGCGGCTGCTGCACAAGACGGAGACCGGGGCGAACGAGTTCTTCGGGCCGTACACGTGCGTCAACGGGCGGATCTGGCCCTACGCGAGGATGCGGCCCGCGCTGCACCGGTTGCGGCTGGTCAACGCGTCGAACGCCCGCACGTACCGGCTGGTGCTGCTCGACGAGTGCGGCGATCCCGTTCCCGATGTGCTGCACGTGATCGGGACGGACGGCGGTCTGCTCGGGGCCCCGGTGCCCGTACCCGTGGAAGGCCTGGTCCTGGCACCCGCGGAACGCGCCGACGTCCTGATCGACCTGCAGGCGCAGGCGGGCCGGACCCTGACCCTGGTGAACACGGCGGCGGCACCCTATCTGGGCAGGCCCGCGGAGGTGCCGCCGGGACAACCCGATGCCGCGCACCGACTGGCGTTCCCCCAGGTCATGCAGCTGCGGGTCGAGCGTGCCCAAGGTCCGATCCCGCGGGTACGCGTACCAGGTGCGCTGTCACCGACCTTCCGCCGCCTCACCCACGACGACCTCCCCCACGAGCACGGGCATCGCATGATCATGCTGGTCAAATCCACGAAGCCCCTGCGCGAGATGCAGGAGTCCGCCGCCGGTCCCGGCATCGTGCAGGTGAGCGATGTCAGCGGGGCGAGCACCGGATACCGGGTGGCGGCCGGGACCTGGGCCGACGCCGCGACGATCCACGTCGTCCAGGACTCGTGGGAGATCTGGCGGGTGCTCAACCTCAGCGGCCAGATGCACCCCATCCACCTGCATCTCGTGCAGTTCCAGATCCTGCGGCGCGAGGTGTACGACGCGAGCGGCTTCGACCCGGCCACCGGCGAGGCGAACCCGGCTGTCCGATATCTGCGCACGATCGAGACCCCGCCGCTGGAGCAGGGCTGGAAGGACACCGTTCGCGTCAACCCGAACGAGATGGCCGTGGTCGCCGCGCGCTTCACCGGGCACAGCGGGCGCTACGTCTACCACTGCCACCTCCTCGAGCACGAGGACGCCGGGATGATGCGGCCGTTCCTCGTGATGCCCGCCGGTGTCCCCGGCATGCCCGGCGGGCACGAGCACTGACAGTGTGGCGAATCCCGCCGTATCAAGGTGCCGGTGGGCTGCTCCGATCTGCGTAACGAGCAACCAGCCGGCACCTTCGCCGGCCGCACAACGGGGGAAAGACTGATGGATGTTTTCCGCATTCCTGACGGGACCGTGCGGGCCGTGGCCGTGGCCCACGCGAGGGACCTGCTGCGCCAGGCCGGCGCACGGTGGGTCAAGGCGACGGTCCCGGTCGACGCGGAGTACCGGCAGTTGCAGGGGGCGGCGCTCGCCGAGGCGATGAGCCTGGACGAGAGCTACGCGGAGCTGGTCGAGCAGGGCCGGCGGCTGGCAGACGAGTTCCCCGGCCGGGGCGGTGCCCTCGCCGAGGTGGTGCGCGGGCTCGGCGTCGTGCTGGATCCGTCCGCCACGGTCGCCGAGGTCTGGGCGGCCTACTCGGCGGTGCTGACCGCGCTCGCCGACACGCTGCGGCTCGGGCCGGGCGGGGCCGGCTCGCTCATCACGGCGGTGGACGGCGCCCTGGAGCTGCGGCTCGGCGGCGCCTCCCTGCTGGACTCGCTCCGGGACCTCACCGCGACGGCCCGCCGGGACGGGCACCGGCCCACCGCCGAGCACCTCGTCGCGGAGCGGTTCGCCTTCGAGACGCTGGCCCGGGGTGCCGGATCGGCGCGCACGTGGGGCACCTCGGGGTTCCGGGACCACCAGACGTACATGTCGGTCACCGACCCGGGTGAAGGCCATCTCGACGGTACGGTGCGCGCGCTCGGCAACCTCGACGGCGTCATCGTCCACATCGAACATCTCGAACGCGGCGGGCACCAGGACCGCACGCACGTCGAGCCGTACCGGATCCCGGACCCGCGGACGGTGGCGCAGGTACGTCTGCTGGTCGGTGACGACGCGCCGGTCTCGTCGTACGTGGGGCGGCCCGTCTTCGAGGGTCCCGTCGAGCCGTCGATGCTGAAGACCAGCCGGACCGTCGCCGCGGCCTGTTCGGCGCTGTTCGCGCAGGGCATCGCCGAATGCAAGATCGCCATCGAGGGGATGACCGCGCGGCAGGCCGTCCGGTTCATGCGAGCGGTTCGTGCCGGCGTCACCCGGGACCGCTTCACGCAGGTGCTGTCCGCCGCGTTCAACGTGAACACGCCGTTCTTCGACGACCGCGCCGGGGGCCTGCTCGACGGCCGGATGATCGTCGACCGGCTCGAGATCGGGCTGCTCGGCATCGCCCTGACCCGCGCGGGCGGCTTCGACAAGGTCACCTGGGACGGCACGGCGAACACGTACCCGAGCAGGTGCGTGCTGGAGCAGCTGTCGTACGCCGAAGCCGTCACGCTCGTGCACCGGGCGCACGAACGGGGGCTGCTGACGTACTTCTCCGCGGGTTTCCGCCTGCACAACCTCGCCGGCGCCGTCTGCACCGGTGTCGACGGCGTCGGGGTCGGCGGCGCGCAGATCCTGCGCTACATGGACCCCGACACCGGCTTCCACGGCCCGTTCCTGGAGGAGAACATCGCGGGCATCCTCGCCGAACGCGACCTGGCGGAAACCTCGATCCTCGGGCGGGCCGCCCTCGCGCTGAGCCGGTTGGACCGGATGTGGTTCGAGGGCACGCTCACCGCCTGGGACGACGTCCACCGGATGGACCTGTTCGCCGTGCTCAGCGCCCCGGAAAGGCGCGACCTGGGTGCGCTGCGGCGGTTGCTCGACGAGGTCTCGCAGGTGACGGCGCTGCCCTGCGATACGTCGCATCCACTGCTGAGCTGGGCCGATCGGCTGGTCTCGGGAGGCCATCACACGCTCGCCGCCGGGCAGATCCGGATGGTCGCGCATTTCCAGGAGCATCTCGAACGGGTCGCCGCCGCCCGCGCGTGCGCCGACCTCGAGCGCCTGGAACTGTTGCTCGCGCCCGAAAGCCGCTTCGCCACCGGCACCCGGCCCAGGGTGCCCGCTGCCACCGCTGCTGTACCTGCTGCTGCCGAGCTGGGTGCGGCGGTGCCGGGTGCTGCCGGGCCGGGTGCGGTGGTGCCGGTTCTGCACGGGCTTGCGGCTTGATCAGGTGAGGCCGGCGCCGATGCAGACGAAGCCGGCGGCGGCTACGCGCTCGGCGGGGCCGCCGTCGGTGAGAAGGTCGCGGCGGGCGGTCGTGAGGGCCGTCGCCGGAGGGGCCCCGGCCGCGAGCTCCCGGTGCAGGGTCGTCATCAGGACCGCCGACGGCCCGTCGGGGACCGGCAGCATCGCGGCGATCAGGGCTCGGGAGCCCATGGCCAGCAGCGCGGCGGAGAACCCCAGGAGTTCGTCGCCCGGGCAGACCAGCGACAGCCCACTGTCGCAGGCCGCGAGAATCACCACCTCGGGTACGCCGTCGAGCGTCTGCAGATCATGGACGGTCAGCGGCCCGTCCGCGAGCCGCAGCGACGAGAACAACGGGTTGTCCCGCCGGAACGTGCCGTGCGCTGCCAGATGAGCCAGCCCCGCGCCGGGCAGCGCCGCCAGCACCGCACCCGCCGTCGCAGCCTCGCCGGTGAGCACCCCGGCCTCGGGGTTCAGCCGGCGCAGGGCCTCGATCTCCGCCCCGGCCCCGGGCAGATCCGGCCCAGCCACCGCAAGCCACCTCGCGCTCCGTATGCCACCGGCCCGCACCGAACCGGCCCGATCAGATCCGGCCTGATCAGATCCGGCCTGATCAGATCCGGCCTGAACCGAGCCGGCCTGAACCGAGCCGAGCTGAGCCGAACCGAGCTGAGCCGAACCGGTTTGCGCCGAACCGGCAGCACCAGCAGCACCGGGCGATGCGGCGGCCGTACCGCCGACGGCCTGGGAGTGGGCGGCCTGGGAGCGGGCGGCCTGGGAGTGGGCGGCCTGGTGCCAGAGGGTGGCGGAGGGGGAGACCGTGACCGGGCGGTCGGTGCAGGAGGGGAGCAGTGCCCAGGGCAGGGACTGGAGCGGGCCGGTGGGGACTACGACGAGGGGGCGGCCGGCGAGGTCCGGGCGTACCGGGCGGATCAAGAGGTTGTCGAGTTTTGTGCCGAGTGAGACGAGCAGCGTGCCGGCTGCTTCCGCGCTGCGGCCTGTCCCGGCCGCGGCCCGGCGCATGGCGAACGGCAGGTGTTCCAGGAGGCCGGTCATCGCGGCCACCGGGCCCAGGGGGCGCAGGCGTACGCGGCCGTCGGCGACCAGCAGGACGTAGAGGTGGTTGTCGCTCTCGACGTATTCGAGCAGGACGGCGTCGCCGAGCGCTGCGGTGAGCTGGTCCACCGTGGCGGGTGCCGCTACGTCCGCGTAGTCGCCGCGGCGGGAGTGCAGGTGGTCGCGGACCCGGTTCTCCAGGGTCGTCTGGCGGCGTTCCAGGGCGGCGACGGGGCGGCCCGCGCGGCGGGCGTCCGCCAGTTCGGCGACCACGGCGCGTACCTCGGTCAGGGCGGTGGCCAGGGCCGGGTCCGCGGGTGGGCGGGCGCGGGTGAGCAGCAGGTGGCTGGCCCGGCCGCGTTCGGCCCAGGCGAGGACCCGGCGGGCCGAGCGGGCCTCGATCGCCATTCGCAGTCCCATCTCCGCCAGTTCCGTGCGCTGGCCGGAGACGTGTGCCAGCAGGTCGGGGGCGCCGAGTGTGGCGCGGTACTGCTCGGCGATGCGCAGGCCGGCCGTGATCGCCGCGCTGGCAGCCCGGCGGTGGCCGTCGATCAGGTGCCGTAGCGCGACCGCCTGGCAGGCCCGGATCCGCAGCTCGGCCGGGCCGGTTCTGGGGATTCCGTCGGCGAGCAGCGTCCTGGCCTGCGCGGGACGGCCGCGGGACAGGGCGAGGCGGGCCGCGATGATCCGGGCGTCGAGGGCGGGCAGCCGCCAGCCGGCGGCGTCCAGTGCCGCGGCGATGCGCACCACCTCCGACACCGCGACGGGCAGGTTCTGACCGAGCCGGCAGCGCAGCCCGACCAGCCGCGCGAGGGCACTCCAGCCGCCGCGGTGCTGGCGGGTGAACGCGGTAGCGGCCTGGCGGGCGGCCGGCAGCGCGGTGCCGCAGTCGCCGGCGAGCAGGGCCGCGGTCGCCACCAGCAGATGGCCCTCGGGCAGCTTGAAACCGCCGCGCGTGCGGGTCAGCTCCTCGACGGCCTGCTCGGCGGTTGCCCGGGCCTCGCGGGCGAGCCGTACCGACAGCAGCGTCTCGGCCCGGTCGAGCAGCAGCGAGCTGACGCCCACGCCGAGCACCCGGTAGCGCCGCTCGGCCTCCTGGAAATGGCGCAGCGCCTCGGGGATCGCCCCCTGGCGGCTGTGGGCGAAGCCGAGGTTCTCCTGCACCTGCGCGGCGAGCAGGCCGAGTCCTTCGCGCTCGCTGAGCTGCTCGGCCTCGCGCAGATCGGTGAGCGCCTCGGCGAAGTGATAGCGGAAGACCTGCAGCACGCCGCGGTTGTTGAGCACCCGCCACGTCCACACCCAGTCGCCGGCGGCGCGCAGCCGGGGCAGTACGTCCCGGTACGCGTCGAGGGCCTCCCCGAGCCGCCCGAGTTGCTGCAGGATCGCGCCGCGCTGGGCGTCGGCCCGCAACCGCTGGAGGCCGTCGAGGTCGGCGCACGCCCGGTCGATGACGCCGATGGCACGGCCCGGACGGCCGCGGCAGCTCAGCACGTACGCGAGGGTCATCCGGGCCTCGGCGGCGAGCGTGGGGTTGCGGGCACGGCGGGCCAGGCGCACGGCCGCGCGTTCGCACCGCAGCGCGGTGTCCAGGTCGGCGAGGTGCAGGGCGGCGAGCCCGCGCGCCCGCTCGGCGATCGCGGCGGACTCCGGGTCGTGCGCCACGCGGGCCAGCTCCAGGGCCTGCCCGGCCAGGCCCCAGGCCCGGCGTGGCTGGGCGTCGGCGATGGCCAGCGCCCCGGTGCCGAGCGTGCGAGCGGTGGTGTCCCGCGTCATCCGCCCTCCCGGCCCGATCTCTCAGGCACATTATGTATCAAATCCGCCCGTACTCCCTCCGCAACATGGATCGGGAAGGGCCCGATCGAAAGGGGGAACCATGAGCACGGCCACCACCGGGCGCGGCGCGGCGCACCGGGTCAACGAACTGATCGTCACGCTCGCACACCTCGACCTGGTCCTCGACCGCCTGGGCGTCCTCGGCATCGAGCCGGTCCGCGACCCGCGCCGCAGCCCCGCGCTCGGCCTCGCCCTGCTGGAGCTGACGGGCCGCGCCACGGACTCCAGGACCGCGGTCGACGGCGGGGACTCCCCCGTCGACGCGCTGCTCGCGGACCTGCGCGCCTACTTCCGGCGCGACTACGACGGCTGGACGCCCGTGCTCGGCAAGAACCGCGAGGTCGAGACCGTCGGCGGCGCGCACGTGATCAGCGGCGGCGGCACGAGCGCGATGCCCGCGAGCGTGGACGGCGAGATCGACATCCTGCACGGCGGGTGGGGCGGCCGGTCACTGTCCGAGGACACGTACGTACTGCCCGCGCCCGAGGGCACCCCAGGCGGGCGGTACGCGCTCGACGGCGGCCTGCCCCGCCCGCACGGCACGCTCGGCCGGGGTGCGACCGTCGCCGTCTGCGACACCCGGCTGTGGGACCACGGCGAGCTCGCCGGCGCGTACCTCGCCACTCCGTCCGCCCTGCACCCCTCCCCCGGACCGGAGGGGCTGCCGTTCACCGCGGGACACGCCACCTTCATCACCGGCACCATCCTGCGCAACGCTCCCGGCGCGGCCGTCCTCGCCTGCGCCACGCTGGACGACCGGGCCCGCGGCACCACGTGGCAGCTCGCCAACGACCTGGTGGAGTGCGCGGCCCGCGGCGCCGACGTGATCAACGTGTCGGCGGGCTACTTCACCGGCGACAACCAGCCGTCGCTCGCGGTCAGCACCGCGCTGCAGCGCGTCGGCCCGGGCACGGTCGTGGTGGCCTCAGCCGGTAACCACGGCGAGGACGATCACGGCCCGCGGCGCCCGCTCTGGCCGGCTGCCTCCGACGAGGTGCTCGCGGTCGGCGCGGTCACTGCCACGGGTACGCCCGCCGCGTTCAGCCCGGACGCCCCGTGGGTCGATCTGCTCGCGCCCGGCGTCAACGTGGTCAGCAACTACTTCGGCCCCGGTGTGACGATCACCGATCCGGGGGACGCGCGCTCCTCGCGTACCTATGAAGGGGTTGCTGCCTGGAGCGGGACCTCCTTCGCCTCGGCCTGGGTGTCGGGTCTGATCGCCGCGCGCGTGCGCCGGGGCGGGGCCGACGCGCCCGCCGCCCTGCGCCGGTTGCTGCACGACGCCCGGCACGGCGCCACGTCGGCGCTGCTCCCCAAACACCGAGACTGACCGTTTCGCCCTACTAAAATATGGTTTTTGGCGAGAGGAACTGACAATGGCCGACGGCGACCCCACCGCCCTCGTGACCGCCGCGGCGGGCGGCGACACGCAGGCATGGAACGCACTGGTGGAGCGGTACGCCCCACTGGTCTACGCGACGTGCCGCCGCTGGCGCCTGGACGCCGCCGACGCGGCCGACGTGAGCCAGACGGTCTGGCTGCGCCTGGTCGAGAACCTGCCGAAACTGCGCGAACCGAAGGCGCTGCCCGGCTGGCTGATGACCACCGCGGCCCACGAGTGCACCCGCTTCTACCGATCCCGCCGGCGCGAACGCCCCGACGACCTGACCACACTCCTCGACCGCACCCCCGCCGACGACACCGACCCGATCGACGCGGGCCTGATCCGCGACGAGCTCCACGCCGCGATGCGGGTCGCGTTCGCGGAGCTGCCGGAGCGCTGCCGCACCCTGTTCAGCCTGCTGATGACCGATCCGCCGGCGGCGTACACCGAGATCAGCACCCGGCTCGCCATGCCCTGCGGGGCGATCGGCCCCACCCGCTCCCGCTGCCTGGACCGCCTGCGCCGCAGCGCGGCCCTGCAGACCCTGATCGCCGACGCCGGCCACGCCGTGAGGAGATGACCATGACCAGCAACGACTGGCAGGAGAGCGACGAGGCCCTGCTCCAGGTCCTGACCCAGGCCCTCCACACCCCAGACCCCACCCCAGCATCGGTACGCGAAGCAGCGCGCGCCGTCTACACCTGGCGCACGATCGAGGCGGAGCTGGCCGAACTCGTCCACGACTCGCGGGTCGACGAACTCGCCATGGCCGGCCTGCGCGCCGAAGAGGCCGACCTGCGCACCCTCAGCTTCGAATCGTCCACCCTCACCATCGAGCTCGGCGTCTCCACCACCGCCCTGCTCGGCCAACTCGTCCCACCCGGCCCCACCGAGGTCACCGTCCACCGCGAAGGCAGCGCCGCCTACAGCGTCCCCGTCGACCCCGACGGCACCTTCCGCATCGCCCCACCCCCCACCGGCCTCATCACCTTGACCTGCGCCGACGTCGTCACGGCCGCTTTCCACCTCTAGTGTCGTGTGTCTGAGGTCTTTTGACGGTTGGCTTTGGTGAGGATCTGGTCGGCGGTCTTGGTCCAGCGGAACGGTTCGCAGCGTTGGTTGTAGGCGTCGATGAAGGTGCGGATCGCGCCGATCAGGTCGCTGACGCTGGTGAAGGTGCCGCGGCGGATGGCTTGGCGGGTGATGATGCCGAAGAAGATTTCGACCATGTTCATCCACGACGCGCTGGTCGGGGTGAAGTGCATGGTGATCCGCGGGTTCTTGGCCAGCCAGGCTTTGACGTTCGGATGGTTATGAGTCGAGTAGTTGTCGGCCACCACGTGCAGCTTCACGCGCTGGTGAGCCTTGGCGACCTGCTTGAGGAAAGCCAGAAATTCGCCGTTGCGGTGCCGCTGGTAGCAGGCGTCCGCCGTGATTTTCCCGGTGGCGACCTCCAAGGCGGCGAACAAGGTGGTGGTGCCGTGCCGCTTGTAGTCGTGCGTGCGTTTCTCGGCCTGGTCGAACCGCATCGGCAGCAAGGGTGCGGTCCGGTCGAGGGCCTGGATCTGCGACTTCTCGTCCACGCACACGACGACCGCGTTCGCCGGCGGATCGAGGTAAAGGCCGACGACGTCACGGATCTTGGCTTCCAGTTGCGGGTCGGTGGAGAACTTGAACGTCTCGGCCCGATGCGGTTGCAGGCCCCAGTCCCGCCAGATCCGGGCGACCTCGGCGAAGCTGACTGGCTTTCCGCCGCGGGTCAGGTAATCCGAAAGCAGCCGTGCTGACCAATGCGTCACCCCGAGCACGTCCGGTGGTGGGTTCAGCGTCGAAGTGATTACCGAGGACTCGTCAATGACCGGCGGCCGGCCCGATCGAGGCAGATCGGCCAGGGCACCCATCCCGCCGGTTTCGTACCGGGCCCGCCAGGCGATCACCGTCTGCCGGGTCATCCCGACCTGCCGCCCGATCTCAGCGTTCGGCAAGCCTTCCGCCGCCAGCAACACCATCCGGGCTCGCTGCACATGACCCGCCGGCGCCGACGACGAACGCGTCAGCTCCCGAAGGCGAGCACCATCACCAGGACGCAGAACCAACGGCGCGGCAACCGACATATCTCATTGTCACCCACCCACACCGTCAAATCAGTTCAGACACGCGACACTAGCTTGTCGTTCAACCTCCCGGCTGAGGTTCAGCGTTGCTGCGGCCAAGGCAGCTACGTCACCAAGAATGACCGCAGCGAATACCGGCGGGAGAGCCCGATGCGGATAGATGTGCATCCCCTCAGGATGTGCCGGTGCACGCTCACCGAAAGTCCTGCAGTGCCAGACCGTAATCGCCTCGAAGCCACAAATCCGGTGGAAATCAGCGGGATTGACTTCTCCGGGCATCCGAAGTCAACGGCGTATTCTTTGAGGTGGCGGCACCGGTGTGATCCTTCGGTACGCCTTTGGGCGCAACCGTGAATAAATGGGGAACGTGCTGTCAATAATCGATTTCGATGGCCACGGCGGGACTTTTGCACCCTCTTTTTCAGTAGCGCCCGGGAGCCGCGGCACTGATCAGGTGCTCAAGGTCACCCCCTCGCGTCGGCATATCCGTGCGCCAGCCGCTCGCCTCGTCGTGAGGCTGCTTGGCGCGCGGATCGCGGCAAAGGAGGGCCTCCCGGATGTCCTCTATACCGGGTCGGCCAATGAGCCTTTTTCGTCCTGCGTAGGGCGGGTTTTCGACGTGGTGCAGGACGAGGATGGCCTGCACGATCGCAGTGGCGCGGCGTGGGCAGCAGCGCAACTTCGTGAGGAGGCCTTGTCGGCAAAGGTCATCACGTTTGCGCTGGTCGAGGCGTTGATGATGGTGTGGGTGCGGGCGGCGGACAGGTCGTGGGTGGAGCCGGGAAGTGCGACTGAGGCCCAGACCAGTCGGCCTGCCGGGTCGGCGATCACTTGCACGTTCACGCCGTGGCGGTGGTGTTTGCCGGAGTAGTAAGGCTTCTGGTCAGCGACCCGGTCGATCGGGATCAGGGTGCCGTCGAGGATCGCGTACGCGAGCCGGCGGATCCGGGTCATCGCGGTGTTCAGGCCGTCGGCGGTGGCGGCGAGCAGATTGATGGCTTCGCGGACGTATCTCCAGGCGGTGGCCACGCCGATCTCGAATCCGTAAGCCAGGCGGGTCAGGGTGTCACCGTTACGCTGGTGGGCCAGGGCGAGTAGGGCTTGCCGGCCGGGGTCGGGGCGCCGCCAGCGGGAGCGGCGCTGGGTGCGGTGGGCCCGGATGAGGCCGGCGAGGTGGTTCAGGCTGCGGCGGACAACGGAATCGCGGCGGGGTGAGACAGCACAGCGAGGCTCCCGGTTGGGGCATCTGATCTTGATCGATTGCTGTCTTACCGGCAGTCTCGTCCTATGTCGGCACCAGGCCCTCGAACCCGGCCGTGACCTGCACCGTCACGATGAAAAAGGCTCAATAACCGTCGGCGAGAATTCGGTTGCTTCGCCTGAGAGGACGTCTGATTAACGTATTTTTTGGTGTTATGTGGTTTGGGGGTCTCGCCAGGTTGGGGTGGTCTCGTCGGTGATTCGCCGGGCGAGGTTGTCGATCATGGCGAGGGTGATCATTGCTGCGGAGTTGGCGGGCCTGGTTTCGTAGTCTCGGGCGAGGCGGCGGTGGTGCATGAGCCAGCCGATGGTGCGTTCGACGACCCACCGGCGTTTGACGACGCTGAACCCTTTGACCTGGGGATCCTTGGTGACGACCTCGACATCGACACCGAGGGTGGCGCCGTGCTCGACGGTTTTGACCTTGAATCCGGCATCGACCCACGTCTTGGTCAGGGTGGGGTGCAGGGTGGTGGCCCGGTCGAGCAGGTCGTTGCCGATCACGTTGTCGCTGACGCTGGCGGCGGTGACGATCACGGCGAGCAGCAGGCCGAGGGTGTCGGTGATGATGCCGCGTTTACGGCCGGCGATCTTCTTGCCAGCGTCGATGCCCTGGGTCTCGAGGGGCACGTTGGTGGAGGTTTTGACGCTCTGGGTGTCCATGATGGACGCGGTGGGTTCGGTGGTGCGGCCGCGGTGGTCACGGACGAGTCCGGTGAGGGTGTAATTCAGCTCGGTGAAGATCCCTTCCCTACTCCATAAGACGAAGTAGCCGTACACCGTCGCATGTGGAGGAAAGTCATGAGGCAGGTAGCGCCAGGCGATACCGGTGCGGTTGACGTAGAGGATCGCGTTGAAGATCTCCCGCAGATCGTGGGTGGGGGTACGGCCCTTGATACCGATCTCGGTGCGGGCGTCGGTGCGGGCCTGACGCCACGCGGTCAGCCGGGGCGCGATCAGGGACCAGCAGGCATCGGACAGGTCGGAGGGGTATGCGCGGCGTTCGGTCATAGTGGTGGCTTACGGTGCTGCCGGCTCGTGGCGGGGACAGCATGTCCGTCGATACCGTGGTGAAAGTAAATGAAACACGATCGAGGGATGAAAAGCCGCGTCCTGCACAGATGTGAAGCCGCCGATAATGCGTGATCCGGTTATATCGGCCAGACGGGGCCATGATCGCTTGTCTTCAGATGCCCCATAACACCATCGGGGCTAATAAAACGTCCAGTGAGAGAGTGTTGGGTTACCGGGTGACTACATGGGGTCCCGATTGAGTTCGTCCTGAAGACGTGGGGCCGCTTCGGTTTCAATCGGGCCTTGCGGTTCGATGTCGTCGCCGGCCAGTAAACCCTGATTAATACGGTTGGCGTAACCGGCATCAGCCCAGACCAGCCCGAGCAGCGGAAACACGGTCGTGATCCCGGCAAGGACCAGTTTGGCCCCGGCCCGCTCCTGCACCGACGCCGCGTGGACCATGGCCTTCAGCAGGAGCCCGCTGGTATTGACGAGCAGATGGCGCTTACGACCGCGAGTGCGTTTACCGGCGTCCCAGCCGATCGCCTCACCGCCCTCATGGCTGTGCGCGGTCTGCGAGTCCAGCACTGCGGCCGACGGCTGCGGATCACGTCCCTCAGCCACCCGGACCAGGTCACGTAACTGGTCGTGGCCCCGGTCCCAGGTGCCATCGGCGCGCCGGCAGCGAAACCAGCGATAGGCGGCGTCCCACGGCGCGAGGTCGTGCGGGACATGCCGCCAGGCCGTTCCGGTGCGCAGTACGTAGAGGATCCTGTCGATGATCAGCCGGCGTGGATAGCGCAACGGCCGCCCGCCCCGGCACGGATTCCGTTGCGGGAAAAGCGGTTCTAGGACCGCCCACTGCCCGTCGGTCCGTGAGGACTCATACACCGGTTTGCAGACGCAACGACACACACGTGATCTTCGCTGACATAGTCAGCAAAAATCCCATCGAGGTATCACAACACTCTCTGAGTGGACCGGTCCTCGAGCAGAGTCTTGTGTGAATGCGCGGCGTCATCGGCGTGTTGCCGGGGAGGTGCGGGGCCGGCGGGTCAGCAGACGGCGGCGTGCGTCACCTGCCAGCGGGTGGCAAAACGGGTCCAGTCAAACAGCTCACCCGCAGCGCGCCTGCGGTCACGCTCAGCTGTGGCGTCGGCGCACGCCTGCGTGGTGTTTGCTGCACGGAACAATGCACGTGCCGCCTCGATCCACATGACCTTGCCGTCCGGTGTCCGCGCCTCAGGAGAGTCGCGTCGCAGGCGGGCGGTATGGCCCAGTGCCTTCCCGAAAGCGCGCCGGACCCGGTGTTCACGCCGGAACACCTCGGTTGCCGCGGAGTAATTTCGGCGCTTGGTGGGGTCGCGTAGCCAGGCCAATTCGACTGCCGTGAAAATTTCCAGCTGCATGTATTGCACTACTTGGTACTTGTCGGGGAACGGCATGATCGGAAGGGGTGAGCGTGCCATTGCCGGGTTGAGATAGATCATAGGAATGCGAATAGCAGATGGCGAGTAATTGGGTAGCCGGAATTCAGTGGTGGGTGGGTTCCGGGACGGCGATGATTGCTGGGCGGGGGCGTGGGGTGCTGCGCCGCCCGGCCCAGCCACGGGTCGACAACTCTGAAGCGGGCCGGGCGAGCACCGCGGCGAGTTCACCTTCCGTGACCCCAGTCGGGTAGGCGGTCATACAGCGCAGGCTTTCGGCGAGTCAGATCTTGGACACTGATCGTGATCGCGAAACGTCTGGGCGTCATGATGACGGGTCCTGTGTGATCGGGTCGGGGTCCGAAAGGGATGTTTCGCGTGGCTGGTGCTTCCACGCTCGGGGGGATGCGTCCGGAGACAGGGCCGGTGGATGCCGGGATCGGGCCGGCGGGGTCGCGGCGGGCCGGGATGCTGGGCCGGTTGGACACGCCGGGCCGGTTGATGGTGGCTGTCGGCGTTGTGGTGCTGCTGCTGGGGGCGCTGGCCGGGGTCACGGTGGTGTCGCCGGGGGCTGCGGAGGCGCTGGGGAAGGATGCTGCGGCGGCGACCGCTAGTAACAGTGCGAGCGCGCGGGACATCTACGGCGGGCTTGCCGATACCGATGTGGCCGCGAGTGCGCTGTTCCTGGCTCCGGACCGGGTCCGGCGGACCGAGCTGACGACGGCCTACGTCGCGGCCGTGGATCGGGCGCAGCGGGCGTTGAGTGCGGCGATGGTGCGGGCGTACGGCGATCCGGCTCGGCTGGCGCAGCTCACCACGATCGCCGATGCGGTGCGGGTGTATCGCAGGGTGGTGGATGACGGGCGGACGGCGGGGCTGGGTGACGACTTTGCGAAGCAGGCTGTGCTCGCGTCCGCGTACGCCAGGGAGGCCTCTTTCTACATGTCCGGTGTGGTGCTGCCGTCGGTGATGCGGCTCGGCACGGACGACCGGGCGCGGCTGGCGCGGGCGCAGCGGGACGGGCAGCGGTGGCGGGTCGCCGCTCTCGGTCTGCCCGTGGTGGTGCTGCTCGTGCTGGGCGCGGTGCAGTGGTGGTTGTGGCGGCGGACCCGGCGGCGGCTCAACGCGGGGCTGGTCGCCGCGGGTGCGGCTGTCGTGGTGGTGCTCGGGTTGCTGGTCTCGTCGTGGTCGCATTACGCGCGGGCCGACGTGGGGTTCACGGCGCTCGCGTCGCGGATGGACAGTGAGGCCGTGACCCAGGAACAGCTCGGCTCTCTGTTGAGCGGGCGGGCCGACGTGTATCTGGCGCTGGGGGCCAGTGTCGACCCCGAGAAGCATCGGCTCGACTTCCTCGCCCGTGATCTCTGCGGTACGGGGGCCGGGCGGGTGAACTGCACGGCGCTGACGAACGTGTGGACGGCACGGCAGAGCGGCGATGCCGACGACTACAACGCCGCGGTCGACCTGGTGCTGGCGAGCGGGGCCGTCGCCCGGGCGTTCGACTCGGCGGCGCAGCAGCTCACCGATCGGCAGGACCAGGGCGAGCGGGAGGTCGACGCGGCGGTGGGGTGGCTGCCCGCAACGCCGGTGCAGCACCGGTTGCTGATGCCGGCGCTATTGCTCATCGCGGCGATCGCCGCGGTGGCGGGGCTGTGGGCACGGCTGAGCGAGTACTACTGAGAGGAGGCGGCGATGCTACGACGAACCACGGCGTGGGCGGCGGCCGTCCTGCTGGCTCTCTCCGGGTGTGCGGCGGCCGGCGATGCCACGGGTGCGGCTCCCGCGCGGCCCGAGGGGGTGGGGCCGCCGGGTGAGAAGGACAACGACGCGCTGTCCTGCCTGGTCCGCAGGAGTTTCCCGCCGAGCGACGTCCGGCCCCCGAAGCTCGCCGGGGGCAAGCTGGTCGCCGGGGTCGACCTCTCCGACACCACGATGAGCCACTGGAACGCCGCCTCGCACCAGTTCGAGGGGTTCAACATCGACCTGCTGCTCGCCGTGGCCCGTTCGCTCTGGCCGGGCGCCGACCCGCGGAGCAAGATCACGTTCCGGGCCGTGCCACCGGGCACCGGGGCGCTCAAGCAGCTCGATCCGCTCCACAAGCAGCACGTCGACGTGGTGGCGACGTCGCTGACGGCGACCTGTGAACGGGCGGCGCTGGCGTATTTCTCCAGCGACTATCTGGACTCCGGGCAGACCGCGCTGGTCAGGCGCGTACCCGGCATCGGCTCGCCCGCCTTGCGCCCCGAGTTCGCGGGCATGGAGGAGCTGGGCGGGCGCCGGGTCTGCGCGCCACGGGAGACGACGTCGCTGACCGCGATCCGGCGTTACCGCACGGCGTCCGGCCGGGCGCTGGTGCCGGTGCAGACCGAGCACTCCATCGACTGCCTGGTGATGCTGCGCCAGGGCCAGGTCGACGCGGCCAGCACCGACGAGAACATCCTGCGGGGCTTCGCGGCGATGGCGCCCGACACCATGCTGGTCACGGATCCGCCGCGCGAGCCGTCCTGCGCCTTCAACGCGAAGAAGAAGGACTGCACCTGGTTCACCGACGAGCCGCACTCCTTCGCGTTCGGCCGCGGCGACGAGGCGCTGGTCCGCTACTTCAACTACGTGCTCCAGGGCATGCGTGACACCGACAAGTCCGGGGAGTGGGGACGGGCGCACGACGAATGGCTGCCCACGCACCCGGACGAGGGGATGCCCGCCGCGGGGCCGAGTGTGACGGTGTGGCCATGGTGATGACCAGCGCTTACGAGGACACCCGCGAGGCGTGCCGCGCGGTGGCGCGTACCTATCTGGAATTGGACCGGTTCGTCACCGGGCAGCCCGGGCGCGGTATCGCCGCGCAGGACGCGCTCGACCTGCTGCACCAGCTCGGGTGTCTCGCCCAGACTCTGGAGAACCGGGTCGACGAGCTGGTGGCCCTGGACCGGCGGATCGAGGAGCACGGCGGCGACCCGGCGCTGCGGGCGGAGTTGCTGCGGCTCGCGTCCACGCCGTGCCGGGTGGTGTTCACCGCGGCGACGGGGGTGCCACCGCGCTCGGAGACGATGCCGGTCGCCCGGATCGTCGCCGAGGCGCAGGAGCGGGAGCGCGAGATCCGCCTGGCGGTTCGTGCGGTGCGGCTCGGCGAAGCCCTGGCCGGGCCGGGAGTCGCGCTGCGGGAGCAACTCGCGAAGCTGGAGACGCTGATCGCCGACGCCCTGAGCGCCGGGCTCGGGCACGGCCGCCCGCAGATCAGCCCCGAGGCCCTCGCGGTGCTCGACCGGCTCGCGCTCTGGGAGAAGGCGGCCGGAAGCGGTCGCTGGCGCGAGCTGCCGACCGGCGACCTGCAGGCGGACGTCGTCCGGGCCACCGAGGGGGTGATCGTCCAGCGGCGGGCGCTGCGGCAGGGGTACTACGCGGAGCTCACCGGGCGGCTCGCGGCGTACCGGCAGAAGGCCGCCGATGACGGCCTGGGCGAGCTGCTCACCCTCGATCCGTTCTACCAGGCCGCCCGGCGGGCGCTGAGACCCGACGGGTTCGACCTGGCGGTGGCGGGCGCGGCGGTGCTCGCCTATCAGCGGGCCGTGAACGGTGACCTGCCATGACGGTGAGCGTGAGCGGCCGGTGCGCGGCCCGGCAGTGCCCCGGGGTGGTCGACCGGGACGGTTTCTGCCGCAAGTGGGGCCACGAATGCACGCCCGACGCCCCGCTGGTCAAAGAGGCGGAAGAAGAGCTGCCGCCGCAGCGGGAGAGGCATTGGGAGCGGACCAGCGAATACCCGTGGGAGCAGGCCGTGCTGCTGCCCGCGACCCGGGTGCGCGATCCCCTCGACGCGCTGCAGCCCGGGCCGGTCGCGCCGTCCGCCCGGGTCTGCGCGAAGTGCGCGAAGCCCGTACGCGAGACGGAGGGCTTCTGCGAGAACTGCGGCACCGGCTACTCGTTCTGGCCGCCGCTCGAACCGGGCTCCCTGGTCAACGGCCGCTACCTGATCGAGGGCTGCCTGGGCTACGGCGGCGTCGGCTGGGTCTTCCTCGCCCGTGACCGGACGATGGACAACGCGTGGCGGGTCCTCAAAGGGCTGCGCAACCCGGACGACAAGGCCGCCGCCGAGGCGTTCTTCGGCGAGCGCAGGACGCTGATCAGCCACAACCACCGCCGGATCGTCGCCATCCTCGACGTGGTCGCCGGTGAGCATGCCGCCGGCGGGCCCTACCTGGTGATGGAGTACATCCCCGGCGGCACCCTCGAGGACGCGCGCGGCCGGCCCGGCACGCCGCGGGTGCCGAAGGCCGTGAACATCGTGCAGGCGCTCGGTTTCGGCGACCAGATCCTCGACGCGTTCGAGTTCCTGCACGAGCGCGGGCTGCTCTACTGCGACCTCAAACCGGAGAACGTCATGCGGGTCCCCGCGGTGCAGAACCACGACCCGGACCCGATCAAGCTCATCGACTTCGGCGCGGTCCGCCGGATCGACGACCGGGTGAACCCGCCCTGGTACACCCCCGGCCTGGTCGCCCCGGAGGTCGAGCAGCGCGGGCCGTGGGGCACCGGCGTGCGTTCGGACCTCTACTCCGTCGGGCGTACGCTGCTCGCCCTGACCCTCACCGATGACACGGCGGGGCTCCCGACGCGGTTCCCGGCGGGGCAGCGCCTCCTCGGCCGGGTCGCCGGGGCGAAGCTGCCCTCCGAGGTGTACCTGCGGTTCCTGGACCGGGCCACGGCGCCCGACCCCGGACACCGGTTCGCGTCGGCCGCGGAGATGCGCGAGCAGCTCCAGGGCGTACGCCGTCAGTTGCGGGCCGCGGCCACCGGGGAGCCGGAACCCGCCCGCTCCACCGTCTTCAGCCCGTCGGCCTGCGCGTTCGCCCTGCACGTCGACCACCGGGCCCTGGACCTCACCGGCCTGCTGCGGCAACTGCCGATGCCGCTGGTCAACCGCAGCGACCCCGCCGCCGCGTTCCTCGCCTCGCTCGGCCCGGACTCCGAGGAGGTGCTCACCCAGCTGCGGGAGGCGCCCGGGCCGTCCGACGGCGTCTTCTTCCGCACCGTACGCGCCCATCTCGCGGTCGCCGTGGCCGCGTCCACGGACCGGTCGTCGATCCGCGCGCACCGCGCCGGGGCCGAGATCGCGCAGGCCGAGGAGCTGCTGGCGGACCGACCCGAGGAGCACCAGGACTGGGCGCTGTGGTGGCACCGGGGGCTGATCGCGCTCGCCGCCGGGCGCGCCGGCGACGCGCGGCGCCAGTTCGACCAGGCGTTCGGGTGGGTGCCGGGCGAGGTGTCGGCGCGGCTGGCGTACGCCGTGGCGGCCGAGCTCTGCGACGACGTGGCCACCGCGACCGAGCACTACGGCGGGGTCTGGGCGGCGGACCGCGGGGTCGTTGCCGCGGGGTACGGATACGCGCGCTGCCTGCTGGCCACGGCTGCCGACGGGCTCGATGCCGTCGGGCGGGCGGCACGGGTCGTCGAGCAGTTGCCCGCCTCCGACGACCGGACGGCCGCCGAACTGGACACCATCCGGTTCACCCTCGGGCACTTCGGCGACCGGTTGCCCGCCGAGGGCGCCATGTTCGGGGTGGCGATGACCGGCGACGCGCTCGGCGCCGCGTTCGAGCAGCGCTGCCGGCGGCTCGCGGCGCGCACCTCGGACCGGCGTCACCGGGTCCGGCTCGTCGACGCCGCCAACCGCCTCCGCCCGGTGTCGTGGTGGTGAGATCGCTCATGGAGAGGCCGCCGACGTGAAGTTCAGCGTGACCGCGCACCACAACGAATACCTTCCGGCGGGCGACGCCACCGTCGACATCATCGTGACCGTCCGCGCCGACGACGACGGCTCCGCGGCCGGCCCCGGCCCGGCCGGCATGGGGCCGGCCGGCATGGGGCCGGCCGGCATGGGGCTGGCCGAGGTGATCCTGCTGGACTGCTCGGGTTCGATGGGGGCGCCGCAGACGAAGATGCGCGCCGCCCAGCTCGCCACGATCGCGGCGATCGACGTGCTGCCCGACGGTGTCGCGTTCGCCGTGGTCGGCGGCAGCCACGTCGCCGAGATGATCTACCCGGCGGGGCGCGAGCCGGCCGTCGCGGACGAGAGCACCCGGGCGGACGCGCGCAAGGCCGTGCGCCGGGCCACCCCGCACGGCGGCACGGCGATCGGGACGTGGCTGCGCCTGGCCCGCGAGCTGGTCGCCCAGCGGCCGGACGCCATCGGCCACGCCGTCCTGCTCACCGACGGGCGTAACGAGAGCGAACAGGCCACGGAGCTGAGCGCCGCGCTCGAGGCCTGCGACGGCGCTTTCACCGTCGACTGCCGGGGCATCGGGTCGGCAGAGGGCAGCCACGACTGGGACGGCGACGAGCTGTTGCGCATCGCGGACGCGCTCGGCGCCAACCCGGTGGTGCCGGTCGAGGACACCAGCACCCTGGCCGCCGACTTCACCCGGGTGCTGGCGCATTCGATGGCGAGCCGCGCGGGGGACGTACGCCTGCGGGTGCGCCACGCCGAGGTCGCCCGGATCCGGTTCGTCAAACAGGTCCACCCGGTGATCGCCGATCTCACCGGCCGCGACACCGCCGCCGAGTTCCCCACCGGCGCGTGGAGCCCCGGCGATAAGCGGGACTACCACGTGGCCCTCGACGTGGATCCGATGGCGGCCGGTCAGCGCCGCCGGATCGCCTGGTTCAGCGCGTTCTCCTCCCCGGGTGACGCCGGCCCCGACGAGGCGGGCATCGACGAGGCGGGCATCACCGTGGAGTGGACGGACGAGTTCCCGCTGTTCACCGCCGTGCACCCGACCGTGGCGCACTACACCAGCCAGCAGGATCTCGCCGAGGCGATCCGGCGGGGCCTGGCCGCTCTGGAGTCCGGTGACCGCGAGGAGGCCGCGCGGAAGTTCGGCATCGCGGCCGCCCTCGCGCACGCCGCGGGCACCACCGCCAAACTGGACCTGCTGGCGCGGGTGGTCCACATCGACGACGCCGCGGCGGGCAAGGTCCGGATCCGCGGCGACGTGAACCCGCGGATGCTGCCCCCGCTGACCGCGCACGGGCCGCAGACCTCGGCATGGCGCAAGCCCGAAGCCGCGGCGGCCGGCGGCACGGACGAGATTGAGGCGTGGCGGCATCACGACACGACGTGGACCGGGCGCTTCTGCGGCAGGTGCGGCGTGCGCTACGACAGGGCCGGATGATGACGATGCTCCTCGACGGCATCAACGTCGCGAACGACGTGTCGGGCATCCTCACCGCGATCATCGCCGTCGCCACGCTGGTCACCTTCTACCGGCAGAGCCGCCAATCGTGGTGGCGCGACCTCACCCGCTACTGGAACGCGCAGTTCGACACCGGCGAGGAGGACGGCTACCCGCTCGACGCGCACGTCCCGCCCCTGCTGAAGGTCTATGTGCCGCGCACCGCCAAGCCCCGGGAACGACCGGCCGCTGCCGCCGTGCCGACGGACCGGCTGGTCCTCGGCGACGGCCCGCACGCCCTGCTGATCGGCCCTCCGGGCAGCGGCAAGACCGCGCTGGTCCGGCAGGCCGCCGCCGCGTCGGCGCAGCGGTGGCTGACCAGCTCCGGCCGGCTGCGCCGCGCACCGGACGGCCCGCTCGTGATCCGGCTGACGGCCGCCGCGCTGGTGGGCCAGACGCTCCAGCGCGCGGTCGCCGAGGCAGCCGATCCGTGGGCGCCGGAGCTCGACCAGGAGCCGCTGCCGCACCGCCGGATGGTGATCCTCGTCGACGGGCTCGACGCGCTGGTCGACCCGCAGCAGCGCAGCGCCGTGATCAACATGCTCGCCCGGGAGGCCGGGACACCGCCGGAGCACTGGCGGCTCGTCGTGACCACCCGGCCGCTCGGCGACAGGGAGCTCGAGACGCTCGGCACGTTCGACGCGTACCACCTGATGCCGTTCACCGAGGACGACGTCACGGCGCTGGCCGCCAAGTGGCTCACCCGCCCCGGGCCCTTCCTCGCCTGGCTGGGCAGCGATCCCGCCTCCGCGAAGGCCCGCAGCCCGCTGCTGGTCACGGTCGCCGCCGTGCTCTGGGAGAACGGCATGCACGGATCGGCGCCGCGCCCCGCCGAACTCATGGAGGCCTTCGTCGGGCTGCTGCTCGGTGCCCGCCGCACCGCCCTCGACGCCCTGTTCGCCGACCCGCACGACATCGGGCCGGACACCGAATGGCTGAGCCGGCACCGCCGCGACCTGCTCGTCGCCGCCGCTAAGTCGTCCGTGGACGGCAAGGACGTCGTGACCGGCACCCTCGCCTGGATCGGCGAGCAGCTGCCCGGCTCCCGGCCCGGGCGCTGGCGGGAGCCGGTGACAACATTGCTGCTGCGGACCGGGATCTTCCAGAACGGGCGCCGTGGCCTGGTGCCGACCTGGACCGGCCTCGTCGCCTACCTCGCGGCCGAACGGCCCGCCGCGGGACTGGACCGGAACACCATGACCACGGGGATGGGCACCCCGTCGCGTCAGGCCGTCGTCGGCTGGCAGTTCGAGCGGGCCGGGACCCCGGAGGAGTTCATCGCGGAGATGCGGGCGGCGCCCGGCGGTTCCACGGACGTCGGCCGGTTCGCCGCGGGTGGGCTGCCCGTGCCGGAGCCCGTCCTCGTGGAGGTCCTCGCCACGCTGCTCACCGACGGATCACCCGAGGCCCGGGCCGTCCTGATCACGCTGGCCGCCGACCGGGCCCACCTGGATGCACTGCGTGCGCTCGCCGACGACGGACGCCAGCCCCGGACCGTACGCAGAGCCGCGCACTTGTTCTTCGCCGGGCGCGCGGTCACGAGTGTGCCCCCACCGGGTTGACGGGCCGGGGTAGTGTCCCCCCGGTTGTCATCGACGGAGGGAAATCTCTTTGAGCGCCGAGGTACTGGCGGTTCAGCGGTGGGTCAACGCCACCTACCGCACGGTCAGCGGATACAACGTCATCACCGAGGACGGCATCGTCGGCTGGCAGACGATGTACGCGCTGACCCGCGGCCTGCAACACGAACTGGGACTCACCTCCCTCGCCGACAACTTCGGCACCGGCACCCTCGCCGCGCTGTCCGCGCACGGGCCGGTCACCGCGAGCGAGGCCAACCACAACATCGTCGCGATCGTCCAGGGTGGAGCCACCTGCAAGGGGTACGACCCCGGCGTCGTCGACGGGCTCTGGGGCTCGCGCACGTCCGGGGCGGTCGCCGCGATGATGACCGACGCCGGGCTCGCCGCGAAGGTCGACGGCACGGTCGCCCCGAAGGTCTTCAAGGCGCTGCTCTCCATGGATGGTTACACGCTCGCGGCCGGGGGCTCGGCGAGCGTACGGTCGCTGCAGCAGTGGATGAACGACCGCTACCTGAACCGGTCGGCCTATTTCGTGCTGCCCGCCGACGGCCGCGCCACCCGCGACATCCTCAAGGCCGTGACGTTCGGCGTGCAGTACGAGGCCGGCCTCACCGACTCGCAGGCCAACGGCAACTTCGGCCCGCTCACCCAGTCCGGCGTGCGGACCAGCGGCATCGTGCAGACCGGCTCGACCGGCCCGTGGGTGCGGCTGTTCACGGGCGCGCTGTCGCTCTACCCGTCGGCACAGGTCTTCACGGACACGTTCACGGCGGCGCTGGCCACCCAGGTCCGCGCGTTCCAGCACTTCGCCCAGGTGGCCGAGACCGGCGCCGGCGACTTCACGACCTGGGCGTCGCTGCTGATCAGCACGGGTGACCAGGCCCGGCCCGCCGGCGCGGCCGACACCATCGACCAGGTCACCACGGCCCGGGCGAAGACGCTGACCGACGGCGGGTACACCCTGATCGGGCGTTATCTGACCAACGTCGAAGGCACCTCGCTCGACAAGAAGATCAAACCCGGCGAGCTGGCCACAATGTACGCGGCCGGCCTGCGCCTGTTCCCGATCTACCAGACGTACGCCGACTCGGCCGGCTATTTCAGCTTCGCCCAGGGCCGCACCGACGCCCTCGCCGCCCACGACTCCGCGGTGGGTCACGGCATCGACGCGAACGCGACCATCTACTTCGCGGTCGACTTCGACGCCACCGACGCCAACATCGACGCGGGCATCCTGCCGTACTTCCTCGGCGTCGCCGCCGGCCTGCGCGCCCGGGGCAGCCGTTACGCCCACGGCGTCTACGGTGCGCGCAACGTGTGCAGCCGGCTCGCCCGGGAGGCGTGGACGCTGCGCAGCTTCGTCAGCGGCATCACCTCCGGCTGGACCGGCAACATGGGCTACCCCCTGCCCGACAACTGGGCGATCGACCAGATCTCCACCGTGGACATCGGCACGGGCACCGGCGCGCTCGAGGTCGACCGGTGCGTGCTCCGCGCGTACACGGAAGAGGGGGAAAGCGCGACGGGCACGCCTGCCGCGACCCACGCCGAGTTCCTGACCTGGATCGACCGCCTCACCGCCCTCGCCGTCACCTACGGCCAGGGCGACCCGGACACGCTGGTGCTGCAGTACCTGCGCGCGGGCCGCCACGACTCCACCCAGTCGTCGCTGCTCAACGGCGCCACCGACAGGGGCTTCGTGGCGGCGGTCGGCGCGGCCGGGGTCACCCGCATCCGCCGCTACCGCGACCCGGTGGCCGCTGTCGACATCGACACCAGCCGCCTCGGCGATGCCACTCTGGGATCACTGCAGACGGGGGTACGCGCGGACTTCGGCGGCTGGGGCCTCGACTGGACCGCCCTGTACGCCGAGTGGCAGCTCACGGGCGCTTACGCCTTTGCCCAGCCCGGCGTCGCCGGCTCGTTCGACCTGCCCGCCCTGGTGGCCGACGTCGACGCTTATCACCTGGCCACGGCACTGAAGGGCGGCACGCGGCTCGCCGCCCATCTGCGGTCCGCACCGCGCGCGACCCGCTTCACGACCTTCCTCAACGGCCGCTTCGGCGGGGCGACCGGTGCCGCTGCTGCCGCTGCTGCCGTGCTCACCAGCACGACGGACACCGCGATGGTGACGGCGCGAGCGCTGCTCCTCCGCGGCCAGGCCACGACACCGGTGCCGGCGAGCGCCGCCCTGACCACGTTCTGCCAGGCCTTCGCCGACCGGCTCACCGCCCTCGCCGGAGCCGAATGATGAAAGGACTCCCGATGCGCCGCCGCACCCTGCTCGTCCTCGGCGCCGGAGCCGGCGTCGCCACGGCCCTGCCGTTCTCCCTGCCGGCCGCTGCCGCCCCCGCCGTCGCTTCATTGCGCACCTTCCCGGTGGAGGGCACGGATGCCACGGTCCAGCTCCTGCCGGGCCCGGCCGCGACCGTCTTCCTGTACGCCGCCCGCCGCTTCCACTACGAGATCGACACCCTCCACGCGGGTGATCTCGTGGGGACGGCCGACGGGCTGGACATCCGGCCGGGCTGGTACGCCCCGGGCGTCACGGGTGGCCTGCTCCCCTACCAGGTCACGGTCATCCGCGACATCATCGCCGAGTGCGACGGGCTGCTGGCCTGGGGCGGGGACGCCGCCGTGCCGCAGGAGGGGCGTTTCACGCTGACCGTCGCGCCGGGGAACGCCCGGCTGCGGGCACTTGCCGGGCGGCTGGGTGGTTTGCTCAGCGGAGGGCGGCGGTCCTCGCGGGTGGGCGCGGGCACAGCACTGCCGTACACCGAGGCCCGCAAACGCCGAGCCGAGAAGATCCAGAAAATGATGCGCTAAGTCACCTGCACCGCCCACGGGTCGGGTTCGGCGGGGCGGGAATGCTCCCTCTGCGCGGCCACCTCGAAGGTGGCACCGCAGTGAGGGCAGTCCCCCTCGCCGAACAGGTAGGTGAGACCCACCGCCAGCACCCGCTCACCGTGCACCGACGCCGTGCCGGCCATCCACCCCTTGATCCCCGTCAGCACCGCCGGATCGGCCGGGCGCAACGGCCGGCGCTGGATGTCGCCCTCGTGCCAATCCCGGATCGCCGCGTATCGGCCGTAGTCACCGATGACGACTACCATCGCCTGCTCACATCGTGGACAGCGCGGCCGGTAATGCTCATCGGTGTAGTCCATGCTGATCCTCGCCCACAGCCACAGCCACAGCCACAGGGCCAGGGCGATCACGGGGTCAGCAGCCTTCTTCGATAATGAGCATCGCCTGGTGGTTGTCGTTGCGGAACTCGGCGAGCCAGAACGCGCTGTGGGGCGGGGCCTCACCCGCGAAGTAGCGGTGCACGCGTTCCAGGAGCGCGTCGCGGGCGCTGCCGGTGACCTCGAGCGGGTCCGGGCCGTACGCGTGCAGGATCCGCAGGCCGGGGCGGTTGAGCAGGCGGCGTAGCGGCGGGCCGGGCTTGTCGATGCGGCGGCCGCGCAGATGCCAGCGGACGCCGCCGGTGTCGGTCCAGTGGCCGGTGCTGATCGGCTGCGGCCAGCCGCGGGACTGCTCCGGCTCGGGTTCCTGGGGGCCACCGCTCATGGTCACATCGTGGCAGCGGCGGCCCCGGAGGGCGACGGAGTTACGGTCAGGCGACCGGGGTGTGCTGGAGGGCCGCGGCGAGGGATTCGGCGTTCTTCTTGTCGACGCGGGGGAAGGTCAGGGAGATGCCGTCGCCCTCCTGGTCGCCGAAGGCCAGGCGGAGGACGCTCATGGTGGCGAATTTCGACTCGGCCAGGGTGACCTGGTTGCGCGGGAGCTCGCCGATGATGCGCTTGCCGGGGCCGCCCAGGAACGTCTGGGTCAGGAACAGGACCCGGCGGTCGGTGACCACGACGAACTGCTTGCTGGTCTTCGTCAGGACCGTGCTGAGCAGCGCGCCGCCACCCTCCATGATGAGGCTCTGCTTGAGCGCCGTCCCGAACCGGCTGGCCGAGAACTTGCCGACCAGGGCCCGGGCCGCGGCGATCGGCTGCTCGCCGGGCTGCAGGACCGAAGCGACCTGGTCGAAGGCGCGGGTCTCGAGTTTCTGCTGCATGTCATCCCCCGTTTTCGGGCGGCGGGTTCGCCGGCACCGCGCAAGATCCTAATGACGCGGCAGGAGATCCAGATCGGACGATCGGCTGATGCTCGTACGGGTGTCTTTCGGCCGTACGCCACACGACTCGTGAGATAGTCCGCTATCGGCCGATTTTGAGGGAACGTGTGATGAAGGTGCGGACGGTCGCACCCCTGACGGTCTGCATCGTCGCTGGGGCCGTTGATGGTTGGCTCGGCGTCGCTTACGGGCAGGCACCCGGCACTGAGCGAGCCGTGGGGCTCACCTTGGAGCTGCTGTTCGCGGTCTCGGGAACGGCGGCGCATCTGTTGCGGCCGCGGAGCCGGATCGATCTCGCGCTGTCGGCGATGTGTCTCGCCGGGATCGCGTCGGATGTCAACATCGGGCTGCAGCTGCCGTCCGAGCTACCCGATCGGTCCCTGACCGTGCTCCTGGGCGTGCCCGGTCTCTGGTTGCAGATCCCGATCGTGTTCCACTTGATCCTGGCGTATCCGACCGGCCGGATCGACCGGCGCGGCGAGCGTCTTCTGGTTCGCGCGGCGACCGTGGCCGCCGTGCTGTTCTCGGTGCTGCTCCTGGTCACGAAGACGCCGGTGCCGCTCTGTGCCGGCTGGTGCGGGCCGAGTCCCGTGCAGCTGGTCGATGATCCGGAGCTCTATCTCGGGCTGCGCGGTACGGCGCTGGTGATCATGCTGGGCTTCGCGGCGGCCGGGCTGATACTGCTGGTGCGGCGCGAGCGGGATCCGCGGGAGGTGCGGCGGTCGTGACGTCCGCGATCTCCGTCGTGGCGGTCCTGATCCTCACCGGCCAGGTGGCCGGTCTGGTCGCGGCGTATCTGCGGGGCGGGCGGCCGGCACCGTGGGACGGCACGGTCGGTCTGGTGCTCGGCGTGGTGCTGTTCGGCGCCCTGCCGCTGCTGCTGGTCACCGGGCTGGTCCGGCAACGCCTGGCCTACGCGACGATCGGCGAGGTGCTGGCCCGCGTGCGGGACCTGCCGGCCGGCGAGCTCGAGGCGACGATCAGCCGCGCCACCGGGGACACCCGCGTGCTGATCGCCCATCTGGCGCACGACGGCTGGCGGGACACGTCAGGTCGCCCCTGCACGTTGCCGGACGCGACCTCGGGCCTCGCTGTCACGACGATCGGTACGCCTCCCCGCGCAGCCCTGGTGCACACGCCCTCGCTCGCCGCCGAGCCCGGGTTGCTCGGGTCGGTGCTGTCCCTGGTCGGCCTGGCGTTCACCGATCACGACACCGGAGAGCAGGAGCCCGTGCCGTACGCCTTCATCTCCTACCTGCGCGAGGACTCCGCCGAGGTGGATCGGCTGGTCGCAGCGTTGCGTGCGCACGGCGTCGAGGAGCTGCGGTTGCGGCTGCGCCCCCGGGACCGGCGGTGGTTCCTTCCCGTCCGGCTCGGGCCGTGTGAGATTCCCGCGCTGGAACTCGGGGCGGGCGAGACGCTGGAGGATCTGCACGCCGTGGATCTGGCTGAGGACTGGGATGCCGCGGTGCAGCAGTTGGTACGGGCGATCCGGGGCGCGGATCGGCCGGCGTGAGTGCGATGAAACCGCTCAGGTGGGGGTGGGATACGCCGATGGGCGGGTGAATCAGGTCTCCTCGGGGTGGGATCGGCCGGGGTGGGGTTGCCGGTGGTGGGAGAATCGTCCGGGGTTCCGGGTGGGGCGAGCAGAGGACGTTGGTGTAGTTGGGGTCGGCGCAGGAGTTCTGGCGGTTGGCGGACGATGAGTTCGAGCGGATGCTCGTGCTCAGCGGCGAGGCCGGGCAGATGGAGCTCAAGCTTGTCGTGCCCGTGTCGGCGCAGGCGGCGACGTGTGCGGCGCTCGGGGTGCGGATGAGCCGGGCGTCGGCGCGGCGGGTCTATTTCCTCGACACCTTGGGGCTGGCGCTCCGCAAGCACGGCATCGTGGTGCGGGTGCGCAGCAAGGCGCGGCAGGCCGGGGATTCGGTGATCAAGCTGCGGCCGGTGGAGCCGCGGAGCCTGCCGGGGCGGTTGCGGCGGTCCAAGCAGTTCGTGGTCGAGGTCGACGCGATGCCGGGTAACTTCGTGTGCTCGGGGGCGTTGAAGGAGCGGCTCGGTGTGGGTGATGTCGAGCGGGCGATCACCGAGAAGCGGCCGTTGCGCAAGCTGTTCTCGAAGCGGCAGCTGGAGCTTTTCGCGGCGCATGCGCCGGCCGAGGTCCGGTTCGACGATCTCATGCTGCTGGGGCCGGTGGAGGTGCGCCGGGCGAAGGTTACCCCGGCGGGGATGGACCGTGCGCTGACCGTGGAGCGGTGGACGTACCCCGATGGGTCCCGGATCCTGGAGATCTCCACGCGCTGTGCGACGGCGGAGTCCCTGCGGGTGACCAAGCGACTGGCCGCGGTGTTGCGGGCGCATCGGGTGGACATCGCCGATGACCAGCTCACCAAGACGCAGGCGACGCTGGACTACTTCGGCGGTGCCGGCCGGCGGGTGCGGACCGCCGCCTGACCGCCCCTCTTTTGCCAGTGCCGATAGTGGCCCCTCTTTTGCCAGTGCCGAGAGTGGCGGAGGGATGCCACTATGGCGGCCGCTGCCGAGCGGACCAAAGGGGCGAGGGATGATAAACGCTACGCAACGGATTCGTAGCGCAGTGGTGGTGGTCGTGGCAGCAGTCGCCGCTCTGGTCGCCGGTGTGCCCGCTCCCGCGTCGGCGATCGCCCGCGGGGACGACGTGCCGGACGGCAAGTATCCGTTCGCGGTGAAGATCACCGACATCGGCATCCCGACCCCGGACGGCGGGCGCCGCGACAGCTCCTGCTCGGCCGGGCTGATCTCGCCGCACTGGCTGCTGACCGCCGGGCACTGCTTCCGCGACGTGAACAACAAGCGCGTCTCGAAGGTGGTCGCGATCCGGACGTTCGCCACCGTCGGCCGCGCGGACCTCACCGGTGACGACGGTCAGGAGGCCGACATCATCGCGGTGAAGCAGGCCGGGGTCGCCGATGTCGCGCTCGCGAAGCTCGACCGCGCGATCACCGGCATCACCCCGCTCAAGCTGGGCACCAGGGCACCCGCGGTCGGCACCAGCGTGCGCCTGACCGGGTTCGGGTTCACCGACGAGAGCGACAAGGAGCTGCCGGACCGGATGCAGACCGGCACGTTCAGGGTGACGTCGGTGAGCAAGGCCGAGATCGGCATGACGGGCACGGCGCCGCACAAGAACACCAGCGCCTGCGAGCACGACTCGGGTGGCCCGTACTTCACCGAGGCCAAGAACGGCGTCGTCACCGTCGTCGGGGTTGTCAGCCACGGCCCGAGCTGCCCGCACACGGGCGCCGACGCCGCCGGGCGTACCGACAATCTGGTCCCGTGGATCAAATCGGTCGTCGGCAAGGATCTCGTGCCGTCCGCGTCGCCCAAGCCGTCGCTCCCCGCAAAGGCGAAGCCCACACCCAGCGCGGCCGTCAAAGCCGCCCCGGCCCCCGAGCCCGCCTCGGTCACCCGGTCCATGCTGCCGTGGGCGGGTGCCGCGGTCGCGGTGGGCGGCGTGGTCGCGGTGGCGCTGCGGCCCCGCAGGAAGCGCCGCAGCCGGCACCGGCGACTCTAGAAACCCCCTATTGAGATCAGAAAGAACCGGTCAGGTTCAGGTCGGTGCCGCTCGAGGTCTTCGCCACCACGCCGTACGCGTCATCGCCGGCATCCCGGCCCCCGTCCGCGTTCGTGTAACGGGCGTAGAACGTGTACGTGCCCGGGGGCACCGAGTCGCCCGAGGACAGCTCGAAACGGTAGACCAGGGCGTCCTGCTCCTCGGTGACCGTGCTCGTGACGCTCGCACCCGGAACCCGCTGACTGCCGCCGCGCGACACAAGGTCCGGCGTACGCGTCAATTTGACCAGGACCACCAGCTCGCTCAGCTCTTGCGTGGTCTTGACCGTGACCACGCTCGTGCCCTGGCTCGCACCCTCGTCCGCGTCGACCGAGCCGTCGGTCCACAGCGGGGTGTCCGCGGCCGGCCTGCTCGTCGCCGGCTTGCTGCTCGGCTTCTTCTTGGACGCGCTCGGTGATGGCGAGCCCGGGGTGGTCACCGTGGGTAGCGGCGACGCGAGCGAGACCACGGGCGCGGGCGGCTCCGGGATCGGCCCCCGCTCCCCCGCGAGCGCCCACTGCGCCAGCCCGCCACCACCGAGCAGCGCGACCACCGCGGCGGCCGCACCGGCCAGCCACATCGGAGCGGGCGAACGCCGCGCGGCCCGTTCACTGCGCATCGCCGTACGCGTGATCCGGTCGTACATCGCCTGACTGTCCGGCTGATGCACGGCCGCCTCCGCGCGAACCGCCCGGCGCACCTCATCCTCGACGAGTGTCACTGCGCCGTCTCCCAACCGTCGATAAGAGTCGTGTCGCCGCCCAGCAGGCCGGTGAGCTGCTTGGCACCCCGCGAGGTCGCGCTCTTCACCGCGCCGACCGAGATCCCGAGAATCCCGGCGACCTCCCGCTCGGACAGATCGAACGCGTACCGCAGCACCACACACGCCCGCCGGCGATGCGGCAACCGCCGCAACGCGCTGCGAACGTCCAGCACGGCGGGAATGTCGGACTCCGGCGCGCGCCGGAACGGCTCCAGCAGCCGCAGCCGTTCGCGCTGCTGACGGCGTACCCACTGCCTGGCCAGGTTGGTGACGATCCCCCGCCCGTACGCGGCGGGATGTTCCGCCGCCACCACCCGGTCCCAGTGCCGCCACACCTCGGTCAGCGCATCCGCCGCCAGATCATCAGCCACCGACACGTCCCCGGTCAGCAGATACGCCAACCGCGAGAACGAGTCATGCTGATCCTCGAAATAGGCACGGAACGCGGCTTCCCGCATCGGCACCCCATCACTCGCCCCGGGCTGACGCGCAGCCGACGTCACACGGCCCGCCTGCCGCGGCACCCGCAGAGCAGCTTCGACAGCAATCACACCCGCAAGTGGCCCAGCACCCCGAATAGGTTCGCTCTAGTGACTCAGGTCACAACCAATCCACGTGTACGCCCGGAGATGCTGAACGGCATGGACCGCGACCGGCTCATCGAGAAGGTGTCCGAGTACAACGACGCGGATGACCACGCCGGCACGTCCCGGCTGATCGCGCAGTGGCTGCTCACCCACGACCCCGCCGAGTCCCCGGAGGAACGCGCCGACCTGCTGCGGGAGCTCGCCGAAGCACAGCTCCGCCTGGGCGCCGAGGCGCGAGCGCTGGCCCTGCTCGACGCGGCCGCACGCCTGCATCCGCAGGGGTGGACCATGACTCTCTACCTGAACACACTCCGCGCCCGGGGAGAGGACCAGCGCGTCCACGATCATCTGGCGTCATGGCGAGCGCCCGCACCCGGCGGGACCTGGCCCGACCTGTTCGAGTTCTACCGGGACCTGAGGCTTCCGGCCCTCGCCCATCAGGCAGCCCAGCATGCACGCAAGGGTGTATGGAAGGTCTTCGTGCCGCCGCAACGGGGGCTGTGGTGGCGCACCGGTGGCCCACTGTGGTTCGTCCGGGCCGCCATGCGCCGCCGGGAACAGGATCGGCTCGTTCGCAAGCTGGGCACGGGCAGAGCCGCGGAGCCGGCGGATCTCGACGAAGTGGCGCGGGCAGTACTGGCGGCGGCCGACCGGGACGGCGTGGCATTCGATCAGGCCGCGAGGGCACAACGGTTACGCGGCGAGGGCAAGCCTGTCGAGGCGGCGAGAGTGCTGACTGGGGCGGACTGGCATCCCCTGGTACTGCTGGAGGCTGTCGGCGCGGCGCGCGACTGTGAGGATCTCGAGTTGGCTCTGCGGCTCTGCGCCCGCCTGGCCGAGCACGACGCGCAGTACAGCGGACTCGTTGACCAGACGGCACGGGCACTGCTGACGCGCGGCCATCTCCGGCAGGCCTGGGACGTGCTGGACACGCGGGGCGGCCATGCCGGGACCTTCCGCAGGCTCCGGATGGAGATCCTCCTCGCCGCCGGGCTGCCGCATCTGGCCGTCGGTGCCCGCGGCCGGCCGTCGCGGGCCGACCATGATCGTGCGGAGTGGCGAAACTGGTGGTGGCGGACCGGCGGCCCGGTGCCCTTCCTCCGGGCTCGTGGCATCCGGCGCGAGGAGATCGAGTTCGACTCCTGGGAACCCGCCGCCGATGCCACCACGGCGCTCACCGATCTCACCGCGGCGTTTGTCAGGGCCGCGGAGGTCGACGTCATCGTGTCGAAAGCCCTGGACCTCAGAATCCAGGACAACCATCCGGAGGCCGTGGCGTTGCTCGCCGCGTCGATCGATCCGGGCCGGCCCTCCGCATTGCTGCTGACCGAGCTGGCATCAACGCTGTGCTACTACGCGGACGATGACGAGAACGCACTGCTGCAGGCCCGCGAGGCGCGGGCCATGGACCCGGCCAGCCCGTCCGCGCTGGTCCTGGAGATGGAGATCCTCGGATACCTCGAACGGCGGCACGAAGCGCTTGTCGTTCTCGAGGCGCTCCCCGAGCACATGACGACGCTGCCGGAGATCCGGGACGCGAGGTCCGACCAGTTCCTGGGGCTGGGCCTCACCACGCTCGCGCACGAGGCATACGGTCCGGCGGCGGGGCTTCCATCGTGGATCCGCAACGGTCATCGGCGGCGGTTGTGGTGGCGCACCGGTGGGCCGCTGCGGGCCGTCCGCCGCAACCGGCTGGAGTCCGAGAGGCTGCTGCTGCAGACCTGGCAGCGGATCGGCCGGAACCAGGCACGGATCCTGGCGACCGTGGTCGGAGCGGAACAGGCTGTCCGGCTGCGGGCCGTGGCCGAGAGTTTCCACGCGCGCGAGAACGTTCAGCGACTCCGGTGGTCGAGGGCCCACGTGGTCACGCGCCTGGTGATCGGAGCCGCGGGGTCGGTCGCGGCGGGGCTCGCCCTGGCCTGGCTCGCCGGGGAGTCGTTGCACCTGGGCGTGGTCTGGCAGGCGGCCGTGGGGCTGGTCGGCGCCAGACTCTGCTACCTCGCGCAGAACACCGCGAACCGGTTCCCCAAGGCGATGCCGGGAATCGCCGCGGTGGCAGTCGCCGGTTATCTGGTTACCCGGCTGACAGTGGGATGGCCCGACTTCATCGGCGCTCTTGCGGTCGTGGCGGCGGGGATCGTCCTGGTGCAGCGCGGCGTGGGCGCGCTCGTGGGTGTCGCCGCGGCCCTGACACAGCGGCGGTTCCGGCGCCGGGAGCCGCGCGGGGCCGCCCTCAGCGAGATGCTCGACCTGCTGGACGACATCTCCCGGCCGGCGCGGCGCGCTGACCTGGCCTGGCGGCGACGGCGGCTGCAGACCCTGGAGCAGGTGGCGCTGATCATCGAGAGTGACCTGCCTGCCACGTTCGCCGCTCCGGACGCGCACACCGCGGAGCAACTGCGGCGGCGGGCGCGCGGGGCCGCGGCTGCGGTCCGGGAGCTCAAGTATCAGCTGGTCACCGGGCCTGCCGGGGGCTGGCGGCGGATCGAGGGGGTACTCAAGGCCGACATCGCTGCCCTTGCGACGGGATCACTTGCGCGGTTGCGGTACGCCGAGCCGGCCTCGGCGCGGGTGCAGACGCGGTCTCGGCGGCAGCTGGTCGCGTACATGGTGCGGATTTTGTTGTTTGCGGGGTTGCCGTTGGGGGTGGTGCTGGTCAGTCAGCCGTGGTTGCGGTTCAGCGAGACCATTCTGAACTGGGCTCGGCTGCTCGGGGTGGGGTGGGCGCTGGTGTATGTGCTGGGGACCGTGGATCCGACGTTCGCGGATCGCCTGCGGACGTGGTTTGCGCTGGTCAATCTGGGTCGGGGTAACGGGGATCCCGCTCAGTTGGACAGGGCCGAGCGGCCGGGTGGTGGGGAGCAGGCGGCTCGGCGGGGTGAGCGGTGAGAGGGGGTGTGCAAGTGAGTTCGGGGCGAGGGCCAACGGTTTTTGTTAGTTTCCTACAACTGTGGCGCCTCAGAGTGCCGCTCTTCAGCATGGCGCTGGTCGGCCTCAAGCGGAAGGGTGAACACTGCCGTGGACCCGTGTGTCACGGTGCGTAAGACATTGGACTACAGGAGGGCTCGGTCGGGTGTTCAGTCGTGTCGCCATCGTCAACCGGGGTGAGGCTGCTATGCGGCTCATCCACGCCGTGCGGGACATCGCCGCGGAGACGGGCACCAGGATCGAGACCGTTGCCCTGCACACCGATGTCGACCGGACGGCGACGTTCGTGCGGGAGGCCGATCTCTCGTACGATCTCGGGCCCGCGTCGGCCCGGCCGTACCTGGATCTGAAGACCCTGGAGCGGGCGCTGGTCGAGAGCGGCGCCGACGCCGCCTGGGTGGGCTGGGGTTTCGTCGCCGAGGATCCGGCGTTCGCGGAGCTGTGCGAGAAGGTCGGGGTCACGTTTGTCGGGCCCAGCGCGGATGCCATGCGCAAGCTCGGTGACAAGATCGGCGCGAAGCTGATCGCCGAGGAGGTCGGCGTGCCGGTCGCGCCGTGGAGCCGCGGCGCCGTGGAGACGCTCGACGCCGCGCTGGTCGCCGCGTCGGACATCGGCTACCCGCTGATGCTGAAGGCGACCGCGGGTGGCGGTGGGCGTGGCATCCGGGTCGTGACCAGCGCGGACGAGCTCGCCGACGCGTACGAGCGGACCAGCCAGGAGGCCGCGCGGGCCTTCGGCAGCGGCATCGTCTTCCTGGAGCGCCTGGTCACGGGCGCGCGGCACGTCGAGGTCCAGGTCATCGCCGACGGTGAGACCGCGTGGGCGCTCGGGGTGCGCGACTGCTCGGTGCAGCGGCGCAACCAGAAGGTCATCGAGGAGTCGGCGTCGCCGCTGCTCGACGCCGCCCAGGTGGCCGAGCTGAAGAGCTCCGCCGAGCGGCTGGCCGTCAAGGTCGGCTACCGGGGCGCGGCGACCGTCGAGTTCCTCTACCACCCCGGTGACCGGCTGTTCGCGTTCCTCGAGGTCAACACGCGCCTGCAGGTCGAGCACCCGATCACCGAGTCCACCACCGGGTTCGACCTGGTCAAGGCGCAGTTGCACGTCGCGTCCGGCGGCAAGCTCGAGGGCGTTCAACCGGCCGAGCGCGGGCACGCCGTCGAGGCCCGGCTCAACGCCGAGGACCCCGACCGGGACTTCGCGCCCTCCCCCGGGCGCATCGTGCTGCTCGACCTGCCGTCCGGGCCGGGCATCCGGGTGGACACCGGCGTCAGCGAGGGTGACACGATCCCCGCCGACTTCGACTCCATGATCGCGAAGATCATCGCGTACGGTGCCGACCGCGCGGAGGCCCTGGGCCGGCTGCGGCGGGCGATGGCCGAGACCACGGTGATCATCGAGGGCGGCGCGACCAACAAGAGCTTCGTGCTCGACCTGCTCGACCAGCCCGAGGTCATCGACGCCAGTGCCGACACGGGCTGGATCGACCGGGTACGCGCTGAGGGCCGGCTCGTCTCCCACAAGCACTCCGCCGTCGCGCTGGCCGCGGCCGCGATCGAGGCGTACGAGGAGGAGGAGCGCGTCGAGCGGCAGCGGCTGCTGTCGACCGCGTTCGGCGGGCGCCCGCAGGTGCAGCACGAGAGCGGCCGGCCCCTGGACCTCAAACTGCGAGGACAGGCCTATCGCGTACGCGTAGCGCGCGTCGGCGCCCACCGGTTCCGCGTCGGCATCGAGGCGGGGGCCGACGTGCGTACCGCCGATGTGGTGCTCGACCGGTTCGACCGGCACACCGGGCAGATCCTCGTCAACGGCGTCCGCCACCGGCTGCTCACCAGCACCTTCGGCCCGATCCACCTGGTCGAGGTCGACGGGGTGACGCACCGGGTCAGCCGCGACGAGGGCGGCGTCCTGCGCTCCCCCATGCCCGCCCTGGTCGTCGCGACGCCGCTGCAGGTCGGCGCGGAGGTCGAGGCCGGCGCCCCGGTGCTCGTACTCGAAGCCATGAAGATGGAGAACGTCCTGCGCGCGCCGTTCAAGGCCCGCGTCAAGGAATGCGTCGTCTCCGTGGGCAGCCAGGTCGAGACCGGCGCCCCGCTGATGCGCCTCGAACCGATCGCCGACGAGAACGAGACGCAGGAGGCGTCGTCGGCCGGTGCCGTCGAGCTGGACCTGCCCGAGGTGACCGCGGCGAGCCCGGTCCGCGAGCGGGTCGCCCGCGGCCAGGAGGACCTGCGCAGCCTGCTGCTCGGCTATGACGCCGACCCGCACGACGAGCGCCGGGTCCTCGCCGACTACGTCACCGCCCGCAAGGCGTTCGCCGCCGACGGTCAGCGGGCCCTCGCCGAGGAGCTCGACCTCGTCGACGTCTTCGCCGACCTCGCCGAGCTGAGCCGCAACCGGCCCGCCGGTGACGACGGTGGCAGCGACACCCACGTGCACAGCGCCCGCGAGTACTTCCACACCTACCTGCAGAGCCTCGACGTGGAGCGGGCCGGGCTGCCGGAGGCGTTCCAGGCGCGGCTCGGCAAGGCGCTGGGCCACTACGGCGTCAAGGATCTGGAACGTACGCCCGAGCTCGAAGCGGCCGTGTTCCGGATCTTCCTCGCCCAGCAGCGCGCGGCGGCCGACGCGACCGTCGTGACGACGCTGCTGCGTTCCTGGCTGCAGGAGGCGCCGCCGGACGAGGTGCTGCGCGAGCCGGCCGGTCTCGCCCTGGAACGCCTCGTCGCCGCCACGCAGGTCCGGTTCCCGGTGGTCGCCGACCTCGCCCGCGGCGTGGTCTTCGCGTGGTTCGCCCAGCCGCTGCTGCGAAGGAACAGGGCCCACGTGTACGCGGGCGTGCGCCGGCAGTTGCGGCACCTGGACGCGTACCCACAGGCTGGTGATCGTGCGGAACGGATCGCCGAGATGGTCCGCAGCACCGAGCCCCTGGTCCGCCTGCTCGGGCAGCGGATCGTCCGCGCCGGCCTGGACAACACGGCCATGCTGGAGGTGCTGCACCGCCGCTACTACGGCAACAAGGCCATCACCGGCATCCGCACCGGCGTGGCCGGCGGCACGACGTTCGTCATCGCCGAGCGCGCCGGCTCGCAGGTCTTCTCCGCCGCCGTCAGCTTCGACGCCCTGGGCAGCGCCCTGCGAGGGCTCAACGAGCTGGCCACCGGGCTCGCCGGGCAGGCCATCGACGCCGACATCTACCTCGCCTGGGAGAACCAGTCCGCGGACTCCGACGCGATGGCGTCAGCGCTGCACGAGGTCATCAACGCCAACCCCCTGCCCAGCCAGGTACGCCGGGTGACGGCCACGGTCGCCGGTCGCAACGGTGCCGTGATGCATCACCACTTCACGTTCCGCCCGGCGGGTAGTTCCTTTGCTGAGGAGCGGCTGATCCGCGGGCTGCACCCGTACATCGCGCAGCGTATGCAGCTGGAGCGGCTCCGCGAGTTCGACCTCACCCGCCTGCCGTCCTCCGACGAGGAGGTCTACCTCTTCCAGTGCGTCGCCCGGGAGAACCCCAACGACGACCGGCTCGTCGCGTTCGCCCAGGTCCGCGATCTGACCGAGCTCCGCGAGCAGGACGGGCGCCTGGTCGCGCTGCCCACCGCCGAGGACGTCATCGCCACCTGCCTCGACTCGATCCGCCGCGCCCAGTCCCGCCGGGCCTCGAAGAACAGGTTCAACACCAACCGGGTCGTCGTGTACGTCTGGCCGGTCATCGGCATCACCCGCGCCGAGCTGGAGATGATCGCCGGACGCGTACGCCCGACCACCGCCGGCGCCGGCCTCGAGGAGATCCTGTTCATCGGCCGCCAGCGTGACCCCCGCACGGGTGCGCTGACCAAGGCCGCCGTCCGGATCGCCTTCGACGCCGCCGGGGGCACCCAGCTCACCGTCGACGCCCCGTCCGACGCACCGATCGAGCCGCTCGACGGCTACCGGCAGAAGGTCCTGCGTGCGGCCGGGCGCAACACCGTCTACCCGTACGAGCTGACCGGTCTGCTGGGTGATTTCACCGAGCACGACCTGGACGCCTCGCACGCGCTGGTCCCGGTCGACCGCCCGAAGGGCAAGAACACCGCGGCGATCGTCGCGGGCGTGGTCAGCACCGTGACCCCGCTCTACCCGGAGGGCATCAAGCGGGTCGTGCTGCTCGGCGACCCGACGAAGTCCCTCGGCGCACTGAGCGAGCCGGAGTGCCGGCGCGTCATTGCCGCGCTCGATCTGGCTGAGCAGTTGCAGGTGCCGCTGGAGTGGTACGCCCTGTCGTCCGGTGCGCGGATCTCGATGGAGTCCGGCACGGAGAACATGGACTGGGTGGCGGCCGCGTTGAAGCGGATCGTGGAGTTCACCCAGGACGGCGGCGAGATCAACATCGTGGTCGCGGGTATCAACGTGGGCGCGCAGCCGTACTGGAACGCCGAGGCCACGATGCTGATGCACACCAAGGGCATTCTGGTGATGACGCCGGATTCGGCGATGGTGCTGACGGGGAAGCAGTCCCTGGACTTCTCCGGTGGCGTGTCGGCGGAGGACAACTTCGGCATCGGCGGGTACGACCGGGTGATGGGGCCGAACGGGCAGGCGCAGTACTGGGCGCCGGATCTGACGGCGGCTCGTAACGTGCTGATGGCTCACTACGACCACGCGTACGTTGCTCCTGGTGAGACTTCGCCGCGGCGCGCCGTGACCGGCGATCCTGTGTCCCGTGACATTTCGGACTTCCCGCACGTTCTGGACGGCAGTGACTTCACCACGGTGGGGCAGATCTTCTCCGCCGCTTCCAACCCCGACCGCAAGAAGCCGTTCGATATTCGTACGGTGATGCGCGCGCTGTCCGACCAGGACCACCCGGTGCTGGAGCGGTGGGCGGGCATGGCCGACGCGGAGACAGCGGCGGTGCAGGACGTTCATCTGGGTGGCATCCCGGTGTGCCTGCTGGGTATCGAGTCCCGGTCCGTGCCGCGGCGGGGGTTCCCGCCCACCGACGGGCCCGACACGTACACCGCGGGCACGTTGTTCCCGCGATCGTCGAAGAAGGCGGCTCGGGCGATCAACGCGGCGAGCGGCAACCGTCCGCTGGTGGTGCTGGCGAACCTGTCGGGCTTCGACGGCTCGCCCGAGTCGATGCGCAAGCTGCAGCTGGAGTACGGCGCCGAGATCGGCCGCGCGATCGTCAACTTCCGCGGGCCGATCGTGTTCTGCGTGATCTCGCGGTATCACGGTGGGGCGTTCGTGGTCTTCTCGAAGGCCCTGAACCCGAACATGACGGTACTGGCCCTCGAAGGCTCGTTCGCTTCGGTGCTCGGCGGTGCCCCTGCCGCGGCCGTCGTCTTCTCCGGCGAGGTCAAGGGGCGCACGGCGGCCGACCCGCGGGTGCGTGACCTGGAGGCCCGGGTCGCGGCTACCAGCGGGACGGAACGGGCTGCGCTGACCGCGGAGCTGGACGAGACGCGGGCATCGGTGCGGGCGGAGAAGCTCGGCGAGGTCGCCGCGGAGTTCGACCGGGTCCACAACATCCAGCGGGCCGTTGAGGTCGGGTCGGTCGACGCCGTCATCAGCGCGGCTGAGCTGCGGCCCCGGATCATCTCGGTGATCGAGAGCCGGCTCGGCTGAGCCATCCTTGAGCGACAGGCCGGCGCCTTCGGGCGCCGGCCTTCTTGCTGCCCCTCTTGCTGCCCCCTCTTGCTGCCCCCTCTTGCTGCCGTCCCCAACCCTGCCGCCATCACCCTTCTCGCCCTCGGCCTTCTCGCCCCCCTCCAGTGGCCTCGCTCTTCTTGCCTTCCCGTTTCTGTTGTGCCCTCCCGCTCTTCTCCTTGCCCCTGCTGTTGCCCTCCTCCGGTGTCGGATTTTGGCTTTCCCGGTGGGCTTCTGGGGCGGAATATTGTCGTACGCCT
>NZ_BOMN01000113.1 GCF_016862215.1 Winogradskya humida
GGGCTTCCGTTAGCGCAGCAGGAAAGCCGCTCCGGGAAGACCTGTCACCCGGGAGGTAGGCTCATTCGGTAAAGCACCTTGCCGTTGAGCTCTCCTCCGCCGAACCTCGCGTAGAAGCTACGGGCTATCCCATTGTCCGCCTCGGTCTGCCACTCAACACGGCTACACTTGCTGCGTTTCGCGACTTCGAACACCGTCTGCATGAGTAGAGTACCCACCCGACGGCGGCGCGCCGATGCGGAAACAAACAGTTCCTTTAGGAACAACGAACGCGTTAGTCCCGCAGCGGGCCACAGAAATGAATAGGTGGCGAACCCGACAAGATTGTCACCATCCCATGCAAGCAGCATGTGCGCGAAGTAATCCTCAGAGAACAACGCTTCGTGGATCTGACTCCGCCGCTCTTCCAGCGGATCATTGCGCACGTCGCCGTAGAAAACGTCGGCTTCAGCAGCCAATGCGGCGATCTCCTCGATGTCTGCGACCGATGGGCCGGCGACTCTGATCATGGGGAGATGGATTCTAGAGCTGCGACCCACGGGAAGCCGGCGATCATCTGGCCTCCGGCTCCTGGAGGATGCGGCTCCCACCGTCCGTCCCCGATCAGCACGTCTACGCCCTCGTCGCGCAGGGACTTGACGGCACGAACGAACGGGTGCCGGGCCGCCAGGGCAGAGTTCACGAAGGGCAGGATGGCCGTTGATGTGCCGCGGCCGATGGCTTCGGACGCAACGCTGAGCGCATAGTTGTCGTTGATACCGGCCGCGAGCTTATTGATGGTGTTGTAGGTGGCTGGTGCCACAATCAGCGCGTCGGATGCGCTGGGCCGCGGGCCACTGGCCCTCTGGCCGTAACCACTACGTACCTCGACGCCGCTCGTGCCTTCGAGGGCTGCCACGTCAAGGAAGCCAAGTGCTGATGGTGTGGCTACGAGGTTCACGATCCAGCCGCGCTCAGCAGCCAATGCCATCAGGTTGCCGATGTTTGGCGCCGGTCCGGCGCCGCAGACAACGATGCACAAGCTTCGGCCATTGCTCGGTGTCGTCATCCGGCGAGCGCCCGAACTTCAGCGTTTCGGCTTCGCAGCGCTGCGGTCATACGAGCCAGTCAGCGATGTCCTGGATAGCGGCCGCCTGCCACGCCTGGGTCTGAGGATCCGCATATCCCGGATCATCGGGGACAGCGATGCCGTGCTGCGCCCCATCAATCTCAATCAGCCGGCTGGAGGCGGGGATCTTCGCGATATATTCGCGGGAGCTTTGCACCGGGATGAACGTGTCGCCGGTGCCGTGCAACACCAACGTGGGCGCGAAGATCTGTTCGAGCGCCTGGTCCGGGCGCAGATAGAAGACTTCGTTCAGCAGGGGCCGGCCCAGCTTGAAGGTGGGCGAGTGAGGCAGGAAGCCGTTTCGACTGAGCTCGCGCCCGGCGTCGTCGTTGATCTGGTCGTGTGACCAGTATGGTTTGTCGTCGACGAACCGTTTCTTGTAGTTGATAAGCGGGTTGATCAGGACCAGTTTCGCGACGTCATCGGGGTACTGCGCAGTGAAGTAGGCACAGATGCCCCCGCCGAAGCTGGCACCCAAAATGTTCACCGGGACGTCGCCGGCGAGCCGGCGTACCTCGGCAACCGCCGCGTGGATGTCATTCACCACACCTGACAGAGTGAGATCCTCTTGCTGGCCCGCGCTCTCTCCGTGGCCCCGCAGGTCAAACCGCAGCGACGCGACACGCCGTTTAGCAAGGCCGTGCGCTAGTCGGGTGAAGAAGCCGCCTTCCTCCCGGGTGGCACCGCCGCCGTGGACCAGAACAACGCTGGACGTAGGGGCTGTCGTGGGTACTTCGAAGGAGCCACGCAGGAGCAGTCCATCGGCACTTCGAAAGCTGGTTGACGTCGTTGTACTGGTTCCGTCGTCGTTGCCCATTCGGGTCCTCCGGCCGCACTGGGAGCAAGGCCAGTAGGCTACCGCCATAGGCGGACGACAGGCGAAGCAAGAAGACGCTGCCTGCCGCAGAATTCCGGTATCGATTTCCACAGTGCTGTGGTGGGTCGGCCCTCAACTGCCTGAGCTGCACCTACCGCCCTCCACAAGCCCCAGAGGACTGAGTGAGTGTCAAGGGCCGGGTCCGCAGTGGGCTCCGCCCCCTAGGTCGGCACGTAGCTGAGCGGCGGCCTGACAAGGTCGGGGAGCTCCACCAGCGATTCGATCACCCACCTTGCGCTCTCGCTCACGGTCGGATCGTCGGCCCACAGCCTGCCCCAAGGTCCGCGCTTGATCAGCACCGGGTGCAGGCCGGCCTCGCGAGCGGCCTTCACGTCGTAGTCGCGATGATCACCGACGTAAGCAATCTCGTGCGCGTCGCCTCGGGCGAACTCAACTACCCGCTCGAAAAAACCAGCCTCGGGCTTGGCTACACGCCATTCGCTCGAGGTAGCCAGATCATCAACTGGCAGATCCAGTCCTCGCAAAAGCTGACCAGCCCGTACGGTCTGGTTACCAGCGACGCCGACCCACACGCCCCGCCGGCGCAGCTCGGACAGGGCTTGACGGACGTCAGGGTAGAGATCGTGGTCCTCAATCTGCTCGCCGACGCCGGCCTGTTCACGGCGCTGGCGCTCGACAACGAGGTCGAAGCCCGGTTTGACGTACTGGAAAGCTTCAGCGTTGTTGCGACCCTGCGCGACGACGATGCCGATCAGAGCCGAAAGCGTGTGCCGCGGTACACCAATCCAGTCCGCCCAGGCGTTGAACTCCCGAGTGTCGTCAAGCAGCGTCTCTCCGACATCGAAGACCACGGATTTGATCACGTGCCTGCGCTCTTCTCATCTCGATAGCAACTGCGGGCCAGGCTGTTTCCTGATGCGACGATTGCGCCGGCGGCTCGACGCATCGCGCGACTCTAGGTCCAGAAAGGTGGCTGGATTCCTACTCGCTAACGATCCCGCCAGGATAACGGGGAAATCTGAACTGCCGCTTCAGCGACTCGACGACCAGTTTCCGTGTGAAGGTCTTTTCTGGCCGAATCCACCCATCCGCCCGTACGGGCTACTCCAGCATCGCGGTATTCGATCGCCTGTAGCAGCATTTCCACCTTGTCTGCGTCCTTCGCACACCGGGCCTCGATACTCACGCCGGTTTCGTACTCGTCTACGGCTTCGCGGACCATATCGCGCGAGCGTCCGGGAAGCCCTTGCGTTTGATCTGCGGTGATCCGTCGGGGATCGGGTTTGGTCATGTACGGGGTAGCCGTGTGGGGGAGGTCGCCCGTGCGGGTCTCTTGGCTGTCGTGCCAGAGCGCCAGGAACGCGGCTCGCGCCGGATCGGCTCCCTCTTCCACCGCGATGAGCGCCGCCAGCTGGGCAGTGCGCATGGTGTGCTCAGCGACCGATTCGGGGTCCTTGACGCCCACGTGCCACCAGCCGGAGCGCCGCACGCGTTTGAGCAGGCCCAGTTCGAAACCGAATCCTGCGAGTCCTTCAGCGCCCTCTGACATGTTCGATCCTCTCCGATCGGCATACGCACCGCGTGGTGAAGTCCGACCACCTGCTCACGCTCGGTACGAGCGAGGCCGTTGCTGGACGCGAGCGTATCCAGGACTCGGGCCAACGAGCCACGAGACTTCATTAGACAGTGCACGCCGACCGTGTACCGGAGTCCGACCCCTGTGGAAGAATGGCCGGCACCGACCCTCAGCTGGCCTGGGAGCGCGAGTGAGGAGGGTGGATGCCGAGTCGCAACAGCAGCGAGATCAATCCGGACGCCCAACCCGGACGTGAGCCCAACGCCCTCTTCCGCAACGCGCGCGTCCGCCTGTATGGAACTCAGGAATCCCTGGCCGAAGCCGTTAATGCACTTCTACCCGAAGCAAATTTTGTGACGGCGAACGAGATCGGGAAGATAGAACGCGGAATCGTCACGTTTCCTCGACCAGCAAGACGTGCCGCCTTCCGAAGAGCCCTGCAGGCTGCAACGGAATCCGAGATTGGCTTCTTCGACTCACGCAGGGCAGCGGTCGATCGCCCACACGTCCTTGACGATCAGCCGGAGGAGCATGGCGCTAACGTTCTTAGTGAGGACTCAGGCGCCTGGACGGTGGATTGGCTCTCGGAAACAGAAAACGAAGTCGACCTGAAAGACAGCGAAATTTTTCTGTCAGCAATGCACTCCTTTCGGGCCGCTGACAAAAAAGTTGGCGGTAGCTTCCTCTACGATACCGTGCTCCGATACCTCCGCACGGAAGTTGCGCCGAAGGTGCGCAATGCCGATCCGGACCGCGATAGCGACATATTTCTCGCAGCTGCCACCATGACAGAGATGGCCGGCTGGATGGCTCATGACGCCGGACGTGATGAGGTCGCTCTGCGACACTTTGCACGATCACTCGATCTCGCGAAAGTCAGTAAAGATGTGCAGCTAGGCGTCCATATTTACGGCAGCATCAGCCACCTCGCCAACCATCTCGGCCGCATACCCGATGCAATCCGGTACGCACAGCAGGGGCACGCGTTGTTATTTCGGGTCCCGCGCCAGCCCGACCTGGAAGCAAGGCTATTTTCGGTGCAGGCGCGCAGCTACGCCGCGCTGGGTGACAAAAATGAGTGCGTTCGCTTAATCGAAGACGCGGACAATGCGCTTCGAGCGGCCCCTGAAGCAGATCCTTCACCCTGGACAGGCCCATTTGATATCGGCTCGCTTGCAGGCGAAGCTGCGAGATGCTTCCGTATCCTAGGCGACGTGACCAGAGCACAAAAGCATGCCGAAACAGTAGTGGCATTGAGGCAAGAGAGTCAGGCACGCAGTCGCGCTTTCGGGCAACTGATTCTCATTGCTATTCTAATCAGGAGAGGCTACCCCGAAGAGGCTTGCGAGGTCGCAGAGCAGGTACTTGAAGCAACAGAGCACCTGAGTTCCAACCTCGTCACCCAGCAACTGCGGGAGCTGAGGGTAAATCTTGACCCCTACAAGGCGAGCAAGAAGGTCGCCGATCTAGTCGCTCTACTCGATGAGGCGTTGCGGCAACGCGCATGGCTGTATAGATGGCCTAAAGGACGAGAAGAACAACCAGTGATTGGCTATGCGGCAAAATGGTGACACCCGACTCCCCACTCTACGAGCGGGATCCGAAAGCCTGGCGCGAATATCTCGCAGAGGGTAATGCAAAGCAAGCCAGGAAGCGCGTAAGTGCAGATGTCATCATCCGCGACGCGGCGGGAAAGATTCTTCTCGTCAATCCTAGCTATAAACCGGACTGGGATGTCCCTGGCGGGATGGTGGAGGCCAACGAGCCGCCCCATGTCGCAGCACGTCGAGAGCTGAAGGAAGAACTCGGGGTCGACCTACGCGTTGGGCCCCTTCTCGTCGTGGACTGGGTTTCGCCGCATGATCCCTGGGACGACCTACTCTCCATGGTTTTCGACAGTGCTTCCCTCACGAGCGAACAGATTTCAAAAATCCAGTTCCGGGACAAAGAAATCTCCGACTACCAGTTCTGCGATCGCACTCAAGCAGCAGAGCGGCTACGGCCCTACGTGTGGCGACGCGTGGCAGCAGCCTTGGACGCTCAGGAATCGAAGAGTGCCCTCTATCTTGTAGACGGCCACCAGGCAGGTTTCAGGTGAGCGCGGAGCTCAACCCAAATACGGCGCCCACGCCCCCACATACCATCGCACTCGCGGGTTAGAGGCGCCCCTGTATAGACGATTCAACACATGCATCACGTTCTGATCCGTTCATGCTAACGCGACTTCTGGCGCCGGCACACGGCCAGGCAAAAGCAATGCTCCGTGTTGCTGGACTGCGATACTGGCGACATGTACGCCCGCTCTGGCCGCCTTCGCCACGTCTTGACCGCCGGAGAAGTCGAGCGCAAATGCGCCAAGAAATGCGTCTCCGGCGCCGCTGGTGTCGACCACTGTCACGGGGATGGCGGGAATTTTCCCCGCGGTCCCCCGGCCGTGGTAGAACGCCCCTTTGGCGCCGGCGGTCACGATGACGATGTCCGGTCCGAGTTGTCGGAGTTCCGCTGCTGCATCTTCCGCATCGATGTCGGCGGCACCCAGCACAGCGGCCGCCTCATGCTCGTTGACCACGAAGACGTCGAGTTCTGCCAGCAGCTGCCGGTCGAAGTCGGGATGAGGCAGAAGGTTGCCGATCAACAGGCGCGGACGCACTGTCTGTAGCGCCGCTCGCGCAGCTTCGGGCTGGAGGTCAAGCTGAGCGACGATCACGTCGGGCAAATGCTGTGTCAGTGCCTGGGAGATCGACGTAGCCGTGAGCTCTGTCGCGGGCGACAGTGCGAGCGAGACGTAGGACTCGCCGTTCGGCGTGACCTGGATGACGGCTGCTGCCGTCGAGGCGCCGTCTACGAGCGTGAAATGTTCGGTGTCCACGCCGGCGTCCATGACGGCAGTGCGAAGCCGTTCCCCCCATTGGTCGGCGCCCGCGTTGGCGATCAGCTGAGGTCGTCCGCCGAGCCTTCCGACGGCGACGGCTTGGTTGAGCGCCTTACCGCCGGCAGTGGAGTTGAGAGCGGAGCCAAAGGCGGTGCGTCCGGCTGATGGCAGATGCTGGAGGCGAATGGTGAGATCGATGTTGGCTCGACCAATGACGGCAACACGATCCCTGGCCCGTGTGGTCATCGTGTTTTCGTACCTAGGTCGTCGGTTGCCGCGGCGAGTGCGGTCCTCAAGGATTCACGGCTGTCCGTCGTGGTCAGGAGGATTTGCAGAAGCAGGCGCGCTTTGTAGGGGTCGAGGATCCCGGCCGGGATGAGGCCTCGGGCGATCAGATCGCTTTCGGAGCCGGGAAAACCGTAGGTATCGGTGGCGGTGAACCCGGAGCCGGTCCGGGAAGCAAACACGACGGGAATCCGGCCCGCGATCTCTTCGATATTGGCGACCCATTGCTGGGGGACGTGGCCGGCGCCGAACGCGGCGATGACGAGGCCGTCGAGGTGGCTGGCCAACGCGGGTAGGAGGCCGCCGTCGTCGCCGAGGGTCGCGGTGTAGAGCCCGACACGCGGCACCGGCTGATCGCGGTTCGGTGCGGGTGGGCGGTAGCGGTGCGCGGGCCGGTTGACGAGGCGTACGTATCCCTCGACCACGTATCCGAGCGGGCCGCCGTTCGGGGAGATGAACGTCGAGGGGCTCATGGTGTGGCTTTTGCGGACGCGCGCGGCGGCGTGGATCTCATCGGCGAGCACGACGAGGCAGCCCAACCCTCGAGCGTGCGGGCTGGCGGCAACGGTGACGGCGGCGAGTAGGTTGGCCGGACCGTCCGCTCCAGCGAGCGTCGGGTTGCGCATGGCCCCGGTGACGACGATCGGCGCTTCGGTGGCGTTGAGCAGGTCCAGCAGGTATGCTGTCTCTTCGATCGTGTCGGTTCCCTGGGTGATCACGGCGCCAACAGCACCATCGGTGAACTGCTGGTGGAGAACATCGGCGAGCTCGATGATGTCTTCGACCGTCAGGGACGTGCCCGGCTGGCTTCGGAAGCTGCTCACGGCCAGGTCGACGCCCAGGCCAGCGAGCCCGGGGACGGCGGCGACCAAGTCTTCGGCGGATAGGCTTGGGATGACGCCGCCGTTGCCGGCCTGGGCCATCGCTATCGTCCCGCCAAGCCCAACGACCGCGACGCCCGGTACCTGGGCGACCTGCCTACGGGACACGGAAGCTCCTTCTGCTGTGCCTGCCGACCGATGACGAGACCGGCGACGGGTTGATTGGTCTGAGGCGCGCCTGGGGATTCACCCGGGCGGGGTCGCCGCCGGCCGGCCGACAAGGCGAACTCCGTCTTTGCCAGGCCGGACCACGGTGATGACGAATCCGGACGGCAGCGTTGCCTGGTCACTGCTGCAGCGGGTACTGGTCGTGGTGGGATGCGGCACGTCGATCGCTACCTCATCGATCGCCCCCGCGGAAAGAAGGTCGCGGACGAAGACGGTGTCGCCGAGCACGAGCACGCGGCGGCAGCCGCCAAGGAACAGTTCCTCCAGAACGTCGACGCCCGCGCCGGAGCGAACGCCCCTCCGATAGTGCAGCCGGTCCGGCCCATGGCCGCCGGGCACGCCCTCCTCGACAGCTCCGTCCGGTGAAACCACAACGTCTGCCGCACGTCGAAGATCATCGACGGACGCCGCCGGCGATGCTTCGCGGTCCGCCAGACCGTAGTGCCAGGTCACCCACGGCCGCCCGCGTTCGGTGGCCACCAGCCACGGCCCCAGCACCAGGCGGGCTTCCTCGGCGAGCACGCCGACCTCGACGTCGACCCCGGCTGCTCGCAGGACAGCGATCCCGCCGTCCCCGCGCGACGTCGGATCCCGCAACGCGATGACGACCCGGACGATACCGGCGCCCAGCAGCAGTTGCCGGCACGCCGGCGTCACGCCGATGTGATTGCACGGCTCTAGCGTGACGACGGCCGTCCCGCCCGCCGCGAGTGGCCCCGCGGCGGCGACGGCGTGGGCCTCAGCGTGCGGTTCGCCCTTGCGCATGTGGAAGCCGGCGCCGGCACGGCATCCACGGCGGTGTAACTTCCTGGCCACCCTGATGCTCAGCCAGGGCGTGCCGATGATCTCGCACGGTGACGAACTCGTCGAGGATGACACAGCCGACAGGCGGGTTCGGGCTGGTCGTTCCCAATCCATGCGTCGACAGCGCGATAGCCTCCCGCAGTGCCTGCCGTTCGGCTGCAGAGGCCATCAGCTCACCGCCCCCATCGCGCCGAGGCCTCGGCCAAAGGCAACTTCGTGATGGCATGTCATGGCTGCCGGCCGCCGGGTACGGAGGGTCCACCATCGAGAGTCTTGGATTCGTCGGGAGACGTTGCGTCGATGCCCACATCCCTGAGCAATGCTATGGCACTGTCGGCAAGGTCGTGCCACGGGAACAATCGGGTGGACGGTGGCCCCATGTTCGGGGTGGGCAGCGGCCATCGTTGCGGGTCGTACATCACCCGCACTCCCCAGGACCGCAGCGACGCGATGCTGGACAGAAACGCCGGGTGCCGCACGAGAGCGGCGTTGGCGGTGGGAACGGCGATGATCGGCAGGCCCATGCCGATGGCTTCGTTCAGCATGCCCAGCGCGAGCGTGTCGCTCGCCCCGTACGCCATCTTGTTGATCGTGTTGAACGTCGCCGGCGCGACAACGAACGCATCGGGCCGGGGCAGCACGTCCGGTTCGTCGGGCTGCTTGTAGTCGTACCGAACGACATGACCGGTCAGGGCGGTGAGCGCCTCGCGGTCTAGAAACTTCAGGGCGGCCGGCGTCGCGACCACGCACACCAGCCACCCGACGGCTTGCATCCGGGCGACGAACGCGGGCAGGTCGGCGGCGGGACGTCCACCGCACGCAACGACATAGAGCACCGGCCGACCAACAGGTCGCATGTGGTTCCTCACTCCTCGGACCCGCTGACTCCGGATCGAGCGGATCCCGCCCGGACAGTATCGCCGCCCCCACGCGCAATCCGCGTCCCGGCAAGCGGGCGGTCCCGGGCCCAGCAATGTCGATTGCGGCTATTGCCATCCACTCAGAGCGAAGGGCTGACCCTCTTGAAAGGCACGGACGCAGGCGGACGTGAACGGGTAGGTGTTCGACGGCAGCAGCTCGACGGGCGCCCACTCGATCTTGGCGCACTTGTGGGGCTCGGCGTTGACTGGCTCACCGTGCCGGGCCGCGTCGTAGGCCGCGGTGAAGACCAGGCCGACGCGGGACTTCCCCGCGTTGTTGCGGTGGTGCACGGTCGCGACCATGCGCGGCTCCTGCGGGTCGAGGTGCAGACCGATCTCTTCGCGGGTCTCCCGAATGACGGCGCTGAGGGCGTCTTCACCGTGTTCGAGTTTCCCGCTGGGCAGGTTCCATTGGCCGTCGGCGTAGCCGGTGCCGTCACGCAGCGCGAGCAGCACCTGGTCGCCGTCGGTGAGCAGGAGAAGCACGTCCACGGGGTGCAGCGGTGCCGGGTTCGTCACGACCGCCGAGGCTAGCCGGTCACCTCCCGCAGCAGCGGGTCGACCCGCCGGGCGATCCATGCCACCCGCCCGGCCGTGTCCAGCCCGGCGGGGACGTCGATCAGGTCCAGGCCGACCCCGGCGCAGGCCGCCTTGACAGCGTCGGCGGTCTCGGCCTGCAGATGCCTGACCTTCGCCCGCAGCGGGTCGGCCGGCTGGTCGAAGGTGTCCCCCAGGTAGAACACCGCGTCGTAGGTCGCCGGCGCCCAGGCCTGGCAGAACACCGCCATCGCGTCGAGCACTGCTTCCTCGTGGCTGCCAGTCGGCGCGGCAAGGACCATCCGGGCGTAAGCGAGGACGTTCACCACGGTCTTGTCGCAGATCAGCAGCTGCTGATGCCGGGCCGCACGCAGCGTCGCAGACAGTTGCGCCGCGTACAGGTCGACCTCGGTGGGCAGGTCGAAGCCACCCTTGCCGTGCAGCACGATCTCCTCGATGAACGCGCTGGTGCGGGCCGGCTCGCCGGTGCAGTCGACCAGCACACCTTGTTCCCGGTAGTGCGAGGTCAGCGCGTGCACGAGGGTGGTCTTGCCGGCAGCGTGGGTGCCCTCGATGCCCACGAGCACGCATCCGCGCACGCTCACTTGCTCGCTCCTTCGCCGAGCAGGTCCCGGAAGGTCGGATGCTCCAGCCAGCCGACCCGGCCTGCCCACTGGGTGGCCAGATTCGCGTTTACGTTCAGCGGCGCCCGCCAGGACAGGTAGCCGACGGCGCGCAGTGCGACGTAGGCGGTGGACAGGCTGTGCCGCAGATTGAGTACCGTCACCCGTTCGCGGGCCTGCACGTCGCTGCGGTGCAGCCAGTCGCGGTGCAGGGCGGTCATCGATGCGCGGGCCAGCTCGGGTTGCGTGACATCGAGGTTCAGCTCTCCGCACACGTCGACCAGCCGCCGCGAGGTCTGAGCAAGGACGTGTCCGGCGTCGTACCGGGTGTCGATCACGCGCTGGCTGCCCGAGTCGCTGCGCCGATCGCGCCATGCCTGCCGTGCGGCCGTCAGCGCGGCGGGCACCGCCGGGCCGGCGTTCGCGCTCAGCACGGCGAGGTCGCTGCACAGTTGATGACCGACGATCAGATCCGCGTTCTCGCAGGCGGCGCCGATATCGGCGGCGGCGGCCTCAATCAGATCTGGGCGTTCGTCATCACGATCCAGGTACAGGCTCGTGGACCAGAACGGCAGTCCCCCGTCGACCCGGACCGCCGTGTCGGACACAGGGACAGCGATCCACACTATCGAGTAGCAGAACGCCCGGTTACCGTCCTTGATCTGGTAGTTCTTGCTCCACTCCACGTCCACCGAGGCGATCAGCCGGCAGCCGGAAGGGCGCGTGGGAATCTGTCCCGGGCCGTCAAGATCAGTGATCACGTGCACGGTTGTCCTCCTCGGGGAGTCTTCGCGGTGCGCAGATGCCGGGACTTCGGTGGCCGCCGCCCCGATCCCGGGGCTGTTTGTCGAGGCGGCGGCCACCGACCCTAACGCCGCCTACCTGGCGGGGCCGGCAACCGGGTGCGGCATCGTGCCGATCAGCTGCCTCTCGCCCAGATCGCGGCCGGTAGCGGCCGGGCAGCCGTCCTCTCCGGGGCTGGACAGCACATCCCAACCGGCCCGCTCGATCGCATCGGGGACGCGAAACGTGCCCTCCCATGTGTAACGGCTGGTGTGCAAAGCGGCGGTCAGGCCGACGGCCAGGCACCGGGCCAGCGCCCGCCGGGCCACCTCGCCCGCACAGTGGCGGCATTCCGGGATCTGCATGGGTGTCGGTTCCAGGGGCGTGCCAAGGTCAGCGCCGGTCATGCCGGCCTCGGTTCCGGTGTCGACGATGACCGCCAGACCCCGTTGTTTCTCCTGGTCGTTCCATGCGGCCCGCATACCGTCAACCCCACGCAACGGCACCTCCGCCAGAGCGTTGATTCTCGCGAGGTCGGCGCCTAACTGGTGGCCGGCCACGATCGCGGCGTGGCGGCGGGCCCGAGTCAGGGCCCGGTCGGCCACGGTCAGCAATCGGGGCACCTCGGCGGCGTCATCGATGACGGTCGTGTAAAAGCCGATCGACAACGTGTCGTCGCTGACCTGATAGCTGCTGCCGCGCCGCCGGATCCGCAGGTACACCAGCGAGACCGCCACCGGACGAGGTGGCCCGTCCTGACCTGGAGTCCAGTCGAACGTACAGGCGGCCAGCATGTCGACGTGCTGGCCAAACGGCCGCTGGTCAGCCCCGAACGGCGTCTCCGGCCATCCGAGGTTGGTGAAGTCATGCACGGGCATGACCCCCCGCTCCAGCGGGAAGGCCAGCGTTGGCCACGGTGCGGATGCTCTGCCCAAGGTACTTAGCGAAGTGGTTGCGCTTGAACCGGTACCGCGCCCAAATTTCCGAGACCGGTTCGTGGAGCAGATTCCCGAGGGGTTCCAGCAGGTCCGGCTTGTCGTAGACCGGCCACGCGCTGGCCTTACCATTCACCTCCACCAAGATCATGTGACCTTCGGTCTGCGGCGTCCACGCCGTCATCCGCAGCGCCGGCCGCCAGTCGTTCACCGCCCGCGCCTCGGTGAGCCGGTCGAAACACTGGCCGGCCTCCTGCAGGCTGATGAACTCGCTCACCTCCAGATCCAAGGCGTTGCCCTTGCGCAACGGCAGAATCATCTTCAGCTTGCCCGCGCCGATCACATCAGCGATCTGGTACGTGTACGGCAGGGCAGGCAGCGTCGAGCGGTACACCACTGCCGACAGCGACAGCGGCAGCCCTACGTCCATGAACGCCCGGACACCGGCCATGACCAGGTCATAGTCACCCCGCACCCGGTTGGTGGTGGCCCGAGGCCCCTCCAGCCCGACATTGACGAATGCGACCTTGCCGACCATCGCCTTCGCGTGCTGCAAACCGCGGGTGGCGTTCGTCGGGATACCGAGAATGAAGTCGCCGGTGTACATGTCCACGATGTCACCGAAGTCGCGGCGCATCAGCGGCTCGCCGCCAGACAGGAACACCCGGCCGACGCCGGCCAGATTCCCCCGAATCGAGTCCAGCTCCCCCAGCGTCGGGTCGGGAAGCTGCAGCGTCTCCGAACAGAACGAGCAGTCGAAGTTGCACCGCTTCGTCACCTGCAGGATCACCGACAGCGGCGCAGTAGCGGCATCGGCCAGCGCGGTGACGTCTGCGCCATCGACGACGGTGAAGTGGTGTCCGGCCGTAAAGGCGACTGCACCTGGGGCCTGCGGCGGCGTGGCGGCGGGAACGGCGGGCATACCCAGCATGGTCATGATCGGGTCTCCTCGAGGGGTGAGGGCGAATCGGTTTGGGTTCCGGTCGACCGGTGAATGGCGGAACCGGAGCCGGGATCTCGCAGAGCGCTACCCAGTCGCAGACACGGGCACCGGGGGTCCCGTCAGCCGTAGCGAGCGAGTCAGCGTTCGGCCGCACGCTGACGACAGCGGCTGGTGCCAGAGCTTGGACCCGGGGCCGACCCGGGGACCGCTCCCTCGGGCCGTGGTGACGGATGAAACCTCGAACGCATTGCCACGAGGTTCTTCTCTTGCGACGTCTGCCGACCATCGCCTGCGGCGAGTGGTGGGACGGGACATTGATGCCGTCTCGGCGTGCGGGCGCTGACAGCGGGACCACGGTCAGCGCCTGCACGACGTGAGCCGGTGCTTCGCGTCGGCTAGCTGTCGAATTCGCCCTTCTTGGCGCCGCCGACGAAGGCCTTGAACTCCGAGGCGGTGAAGGTCAGCGTCGGGCCAGAGCGATCCTTCGAGTGCCGAACCTCGACGCCGCCGTCCTCGCGGTAACGAACCTCGACGCAGTCGGAGTCACCACCGGAGTCACTGGACTTGAACCACCGCCCGACCTGCGGGTGTCGCGCCGCGACCGTGAGTTCATCGTCGACATTAGCGGTCTGCGGATCAGGTGCATCGCTCATGTTTCATCTCCTACTCAGAAAAGCCTCAGCCGCTGCGGTAAGGCAATCAATGGATTCGGCCGGGCTCAGTGCCGCCTGTCGCAGGTCGTCCGCGAGACCGGTGTAAACGGTCACCTTTTCTCTCCCGTCTTCTTCATGGTCATGGAAGAGCAGGTCGACGACATTCGTATCTACCACGGCGACGACAGGGTCTTCGGGGTCAGCAAAGGTGTATCGCGAGAAGGCCGTGCGCACTTGAGCATGCTCGTTGAGTCCCGCCGAGAACGGCAAGACCCTAACGGAAACCGAGCGAATGTTCAGTGCCGCCCCTATAAGGTGTTCCAGCTGCTCGTGCATGACGTCCGGGGGCGCCGAACGACGTAGCAGCACGCCCTCATCAATGATGACTTCCAACGGAGTCGCACGCGGACTATCAAGGATCGCTTGCCGCTGTTGCCGAGCCTCCAGCATGCGAGCTTTCGAGAAGCGGCGAGAACTCGCGGGCCGATCCGCCTCGGCTCGTACCGCAGCGAACCTCCGCGTTTGCAGGAGGCCCGGCACGAGACACGGCTGATACTGAAAGATCTTGATGGCACCCTGCTCAAGGTCGGCAGTTCGGGCCTGACGCGGACCCATCTCGTCGTCGTAACGCTCCCACCAGCCCGGAGTGGCCGCTTGTTCCGCGAGCTCCATCACCTTGTTCAGCCGGTCGGGCCGGACGTTGAGGTGCGTCAGGATGCGGTGGATCACCCGGGGATCGACTCGGTTCTTAGCGGTTTCGATGTGACTTATCTTCTGCCGCTGAACTTCGGTTTCGCGTGAAAGATCCTCCGTTTTGTAACCGGCTTGCTGGCGGACGTCGAGCATTTCTTCGGCGAGTCGCAGCCTGCGCACGTAGGGACTGACCGCCACGACCACACCTCCGATGACCAACCTGGCGTGTATCTACCCAGATTCTTAGCAGACTCTGACGGCAATGGCGTAGCCCTCCTCTGAGAGGGTGATCTTTTCCTGACCAGGCATTTACCGGAATCTCCGCAGGTCAAGGGGCACACTTCCCCCCTAAATTCCCTTTTAAATTCCCCCTCGATTCCCCTGTTTCTGACCTTCCCACCTCGCACGGGATGCGTGATCGTGGAGGCACACAAGCACTCGCTGGTCGGCAAGAACACACTTCCCGCCGAAGTCGGTTTACACGGGCAATGCCGTTCTGCGTTCTATAGCTGCTCCGGGGCGGGCGTGCTTCAAAGTGCCGCCCGCCTCGGAGAGTAATCCACACCGATTTTGACTTCCCGCACGCCGATACCGGCAACGTCTCGTCACCGCGACGGAGACCGAAGGAGGAGAAGCCGATGCACCCGACACCGCAAGCCGATCAGCCTCCCCTCCTTGGCGTGCGGGCCCTTGGTGGTGTGCCGGCTGCCGGGCCGGCACACCACACCCACCATGTCCTTCCCCTCCACCTCGCACCGAGAGACCCCTCATTCATGTCCTCTCCTTATTCAGCGAGTATCCGTTCCCTTCGTCCCCCGATCCGTGGTCGGGCGTGGACGGCGGCTCGACAGATGCCGACAGGCCGTCTGTGCTTGTCGTCTGACGAGGCCCGATGCGCGAACCGCCGCTGCGCGCCGAATGCAAGCTGCCGATGCACATCGGCTCGGACTGCAGCGCGGCTCTTGACGGCAAACCGATTGCCGTTCCACCAGCGGATGACGGCGTTGCACGATGCGCAGTCATGCGGGTTGCTGACTTCAGCGTATTCCGCGGTGACGGCGTGGGACGCCACGGTGGATGGCAAAGAGGGCCCCATGAGCGGCAGGCTGGGCCATCTGGCGCGAGTCGCGACGCATGATGTCACTCCGGCGCCTGCGGTCCTGGCATGACAGCGGCGGCGGGTGCTGAGCCGGCTCGGGCCGGGAGACGTTGGCTGCGTTTGGCGGACCGGCGGATTCGCACGAAGTTGGTGCAGTTGGTGGCGCTGCCGTTGGCGTTGACCGTGGCGTTCGCGGCGGTGACTGCGGTGACCGTCTTGTCGGCGGCGGCGGATATCGGTCTGGCGCAGCAACTGGTCGAGGTGGGTCTTGCAGGCAATCGGCTGACTGAGCAGCTGCAGCGGGAACGGGCTGCTGCCGCGCTGGTGTTCACGCAGGACAGCACGGCTGCCGTGATCGAGTCCTACCGGGCCCAGTGCGAGGTCACTGATCATGCTGCGGCCGTCTTCGCGCGGGCCCAGGGGGATCGGGATGTCACTACCGGTGTGGCGGAGCCGCTGAGCCGGTTGAATCAGCAGCTCGAGGCACTGCCGTTGCTACGCGAGCAGGTACGCAGCGGTCGTGACGCGTCAGGCAGCCTGGTGACGTTCCGATACACGGCTTTAGCGCAGGGACTGCTGCGTTACGGGCAGGCCCTCAGCCAGGCGGACGTCGATGCCGACACCGCGGACCGGCTGCGGGCGGTGTCGGTGCTGTCGCAGGGGATCGAGGCCTTGGCGACGTTGCAGGTGACGGTGGAACCGGCGATCGCCGCGCGAACTTTGACGCCCGCAGAGCAACAGCAGGTGATCGCCGCCGATGCCGGTTTCACCGACAGCCGGGACGCGTTCCGGCAACTCGCACCCCCCGCATGGCAGTCGCTACTGACCTCCCAGCCTGGCGGGAAGCAGATTGTGGCCGGCGAACGGTTGCACAACATTGTCGTGCGCACCGATCCGGACACCCGGCTCGCGCTGGGCACGTCGGCTGTCGGGTGGGTGAACGCGATGAACGCCCGCACGCAGCAACTGCATGCGGTGGAGGCCCGCTTCGGTGAGGAAGTGGTACAGGCGGTCGCGGACGCTCACCGCCGGCAGCAGCGCAATGCGGCCCTGATCGCCGGGCTGGTCCTGGCCGGGCTGGCAGTAGTACTCGCTTTCGGCTGGCGGGTCTCGCGATCGATGACCGGTCCGCTCGGGGATCTGGTCGCGGAGATGACCACCATCGCCACAGTCCGGCTCCCGGCGATGGAGACCCGACTCAGCGAACCGAACGCGCAGATCCGGGAACTCGACGAGCTAATCGCGGACGCATCGCGGCCGTTGCCGGTACACGGTGACGACGAGATCGGCGCGGTGGCCCGCCTATTCAGCCAAGTCCTTCAGCTCTCCGCGCGGATCGCGGCCCGCCAGGCCCAGTTCCGGGGCATCGTGAACGTGGCGTTCACCTCGTTGTCCTTTGAACTGCATGGCAAGATCGACAAACTCACTGACGCGCTGGACGGGTTGGAACGCGGTGAGGAAGACCCCGAGAAGCTGGCGCAGCTATTCCACCTCGATCACCTGGTAACAGGGCTGCGACGTCCGGCCAGCACGTTGCAGCTGTTCGCGGGTGGGCGGGTCGGCAAGGCCCGTGAAGATCCGGTGCGGGTCACCGACGTGGTGAAGGCGGCATTAGGCCGGGTCGATGGCTATGAGCGGGTCCAGGACCGCGACGTGGACATGCAGATCCTCATCGACGGGGATCTGGTCGAGGAACTCATCCACATTCTGGTGGAACTACTCACCAACGCGCTGAGCTTCTCCCACCCTGACCAGCCGGTGTTCGTGTCCGCGCATGCGAGCAGGAATCAGCTGTTCCTGCAGGTGCGCGACCGGGGCGTCGGGTTGAAGGCCGACCGCCAGATTGACCTTCAGGATCGGGTCGAGACGTTCCACTTCGACACCTACACCGCGGTTCATCATGGGTTCGCCGGCATCGGCCTGATCGCCGCACGCCGCGGTATCACGGTGCAGCTGCATTCGGTGACAACTGACGGTACGCAGGTCGAGATCGTGGTCCCCGATCGCTGGTTCCGCCTGGAGCCGCTTCCGCGCCTCGATCCGCCCCCGGCGGCTCGGCGTCGGCCTACCACCGCCGATCCCGCTGCAACGATGCGCATGCCGGCACTGGTCTCGACTCCGCCGCAGCCGCCGCCAGTGTTGGTCCGGGCCGCCGATGCCACACGCGAGCTACAGACCGTCGCCCCGGCCATTCCCGCAGCCCCGCAAGACGTAGTCGCGCATGAGCCGGAGCCGATCTACCAGGCCGTCGCGGGACGTAATCCGCTGTTCGACCCCGCGGCGAGCTCGCAGCAGGTCCTCGCTGCCGTGAGCCTGCAGTGGCAGCCCAGCCCGGCGGTCGTCGCTCCCGCCGTCACCACCACGCAGAGTGGCCTGCCGGTCCGCATGCCTCGCGTCCCGCAGCAACGCGACCGCGAGCGCAGCGCTCCTGCCGTGCCCGCGCAAGTTCGCGCCTCCCCCAAGGTCCAGGCGCAATGGGCGTCTTTCGGGCAGAGCTCAGCCTCCTTCATCACCGCGAAGTGATCATCCACTCCCTGCAGATTGGCTGTGTCGTGTCTGTTGCCCAACTTGGCTCTCTCCGTCAGCGACCCGATTTGGCATTCCTGCTCGACGACTTCGAACGGGCTAACCGGTTCGCCGTGCGCACGCTGGCCATCGCCCGCGATGGGCTGGTCATCATCCGCAGCCGCTCGGTGCACACCGACATGGGTGACCGGCTGTCCGCGCTGTGTTCCGGGTTCTCCTCGATGGCGATGGGCATGGCCCGCGAGTTCGAGGCTCCGGAGATTGTTGATGTCGCGATCCGGCTCGAGGTCGGCTTCGTCGTCATCGTCGGCCCGTTCGACAACGCCGTACTCATGACCCTGGCCCATCCCGACGCCAACCTCGGCGAGGTCAACAACGCCCTGGTCAAGCTCGGGCAAACCATCGTCGACCACATCAGCCCGACCGCCCGCACCGCGCTCTGAACACGCAGCGGGCGCTCCCCCGGGCTCGACCCCGGCGCAGCACGGTCCCGCACGGCGGGCGGCCGGAACACCACCCACCCCTCACCGAAGTTTCAAGGAGAACCGTGACATCGCACCCCACGCTGCGAATCCCCGTCGCCCGGCTGAAACGCATGGGCGCCGCCCTGACCGTCGTACCGCTGCTGGCACTTTCCGGCTGCGGCGGTTCCAGCCTCGACGACACACCGAACGCCGACAGCACCATCACCATCGGCGCGATCTGGGCCCAGAGCGGCAACTACACGCCGCTGGGTACCGACATGGCCAACGGCTTCAACCTGTACCTGACAACGCACGGCAACAAACTCGGCGGGCACCCCGTCGTCGTCAAGACCGCCGACGAAGGCGACACCGACGACACCGCCCTGGCCGCGGCCCGCAAACTGCTCGACTCTGACCGCGTGGACGTGCTGGTCGGCACCGCCAGCGCCGTGCCGACCGTCAAGATCGCGCCGAAGGCCACCACGTTGAAAATCCCGTTTATCGGCACCGGTGGCCGGCCCTCCACGATCAAGGACGTGTCCTACATCTGGCACACCTCGTGGCTGTCACGCGAGACCGGTGCCGCAATCGCCCCCTATCTGGCACAGACCGTCAAGGGCCCGGTATATGCGATCGGTCCCGCCTACACCGGCGGCTACGACCAGATGGGCGGTTTCATCGACGCGTTCCGTAAGGTCGGCGGGAAACTCGCCAACGCCGAAGGCGACAACCCCAACCCGGACGCGGCCTTCGCCACCACGCCGTACCCGGTCACCCCGGACTTCAAGCCCTACCTCAACAAGATCAGGGCCAGCGGCGCCAAAGCCGTATACACCTTCTACGCCGGTGGTCCCGCGACCAAGTTCGTCCACGCCTACCGTGACGCCGGACTGTCTGACATTCCGCTCTACGGCGCCGGGTTCCTCACCGAAGGCTCCCAGCTCAACCCTGATCAGGAAGGTGACGCCGCCACCGGCATCCAGACGGTCCTGAACTACGCCGCAACCGTGCCCGGCCAGGACAACGCCGACTTCGTCCAGACGTTCCAAGCGAAGTACCCCACGATCCCGAACCTGTACAACGTCACCGCCTGGGACGCCGCAGCCCTGTTGGACCAGGCCATCGCCAAGGCCGGCCCGCACCCGACCGGCGAGACGATCAACGCCGCGATCGGGACGATCACCCAGATCAACAGCCCCCGCGGCACGTGGCATTTCAATGCCCAGCACGCCCCCGAACAGCAGTACTTCCTGCGCGAGGTCCGTAAGGACGGCCGCGTGCTGTCCAACGTGGTCATTCGCAACTTGACCACCAACATCGCCGTCTCGGCCCCGCCTGCCGCGAAGTGAGGATCCCCACGATGACCACCGAAACCACGAATACCGGGTCGGCGTACGGCTTCGACAACAGCACCCCCGACGCCGCTGACCAGGTTGACCTGCTCGCGGGAATCCTCGACCAGCACACCTTCGGCGTCCTGGAAGGCCTTGGTCTGCCGATCGGTGCCCGCTGCGCCGATCTAGGCGCCGGTCGAGGCACCGTAGCGCTGTGGCTCGCCGAGCAGGTCGGCCCGGACGGACATGTCCTGGTGATCGACACCGACCCGCGACATGTACCGGCCCACCCCCGGATCACCGTCCGCACCGGCGACGTGGCCGCCCTGAAACTCGAACCGGACAGTTTCGACGTGATCCACGAGCGGCTGCTGCTCATGCACGTCGCCCGGCGCGAGGAGGTTGTGCAACGCCAGGCCGCCGCACTCAAACCTGGCGGGGCGCTGGTCGTCTCCGACTGGGCGACCGACCACCTCGAGGACATGTTCGCCGCCGGCCCCGACGACATCCGGCAGCTGTTCCTGACGTTCCAGCACGCCTTCGTCCGCAGCCTGGAGCAGGGCTCCGGCATGGACTCGACCTGGGCTCGGCGCGTCCCCGACGTCATGGCCAGCGCGGGGCTCGTCGACATCACCAGCGTCACGTTCAACCAGCTGTGGCGCGGCGGCGAACCAGGGATGCTGCTGCACGCCTCCAACAGCCGCCAGAAACAGGACCTACTGCGCGCCGCCGGTATGACCGATGCCCAGCTCGATCAGCTGCGTGAAGCGATGAACAACCCGGACGTGATGGCCCGGTCCTGGCCGATGCACACCACCGTCGGTTTCCGACCCGCCGCCTGATTCTCGCCACAACCCCTGCCATGGAAAGGAGTGCGCTGTGGTGTCCGACCTGGTTCCCTGGGCGGTGACCGCGCTCGGCGGTGTCGCCTACGGGCTGTTGCTGTTCGTCGTTGCCGACGGGCTGGCGCTGATCGTCGGCGTCATGAACGTCATGAACCTGGCCCACGGCGCCTCCTACCTGGCCGGCGCCTACCTCGCGTGCTGGCTCGCCGACGGCACCCTGACCGGGCTCGCCGTCGCCGTACTCGCCGGGATCGCGGCCGCCGCCATCGCCGGTGCCGGGCTCAGCGTGCTGCTGAAACCGCTGGCCGGGCATACCGAACAGGCCGCCGTCACCCTCGGTATCGGCTTCATTGCCTCCTGGGCGTTCACACGCCTCACCGGTGGCAACACCTTGTCCCCACCGCGGCCTGCCATTCTGGACGGGCATCTGTCGTTCGCCGGACACGGCTACCCGGTCTACGACCTGACCTTCATCGTCCTCGCCATTCCGCTCGCCGCCGGCATGTATCTGATCGTGCGGCGCAGCATGGCCGGGATCCGGCTCCGCGCCGCCGTCGACGACCCGCTGATGGCCGCCGCCCAAGGCCTGTCCGTTGCCCGGATCCGCACCATCGCCCTGGCCACCGGGACCATGCTGGCCGTGACCGCCGGGGTGCTCGGCGCGCCGGTGATCGGTCCCGGCCCCGGCGTCGACAGCCACGTGCTCACCCTGTCGCTAATCGTGGTCATCCTCGGCGGCGCCGGCACCAACATCCGGGCCCTGCTTACTTCCGCGCTGCTCGTCGGGATGGTCGAGAACATCGGCGTCGCCACCGTCCCCGCGCTCGCCTCGTTCTCCCTGTTCCTGATCGTCATCGCCGTGCTGGTCGTGCGTGGCCACCGTCAGGCGGTGAGCGCAGCATGAGCACCGTCACCGCCATCACGCCCGACGCCATCAACGCCGCCCGCCCGCCCCTGCTCCAGCGTGCCTCGGCGAACCGGTGGCGGCGCCCGCGCCAGGGCGTCGCGGTGGCCGCCGCCGGACTGGCGGTGGTCCTGCCCGCCATCACCGGCCGCTACGTGGTGACCCTCGCCGCCACCGCGATCATCCTGGCCCTGCTCGCCATGAGCACCCAGCTCCTCGCGGTCGCCGCCCTGCCCTCGTTCGGGCAGACCGCGTTCCTCGCCGTCGGCGCCTACACCGCCGCCCACCTCGCCGATGCGGGCCTCACCGACGGTCTGCTCCAGCTATCGGGCGCGACCCTCGCCGCTGCCCTGGCCGGCGCGGCGGTGGCGCCGGTGGTGCTGCGCACCCGCGGCACCACGTTCCTCATGGTCACCATCATGATCCAAGGCCTGGCCGCCGCCGTCGCCCTGCACTGGACATCGGTGACCGGCGGCGACGAAGGTGTCGACACCCCACCCGTCACCCTCTGGCCCGGCCACCCGCTGACCGAGGCCGCCTACCAGTACTGGTACGCCCTCGCCGTCCTCGCCGCCTGCGGTGCGGGCATCGGCTGGCTGATGCGCTCCCGGCTGGTCCTGGTCCTGCGCGGGCACGCCGGCCACGAACCCCGCATGGCAGCCCTCGGCCACCACCCCACGATCGGGCTCGGCCTCGGCTACACCGCCGCCGCCGCGATAGCCGGGGCCGGCGGTGCACTGCTTATCGTCGTCAACCAGCACGCCGGGCCCGCCGACCTCGGCTTCGGCACCGCCGCCGCCGGATTCGCCGCCGCCGCCCTGGGCACCTGCCTCACCGGCACCCCCACCATGACCGGAGCCCTGACCGCCGCCATCGCCATCATCGCCCTGCGCGACGCCACCGGCAGCAACGGCACCGGACCGCTGTACCTCGGACTGCTCTGCCTCACCGTGCCCTACCTGCGCCCCACCGTCCTACGGCTGCACCGCCACTGGGCGCGCCGATCGGAGCCGACCGCATGAACACGCTGCTGCACCTCGACGAGATCTGCTGCCGGTACGGCGCCGTGACCGCCCTGCACCCGCTCACCCTGCACATCGCCGCCGGCGAACGCAGGGCGATCATCGGCCCCAACGGGGCCGGGAAATCCACCGTCCTCAACGCCATCGCCGGGACCGCCCCGCTCGCGACCGGACGCGTCGTGTTCGATCAGCAGCCGATCGCCGGCCTGACGCCAGCGTCCCGTGCCAACCGGGGTATCGGCCGGACTTTCCAGCACCCCGGTGTCGTCGACACTCTCACGGTCGCCGACAACGTCGCCCTCGCCGTGCACCTTCCCGCCACCCCGCCCAGCGGCGGGCGTCGCCGGGCCCGCGACACCCGCCGCGCCCAGGTCACCACCGCCCTGAACAACGTCGGGCTCGAAGCGCACGCCACGAAGCCGACCGAGCAGCTGTCCTACGGCCAGCGACGGCTCCTCGAGATCGCCATGGTCCTCGCCGCCGAACCCCGGCTGCTACTGCTCGACGAACCCTCCGCCGGCCTCGACCCACACGAGATCCGCAACCTGGCCCAGCTGATCCGCGCACTGCCGGACGACATCGCCGTCATCGTCGTCGACCACCACCTGCCCCTGGTCTTCGCGCTCGCCGACACCATCACGGTCCTGGCCGCCGGACGCCACATCGCCACCGGCACACCGCACAACATTCGCACCAACCCCCAGGTCAACGACGTCTACCTCATCCCCACCCCGCAACAGCGGCCCACCTCCCACGCCGTGGACCTTGACGTCCTGGCATCCCCGTCGTGGCCGAGCAACCCCGAACTCCGCACCTCGTCGGAGCCGGCACCGCAGCCGCCGGTGGTGCTGCAGGTCGAGAGGCTACGCGCCGGCTACCACGGTGCCCCGGTTCTCCACGACATCGACCTGACGGTCACCAGCGGGGCGATCCACACGATCTTGGGCCGTAACGGCGCCGGAAAATCCACCCTGATCAACACCATCGCCGCCACCCACCCGGCACTGCCCGGCACACAGATCCGGCTCGACGGCATCGACCTGCCACCCGGGAACCCCACCCGGACCGCCCGGCACGGTGTCGCTCTGGTTCCACAAGGCCGGCACCTGTTCGCGAGTCTGACCATCCGCGAGCACTTGGCGTTGGCCGCCCGCCACGCCCGCCGCCACGGGCGGCCTCCCGGTGATGTCCGGTGGACAACCGACGACGCGCTGGATCTGCTGCCCGCCCTGCGCGACAAACTCGGCCGTTACCCGGCACAGCTGTCCGGCGGCGAACAGCAGATGGCCGCCCTCGCCCGCGCACTGCTCACCAGCCCCCGGCTGCTGCTGCTCGACGAACCCACCGAAGGACTCGCCACCGCTGTCGTCGACCAGCTCACCCACGCGATCACCCGCATCGCCGATCAGAGCGTTGCGATCCTGCTCGCCGAACAGAACCAGCACCTCGCCCTGGCCGTCGCTGACCAGGTCAGCGTCCTTGACCACGGCCGAATCGCGTTCACCACCACCGCCCGCACCCTCCACGAACCTGCCACACGGACCCGCCTCAACGACTTGCTCGGCGTCACCACCACAGGCAGCCCCTCGTGAACGGCACCTCGCGCACCCTCGCGCAGCCACGCACCCCGGCCGGTGGCATACACATCTCCGATCTGGTGAGCATCGCCGCCGAGGCGGCAGCCGACCGCGACTATCCACACGACGTCAGGGACCTGATCTCACGGCGGGCGTGCCAACTCGCTCAGCATGCCTGCACCCCGACCGCAGCCGCAGCGCTGTCCGCGACGCGTACCCGCGCCATCGTGCTGGACGACGCCGGCCACCATCAGCAGGCCGCCGAGCTCTGGGGTCAGCTCATCACCCGGCACCACACCGTGGGCCAGGCAGGCCCGGCCCTGCAAGCCCGCTTGGCCCACGCCACCTGTCTGCACCGCCAAGGCCGCTGTATCGAAGCCCTCGACCTCATCACCATCGCCTGGCAGACCGCCACCGAGACAACTGACGACGACGCGCCGACGGTGGCCACGGTTCTGCAGCTGTACCGGCTGATGCTCGACGCCTGTCACCCCCGCCCCGGAACCGCGCAGATCAACCCACCCCAGCTCGCTGGGCAGCCAGACATGCTCGCGGTCCTCCCACCGGTCGCCGACGCGGGCGAACATCAGCAGATCTGCGCCTACCAGGCGCCCGCCCGCAGCCGAGCCCGCCGATGACCCCCGACGAGCAGCAGGCCCTGGCCGAATCGATCCCGGTGGCCCGCCAACTATCAGCCAACGGAGACCGCGACGGCGCTGTCGCCCTGCTGGATCTGCATCTGAGCAAATTGGATCCGCAGCTGGCGCCCGACGATCGGGTTCTGCTGGAAGCCGCCACGCTGCACTGCGCCTTGACCGGGGACCTGCGATGGCTGCACTACAGCATCCGCGCCGGCCGCAACATGCCACGGCCACGACCACGGCCGCTGTCACCACGCCACGGCGAACCCTGCAGCATGGGCCATTCAGGCGACCTGGCACCCGAGCCGGGCCGGCGCCGTTCGCCCGACCACGCTGCCGTCTCGGACACGAACCCGCCGATGCAAGTGCTGAGCGACGCGCAAACCTTGCACGCCCTGGGCCGCTGCGGCGAAGCCATCCGCACCGCCACCCGAGCGCTGAATCTCTGGCGTAGCCAGTTCCACAGCGCCGAAGAGGCGAATGGTGGGGCGACTCTGCTGGTGTGGCTGGTCGCCATGCTGTGTGCCTGCCGCCGCGATGACGACGCCGAGGCCCGCCTGCTCGCCGAGGAACTACTCCTGGCCGAACCGGGCACCGCTGAACGCGGCGAGTTCGCCGTCTACGGCATCCGCGTCCTCACCCGGGCCTGCACGACGCATGACGACATCTGCGCGCGCGGGCAGCTACCGCCGTCGCTTGCCGAGCTCGGCGCACCCGCGACTACCGGTGCAGCTGCCCGCCCATGGCACGAGCGCCGCGATCGCTGGTGGCGGCTGCTTCTTACCGGTGATCTCCGATGAACGCCTCCCAAAGTTCTCTGACCGTGGTGCTGCACGAGGCCCTGCAGCTGTACCGCGACCACCGTCTGCCCGAGGCCGCCACCATGTTGCGTGCTGTATTAGCTCCCTACGATCCCGCCACATTAACGGGGGATCCTGCGGTCATCCGAGCCGCCGCTCTGTACGCCGCGTCCGCTGTCGACGACCCCGACAGCCAGCTGAGCTACGCCCTGTTCGCCGAACGCAGCAGCCACCGCACCCTGGGGCCCGACAGCGAGCTCACCCGAGTGGCCATGCACATGCTCGCCGGCGTCGCCGAACAGCAAAAACTGTTCGGCGATGCCGCCACCGTCTGCCAACGTCTCATCGAGGTACACACTCGACGCCGCGACCACAGCGATGCTCTTGTCTGGCGCACCAAACGAGCTGTCATGTTGTTCTCCGACGGCCAATGTGAGCATGCCCTGGACGAAATCGTCGCCTGCACGAACCTCGCCGGCGGCTTGCCGCAGCCCGAGCGTGACGCGGCCATGCGTGCGGTGCTGAGTTGGCACGCGGCGATCCTGGCCGGATGCGGTGACACCACCGCCGCGCGCGCACTGCTGCGCCAGCACCGTGACCTGCTGGCACCCGCGAACGGCACCGACCCTGACGTCGGCGAAGCACTGATCGCCGACACGATTCACAGGATCACCGAAGCCCACCCCAGGCCATGCGCCGGAGCCTGTCAGCGCGAGGACCACACGGTGTTGCCCTTCGTCGACTGGATGAACGCTGTGCATGAGGCGATGCGGGTGACGGGCCCCGACCTGCACGCCGGTCACCACCGGTCCTCGGGCGGCGGCGACCGCCGGTGAACACCCACAACGAGGCTCTTGAGGTGGCCTTGCAGCGAGCCGAGGAAATCCATGCCCAGGGCTTTCCCCAGGTCGCGGCCATGACCTTGCGAACAGCCCTCGCCCCGTTCGACCTCGCTACGGCCTGCGTCGATCGGCGGGTCATCCAGGCTGCCGTGCTGTACGCCGAAGGCATGGCGGACGTCCCGCACGAGCAGCTCGCGTACGCCCGGTTCGCCGAACGCAACAGCTGCATCGCACGGAGCGCCACGGATCCGGTGACACTGCACGCCGCCGCGGCGCTGGTGGCGATCGCCGGACGCCAGGGTCTGCGCAGCGAGGCGATCACCGCGTGCGGGCACCTCATCGAGGCACATCACACCCGCGGGGAGCGCTCCGATGCGCTGATCTGGCAGCGGGAACGCTCCAGCCTGCTGCACGCCGACGGGCGTTGCGGCAAGGCACTGGCAGAGCTCGCCGACTGCCTGGCCTACGCGACCGGCCTGGCCGGCGATGACCGTACCGTTTACGGCCGCGGAGCACTGCTGCAGTACGCGGTACTGCTTGCCGGCTGCGGCGACACCCTCGCCGCGTCCACCATGTTGCACCGTCACGAATCACTGCTGGCACCGCCGGGAAGCATGGACCGTGCCGTCGACGAGGCCAACGTCACCGCCGAGATCCGCGACGTGCTGATGACGCACCACGCCGTGTGCACCCATCCACAGTGGGGCGCCCAGTCCGTCACGCCGATCGTCTTCCCGTCGCCTGCCCCCGGCAGACAGGACCGGCCATGACACCCGCCAACAGTCGGTGCGGCCTGCGCCGGCTACCGCCGAGGGACACCCCACGCGAACCCTGTCCTACCGCCCTCCCTCGCGCACTTCCACCGTCGCGTGCAGCTGACGCTCGAAAGGAGTACCGGTCATGAACCTTGTCCACAACGACGGGCATCTCACCGCCTTCGGCCCCGCAGGCGCGACGGCGCTGCGCCTGTACGCCGGCATGCTCGCCGCCTGCGACCGGACCGGCGAACGCGACGCGCTGCTCGCGGACGCCGAGACCCTGCCCCAGCGGCGCAGCAGCACAGCATCGGATACACCTGTCGGGGCCGGTCTCATCGTCGACGCACCCGAGGACCACCAACACGTCTGCGTCTGCCGCCCGTACATCAGCCACGGTGACCTGCCGTGACCCGCGCCTGCCGATCCACGCCCCCACACCGCACACCCGGCGTCGGGTGGAGCGGGCATGCCCCCGCACGCCCCACGTGGGACTGCCGGGCCTGCGGCACACCGTGGCCCTGCCAGACAGCGCAACAACACCTTCGCGCCGTCTACTGCGGGCACCGCCGTGACCTGGGCATCATGATGGCGGGCCTACGCGACCAGGCCGTCACCGACCTGACCGATGCCGACCCGAAACTGGTCGGCGCCCGGTTCACCAACTGGTACCGCCGCCACGAACCGCTTCCCGAGCCCGCCCGCCGCTCCCCCGCGCATCGCCTGACGATCCGGCACGCCATCAGCAGCAGGGCCACCATGGCGGCGTTGCGGCACCAGAACCCGGCCGAACGGCAGCGACGGCGAGGGGGGCACCGATGAACCCTCGCGAGCGCGACGACTTCCCGATGACCGTGGTCCACGCCCGGCAACTGCTCGCCGCCGGGCAACCCAACGACGCCGCCGCCCTGCTGCACCACCACCTGCAGCACATCGACCCGGAGCACGCCCCCGCAGACGAAGCCTTGTACGAGGCCGCCCTGCTGCTCAGCGAAATAGGTGCCAGCCCATCCTGGGCCCGCTACGCCATCCGCGTACGGCACATCGTGCGGCCACCCGGCCAGACCCGACGTACCGTGCTGTCCTCCACCGCGAGCAACGACATCGGTGGTGGCACTGACGCAACCCGCGCAGACGACAACAACCGGCAGATCGGCGAACTCTTCCCGGCAGCCGCGGTACACACCGCTTTGACAGGCATGAAAACGGCGCGGACCCTGCACGGACACCAGCAATGCGGGGAAGCCATCCGGGCCGCCACCCGCGCCCTGACAGCCTGGGCGAGCAGCGAACTGGGATCGTCACACCCGGCATTGGGTGCTGAAATGATCGTGCCCCTCGCCGCCATGCTGTCCGCGTGCGGCCGCGACGACGAAGCCCACACCGTAATCGCCGACCACGCCGGCCACCTGGACCCGCCCGACAGCCCGGCCCGGTACGCGTTCGCCGACGACGCCCTGCACGCCATCGACGCGCTCGTCGACGCGCACACCCCCATCTGCCTGCGCCTACGGCCACCGGACTCGCATCCCGGTCTGCGGAACCTCGCGGCGGCCACCGGCCCGGTGCTGCCGTGGGCTGACCGGCGAGACGAGTTGTGGGACCTGCTGCTCACCGCGACGAGCCCAGCATGACACCACCACCGGCGCCCCCGACCGCACCCGTCGCTGATATTCCGTTGTATCGCACCGCGAGACTCTCATGACCGACAATGCGCCTGACTATGGCATCGACACGACTAGACCCCACCCCGCCCGCCGCTACAACTACTGGCTGGGCGGCAAGGACAACTTCGCGCCCGACCGGGAATCCGCCGACGAGATCGAGCGTAAATACCCGCCTGTCCGCACCGCCGCCCTGGGAAACCGTCTTTTCCTGCAGCGCGCGGTGCAGTACCTGGCCCTCGAGGCGGGTATCCGGCAGTTCATCGATATCGGCACCGGGCTGCCCACCGCCGACAACACCCATGAGGTCGCCCAGCGGATCGCACCGGACAGCCGCATCGTCTACGTCGACAACGACCCTCTGGTCCTGACCCATGCCCGCGCCCTGCTCACCAGCGACCCGCAAGGCCGCACCGCATACATCGATGCGGACCTGAACAACCCACAACAGATCCTGGATCATCAGGCGCTGCGTGACACGCTGGACATGACACAACCGGTGGCGGTGATGCTCGTCGCGGTGCTGCACTTCATCCCCGACGGCGAGCAGGCCTACGCCGTGGTCCAGGAACTGCTCAGCCAGGTGGCGCCAGGTAGTTACCTGGTCGTCTCCCACGCCACCGGCGACTTCCTTGACGAAGCGACCCGCCTCTGGCTGTCCACACACGACTTCGTTTTCCGTGACCGTGGCGAGTTCAGCGAATTCTTCACCGGCCTCGACCTCGTCACACCCGGGATCGTCCCCATCACCGCATGGCGACCCGGCGCCGACGACAAACCACCGCCACCCGATCAGGCACCGGTCTACGGCGCGATCGGGCGAAAGCCCGTCCCCGCGACTCGAGAGCACCACTCGTGAGCGCCCCGCACGAACCAACAGCCGGCACCAACAGCCCGCGCCCTGCAGCGGCGACCGGCCGACACGACACGGACGGCCCCGGGCCCGTCACGGCCGCGGAGTGCCACGGCCTGCCCGCCGTCGCCGATGACGACCGTGTCGGCCTCCCCGCGGAGCTGGCAGAACGGGACCCGTCGACCACACCCGACGACGAGCGGATCATCGAGACCGTCCTGCAATGGATCACCGACACTCACCACACCGGCCCCGCCCTGAACAGGTGGGCGCAGTACGCCCTGGCCGCAAGCTGCCGCCTGCACCCTGCCGGGCATCCGCAGCGTGAACGGGCCGTGCTCGCCGACGCCGGCGTCCGCGCGGCGATCCTGCCGCACACCGACGCGTTCAGCCCGACGGCGTACACCCTCGCTCACCGCATCGGCGACACCGGCCGCACCCCGGCCTCCCGCGACACCACGATGTACCACCTCAACGCTTACCTCGCCCTGCACACCCGCGGGTTCTGCCACATCGCCAACGGCGGACTGCGATACACACCCCTACCCGCCGAACAAGCCGGTGAGCGCCGGGTGGCGCTGCTGACAACAGTGGTCGTGGCCGTCGCACTGGCGAGCGCCTGCGGTCGTGACGACCTCGCCGCAACCCTGCTCGACACCCACGCAGCACACCTCGACGAACCGGGCACCGCAGGCCGGGCCTTGTTCGCCGGCCTCACACTGCAACTCACCGATCTGATCCGCGAGCACCACCAGCAGGTCTGCACGCACCGAGGCAGCGCACCTCACGACCGGCACCGGTTCTCCGCCCTGATACACGGCGAACCCCCCAACCGGCATCTCAGCCCCGCCCCACCCGACATGGTTTCCCCGGCGGATCCGCGAAAGTCCGTCCCGGTAGGCGCAGCGCCACGTTTCTCCCTGGACGGGGTCCTGTTCCGGCTCGGCGCCCACGCCGACAACCAGCGCCAACACCGTGACCTGCACGCCACACCGTCCAGCAGCAACGTATGGCTGCTCTGCGACACCTGCCGGTTAGGGCTACGTCTGGGCGCCACCGTCGTCCGCGCCCACCAGCCCGACCGGCTGGCGGCCACGGTCCTCGCCGCCGGCCGGCCCGCCTGGCAACACGACGACGTCACCCGCGCGGTATGGCGGCTGCTCAGCGACCACTGCGGCCACGAACTGCGCGTCATCACCCAAGCCTCACCTGCCTGGCGCAAATATGTGGCAACCCCCACCGACCTGATCGGCCCATCGGGCATCGACCCTGACCCCGGTATCGCGATCGACGCCTACCTCACCGGCTGGCCCAGCCAGCCAACCGTCGCACGTTTCGACGGCGCCACCCCAGCACCACCATCGGACCCTGCCGACTCGGACGTCAGCCTCGTCTGCCTCGGCTGCCGCCTCGAGCTGGTCCTCGGCCACACCAGCGGACACCCCGGCGCCGCCATCACCATCGGCGCACACCACGCCGAACAGCTACCGGCCGCGACGACCGCGGTGTTCCGAATGCTCACCGACCACGCCGGCCACGACCTGCTGATCTTCACCGACGCCAGCGGCTGGGACCACTACATCCAATCCGGTGAGTGGCACACCGCCATCGAGACCGGCCACGACAATCCCCCACTGCTGGGCGACATCACCCACCAGCAATACATCGACGGCTGGCCGACTGCCCCGACCCGCCGTTACTACCACGGCAGCGACCCGCTCGAACCGCCGCCCGACCCCGGCACACACCGCGGACCGCCACCGTAAGACGCTCCCCGCCGCGGCGAGCGGCGTGGCGGCAGCCCTGCCCCTTCGCCACACCGACAACCCGATGCCGACGGCATCGGGGCATCCGGGCACGCCACCGGTGTGCCCGCAACCCACCCCTTCCACCCGTAAGGACGCACGTGACCGTACGTACCTGGCTAGCCGTGATGGCATCCACCACCCTGGCCCTGACCACCGCCGCAGTCGTCAGCCCTCAGCCTGCTATGGCGGCCGGCGACGACCCCGAAATCATGATCATCGGCGGGGGCGACGCCACCGAAAACTATCCGTTCGCGGCACGGTTGTTGACCTCCTACGCCGGGCGTGGGATCGCCCGTTGCACCGGCACCTTCGTCACCGACCGCGGCCGGATCGGTGTGGCCACCGCCGCGCACTGCGTCAGTGACTTCACCACCGGCGCCGCTATGCCGGCCTCCACCGTGCAGGTTCAGGCAGGCTCCACCCACCTGGACCAGCTCACCACCCTGCAGGCCACCAGCGTGCAGGTTCACCCGGCCTGGGACTGGGGCACCGGCAGCGACCCGTTCGCCGACGTCGCCGTGGTCAACGTGACGATCCCCGCAACCCTGCACGTCCGGGCGATCCCGCTCGCCGACTGGGTCCGCAACCGTCAGCGGGTCCGGCTGCTCGGCTGGGGCAAAACCACCGTAGGCGCCACCGAACCACCGGCGGTGTTGCAGCAACTCGACACCCGGCTGACCACCCCCAGCGCGTGTGCGGCGGCCGGCATCACCGCCGGCGAGCTCTGCATCGCCCCGGCCGCAGACGGCGCCCAGGTCTGCTCCGGTGACTCCGGAGGCCCAGCCCTCGCCCGCCGCGGCAGCACATGGGTGGTCCTCGGCGGTGCCAGCCGGGTCACCGACGAAACCACCTGCACCGGCGCGGCCGTCTACACGGACTTCGTCTACTACTCAGACTGGATCGGACAGGCCCTGACCGGCACACGCACCCCGCAGCACCCCCGGCATGTCGATCCTGACAGGGCCGCACGGTTCTGGTCTCTCGCCAGCTAGCCCCTCGGAAGCGGTGTGCTGATGCCCTCGCACCAGCACACCGCACCTGACACCGCCAACGGGCACCCCAAACAGCGATTTGGGCAGCCATCGCGCCTTCCACCGGCTGCCCCCACCCCGGTCGGCAGGTACCAGCCGGGCCTGGCGAGCAGCCCACGCCGCCCCACCCGTCAGCTGACAGGCCCCGGACCAGCCGCGCCCTGCTCGCCAAGGCCCGGGACCGCCAGCCGCACATAATTAGTTCAGGAGATCTGCACCCATGACCGAGACCGGCTCGCTTCCCGGGCCACTTCGCGCCATCGCCATCCAGCTCGAACGAGACAGCGGACACCAGGTCACCGCCAGGCTGCTCGGCCCACGCCGGTGCCTGCTCACCTGCGACAACGGCACCGTGCGCCTCGACATCGTCTACCGCGGCTATCGCCGGAGCAGGTGGCGCGCGCACAGCAGCAACGTGACCATCGACGGTACGCGCATCCCCCACGGAGAACTGCCGTACAACAGCGTCATGGGGCTGCTACGCGACCCGAACAGCCGACACGACGAGTACCCCCTGCTCGACGCCGACGCACCCACCACCGCGGTGACGGACCTGAAGATCGTGCCCGCGAAAGTCCTCACGATCATGCGATCCATCCGCAAGAACGTCAGGGCCAAGCAACGCACACTACTCAGCATCGGCGCCGAGAACTGCCGCAGCCGCTGGGTCATCATCGCCACCTTCGACGACGGCCTGACAATCCGCCAGAACCTGCACCTCCTGCTGCACTGGGCCACCCTCGACGAACAAGTCTTCTCACCCCTTGAACGCCCCGTCGAAATCTTTCGCGGCGACGTGGACGTCACCAACTCCAACGAGCCGGTCATCCAAGGACTACTGCGGATTCTCACCACCTCCGGCCACGTCGAGGCGGCAGCACCCGGACCGGCGAGTATCGCCCAGCAATCAAACGGAGCCCGCAGCAACAGCGTCGAGACCCGCCGGGCCAGTGTCATCCGCACCTGACCTGTCCAGCACAGACATAGGCGCGACGCTACGCCTGAACGCCCAACGCAGTCGTAAACCAACACCCACAGATGCAGTTGCCTCGGCACTACGCGTCCGGCTATCGAGCCCTCCGCGACCGTCCTGGCACATCACCAAACCCCTCGCAGTCCCTGATAGCCGGCCCACGGCGGCGAACGCACCCGGCCAACGCCCACCAAATCACGCCCCGACAACACGTGGAGTCACCGCAAATGCCATCTACCGCACGCACCACCCCTGCGTCCCACATCCCCGCGTGGCGAACACCGCAAGGAATCAGAAAGATTCGCCACCTCTACAACGGCGAGAGGCAGCCCATCCGGCAGATAGCTGTGGTCTTCGGCTGCTCCTACGGCTCGATCCACCGTGCCATGGAGAAAAACAGCATCACGCGACGCCGGCGCGGCGGAGCGTACCCGACGACCGCGTCCACGCCGCCCCTGCCGAATCAGCAACGCTGATGGAACCGAAACCCCCGCACCCCCGGCCATCCGGGCTGTCGCCCACCGACACACAGCCGACAACCCCGGAGGTGGCCGCCACCTCACCGAACAGCGACGTCGAGCGGGCGGTACTACCGCCCGGCCTGGCCGGACGCGACCCCGGCACCACCCCGGCCGACGAGCACACCATCGATACGGTCCTGTCCTGGATCACCGACGCCAAGGACCACCATCCGGCCTTAACCGGATGGGCGCAGTACGCCGTAACAGCAGCCCGCCGGCTTCACGGCGACGACCATCCACAAACCCGGCGTGCGACCCTCGCGGACGCCGCCGTCCAGGCCCGGATCCTGCCGCTGACCCCCGACAGTCCGCTAACCCTGGGCTGGGCCGTCACGAACCGCCTGCGCAACCGCAGGTTTGCTCTCGCCGACAGCGACGACCTGGCCAACCATCTCGAGGTATACCTTGCCCTGCACGAACGCGGACACTGCGACCTCGCGATCACCGAACTTCACCGCACCGTGAGCACACCCCTGCAGATCTACCCCTCCACGGCGGCGACGACGTTCACGGCCGTCATCATCGCGGTCGCCGCCGCCACCGCCTGCGGCCACAACGACCTCGCCGCCCGGATCCTCGACACCCACGCTGCGACGCTGCACCCCTGTGGATCCCTGGGCCGCGACGTGTTCGCCGGCTACGCCCTCACCGTCATCGACCGCATCCGCGACCACCACCAAACTTACTGCACCCGGCGGCGCGCGACCCGCACATACGACCGGCACCGGGTCTCCGCCCACCTGCACGGCGAGCACCCCGACCGGCACACCAGCCCCACCCCGGCCACGACCAACGCCGGGGGCACGGGAGTCGCCGCACCCTGGGTCCCGGTGATCGAACTGTTCTACGGACTCGACAACCAGGAAACCATTCACCACCGGCGCCTCACTGCAGCCAACAACACCCAGGGCACGGCACTCTTCCTGATCTGTGACACCTGCCGGCTCGCCCTGCACCTCGGCACCACTGCACCACCCGGAACCACCCAGAGCCATGACACGCCGCACCTGGCACCGTTCACCGACACCGGCCAGCCCGCCTGGCAGGACCCGGCGGTAAGCCGCGCGGTCTGGCAACTGTTCAGCGACCACGCCGGCCACGAACTGCGTGTACTCGGCGACACCTCACCCGCCATGCGTAAATACCAGGTCACGCCCACCGACTTCATCGGCCGCACCGCACCCGCCGACGACGGCTCCACCATGATCACCCTCGACGCCTACCTGCAGCACGACCCCGACCAGCGCCCCACCACCAGCTACCCCGGGGCGACACCACAGCCACCGCACGACCCCGCGGTCCTCTTCGTCAACGACATCGATCTGGTGTGCGTTGCCTGTCGGCTCGTGCTGGACCTCGGCGCCGTCACCGGCGCGACCCCGGCCATCCACATCGGCGAGCACCCCGCCCACGATGACATCACCGCTACCGCCGCGGTATTCCGCATGCTCACCGACCACATCGGACACGACCTCGCCCTCTATACCGAGAACGGCCCCTGGGACTACTTCACCGCCGACGACCTGATCGCCACCGTTACCACCGGCCACGACCGGCCCCCGCTCATCGGCGAGATCACCCACCAGCAATACACCGACGGCTGGCCTGAGAAGCCCACCCACCGCTACTACTGGGGCGCCGACCCCCTCAACGATCCGCCCGCACACCACGACCGGACAACCAGCGCTCGACGGCGACCGCCGCCCAACTCACACCCGCACCCCAACACTGTTCCCTTCCCGCAGGGCCGACCGCCCGGCCGCAGCCCGAACAAGCATCAACCCGATCCAACCGACCGCCCTTATAGCCCGCCACCCGAGCCAGTGGCGGTAACTCTGCCCGACCATCGCGAACGGACTCGCCGTCAACCCTCGGCCCACCAGCCGTCTCAGACAGCAGTGCCACGCCGAGCTCGCCACTCACGCGGAACCGCCTCGCAAACCAATCCCACACCACACGAAAAGTGATCGACCGCTATGCCCGCATGCACCATCAAGCCGATCCGACGCTGGCCCGACTGGACGCCGGTCACCCGTCGACACCCATGGTGCCGCCCGTGGAGATGGCTGCCGAGCGGCCCACGGCCGTGCAGCGTGACCGTCCTACCGCCACCGATGCGGCCCCGGCCGGGCCGGACCCTTCATGACCCCCTGCTGTCCCGAGAGGAATACGCCCAGCATGCTGTTGGCTACTTACAACCTGTTTGAGTTTGGATCAGCCAAAGAGGCAGCCGCCGACCGGCGTGGCGACGTCATCGAGGCGATCAATGAGATCAAGCCGGAAATTCTCCTGGTGCAGGAGATCGCCGGGGACCATGCCCTCACCCTCGACGCGCTCGCCGCCGACACCGGCTTGCACTGCCGCTTCCACGGGATACCTGCCTTCGCCGCAGGCGACGGGAAGTTCGCTGTCGGGGTGCTCTGGAATCCCACTGTGCGTCCGACTGGTTTCCGCCAGCCCGGTCTGCGAGGGTTTCAGAGGCGGCTCGCGTGCTTGACCGTCGAGATCGACGGCATCAGCGTCGGGTTCGCCAGCTACCACGCGCACCCCGCCGCGAAACACCAGCGCGTCGACGACGCGTTGAGCGCCGCGATGTGCCTGACCCGAGCTTCCGGTATCGACGCGGTAGTGCTCGGCGGAGACTTCAACGACACTTCCGCAGCGCGTGATCTCCACGGCGACTACCTTGACCCCGACTGGACCCACACCAACTCCCGGAACGACAACTTCGTCTACGAAACCGACTCGGAGTACACCAACGGGGTCCTGCGCGTCAGGCCGGCCCGAGACGCTGCCGAACAACTCCAGCAAGCAGGTCTGTGCGACGCTGCAGAGTTCCTACAGGCCACACCACAGGCGACGACCGGGCACTGGCCCGGGGACTGGGCCCAAGGCCTGCGCAAGGACCGGTTCCATCTCACCGTGAATCTGCGCGACTCCGTCCGAGAACTCGCCACCGTCGATAACGCCACGACGCGCAGAGCCTCCGATCATCTCCCCGCGGTCCTCGACTTTCACGAGCATGTCTCTGCACTGCCCGTCACAGGGAAAAGAAACCCCCAGTCATGACCAGCAGCTTCCCACACCGACCGACGATGGTGGTGGTTACGGGCGCGGCCGGCTTCATCGGCTCTCACCTGGTTCAGGGTCTTCTCGACAACGGGTTGGAGGTCGTGGGTATCGACCGCCGGACCCCGGAGACAGATGCAATCGCCCGCCTGAATCTCCGCGACGTCACGGGACACCCACGGTTCTCGCTGTTCAGTGGCGACCTGAGCTTCGTATCCCTGAATCTTCTGGTGCGAGACGCCGCGTGCGTGTTCCACCTGTCAGCAATCCCCGCAGTGCGGGCCTCGTGGGCGGAGTTCGAACGGTACGTCACGGCCAACGTCATGGCCACGCAACGGCTGCTGGACGCCTGCGTTCAGGAAGGGGTGAGCAAAGTCGTCTACGCCTCCGCATCGAGCGTGTACGGGCCGGCCGAGGCACCATCCGGGGAGAACGACCCGGCCCAGCCGATCTCTCCGTACGGGATTACCAAACTCGCGGGAGAGCAGCTCTGCCTGGCCTACGCGAAGCGACCCGCAAGCCGGCTGTCGGTGACCGCGTTGCGGTACTTCACGGTGTACGGGCCGAGGCAGCGCCCGGACATGGCAATCAGCAGGATTTTGGCAGCAGCGCTGGCAGGCGAACCGTTCGTGATCTTCGGTGACGGCACACAACGGCGAGACTTCACCTATGTCGGTGATGTCGTGGCCGCCACCATCGCGGCGGCCGACATCGAGGTCCCCGCGACGGTGATCAACGTCGGCGGCGGCTCCAGCATCTCCGTAAGCGATATCATCGCCATGGCCCGGACGGTGACTGGGAATCCGGTGCCGTTAACGGCCGGTGCCGCGCAGGCAGGTGATGTTCCGGCCACCGCCGCGGATCTCAGTCTCGCCCGTGTACTGCTCGGCTTTCAGCCGCGCATCGATTTGCAAACCGGGATGACCCGGCATGCGCAATGGCTACAGAAGCTTCCTGCAGACCTGCTGCGCACCTACGGTCCACCACCCACGACCGACCAGGATCAGTCAGCGCCGGACTCGCCGCACTGACCACCGATCTCGTCAACGAACACGAAGCGGCGGCGTACGAGAGGACACCAGCGGGGCGACGACGCGGCACTACTCCCGGGTGCCCGGCGCCGGCGACGACTCGAGCTGCAGCTGCAGCTGCAGCACCAAATTTCAGGCTACTCACCGTAGGGCAGCGCCCGCCCGGTCAGGCCAGGCAGGCGCTCAATACTGTTCCGTCAGACGGCCCATGCCGGCCACGCGGCGCCCGTCACCTATTGGGTGGGGCATTGCTGTAAAGGTCAGAGCCACATATCGCTTAGCACTGCGCCGCCGAGGCGGGACTGCAGTGCCAGGGCGACTCGAAGCTGGAATGCTCGAAAGAACCTGCCCAGACGTTGGCGTATCCGCGCGAGCAGCGCGAGAAGCCGTTCGACGATGATTCGCGTCAGCATGGGCACGGCCCGTGAGGTCGGCGGTCCGGGACGACCCAGAAGGTCTCGTCGCAATTCGCGGGTGAGTCTGCTGAGGCTGCTGAAAGACACGAGGATGGCCAACCAACCGATAAGGGCGCCGGCGTCTTGAAGTTCCTCGGGGCCAAGCCCCTGCGTTCTACTGAGAAGGATTGCGCAGGCGGTGAACGGTAAGTGCCTCACGAAAGGTCGGCATTGGTCGAGGTAGCGGCGTACCAGTTCCTCGCGCTGCCGCTCGACAGCCGACAGTGTCGTCTTACGGGGAACTTGCTGCTGGGATCGGGGTTTGCTGCGCAGTGTGCGCAGTGTCAGCCGCGGGAAGTTGATGACAGCGACGACCAGGAACGGCATCGCGGACAGCAGTTTGGTCACTTTGCCCGGCCGCTCGTGTACAAGGGCTGCCCACTCCTCGCGGTACACCTCGGCAAGTTCCGGATCGTGATAGGCCCACAACCGGGCCGCGCCACGAATGACACGTTCCGCCAGCCACGGGCTGAGGTCGCTGAATTCGTTGACGGCCACAGCCGTGACAAAGCCGGCAATAGCTACGAACAACTCGGTCACTGCCCGTGTCCCAACGCCGGGCGCGGTGACGCCGAGGGCCGCACGGGACGGCGCTGCGCCAGCAGAGCGGCCGCTTCCACGCGCCCGTCGGTGGTGAGACGGTAGAACCGGCGCCGTGGGCGGTTCGGCTCGTCGGCACGGTCCTCCCAACGCGCTTCCAGCCATCCCATCGCGGAGAGCCGCTCCAAGATCTTGTAGACGGTGGGGCCTGTACGTCGTGTCTCTTTGACGATCGCGTAGCCGTGCAGCTCGAGGTCCTGATCCGCCAGCAAGGCTCGGATGACATCGAGGAGTGGCTGTGTGATGCGTTCTGGTCGGTCAACCATGGCCAGAAGATACTAGATCTAATAGACCTAGTATCAATAAGGGTCGGAGACGGACGCGGGTCCCGCTTCAGCACCGTCAAGACCACGCCGATCACCGCGTCCCGGCAAGCCTGGCGCCTGGTCCCGCCCCGGGGTCGGGGAATGCGGTGATCGGCCGACCGACCGCCGTTGACCTATGTCTGCAGTCGTTCACTGCAGGCTCTCGTCGCTCTACCCCGACGATCAGCAGACGCCAGACTTCAGAACGAACCCGTCAGTTGACGGGCCCTGGGACTGGCAGGTGCTTGCGACCACCGTGGGCGCGCGTTTGGGCAGATCAACACGGTCGCGGGACCATGGCATGTGCGTAGCTGAGCTATCGTGGGCGGCTGATCGGTCTCGATATGCCGATGTTCGGGGGGACGACAATGCCGCATAGTGGCGACGAACTGGGCGCTGACCTGGTCGACCTGTGGGAAGCAGGCCAGTACCAGCTCAAACCCGTCGCACAGCAGTTCCGGCTCGCCGCCGGCAATCTCCTGCTCACCGACAGTGTCGGCCACAATTTCTATCGCGACGGCAAGCTCGGCGGCCCCTACGGCCCCGCGAAACCCGCGTTCGATGACTTCCGCGACGCGGTCTTCGAGATCCTCCGGACCACGGCGGAGAATCTGGAACTGACCGGCGACGCCATGGTGCTGGCCGCCGACGAGTACGCCCAGACCGACGACGTCGCGGCGAAAAAGTTTCAGGAGCTGCAACCCGCCGTGGAAGCCGCGCACCCGCAGGACGGGACACCGCAGTGAGCTACGAACAGCTGGCCGAGCACGCCGCGAAGATCGAGACGTCCGCCATCGAGATGGACCTCAAACAGCGCGGCTTCAACAAGAAAGACGACGGCAAATGGTACGGCGGGGGCAGTGATCATGAGGTACAGCTCGCCGTCGACGGAACCGTGGGACGCTTCGCGGGCGTCGCGGAAATGTTCACCCCGTTCCTGGACATGCCGGACCCGGACGTCTTCTCCCCCGCGATCACGGTGCTGGCCAGCGCGGCCAGCACGTTGAACGAGGGCACCGGCCAGGACAAGGTCAACACCGACGCGGTGTCCGTCAACCCGTCCCTGGGCGGCTTCGCCCGGGTCGGCACCCTGATCGAGGACTGGCGAGGGCCCGCCGCCGCCAACTTCCGGACCAACTTCATGGACCGGTTCACCGGGGTGACCGCCAACCAGTTCTCCCTGGTACTCACCCTCAAAGGGGCCATGGAAGCCGAGCGTGCCCTGTGGCGCGAGGCCCGCAAAAGCGTCGACGAGCTGGCACACGCCGCGCAGGACTCCCTCGACGTGCTGCTCGACTGCAACCCCAAAGAAACATCGTGCCTGCTGACCGTCGTCGGGTCGATCTTCGCGATCGCCGCCGCAGGGCCGTCAGCCGGCGCCTCGCTCGCCCTGGGCCTGACCATCGTCGGGGAGGCAGCCTCGTCCGGGGCGTCCTTCACTGGCGACGATCCAAAACCGGTGAAGTTCGACGGCAAGAACGCCCACGACATCGTCGAACAGATCCGCAAAGGCCTCGAAGAACTCGCCTCCGACATCACCACCAAAGAACGCGTGATCGCCGACGCGATGACCAGCTCCCACGGCTACCTCCAGGGCAACGCAGAGGCCTTCACTCCCCGGCGGCCGGCGCTGGCGGATGCCACCGCGGCAACCGTCACCGGCAACGGGCCCACCGGGCTCGGCACCGCGGAAGGGTGAACCGCTGATGGGTGAACTCGCCGACCGGATCCAGGCCATGCGCGTACGGGCATCCACCCCGGACGGGTCGATCACCGCCGACCTGACCGACCGGGACCGGCTGACCCTGCACTTCCCGCAGGGCTTCTACGAGCTGTGCACCGAATCCGACCTCGAACGGCGCCTCACCCACCTGGCCAGCCTGCTCTGGGTCGCCCGGACGCGCGAATACTGGCGCACCTTCAGCGACCACACCGGCCAGCAGATCACCGGCGAAGACACCCCGATCAGCGCCCGCGACATCGACTGGCGCACCGAACGCGACGAAATCATCGCCCGCGGCTACTCCCCCGACGGACGCATCGCCGTCAAAGCCGTCGGAATGCGACAGTGGCAGGTCGACATCGCACCCGGTACGGTCCGGGCACTGGACGAACGCCAGTTCACCGCAGCCGTCGCCCAAGCAGCCACCGAGCTCGTCCAAGACCAGTTCGCGAAGATCGCCGCACTGTCCAACAAGTACTACGGTAACGACCACTGACCGAGAGGACTCCCCAGGTGCGAGGCAGGATCTGGCTGGTCGCCATCGCGGCCCTCACCATAACGGGCACCGTCGGAGCCTGCACCAGGGACGACACCCCCTCGCCAGCGTCCTGCCGCCTGCTCACCCCACCATCGGATCCGGTAGCAGCAGGTGACACCACCGGCATACGCCTCGCGGAACAAGGCCACACCACACTGCACGCCACCAACTTCAGCACCGTCACCATCGGCGCGATCCTCGAAAACACCACCGACAAAGTCGCCTACCACACCCGCGTCACCTTCGACGCCCTCGGCGCGGACGGCACCAGCACCGTGCAGGACACCTTCCACCGGTACCAGATCATCGAAGTACCGATCCTGCTCCCCAAAGCTAAAATCCCGGTCGGCACCACCCTGGCCATCAACGGCACCACCACCTCGGACGCCACCATCAACTTCGCGGTCTCCCAATGGCTCCCCGTCGGCGACGGCAACAACGGCCTCGCGCCCATCACCGCCACGCTGGTTCCCGACAAGACGAGCAGCGACTCGCAAGGCATCGGCACCATCACCTACCGCACCACATCGGCCAACTGCACCGACCTCGTCTCCCGCGGCTCCTCCTACGTCCTGCGCGACACCGCCGGCACCCTGCTCGGCGGCGGCATCGGCGCCGAACCCCAAGACTCAGGCTGCGACACCGACGACGACCGCTTCGACAACAGCTTCATCACCGCATTTGCAGCAATCCCCAAAACCGCCGACCTGGCCAAAACCGAAGTCGCCTCACTGTGCGACCTCAGCAAGGCCACAGACGACCCCCACCCCTCCGGGGGCCCTCTCAACTAAAGTGACGGATGATTCGATCTTCGCCATGGTCGCGAAGATCCGGATCAAGTGCGCTTCCTGTGCGGCCATCCCCCCTGTGCTGTCCAAAATAATGCCAAGCAGGTTGACGACGGGCGTGCACACCGTCGAGGACCTACCCGCGGCGGCCGCCGACCTCAACAAACGTCCGCGCAAGATCCCCGGTTGGGACACCCTGCCCAGCGGATCACCCGATTCCTCGCCGAAACCTCATGATCGTATTCACTGATCTGCCGAGAAGAGCGCGCCTAATCCGCAGCCCGGCTGGGCAGCATTGTTATTCCAATGTGATGCAGATGCGCGCATCGTCAGAATCATGATCTCTTTCGTGTAGTAATCACGCCACCTTGAACCGGGACTACTGAGATGCGGTATCCTTCGTCACCTTAAGTGATATAGCAGCGCGGAAGGAGGGTATTCTTGGTTGCCCGGTCGGACTGGACTGGCCTGGTCCAAGGCCGTTCGGACGCGTTCATCGACCTAGAAGTGGTTGCCCCGTCAGCTGCGACCGCGGGCTGGAGTAGCCCCTTTCGCGCACTCGCTGACGATGGTAAACAATATTTCGTCAAATGTCTGGATACTTGCCCGCCAGGACAGGGCGCGTCTATCGCGGTCGAACGAGTGGTGGCAGAGGTTGGACGCCTGATTGAAGCGCCCGTCTGCATAACGAGCTTGATCCGAATCCCGGAGGGGCTTGATATGGAGATCAAGCCAGGAGTGCATCTCAGCCCAGGGCTTGCCCACGCAAGCCAGGCCCTGCGCAATGCGGACGAACGGGGCCGACCCAGTCTTTCGTCTCGAACGAGAGACGACAATCGCCGACGGCAGGCTGGCATCTATGCTCTCTATGACTGGTGCTTCGGCGCGGACCCACAGTGGCTCTACGACCTCGATCACGACCATACGATCTACAGTCATGACCACGGGCTGTACTTCCCTCCGACCGATCAGGGCCGCTGGAGCCTGGCCGACCTGGAGGCAGCCGCCGACCTGGCCAATGAATTGCCAGATTCGCGTGGCGGTCTAGACTCGGACCAGGTCACCCTTGTAGCGACGAAGCTGGAGGCGGTGACTCGAAGCCAGTTAGCGGCCATCATGCGGACCATTCCGTCTTCGTGGCCAGTCAGCAACGATGACCTCGAGGCCCTCGGATGGTTTCTTGAACATCGGGCGCCGGCGGTCGCCGAGCGTCTTCGGGCATCATGACGGCTGGAGGACGAGATGTCACGTTATGTGTACTCGCTTGTTCGTTGTGTGCCCGATCCGCGCACCGGCGAGTTCATCAACGTTGGAGCCGTCGTTGGTGATCCGGCAACCGGGGACTGGGCTATGCGCCAAGTCAGCAATGAGGGTCGCGTCCGGCGTTTGGCCAGCGCCTCTGACCTTGAAGTAGTACACGGCTTCCTGGCGCGGGTTGGCCTGGAAATCGACAAATGTCGCGCCCTTCTTGATGGCGGAGAATCTCCAAACATAGAAGAATCTTGGCTGCAATCCTTATTCCATGATCATCGAAACATTGTTCAACTTAGTGCACCATTGCCTATAATGGCGAGCGGCTCTGAGCAAGCACTAGATATGATTTTTGGAAATTTTGTAATCGATCCCGAATTAGCATCTCGGAAAGATTCAATTACCAAGTATGCAATTTTAGCCAGAATTCGCGAGTCATATGAGGCTGCGCGAATTGAAGCACCATACTGGAAGTCTCGCGCCGAAGTCCATGTTGGGCGGCACGTTACATCTCGAGTAGATTTCGCAATCGGCAACGGGAAGATTGTCCAGTTGACGCAAGGATGGTCCTTCCAGCGGGCGACCGTTGAGGATCTTTCAACTCAGATCAAGGCTTGGGCCTATGCAATCGGACGCTTACGGAATGCTGAAGAGTCTCGGGTCATTTCACCGGATGGCAAAGTGAGCACCATCGAGGCGGGCGTGGAGGTGGAGGCAGTGATCGCCAAGCCGACCAATCCGACTCAGGTCGAAGTCTTTGAGGAAGCATCGCAGGTATTCGATGAACTTCAGATCAAGGTCCGAGACTTTGATGACGCCGCTAAAGTTGGCCAAAGAGCTGCAGAACTGCTTAGGAATTAGCGTGTCCGCGTAATCAATGTCGTCGTAGGCGTCTTCCAGTATGTCTTCAACGCTGAAGGAAGCGTCTAAGATCCGAGAATCGACAATCGGTAACGCAGCAAATCCTTCGTATTTCGCGGTCGGGGCGCCCCTCTTGGTCTGGTAAAGCCCTCGCCAATTCTCCGACGTCCTCTTCTGCCGCGGATCGTCCGCGATGTTGCGCACGGGAAGATCGGTTCGGCTACGCGGCAGGGTGCGGCCTTGCCCCAAGGTCAGCGCAGCTGTCGAAGTCGCGGGCTAGAGTTCTGCTCATAGGCGATGGGTCCGGCGGTTACGTCCGGCAGCCGCATCCCTCACATCGTTGCCCGAGATGCGGATCGCCGCTTTCCGTGCGGTCGGCGACCGCCGCTGGCCACCGTGATGAAAGCGGGAGGCTACTACCGGTCCGAGAACTTCGTCGCTGCGTTCAGTGTCTGTGGCTTGCGGTTCGGGTTCAGGAGGAAGCCGAGTGGCACTCACTTCCCGATTCTGAAACTCCGGGTCGAGTGAAGTTCGTGGCTTCTCAGTTGTAGCGGCTGGCATCCGGATCTGCCGCGCTCCGCACCTCTAGCGAACTGGCATTGGCCGGTCGGCGCGTGTGCTCTGGCCGCATCGCCAAGCTCAGCGTCGAAGCTGCTCAGCTGGAGTGTTGCGACGACTGCCAAAGTTAGCCCCGCCCGGGTGGGGCCACCTGAGCCCGCCAGAATGACTGCCACGACGGGAGGCGAGCGACCTGCTGCCCCGACAGCCAGAAACCGAAGCGGCCATCACATGCGCCTAGCAAGAGAATTTGCTCTGGACACATCAACTACCTCCCAGCACACGACCACAAGCCGTGCCAACTCAGCTTGGCGTTCCCCAAGTGAAGGGCGCCGACATCGACCGTCGCTAAATAGCCAAGCTGCGGATCGAGTTCCTGCCTGCAGCTACAACGCCGTCGCAGAACGCGGTGCCTGCGCGGCGGGCTCGCCAAGGCGGTCGACATCTGCGGGCGTCGGGCGCACACATCGAATTCCGACCCTGCACCGGCTCACTTTGCGGAATCGACCTGACACAACACTCACGCGTCGTCCGAGGTCGCGGCAAGTGCAATCAAGAATCGCGGCGGTCACGTCACTGCCACTCAACCGCCCTTCACTCAGTGTTACGCCCCGCAGGTCCATGCCCCTCAGATTCGCTCCGTACACAACTAACTGCGTCACTTCTGGGTGACGAGCAGTTGTACTGGGCGTGTGCAATAAAGAAATGGTAAGTCTCCGTACGCGTTGGGCGGCTGCCCAGCGAGGCTGGGTCTCAGGACAGGTCACCACTCCCGAACCGGCGCCTCCCAGCCGGCCACGCCGGCGCCCCAGTGCCGCCATGCAGCCCCGCATACGCCACCGAACCCGCGCCAGCAGACTGAAATCAACCGAGCGGACGAACAGACCCGATTGGCGTACGACCGCGACCACGATCGGCGGCATCCTGTCGGTGTTGCTGGTCGCAGCGGGCCTGTTTTACACCAACGGCGCCAACCGTCAACAACAGGAGCTCGGCCTTCAACAGCAGAATCTTGCCTTGCAAGGGCAGGTCGCGGATCGGTTCACCGCCGCGATCGATCAACTCGGCCAAGAAGATGAGAAGAAGCAGGACAAGCTCTCCATCCGCTTGGGCGGTATCTACGCCCTGCAGCGGCTGATGATCGACTCCCCGCCGGACCAACCAGCAGTGGTCCAGGTGCTGTGCGCCTTCGTCCGCACCCACGCCCCTCGGCCCGACCAGATGCCGAAAAGAGTGCGCCCATCGTCAGCCGACGTCCGCGCCGCGGTGACTGTTCTCAGCCACCGACCCAATCCGGGCAACCAGACGCTAGATTTCTCCGGCACACTACTCGGCCTCGACACTGCGGAGCTGCGGGGCGCGGATTTGATCGGCGCGGACCTGACCGGCGCGGACCTGCGCTACGCGAACCTGACCGGCGCGAACCTGGACGGCGCGAACCTGGACGGCACGGACCTGGACAGCGTGCACCTGGACGGCGCGGACCTGCGCTACGCGGACCTGGACGGCGCGAACCTGACCGGCGCGGACCTGCGCTACGCGGACCTGACCGGCACCCCTCTAACCGGTGCGAACCTGCGCTACGCGAACCTGACCGGCGCGAACCTGGACGGCGCGGACCTGGCCAGCGCGAACCTGGACGGCGCGAACCTGGCCAGTGCGAACCTGCACGACGCGGACCTGAGCGGCGCAGACCTGCACGACGCGGACCTGAGCGGCGCACACCTGGACGGCGCGAACCTGCAAGGCATGCGCCTGGACGTCGCACACCTAGATGGCGCGGACCTGGACGGAGCAGACCTGACCTACGCGGACCTGACCGGCGCCGACCTAAGCAGGGTGGTCGGCCTCACATCAATCCAAATAGTCGACGCCTCAATGGACAAGACGACAAAGCTGCCAAAAGGAGTAGAACAGCCGACGCCCTCTCCGCATTGATGACAAAGGCGCTAGCCCGCCCCAGGCTAGATCCACAATACCGTACGCCCCGGATAGTGCATCTGCACCGGCTCACCCGGCGCTATTGCGGTAGCGCGACTAACGACTTTCCTGGCCGCCTGAATCGTCCATTCTTCGCTCGATGGCCGCGAGGTTGCTCATCGAGGTCAGGGTGTCCGGGTGCTCCTCGCCTAGAAGGCGACCCCGCCCCTCGACCGAGCGGGTACTGCACCGACGCGCAGACGAATATTCGCCGCGACGCAGTAGGTAGGCCCCGCACAGGTATTGCAGGGTGCCGATGGTCGTGCTGGGCGAGGCACCGCGCTCGATCACCGTTTCGGCATGGGGAAGTAGCAGCGCCCACCGGTCCCAGTGCACCGGATTCTTTACGTCGGCGGGGAGTGCTTCAGCCAGGAGTTCCGCTCCTTCCTGGATCCACGACCGAGGCGGCGGGCCGGCGCCGATCACGCGCAGCGGGCTCTGCCACAAGCTGTAGTTGTCGGGTACCGGCAGGGGGTGCTCCCGCAGCACTTCGGCGACGAGCTGATGCACGCGCAGCAGACCCGACCTGTCGGCGGTGACCAGGGCCAGCTCACGTAACACCCCGATCAGCTGGTCGGCGTAGACGCCGTCGATGGCAGCGTCGTCCAGCGGCACCGGCTGCACCATCGCACCGACTGCCACCAGATCCCAGGGGATGGCGGCGGGCGCGAACTGGGCCAGCACCATCATCAACTGCGCCGCACCCGGCTCTCGCCTTCGCACCTCGTCCAACGCCAGCGCGAGGGTAACCGTGACCGGAGCATGCAAGGTATGGTCGATGCCCTGTCCCAGCAGCCGCTGACGCCGAAAATCTGCCAGGTACACGACCAGCCTCCCGGCCGGTGCCGCGCAGTACGCGCGGGCCTGCTCCAAAGCAAGCGGCAGATACCCCAGCTCGCTGGCCAGCAGCCCAGCAGCCTCACCGGCGCTGGGGTCGAGGAACACCGCGGCAACGTGCGGGGCGAACAGTCCCACTTCCGACGGCACTCCGGTCAGAGCCCAGTTCGGGTTTCGCGAGGTCATCAATACCCGGCCGCCACGCACGGGCACCAACCCCGCCACGCTGTCCGGGGTGGCATCGTCGAACAGCAACAGCCAGTCGTCACGACCGTTGAGCTCCTGCATCGCAGCCCGCGCCGCCTGCTCCAGATCTCCGCCAACGGCCATCCCGAGACGATCGGCCAGCTGTGCCAGATCAGCCACGACCTCCAGCCGATTCGCCGCCCGGATCTGCCACACCACCTGCGCCGATTCCGCATACCCATACACCCAGGCCAGCGCCAGCTGAGTCTTACCCACCCCCGGCACCCCGTGCAGCACCACCGGCACACCCGTGTTGTCGCTCACTGCCGTGGTGACTGTGGCCAACTCCAAGTCACGAGCGGTGAACGTGGCCACCGCACCAGCCACGTTCCACAGCCGGCCTTCAAACCCTCCCACCGGCCCAGCCGACGCCATGTTAATCGTGACGTCACGACCGGCCTAGACTACCGTGCTGCGGCCGCTGGCCCGGGCTCCGAACCTCTGCCGGCCCGGCCAGCTCATCGCTTCGGCGGCCGGTTCCCGGCATTCGTGATGTTGCCGCCCGCCTGGAACACCTGCCCGTCCCCACTGGCCCGGCCCCGGAACCTCAACACCCTCCCCACCGCCGAACCGGACCCACCAGACGGCACCGTGACCAGCAACGTCACCACCGCCACGAGCAGACTCGCCACGCCGGCAAGCCAGCTGGCCGCCTCCACACCATCACGACCCCACCCCACCGCAGCGGACAACACCACACACACACAACCGAATCCCTCACTGCCACAAGATCAACGAATACCGCACCTGCACAGGCTCCGTCGATCACCGGCCCGGAACTCGACCGCAGAATCCCCCCACCACCGCCATCGCATGAGAAGCCCAGCACCCAGTCGAAGAAGACCGTTGACGACCTCGGTACCGGCGGCCCGTCTGAGCCCGCAGTGCGGGCCGTGCCTGCACCGCCAAACCTGTGGCGATCACTCACTGCGCAGGATGCCCGTCCGGAGCACCAACCGCACACCCCCGCATGCTGAAAAGCCACCGCCGGCACCCGGCCGGCATCCTCGACCGGCGCGTCTGGCCTGCACAGACATCATCGAGAGGCCTACGGTGACCCTCATGATCAACCCTGGAACCCAGCCCGTCGAGGGTGCTCGCGAGAAGCTCGCCGCCACCGCGCTGGCCGCGTTCCTCACCGCTGTACGCGAACGCGCGGCCGAGCTGGAACAGGTGCCGATCCGCCATCGGGTAGCCGGAGTCGATGGCGAGCCCGTACGCACACCCGCAACCGACCGCGACGGCCGCTTCGGCTGGGACGTGCCGATCTCTGATAGCACGACGGTGCCGATCCTCATCCCAGGAGTCGAGGTGGCACGGATGCGCGACGACATGTCCGCACATGCCCCGTGCCTGTACGTGGACGGGATCCCTGCCTGGTGGGGCACCGCGATCGGCTCGCTCGCTAACGTGGGCATGAAACTGACACCGGGCGCGGCCGGTACGGCGTCCGCCTAGCGGGCGATACCAGGTCACTACCACTAGGTGGGTGTCGCGATCGTGAGCTCCGGCGCTCGACCCGTCCTGCCGCCCCTCGTCACCGGCTCGCAGACCGCAGTTCATGCCAGCGGACGCGGCAGGGGCGCCGGCCAACAAGGCGCCGTCCGGGACACCCTCATGGAGCTGAGGAACGGGGAACCGTAGTAGACATCCGATCGCCGGTAGCAAAGGCTCCCGTGCACGACATTCCGGCCTCCACAACATCGGCGACGAACACCAACAGCGCGTTCGCCGAGGCTGAGAACCCGCGAGGTACGGCACGGCTGAGGTCATGCCCGGCGGCTGGTCGGATGGTGCGGATGTCGGGGAGGTGCCCGGGTGCCGTTCCCACGTCAGAGCTCACCAGGCTCGGGATTGCTGCAGGCATCGCCGGGCACCTTCCGGGCAGCCGCGCCTCAACCCGCCGCATGAGGTCGCGCGAACATGACCTGCTCGTCGTACAACGTGCCGGTGACCAGGCAGCGGTGCAAGCCCGACAGCAGCCGCCCACCAACATGCCTCAACGCCCCCGCGTAAGTGTCTCCGCGACCACGGCGCCGGTCGTAGAGTGCGCGGGCGCCCGGCGAGCGGGTCAGCGCGCTGAACGCCCACCGGTGGCAGACCAGCTTCAACCGGCGGTTGCAGATCCGGCGGTGGGTGACCTGCCGCACGGTGCCGCTCGCCCAGGTCAGCGGCGCCAGCCCCGCATAGGCGCGCAGCCCTTTCGCGGTGGCGAACCGGGCCGGGTCGTCACCGAGCTCGGCGAGCAGCCGCGCCCCGGTCAGCGCCCCGCAGCCCGGGAACGACAGGTAGATCTTCGCCTGCGGATGGGCGTCGAAGGCGTCGGTGACGACGGCGGTGAGTTCGTCGGCGCGGTCGCAGGCATGGTCGAATGCCGCGAGCAGGGCGCGAACCTCGACCGCGGTCGCCTGCTCGATCGCCGGCGGTAGACGCAGGACCGGTGCGGTGAACAGGTCCCGCAGCCGGTACGCCTCCTGCTCGAGCAGCCGCAACCGAACCCCGGTGAGGACTTTCTCCCACCGGTAGGCGGTGACCGTCTGCGCAGCGGCCGCGGTCGGGCCCGCGGCCAGGACCGCGCGGGCCTCGGGGCGGCGTAGCCCGTGGTCGCGGCCGTCCCACCCGTGCGCCGCGACCGGGTGGACCTGTACCAGCAGCGCCCGCAGTTGGGCCTGAAGTTGCTCGCGCAGCAGCTGGGCCCGGTACTGCGCGTGGGTCAGCACCGTGATCGCTGCCGCGTCCGGGCTCACCCCGGGCAGTTGCCGCAGCAGGCCCCACCGGTCGCGGAGCATGATAGCGAGCAGTGCGGCGTCGCTGCGGTCGGATTTCTTCGCGGCCCGCGACGTGCGCTGCCGCTGCCGCGCTACCTCGCTGGGCGGGATCTGGTACACCGGCTGGCCTTTGGCGCGCAGCGCGTGCACCAGCAGGCCTTGGTTCGTTTCGATCGCCACCGGCACCTGCCGCAGCCCGTGCGTATGGCTGGCCCGCAACCCGTCCAGCAGCGTGAACAGTTCACGGACACCGTCCGGAATGGCGCTGATCCTCGTGCGGGCGAGGACCTCGCCGTCACGGTCGATGACCGCCACGTCGTTGACCTGGTCGGCCCAGTCGATACCGCAGTAGAACCGTGGTGGGCGCTGCACGCTGCTGTCTCCTCCGCTGGTGGGTTGCCATCCAGCGCGCCGCGACCTCACGGCCCATGGCACTCTGCCCGAGATCGGGCGCACGAGCACCGCCCGGATCTTCGCCGAGCCGCGGGGACGCGCATGTCCATCTCGCAAGTGGCCGCAAGCCGGCCTGTCCATCGAGTGGATGCGTTGTCACGCTGGGATAACCCCCGCGGAGGCGGGGAACAATAATTCGGACAATACCGTATGTCATTCCCCGCGTAGACGCCATCCTCGGCCGGCCGGGGCTTTCATTACTCGATCTCGGTCACCTCCAGCGGCTCTCAGAATATGACGAGTACGCCGTCCAAACCCGTGTGCGATAGCAGCAGCATCACTCCGGCCTTCTTGTTGGCGGCCAAGCAGTCGCTGTGCGGTCGTGGCCAGTCGGACGCGCGACGGGGCCGTCCGGAGTGGGGACAGGGCACGGTCCCGGCCGGACAGGGCCGTCGTCAAGCCCCTCCGGCGACCACCCCGCACCTGAATCCTGTCCAGATAAGCCACCGGGGTGGCGTGGGTGCCGCTCGAAGACACTGCGCGCGGGGCGCCGGGTGGCTTGACCCCGGCTGCGCCCGCCCGGGTCGTATCGTGCCGTCCCCTCCCGGCGGCACCCGCATCGCGGCGCGCCGCCGGGACTGAGCCCCATCGTGGGAGGTCCTGCCTTGATCGACGACAAACGCTACGTGCGCGCGGCTCTGTCTTACTACGTCGGTGGTGCTTTGCCGGCCGGATGGGCGGCCACCGCCATCGAGCACGGCGTTCCGGTGAACAGCTGGGTATATCCCCGGCTCGGGCCCCTGGCCCCTGAGGTCGACGACATCGTCGAGCAGCAACATGCTCTCGGTAGTTCGCTGTGGGAACGCGCGGCCGAAGCCGGCATGACGATGCTGATCCCTGGTGACCGGGGGTGGCCTTCCGGCACCGGCTGTGACGACCTGCCGTGCCTGTGGGTACGCGGGAACCCCGACGTTGCTGCCCAGCTCCAGCCCGCCATCACCGTGACCGGGTCCTTCCAATCGACCGACTACGGCGCTCATGTGGCAGCTGATCTGGGACGCGGCCTCGCCGCTGCAGGATGGACCCTGATCACGGGGGCCAACCGTGGCATCAACGCCCATGCCTTCAGCGGCGCTCTGGCACACGAACTGGCGGCACCGGTTCTGGTCACCGCGGCCGGCCCCGACCATCACTTCGGCACCGTGGTGGACGCCATGATCACTCACGCCATCCAGCGGGGCACGGTCGTGAGTGCCTTCCCTCCCGGCCTCGGACTCACGCAGCCCCGGCTGCAGGTGTGCTCACGATTGCTGGCCACGATGAGCACCGCCACGGTGATCGTAGAAGCGTTTACCTCCAGCAGCGCCATGGCAATCGCCGACGCTGCTCAGCGGGCCGGCCGGGTCGTAGCCGCGGTGCCCGGGCCGGTGACCTCCGGTGTGTCTGCCGGATGTCATCAGCTGATCGTGAACAGGACAGCCTCGCTGGTAACGCGGGCTGAGGATGTGCTCGCCGTGATCGCCGAGTCCCACGTGAAGCCGGTATCAGCGCGCACGTCTGCGCCACGCGTCCGCCGCTGACATCGCAGGCCTGTCCGTCGAGGTGTCACTTCTTCTGCCGCCGTCTTGTGCCAGCGCCCGCTCGCCGCGGGCGCTGGCTTCTTTTGTGAGGAGCAATGGTGGGGTCAACTCGTCGCTTTTTGCGCGGCTTCTTCTCGGCGTGCAGCGCCGCATCACCGTCCAAACCGATCGTCGTCTGTGACGACATCACCCGCCTGGCCCGCAAGGCGACCACTGGCGAGAACATCCCGATCTTCCAGGATCTGCTTACCGGGTTGGACCCACTCAGCCGCGATTTTGGCACGGACGTCCAGACCCTGGTCACGTGCAGCGACGGGGTGGGCTTACTCCGCACTACCTGGCCGATCACCGGCATTCGGATCGAGCCGACCACCCACGCAGCCGGCATCGACCCGGCACAGATCGTCGCCGCCCGCGACGGTGGTTTTCTGGTGCTGGTCACGATTATGGACACCGTGACAGTCGCCTCGGACAGGGTGCCGCCGGAGTGGTTCCCGCTCGCGCCGCACACGCCGCAGGCGGTCATGGCCGCCGTGGTCGCTACCGCGCACACGTTGTACCGCAGTTTTCTGTCCGCCGCCCGACAAGTCGGGTAAAGGCGGTACGCGGCCATCGGCACCCAGCACCGATATCGCCGTCGAGGACACCGCCTTGGGTACCCGCCTCGAGCCGCCCTGCGTTTTCAGTCCTGGGTCGATTGCCGCCACTGCTGGTCGTCTTCCGCCACTAAGACGCGGCACATTACGGGCGGGTCTTGCTGTTGCCGCGTACTCGCCGGTGCCAGCGATTGGGGTGGCACGCATAACGAGTTCCGCCCGGAACTGGTCGCGTACACGTGCGTGCCACCGGCCGGCAGCCGGCTTCAGAGCGCAGCGCACGGTGTACGGCCTCAGCAACACGTAGCGAAACCTGTCGGGCACGATGAGCGGGCGTCTCAGGTGCCACAACCTCAGCGTGTGACGTGCCGTCAAGCGCACTACGCGGGAAGCCCGTGGTGCGGGTGCCGTTCGGTCTGGGGACGGGGCACGGTCCCGGCCGCTCGTGGCGTCGTCAAGCCACGTCCCGGTGAACGCCCCGTATCGCCTCCACTTGGGATAGCTGGTATCCACCGAGCAGTGGCAGAACGAAGTGACCACTGCGGCGCACCGGGCGGGCTGGACACCGCCTCTGTTCGGCCGGGCCTGGTCGTGCCGTCCCCGCCCGGACGGCACACCGCCGGGCCACCACCGTCCCTGGAGGTGCCATGAGCGCCGACGATGCCACCCCGACCGATTCCATTGATTTGTCGCATAACACCGGCCGCATGTTGCCGCCGGTGGTGCGGCGTCGGTCATCGTCACTCGCAACCAGCTCGAGGGTTGGACCGGGCGCGCACTGACCGACGACGAAGTGGCGCACCTCAACGCCGCCATCGCGGATTCCTCTATCCCAGATGCCATCGCTCAGTTCGGCGCCGACGTGCGCCATGAGAATGAACCCAGCCGGTATCGCATCAACAGCCACACCAATGACGCAGGCGATTGGTGCCGGTCTTTGTACACCGTCATCGCCGAAACCGCCAGCAACAACGATGGCCGGTGCCCGGCGGGCTGCGCCAATGGCGCCATCGAAGCGGACGACCGTGACGACGACCCACCGAATCTGACGGATTGCCAGTTGTGTGGTGCACCCGGCGGATACCCCTACTGCGCCAGCACCTTTGGTGGCCGCATGTCCTGCGTAGAGGCGGTCACGTTCGACGAAGCAGCCGAGCCCGATCGCTGAGTCGTCTCCGGCCCGGGCGCCGGCCCATCGAACGCCGGATCACGTCATTGCGCGGCGCTGCGGCATAGCCCCTCCATAGGCAAGGCCGCGGTCAACCCGCCAACGGGGTGCTGAGTGCATGCGGCTGCGTTTGTCTCTTATGGAATCTGCCGGCCCCGCTCCCATCAGGCTTGGGTCGATTCGTTACCCCTGCCCTTATTGCGTCTCGACCATCTGTGAATGGTCAGAAAGTGACGGTCTTCTGATGGATACGACTCCACCGACGGATAAACGGTATGCCTTCTACGTCGATGAGACCATGCGAACCGAGTATGGATACGTCCCCTCGATCATCACCGAGGACGAGCCCGACCACACCCCGATGCGCGGGAACGGAACACACGCGACCCCGTGGTATTGGGGCCATGACCTCATGGCCGCCCGCACGATCGCCGCGCAGGCCAATGCCGCCCTCGGGTTGACCGACAGCGACGTGCGTGCCGTCATCATGTCGTCGTTTCGCGCCTCGCAGACAATTGCCGAAACCGGGCTCGTCATTCGCTTCCTGGTCGCCGGCGCCATTACCTACGAGGTGGAAAGCGGTGACGAGCCGAGTGCCGGCTGGATGCTGGGACCGGTAACCCTGGCCGACGGGACTGTCCTGCACCGCCAGGATCCGGTCTTCGCGATCGTTGCCAGCGCCGTCGAGCCCTACCTGTCTCGCATCGCCTGGGGTGCATGGGGAGACCGCGACGCGGACAGTGTGCTGCGCATCGACGTGCGCACCGGCCGTTGGCTGCGGAACCCATGAGCCCTGCACGGCGCCCAGGTGTCCCCCACGCTCGAGAGCCACCACCGCAGGCACCGTCCACGCACCGCGCCGCAGAACCTGATCAGCTGACACTGTGGCCGAGCTACACACCAGTTCCCCCGCCTACCAGCGGGCGACCGCCTCGGACCACCCGGCTCCTGACCCAGAGCAACCGCCGGCTCAAAAGAATCGGCGTGTGGACGTGGACCTTGCCTGCCTGGGCCGGGCGACTCCCCGACGGGCGGACCTACAACACCTGTCCGTCGGCGGGGGTCTGCCATCAGGTCTGCTACGCCCTCTCTGCGCGGAATTGCGTTAAGTGAAAGGCGCTGCGGCCGTCGGCTCGCGGCCTTGCTGGGTCGTGTCAGCCTACCGCGGGGGTAGAGCCGGCTCGCGGACCTGCGGGTTTGCCACCGCCTTTCATCTGATGGAAGATACTTGCGTTGAACGAAAGGGGTAGGAGTGAGGGCTCGGGATGATCTGCCTCCCGGATCGGCGCGGATGGAGCTACGCGAAGGCGTACTCCTTCTCCGTCCTGAGGATGCTGTGCTGGATGCGATGGTGTCCGGCTGGGAAAAGCAGCAGCGCGGTGGACGGCGGCTTCAGCGAGAAACCGTCGACGCCCGTACGAGCGTGGTGCGCCGGTTCATAGAGTTCACGAACGAGTACCCCTGGCACTGGTCGGCGGCGCACATGGACGAGTGGACGGCGCAGCTGGTGATGGAGCAGAAGCTGGCGGAGTCCACGATGCGCAACTACCAGGGTGCGATCCGGATGTTCAGCGACTTCATCACCTCGCCGTATTACCAGTGGCCCGAAGAGTGCGAGGCGCGTTTCGGTACGCATCCGGTGCAGATCTGTCATGAGTGGAACACCGTCGCCCACCTGGTCGACTACGAGGGCGGTCCGGGCCGCAGACCAATGACGCGCGAGGAGTGTCAGGCGCTGTTCGACTACGCCGACGAGCAGGTCGACCGGGCGGTCCGGCTCAAGCGCAAGGGCGCGCTGACCGCCTACCGCGACGCCACCGTCCTGAAGGTGATCTACGCCTGGGGGCTGCGCTGCAACGAGGCCAGCAAGCTGGACCGGACGGACTGGTACCGCAACCCCAAGGCACCCGAGCTAGGAAAGTACGGGCAGCTGAACGTCCGCTGGGGCAAACGGTCGAAGGGATCACCGCCGAAGCGGCGGATGGTGGCAACCGTAATGCCGTGGGCCGTCGAGGCAGTCGAGGACTACCTGGCCAACGCCAGGCCCCGGTTCGGCCTGGCGGACCACCCGGCGATGTGGGTGACCGAGCGCGGCGGCCGGCTTCGCCCCCGGGAGATCGAGGAGCGTTTCGCCGCCTACCGCGACGCACTGGGCATGGACACGGACCTGGTTCCGCACTGTCTACGGCACAGTCACGTCACGCACCTGATCGAGGACGGGGCCGATGCGAAGTTCGTCCAGGACCAGGTCGGGCACCGGTTCGCCAGCACCACGGCGATCTACACCGGAGTGTCGGGCGACTTCATGAACACCACACTGCGCCAGCACCTGGACCGGGGCCTGGCACCGGCTGACGGAGGAACGGCATGACCGTCAAGCTCGACTACACCTGGAATCTGCGCGAGATCATGGCCACTCGCGGCATGTTCAACACGACCGACATCCGGCCGCACCTCATCGATCGCGGCATCACCTTGTCACCGACCCAGATCTGGCGGCTGGTGACCGAGAAGCCCGAACGGCTGAGCCTGAAGATCCTCGTGGCGCTGATGGACATCCTCGACTGCCGCATGGAGGAGCTGATCGTGCCGGTCGCCGCCACCGCACGCCGCGCCACTGCGGTCGGTGAGAGTCCTGGCACCGATGCCGGCCGCGAGAGTGGCGTCGGGACCTTCCGACCCAAGCGAGCAAGGATCACCGATTGACCGCGCCAACGGGTCCTTCCCGGAAGGAGGATGTCTCCGACGCTGATCCCGCGCAGGTCGTCGCGGCGGTCGTCGCCCGGCTCGACCCCACCACCGACCGCCCGGAGCTGGCCGCATTGCTCTGCGCGATGGTTCCCTACCCGCGCTGGCGGCAGAAGATCGCCGATCAGCTGACGAGCCGGCCCGAGCTGCTCACCGGCGCGGGAGCCTACGGTTCGGCGAGCGTCGTGACGCTCATTCAGACGCTGCGTGAGCGTGGCGTGCCTGGTGTCGTGATCCCTGCCTGCCCGTTCTGCGACCGCCTCGTCCGCCTTTCCCGCAGCCGCGACGGGCTCCGTTGCTGCAAGAGCTGTTGGAACCAGGCACACGTAAAACGCTGCGCCCGCTGTGGAGAGCTCGCTGTGATGACTCGGCGCACCGGCGACGGCCAGTCGCTGTGCGCCGCGTGTTGCCGGACCGAGCCGTCGATTGCCGAGACGTGTACCAGCTGCGGCCGGAAGGCCCTGCCCGCACGCCGCGACGGCGAGATCGTGCAATGCCAGAACTGCTGCACGCCGCCTGTGGCGACCTGCTCTGTCTGCCGTCACCGCAAGCCGTGCGCCTTGGCCGGCACCGACGCCCCTCGGTGCAAGGCCTGTACCGACAGACTTCGCGTCGAACCCTGCTCGGAGTGCGGACGACAGAGCACCGTCCACCGCCGCACCTCCTCCGGCAAGCCGCTGTGCAAGAGCTGCGGCTCCATGGACACCTGCACCGGATGCCGGCGCCGAAGGCCGATCCGCGCCCGCACCGAACATGGAATCTTCTGCCAGAGCTGCTACAGGAACGACAGCGCATCGCACCGAGCCTGCGTGCGGTGCGGCAGTGTTGAGAGGCTGCACCACTTCGGCCTCTGCACGAACTGCGCCTGGCCCGAGGTGGCCCGCGGGCTGCTCACCGGTCCCGACGGCGCCGTTCAACCGGCGATCGAACCCGTTCTCGTCGCACTGGCCGCCACCGATGCGGCTGCCGGCCTGAACTGGGTGGCTCGAGCCCGCACTCAGCAGATGCTCGCCGAGCTTGCGATCGGGATGTGCCCGGTCACCCACCAGTTCCTGGACGGGCTGACCCCGAACGGCGCGGCGACACACCTTCGCGCGATCCTGATCCAAGCCGGCGTGCTGCCCGCACGCGACGAGCGTCTGAACCGCCTGGAGAGCGCCGTCGAGCGTCGCATCGTCCGCGTCAAGGAACCCGCGGCACGCAAGATCCTGCGGAGCTTCGCCACCTGGTACCACCTGCGGCGACTGCGCACGCTCGCGGTCCGCGAGCCACTGACCCAAGATCAGGTCGTCTACTCCATGAACTCGCTCACCGCCGCCGCGAGCCTGTTGAACTGGCTGCACGGACGCGGCCAGAACCTGGCTACCTGTACCCAGACCGACATCGACGACTGGCTCACCGTCGACACGTTTTCTCGATCACGCGGGTTCGTCAGCTGGGCCGTCAAACGTGGCCACGCGCACGGCATCGAGGTCCCACCGTTCAACAACGAATCCGTTCGCGAGGTGTTCACCGAACACGATCAACGATGGTCCCTGGCCCGCCGACTCCTCAGCGACAGCTCGATCGCCGTCGCCGATAGCGTCGCCGGGCTGCTCGTACTGCTCTACGCCCAACGCGCCGTCCGGATCACACGCCTGACCACCGAGCACATCCTCGTCACCCAGGCCGGCGTACAACTGCTGCTCGGCGAACAACCGATCGCCGTGCCCTCGGCTCTCGGCGAACTGATCATGGAACTTCTCCACGACCGTAGTGACGCCACCGCAACCGGACCGGACGACCGCACGTGGCTCTACCCGGCCCGTCGGCTCGGGCAACCCCTCGCCCCCAGAGACCTGCTGCGACGGTTACGCCTGCTGGGCGTCTCACCCACGCTCGGCCGCAACACCGCGCTGATGGAGATGGCCAGTGAGATGCCAGCCGCCGTGATCGCACGGCTGCTCGGGATCAGTCTTAACCGGGCGACGCGCTGGACCCAGGACGCGGGCAACACCCGGCCCGGCTACGCGGCAGATCTCGCGCGCCGCCGTACTGCCCGACCTTCTCCGCAGCAGGGGTAATCAACCGCAGAACACCGCCCTGAAGTCAATCGCACAATATTAGTGTCTGCCGGTTCCGCCTGTGCCGAAAATACGCCGAAAGGACGACTACCGCGACCGTCCACATGGTCCTACCTTCACTGAATGAGCAGCAATCCTCGGCCGGCCACGATCGACGACCCAGCCGCCGAGGTGCTGGCATCGCTCCTGTCCGAGATAAAGGGGGAAAGCACTCCAGGAACTCGCACTCGTTTGCTGGGTTCCGACGAGGATGAGCGGCTTGCCGCCATGCACAGATTGCTGGCCGACCTCCTAGATCAGATCTCCGACTTCGAGTACAATCGCAAGATCGGCTCGTTCCTCCAAGGATGTGAGCGGGCGGCGGCCGAGATCCTTGAGCCGGAGGACGCTGGCACAACGCCGATCGTCGCCTACCTTTCCTTCCTGCGGCTCAACATCAAGTTGCTCGAGCGTCGCTTCGAATCGCCGGACCGCGAACAGCAGGACCAAGCGGACGAATACTGCAAGAGGCTGTTCGAGCAGACGCCAGTCTGGAAAGCCGTTAAGGCACTCTATCGTCCAGGCGGACGTCTCAGTTCGAGCTATTCACCATCGCCCATTGAGCGGGAGAAATGGGAGGAGCTCGATTTCGAGTCTTGCAGGTACTACCGCGCCGGTACGACGTCCTTCATCTTGCGAATAAATCCGCGCGAGGCGGTCGACGAGTCCGGCTTGAAGCCGGATCTCGTGATCAAATGCGTTCTATTTCCCTGGAGCAGACTGGCGGCGGTCGCCCGGGCGACCGACGACTACGCTGGGATGTACGGCGGCGCCCGGACGCCGTCAGTGGTCGTGCACCCGCAGGCGTCCACCGACCAGTGGGTCGTCATGCCGTTCCAGCCGGGCGAGACGCTGGCCGAGCATCTGCGAGCGTTCGAGGCCAAACATCCGTCACCCGGCGAACGGGTGGACAAGACGCGGCAGATCGGGATCGCTCTCATCGACGCCCTCCACCAACTCGCCTGCGGCGAGCCGGTGGACCCTGGTCACCGGGAACGTCAGCACCTCGACCTTTCTCCGGGCAACATCATCGTCAGCGTCGGACGTACGGTTCAGATGCACTTCATCGATTTGGGCGTGAACCACTTGTACAGCCGGCAGATCGGGATAGCCGAGCACGACGACGCCGTCTACATCGCGCCCGAGATCAAGAACCACGGTGAATCAGCCGTGGCTGATGTCTATTCCGTCGGGGTCATCCTTATACAGATTCTCGTCGGTCATCCTCCCCGCGACGGCCGTGTACCCGACCAGGTCTACGAGATCAGCCCCCTCCTTGGCCGCACACTAGACGACCTCATCGACGAGAACCCGAGGAACCGACTGCTTCTGTTGCCGGCAAAACCGTTCCGCTTCGACGCCCTCGGCGCTGAGCTGGAGTACAGCTTCGATCTCGCGGCAGTGGAGTCGGAGGCCAGCCGCAACGGCTGGGAGCGGATGCGGGCCCGACTGCTACCTACCTCAAGAGAGTTCAGTACCCAGTGGAAGCAACGGAAGGTGGCCAAGGCCGAGAAGCGCGAATTGGACGCCTATCTCCTCACGTTCTCGTTCGTGATGACACTCTGCTGGTGGTGGATCTTCGCCAAGACTGCTCTCTTCAAGATCGACGACGTTGTAACAGGCGAATGGGATGGCCTGCCCAAAGGTGACGAACTCGCCGCCACGATCATTGCCTTCAGTCAGGCCCTCACCGGCGCGAAGTTCTACTCCATGATCCTGGCCCGACTGAATGCCCGACAGATCCCTGGAATGCTCGCGCGGGTTACCGAGATCGCGATCCGGCTGATGTCGATTGTCACCCTGCCGACTGTGCTGCTTTCGGTCTACTGGAAGAACTCGCTCTGGGCGTGGGGCTGCGCATTCGGTGCCGTTGCCGTCTCAGCCACGAATCTGCTGCTTCTCATCCTCAGCGCTAGGGTTTTCGATGCCGGCGCCGCCGCGAAGCTATCTACAGTACCACCGGAGGGTCGGCGAATCGCGAGAGGCTTCGAGCAGTGGTGGTGGTCGATGCTGATGTACGCCGTCGTCATCATCGTCATCGCCACCGGACTACAGACGGGTTGGATGCACGACCGCTACGCCTACGTCTTTGGCCTGGTTTTAATCAGCGTTGGGATTCAGTATGTGTCTAAGTTCGTGGGCGCCGGTTACGGCGTCCGCGCAGGCTTGGCCCGTGCCCTGTCTGTAGGTGAGAGGACGGCCATCATCCAAGCCCGCGATGGAATTAAAATCCAAAACTGGCCCCCTCGGCTTCGACCCGCGTCAGCCGACGATCCTCCAGCCGAAAAGGCGAGACCTGCGCCCAAGCCCCGGGCATCTACGGAGGGTGCAGGATGACGAGATTCTGGGCCGAGGACCATCCTGTCCTGACTCTCATGCGCCAGCGCCTCGAAGACGGCAGTAAGCCTGGCCGACGGCTCGACGACGCCGTCCTCGGGCTGGCCGTCGAGGGCGGCGGCATGCGCGGCGTCGCGTCCTGCGCGATGTTGAGCGCGATCGAGGACTGCGGATACCGAGACGCGTTCGACATGGTGTTCGGCGGATCGTCGGGGTCTGTCAACGCGGCTTATTTCCTTGCCGGGGAACTGTGGCGCAATCTGTCGATCTACTACGACGATCTCGCCTCGCGGGACTTCATCGATTTCCGGCGCCTAGTGGGCCCACAGGCGATCTTCAACGTAGATTTCGCCTTCGATGAGGTCTTCGACAAGCAAAAGCCCTTGGACTACGAGGCCGTACTGGCGTCACCCACGCCCCTCTACGTCTCCGTCACCATGGTGGACACCCTCGAAACGGAGACGCCGCACCAATTCCTCGATCGAGCCGACCTAAGAAGCGCTATGCGCGCCGGCGCCTGGCTACCCCTAGCCACGGTAGGGACCGCCGATTTCAGAGGGAGGCCTGCTATCGACGGCGGGGTGTTGACGGCCCACCCGTGGCGGCTTGCTGCCGACCGGGGATGCACGCATGTCCTGTCACTGAGCACTCGGCCCACGACGGTGGTACGCCGGACGCCCACCCCCTTCCAGCGGTACGTCGCCCATCGCCTCAACCGCATGCGTGTCGGACTCGGCTCAGGTTATCGCGATGCCATCGACGCCTATCGTCACGAGCGGCAGCAGATCAACGCCATGCGTCTGCATCCGACTCCGCAGCCGTACGTCCTCGATTTGTGCCCGTCACCATCTGCCGAACCCCTTAAGCGGCATGCGATTGAAGGACGCCGGATCCTCTGGGCAGCCCGCGACGCGTACCGGACCATGCGCATCGCACTGACCGGGGACACTGGAGCGGTGATACCGAAATTCACGGCCGGCTGACGGCATCCGCCCGGATCCAACGTCGTAACCGTAGCTCCCCGAGCCTTAATGCCAACGACCCACAAGTGGTCCGTGGACTCGCGTCGCTTGGTACCGGAGCAGCCAAAAGAGGGGCCCCGTCTGACGCAGCCTCGTCCGCAGCCCGATCGTGAACAGCTTGTGCAGGATCGGGCTGCGGCAGCAGCGCACGGCCGAACCTCGTCGTTGGCTCACGACGAACTCCGCAACTTTCAACTTCCGTCGTTACCAATATCATGGCTCCTATCTGTGGCCGGTCGTCCGCAGCCGGCACGAGGCCAACCTGCGCATGGTGCTCGACGACCTACCCGGCTGGCAGACAATGATGATTGCTGAGGTGCAGAGACCCCGATTCGCGGACCAGTGGGTCAGGATCCACGACGCGGGTGACTTCTTCTCCGACGACTACCTGCGTGCATGGATCAGGATCTGCCGAGCCTGTCCCGACACCCATTTCTATTGCTACACCAAAGAAGTTGACCGGTTCCGGCGGCTGGTCGAGCCGAATCCGCCCGGCAATCTGCACTGGGTGTACTCCTACGGCGGCACTCAAGACCCCACGCTGCATCCGGGGGTCGACCGGGTCGCCGATGTATTTCCCGACGAGGAATCGATCGACCGGGCTGGTTGGTCGTCGCAGCGTGCCTCCGACCTGCTTGCTGTGCTCGGACCACCGCTGGTGGGAATGTCCGCCAGCCGCATACCGGCATTCCTGAAGCGGATGGCTGGCCGGAGGTTCAGCACTTGGCAGGCAGCCACCCACCGGGCTCCCCACACTCGCCCGCCATCACCTGCCGTTGGCGGGCAAGCAGCGTTTCGGCCGGTACCCGCTTCCCGACAAACGCGATTGCCGCAGGAACCAACCGGCGGGCGAACACCGCCGGCTCCTCGGAGAAAGGATGTGGGGTAGGACATGGGTGCTGCCACCTTCGCGGTCTACGGCACGGGAAGCGACCCGGAGGCCGTCTTCTGGCGCCTCGTCGATCAGGCGCTCATCGAGAACGGCCACGGCGGCTATACCGGCACCATTGCCGAGAAGACCGAGTACATCGTCCTCACCGATCAGGCACTGCCCTACCCCGACGCAACAGCGACGGCACGAGCACTGATCAATGACCACGACCCTCGCATCAACGACAGCCGAGGACCCGCCGGAGCCATCGCCGTCACACAGATGACTCCCCGCTCCATGACTGCCGACGGTGTAGCTGATGCACTGCTGCCAGAGGGCTGGCTGTTCTTCGGCTATGCCCCCTGGTGACACCAGCATCAGCGCGGTACACCCGCCCGCCGCCGTGCGTCCATCTGCATCAGGTCTAGCAGGCCGGCGGTGCTGGCCAGGCACGATGGCACGGCCCGGGATGACTGCCAGGAGCTTCACGAACATCATGGCCTTCGGCCCGAGATCTTCTCGTCCCTTAAGCCTTGCCCACGATCCCCTTTCGGGCCGGCCTCGGGTCTTCGGGGTCAGCACCCGTTCGCCGCACAGCATGGCGGGTGCTGCCTCCGGGGCCGTCTCATTGCCTCTTGGCATCCGTGTCTCTGCTCGTCTGATCGGCGCGCTGTCGGTAGCTGCGCAACGTGGGACGGCTCTGTTCTGAAAGGTGACTTTTCCGTGGACATGACTGTGGTCTCTGGTCTGGTCGCTGCGGCGTTCGCCGGTGCTCTCGGCGGGCGGCTCAGCACGGCGACGACCATGCGTCGCCTTCGCCAGCAGAACATTGTGCTGGCCGATCAGGTTCGCCACGACGGGCTCACGGGTGTGTTGAACCGGGTCGGTCTTGAGCAGGCGTACGCCGCGACCAATGCTCACGGCCGTTTCCTGATGGTCGTGGATCTCGACGCGTTCAAGTCGGTGAACGATGACCACGGTCATCCCGCCGGCGACGCGGTGCTCACAACACTCGGTACTCGGCTGGCGGAATTGGCGTCACGACACCACGGATGGGCCGGCCGACTCGGTGGCGACGAATTCGTGCTCATCTTGCCGGGCAGCACCGCGGCGGTGGCGCAGCAGGTGGCAATGCACGCTACGGCACCCATCATCACCACCAGCCGAAGCGGATCGGTACACGTACGCGCAAGCGCCGGCATCGCCTATGCGGCAGCCACCACCTCATGGTCGAGCGCTGTCGCGGACGCCGACATCGCGCTCTACCACGCCAAACAGCGCGGCGACGTCACCCTGTTCGTTGCGGGCATGACCTACCCCCAGCGGCCGTCGCCGCGCCGGCGAGCCCGCGACGCGCGCACCACGAATTAGAAGCCAGCACCAGAACCGCGCTGCCCCGTGTGCCGCGGGTGCAGGGCGTAGGAACCGCAGGACTCGGCGACTCGGACCGCACCGGGGCATCCCGCTTAATCCCCCGCGCCGCCGGTGCCGCAATGCCGTCGCAGCCCGCGTCATTCAGCTCATCCGTGTCGGCTGCGAGCCCCGAGGGCAGCCGACGTACCCAAGTCCCGTTATAGCCGAAACGGCTCCGCACTCATATAGGGGGAAGCAACCTTGATGAACAGCCACGACACTCCTTCCGACCGCCCGGCGCCGAAGACCACCGATGACGCTGACCGCCTCGCCCGGGTCGCCCTGACCTCGCTGACCGAACCGGGCCACCCCACGGTCTGGTCCATGGTTCACCAGCACGGCGCACCAGCGACACTGGACCGCTTACTCGCCGGTGACGTCCCGGACGCAGCGCTACGCGCGGCGGTGACCGTCCGCGCGGCCCGCGGTGACGTCCGCCGGTTCGCGCAGGTCGCCCTGTGGCGCGCGGATCGGATCGGCGCGAGGCTGGTGGTGCCCGGCGACGATGAATGGCCAGCATCGGTGGACGACCTCGCCCGGCTCGAACCGGGCGCCCGCGGCACGGTCGCCCTGCACACCAAGCCACCGCTGTGCTTGTAGGTTCGCGGTGATCAGTCGTTGTGCGACGCGCTCACCCGGTCGGTGGCGATCGTGGGTGCCCGAGCGGCAACCGCCTACGGCCTGCACGTCAGTACCGAGCTAGCATCCGAGCTCGCCAGCAGGGGTTGGACCGTGATGTCCGGTGGCGCATTCGGGATCGACGGAGCAGCGCACCGCGCCGCTCTGGCCGCCGGCGGCCTTACCGTCGCCGTGCTGGCCTGCGGGATAGACCGTCCCTATCCTGTCGGGAACTCCGCGCTGTTCGATCAGATCGTCGCGCATGGTGTGCTGATCAGTGAATGGCCGCCCGGCGCTGAACCGCTACGACACCGCTTCGCCATCAGCAACCGGATCATCGCGACTGCTGACGGCACCGTGGTCGTCGAGGCTGCGGCGCGCAGTGCAGCGGTACACACGATGGGCCGGGTGCTGAGTTTGGGCCGGCCTGCGATGGTTGTCCCCGGTCCGGTGACCTCAGCATTGTCGTTGGGCTGTCACCAGATCCTGCGCACCAGCGCTGCTGCCCGTGTGGTGACCTCGGCCGGGGAGGTGATCACGGAGCTACACCAAGGCGGCAGATGAACCGCATCGCACGACGGACACCACGCGCCGGTAGGCCGCATGCCATGCCCGACCAGCGGGATGTGCCGACCAGCACGGGCAGCCGGGGGCCGTCGCTGCCCGCACGCGCTTGTACTGGCCCCGTCCCGGGCCGGCAAGGGCGCTGCGCCCAGCACGCCCGCCTCGCAACCACGGCAGGCGGAGGTATAGCCGCGGGCGGGGTGCCGGGCTGGGCCCTGGCCTGCCCCAGGCCGTCAGGGCCGGTCCACGCCTGGGGTCAGCGCGACCCTGGGCACCCGCCAAGGACGGTCATCCGTCCGGCGGGTCGCCGCAGGCAAGGGTTCGCGACACCTGCACCACCTCAGGGAGTGTGATCGTCGTGCTTGACCCCGCGCCGTTGGCCATCCACGGTCCGGCTGACCTGCTCACCGCCATCCCTTACATTCTGGGATACCACCCTCAGAACCGCGTCGTCGTCTTCATCACCAACGAGGGACGCCTCACCTGTGGGCTGAGCGTCGATCGGCAGACCCCGGACGCGGTCATCGTCGCCCAGAGCAGTTCCGCCGCGTCCCACGCGAACGCCAGGACCGCCGTCGTAGTGGGCTACGGGCCCCTGTCGGACCGGCACCAGATCGCCCGGGTCGCGGACAAGATCAACGTGGCGGTCACGGTCCAGGCCTGCCTACTGGTCGACGGCGGAAGGTACTACTGCCTCGTAGACGGATGCTTGTGCACACCCGAACACGGCGCTGTCCTAGAAACTGCCAGCAGTGTCATCGCCGCCGAGATGACGCTATTGGGCCGCCCGGTCCTGGCGTCGCGGGAACACTTTGACGCACTCCTGGAGCCCGACACCGATGCGCAGGCCCGCACCGCAGCCGCCATGGCCAGTCTGCCGAAGCCACCGACCGAGCCGGTGACCATCGTGCGATCCAGTTTGGAACACGCGTCCGCCGGTGAGCGGCTCAGCGACGAGCAAGCCGCATACTTGGCGGTGGCGCTGAGTAACAACGAGGGGCGCAGCACTGCATGGGAGGCGACCACGGGCGAGATCTGGCAGCAGGACCTGTGGCTCGACCTGGCCCGTCGCGTACCCGAGCACTGCGTGGCGGTGCCGGCGAACCTGCTTGCCTGGAGCGCCTGGCGACGCAGTGAACCGGCGCTGGCCTGGGCCGCCCTGTCCAAGGCCATCCATGCCATGCCGGACAACGCCATGTCGCACCTGATCGGAATCCTGCTCGCCTCTGGAATCAATCCGGCGACGCTGCCCTGGCCGCTGCCCGACGGTACTGATCTCGAGGACCTCTTGCGGTAACGGCCGTCTGTGGTGTCTCAGCGCCCACGGCGCTGAGACACCGGCCCCGGCCGCGCCCGAGTCCGGCCACCGGCACCTTATTCGGCCGCCCGCGCCCCCGGAATTGGTCTAGTGCGCTGTGACACCGTCGGCTACGGGTTCACCCCGGCCGTCGAAAGCCGGCGGCTGCTCGGCGGCATCGTGCCGTCGCGATCCACCGCCGGCACCGAAGTCCTTGTCTACCGCTTGCACCGCAGCGACCAAACCCGCGGCACGGTCTTCACCATCGCCTGTTCCCAGGACCTCCCCGACGAGGCCACGAGCCGGTTCCGAGCGCTAAGCGAACCCGGCTACCAGCAGCCGCCCGGTTGCGGCGCGTGCATGCTCGCCGGAACGCCGGGCCGGGTGTGGATCGGCGGTGTGCTGGTCTCGACCATGACGGGCTAGCTCGCCTCCTACGACCTGCCCCTGGACGCCAAGTGCCTGCAGAACCGCGACCGGACCGTCATTGAAGCCGGCGCGCTGCGCGACGCGGTGGCATCGCCGACTGCCAGAAAGAGGCAACCGGCCTCCTTCCTGGCGCTCTGCAGCCCGGCAACAGCCGCGCGGGCGACTCCTCGACCCAGTCCCCACCTCACCCGACCAGATCATTCACATCAGCACGGAGGACAACATGTTGCTCAGGCTGGAACGAGTCGAAGCACGAGACGACGTCACCGTTCACGATGCGGCGCAGGCGTTCGCGATCGCCAACGGCGTCGACGAGCCCGATCGGGACGGCACGTACTCGATCATCACCACCAACGGCGAGGACGGCATCCAGATTGCCGGCGCTGAAGAGCAGTTGCACGGCTGGCTCGCCCGCGCTCGCGGACAGCTGAGGGCCGCCACCGGCGGGCCACGCATCATGAACGTGCTCGACCTGTCCACTCACCACCTCCCGGAGCACGTATGCGATCAGCTGAACGCCTACGCCGGTGTCACTGCTCACCACACCGCTTACGGCTGGCTCCTGGCCGTACCCGGCGACCTGGTGAGGCACCGCACCGATCATCCCGCCAGCGTGCCTGCCGTGGTGTGGGCGCTGTGGGGGTATGCGCACCGCTTCGCCGCCGAGTACGTCCTGCTCGACGCTGACGCCGACCACGTTGACGCTCTTGCCTCGTGGGACTGGTGACCGACATGACATTCCCGATCGAGTCAGATGGATCTCCCGTCCCTGGCCAGGACATCGACGCCGAGCTGACCCAATTCGCCGAATTGGGGCTGATCCGCCGGTGGCGTCCACACGGACCTGCCAAGGGCTACGTCGTGGTGACCGGCAACGTGGAGATCCTCTTGCATGATCCGGGTCAGGCGCGTGCGTTCATCGCCGGGCTACGCGCGATGGTGTACAGCACGCGGCGCACCGAGTTCCTCGAGCTGGTGTCGGCGGCCGTCGCCATGCAGGACAAAGCGGAACGGCTATGTGACGAGGCAACCGAATCCGGGCTGGAGAACGACGAGTTCGCTGTCCGGGAAGCCGCCGACGAGCTACGCGCGCGGGCCCTGGGCATCGCTGAGGTCATCCTCGGCGTGCCGTAGCCGCGGACTGGCGGTGATATCAGCGCCGGGCCACGACGTCTCGTGTGCGGGCGACTGCGCGGGATGGGACTTGGCACGGTCCCGCCCGGCGCGCGTCAGCGTCAAGCCACCGGCCATTGCATGCCATGCAGCATCGCCCCAGAGGTCAACGGCGGCACCGACGTAGCCAGGCCGGGGGCCGGGGCTGGACACCGGCACCACGCCGGGCGGGGCGGCTCGTGCCGTCCCTCCCGGCAGTCACCGCAACGCTTCGACGGCCGGGACCCCGTACTGACCACGGAGGCCGACCTTGCCCACCCACGATGACCACACCCGCGATGCACTCGCGGATCAGCCCTGTCCCCGTGCCAATCCATCACTCGGTGGCCCGCTCGGCTCGGCAGCCGCACACCACAGCGTCCGACCGGCGCGGTGGTCAGCATGACGGCGGTGAACACGGCCACGTTGACGCCTCACGGTGGCGTTCCTCGAGAGGTGCTCGTGCAGGTGAGCGCGACGCCCGGGGGCCGCAGCCTGATCGCGGTCGGCCCGAACGGCGCCTCCTATCCCGAGCTGCGCGACCGTGTGTACGCCGGCGTCACCAACACTGGATTGACCTGGCCGGATCGCCACGTCCACATCACTCTCACTCCGCAGGGGCCAGGGCCGGGGAAAGGTTCAGTGCAACCCAGCGCCGATCTGGCGGTCACCGCAGCGGTTCTCGCCGCCACCGGCCACCTTCCGTCCACCGCGCTGAACGAGACGATGTTCCTCGGCGAAGTCGGGCTCGACGGCGCAGTACGCCCGGTCCCCGACACGCTCGCCCTGGTCGCCGCAGCCGCTGACCGGGGATACCCCACGGTCATGGTACCGGCCGCCAACGCCCGGCACGCGATGCTGGTGCCCGGGGTGCACGTGGTCGCGGTCCAATCCCTGTCCGAACTCGTCACCTGGGCCACCACCGGCAGGCAACCGGCGCTACCCGCCTTGCATGCCGACGGTGCGAGCGCAGGTGAGGGTGCAGCTGAAGCGGTCCCGACCTTCCTGCCGGGGTGGCTGTCGCCGGCACGGTTCGCCCTCGAGGTCGCCACCGCAGGGCGGCACCACCTCAACCTCACCGTCACACCGGAGGTTCCGGTACCGCTGATCGGCGAGTGCCTACGGTCTCTGCTACCCGACCTTGACGACCGTCAGGCCGTGGAAGTAAGTGCGCTGCACGCCGCCGCCGGGCGCCAGGTCGACGCGCTAATCCGGCGCCCGCCGTTGCAGGCTCCAGGGCCTGCGACGTCGGTGACCACCATGATCGGCGGACGACGACCGGGCGTCGCCAGCCTGGCGCACCGGGGCGTACTGCTGCTGCACAACGCTCCCGACTTCGCACCTGAGGTCCTGCACGCGTTACGTCAGCCCCTCGATCAGCAGATCGTCCAGGTGGCGCGCGCCCGAGGCATCATGACGTTCCCGGCCGACGTTCAGCTGGTCGCCACGTCCAGGCCGTGCCCCTGTTCGACGGCCCACAGCAGAACCGGCGGGTGCACTGCGCCAGCCCGGCGGCGCTACAGCAACCAGATGCACTCGATCGCCGACCGCCTGGCCATCACCGTCCGCATCGACGCTTCCGCATCCGGCGACGCGTCCGTAGGTGAGTCATCCGCAACGATCGCGGCGCGCGTCGTCGCGGCCCGAGCGGCTGCCTCCGAGCGGTGGGCCCAGCAGGGCCACTCCACCAACGCAGAGGTTCCTATCGACGTCCTGCGGCAGCCCGCGTTGCGCCTACCGGTGCCGGCCACGAGCAACCTGCGGCGCTTGGTCGATGTCGGCCAGGTGAGCATCAGGGCGTACCACGCGGTTCTACGGCTCGCGTGGACGGTCAGCGACCTGCGAGGCGCCGGTCAACCCGACAAGGAAGCCGTCGACACCGCCGTCGAACTCTATCTCCCGCGAGGAGACAACCACTGATCCTCCGGCTCCACCGTCGTCGAAGCCCATAACTCATCCCGTCTTTCAGGGCGCCCACCCAACCGGTGGGCGCCCTTTTTCGATGTTCAGGAGTCCGCATGTTCCTCACATCCTCTGTCCGTAAGGCACTTTCGTGGCTGCACGGCCACACCCGGGCGGCGCGTGTGGCCGCCCCTGAACTGAGCGTTTGGGCTGATCTGCCCCGGCTCGATCGATTCTTGAGCGACAGCACCGACGCCGATGACGTGCCAACTCTGTTCGCCTTGATGGACCCGCGCAGCCGTGACTTCGGCACTGACGTCGCCGCCTTCATCGACCACTGCTGCGAGCAGCAAATTTTGCGCATCGCCGCACCGGTCACCGCCGTCGGTATTGAGGCGACCGTCAACGGCGACTACCGCGACGGCGGTTTCCTGGTCATGGTCACCATCGCCGACCGGATCACCCTGGCCTCCGGCCAACTGCTCTCCGGGGTGTTCCATGACGCTGACGATCTGCCGCGACAGGTCCTCGGCGGCTTTCACGTCGCGGCTCTTGCCGTGGTCGTCGACGTCGCCGACCACACGTACCGCGAATTCCTGCACACCGCGGCCTCCCTCACCGGGATCCCGGCATGACCACCCATCAGCCCCGTGACTGGGCCCGGTTCCGTCTGGCTTCTCCCGCCAATAAGACAGACCAGCCTCGTGACCTTGACCGTTCCGCGCCGGTTAGCGCAGGTCATCATGGCTGACCATCCGTGTCTCCAGCACCGGACCGGCCAGCACACCACCGCTTGCATGACCGGCATGTGCGGCTTCTGCGACACCGACCTGAGCACCACCGCCTCCGGTGAGTGCCGCAGCTGCCTGCGGATCGTGTGTGAAAGCTGCGGCGCCGGCTACGACGCCGGCCTCGGGCCGATCTGCCAGCCCTGTCAGAACGCCGGTGGCACGCAGGCGAACACACCGCCGGAAGGCCCCTGGGAACAGCACCGACGCTGCGTGTTCGACCTCGACCTGTCCTGCGGTCACGTCGTCACCTATGCCGTTACCGGCTGGTATCCCGTGTCGGTCGCCTGTTGTGACCGGCTCGGCGGCATCGTCCTGGACGGGACGTACGTCGCCTTCTGCTCGCAGGTCGACTACGTCCGGCGGCGCTCAGAGCGCTACCTCGCCTGTCCGGCAGGGACTCGCCCTCGTCCGAGCCGGGTGTTGCGTCGACGCCCCCGCACCGACGACCCCTCACCGTCGTCCTATCCGGGGTGGCGGACCAGCAGTGGACAGTTTCCGGCCCGGGTCGGCGCCGTAGGGATTCGTGGAGCGTCGGTTCTGCGCTCGTCCTGAGCCACCGATCGAAGACATACGGGGGTTGCAGGGAAGCCTGGAGTGCATGGCCAACCCGGGCACCGGTCACCGCCTGTGACGGGAGCTGAACACCGTTGAAGACGTACTTCTGGCCGGTGAGTCCTCGTGAGTGACCACCGCCTTGTCAGGTTCTCCGGTGCCTGATCCCGTGGCAAGGCGGGGCGGCGGTGCTGGCCGGGCACGGTGGCCGACCCGGCGCCGGGCGCAAGGCGGTCCGAGAACATCTTGGCCTTCGGCCAGAGATCTTCTCGTCCTTGCCGCCTTGCCGCCCCGGCCCGCCAGGCACGGCCCCGGGCACCGGCGGGCCAGCACGCGCTCACCCCGGCCGACCACGGCCTTGTGGGCGTGCCCGCCGACCGCCACCGTCACGGTGGCGGTCCCGCCTGGAAGGCACCCTCTATGACTCAGCCGACGCTCGCCGTGGCACCCAACCGCCACATCGGCATGAACAGCCTGATCACCCAACTCAGAGATCAACACGCCCGGTCGGTGGACGTCTACGCCAGCGCTGACACCATGCACGCCGACGGCGGCAAGCTGATCATCGCCCGCACCGCACCGGTCCTGACCCCGGCGGGTGTGGACCTGACCGCGGGTAGCTTCGCCCTGTCCGACGTCGCGCTGGGCGGCGTCGCCAAGAAGCTCGACATCCCCGGAACCTATCTACGCCGACTGGCCGCCGAGAACGTGCCGCTGCTGGACACCAACGTCAACAGCTGGCTGGAACGCGACGACCGCCGCTTCCTGGTGCGCTGCCTACGCTGGACCCCTACCAGCGGCGACGGCACCGCACGGGCGTTCCTGTCCGACCGGTACCTGCGGATCAACAACCTCGACGTGCTGATGGCAGCGATCAAGGGCATCGAGCAGGCCGGCGTCGCCGTGCAGATCGCTTCCTGCGACCTGACCGACCGGCGCATGTACGTGCGGTTCGTCTCCCCCGACGTACAGGTCATGGCGCCGGAGCTGCTGCGTAACTACCGCAGCCCGTTCGACGGGCGCCGTGGCAGCGACCTGCCGGTCATCTCCGGCGGGTTCCTGCTGCAGAACTCCGAAACCGGGGAGGGCCGGTACTCGTTGGCCCCGTGGCTGCGCATCGAAGTCTGTCGCAACGGCCAGACCGTTGAACGCGGCGCGGTCGGGCGCACCCACATCGGTGCCCGCATCACCGACTCCGACGGCATCGTCGATCCCTCGGCCGAGACGATGCGCAAGCTGCTGGATCTGATCACCGCGCAGACCATCGACACGATCCGCGCCTACCTCAACGTCGACTTCGTTACCCGCGCGGTCGCTGATCTGGAACGCGCCGCCGGCGTCACGGTCCGCAAGCCGGAGGCCACGATCAAGGTCGTGTCCCAGCAGCTGCACTACACCAAGGACCAGCAGGACGCGATCCTCGCGCACTTCATCGCCGGGGCTGATTTGAGCGCCGGCGGCATCATGCAGGCCGTTACGTCCGTGGCGCGCAGCATCGACAACGCGGACGCGGCCTACCGGATGGAGACCACCGCGTCGAAGGCGCTGCAGCTGGCCGCCGCAGCCGCCTGATGTAGCTGCCCGTCGCCTTTTCGTTGCTCGTCATTTGCAGGGCGCCCACCGACACGGTGGGCGCCCTGCCGTGCGTTCCGGAGGTCATCCCATGCCGCCCCAACGGCACCACACCCCGTCTGCGGTCACCGCCTCGCGAATACCACCGGGCCATACCGGCCCCGAGCACCACCGCACCGCTGGTGCGCAGGCTTCGCGGTTCGCGTGCGGCACCTGCGGCAGCCCGCTCGACCGTTACGCCGAGCTGCCCTCCGGCACCGTGTCCTTCGAGCATCCGATCTGGAAGGACGCCGACCACCCGCCCGTGCCGGTGGCGGCCGACGCCGTCGAGGCCACCTACGTCTGCGACTTCTGCACCGACCCCCAAATCCTGTTCGTCTACGCGACGACCCAGCGGGTCCTGGTGCAGGTAGAAACTCCGGGCGGCTCGGTAGTGCGTGACTACGGCACCCGCTGGGCGGCGTGCGTCGAGTGCGCCGCCCTGGTCGAAGCCCGCCACCTCACCGGCCTGCTGGACCGGATCCTTACGCACGGCATGAACTTCGCCGCGGAGGTGGTGGCGCACCTGTCGGCCATGCTGCGACAGGTCCTGTCCACGCTGCGGCCCGGCCGGGCCCTGAGCGTCAACGGGCGCTGGGAGGCCTCCCCGGTGCCGGCTACGACGTTGCCGAAAGTGCGTGACCGGCTGGCTGCACTGATCGCCGGTGATGTCGCGTTGCCCTTCGGGCTCAGCCACGACGCGGTGCGCACACCGCTGGCGGAAAGTCTGGCGATCGCCCGGCTGTACTGGGTCGACGACGAGTTCACCGTCCTGACGCGCAACGCCGCCCAGGTCCTCCCGCGGCTGGGGTTCGTGCCCGGTGACCTGCCGGCCGCGCACGGCTTCGTCGCATGGGCCCAACCGGTCGACGGCGGCCGAAAGTGCGTGGCGGCGGCGTGGAGCAGTCACGGCGACGCGGTGCAGCTCGTCGGCTACCGCAGCATCGGTGACGGCCTCGCGCCCGTGCCGTTGCAGCAGCTGCGCACCGAGGTCGGCTGGTTGATCCCCGCCTTCGCGGTCACGCTGCGCCCCGGGCAGCCCGTCACCGCCACCCATCCCGCGGCGGCGCTGGTGACGACGTGGCGGCTCATCCGCCAGCGCCTCGCCGAGTCAACCCCGGCGAAGGTCGACACGTCGATTCGCCGGGCCTACCAGCGCGCGCGGCGGCCGGAGCCTGAGGTTGCGCTGGTGCGGATCCGCGGCACGCGATCGACGTCTGCGCCGGCCTTGCCCGGCAATGCCGGTACGGGGAGCGAGCATGAACGCGATTTCCGCTGGTGGGTGACGCCGCACTGGCGCCATCAGCCGTACGGGACGGGCCGGTCGCTGCGGGACTGGATCGTGGTCCGGCCGCATCTGCGAGGCCCGCAGAACAAGCCGATCAGGGCTACCACCACCGTGCGGGTGCTCGGCACGCTCCCGCCACGGCCTGACCTCACCGCGTAGGTGCCGACCGGAGCCCCGTGACGCCGGTCCGGTGAAGGCTCGCCGGCCTCCCCGCCGGGTGGGAGGGGGTGAACAACCGCAGCCGACTGGCCGGTCACGGCCCGCACCGGGCGTAACTACATCAGCGCGACGCCGAAGGCCAGCAGGTCAACGCCGCCCATCAGCAGCGCTGACGACCCCCGGCGCACCCCTGCCATCCCCTTCGCTTCACGAAAGGAGCCCTTCGATCATGACCGACCCGCTGCCCGACACCACCTACCGCAGCCCGCAGGACCTGCTCGGCGCCGTGCCCTATCTGCTGGGTTACCACCCGGTCGATGAGGTCGTCGCGGTCTATCTCGGCGCCGATCACCGCATCCTCGCCGTGGCCGCCGAACCCATCCGGTTTTCCGCCGAGACGCTCAGCGAGCACCTGATGCTGCGGGCCCCTGCCGAACCGTGTGCGCAGGTCGCGGTGATCGGCTACGGCCCACCGGCGATGCGACCCACCCTGGCCACGATGGGCCGCATCATCGACCTGTTCCTGCCCTTGCACACCCTGCTGTGGGTCACCGGTTCCCGGTGCGTGTGCCTGCTCGACGGATGCTTGTGCCCGGCCAGCCGCGGCATCGATATCAACCCGGCCATCAACCCGGTCGCCGCGCAGCTCACCGTCGACGGCATCGTGGCCCTGCCCTCGCGGCAGGCCCTGACCACGCTGGTCGCCCCGGACCTGGTGTCGCAGGCCGAGACGGAGGCCGCGCTGGCGGTCCCGGCACCGGATGTCACCGCCACCAGGCTGCTCGACGACGTCCGGGCCACGGCCAAGAAGGGCCAGCGGCTCACCCCCGAGCAACTGGCACCGCTGACGCTCGCCTTGACCCACCACGACGCCCTCGAAACCGCGTGGGACGCCGTGTGCGCGTGCATGTGGCAACGCGATCTGTGGCTGGATGTGACCCGCCGCGTCCCGGACCGCTACGTCACCGGCCCGGCGACACTGGCCGCCTGGTGCGCCTGGCTGCGCAACGAACACGCCCTGGCCACCGTGGCATGCAAACTCGCCATCCACCAGGGGCCCGGCGACCGGTTGACGCGGCTCGTGACCAGCGTCGTGCGCACCCACATCCCCTCGCACCGCCTACGCCGGTCCGCCACCCACTGACACCTGCCGTGGCTGCGGCGCTGACCGCGCGCGGACCGGCGACCAGCCTTCCTGCGCCGTGAGTGCCGGCCCAGAACGACGTGCCGTTACGAGCCGGACGTCTCGTCAACTTGCGACGGGGCAGGTGCCGGCAGGGCTGGCCGCTGATCCTGGCCGCCCGCGTCGCGCCCCGCAAGCCCACCCCCACCAGCCACCACCGCGTCGATGTGACCACCGGGGTGTGCCCTGCGGGTTCACGCCGATCGGCCGGCCCTTGGCGGATCAGGCCAGCCCCGCTCGGGCGCCCGCCCGAGCGCAGCGCTCATCACTGCACTTTGTGGAGGTAAATCCATCGTGACCACCGTCATCACCGACACCGAGACTTTTCAGGACAACGACGTCACCGGGTTCGACACGCCTGACGCCGCCGCCAGCACCGAACTGGTCGCGACCGAGCCCGCGCTGATCGGCGAGATCGTCGACGGGCCGGTGCACTTCAACACGGGCGAGGACGGCCCGCAGTTGCCGTTCCGCGCCGGGCTGCTCGACGCCCGCTACCTGCACGAGTCCCAAGTCTTCAAGCGTAGGCAGGTGGGCGACCTGAGCGACCTGATCGCCTCGGTGCGCCTGTTCGGCGTCCGTGCCCCGCTGGTCGTGCGTTCTCTTGGGCTCTTCCCGCCCGTCGACGCCAAGGGTGCGCTGGTCGAGGACGGCGAACCCGTCGAGCACTTCGCCGTCGTGGACGGACTGCGGCGCCGCAACGCGGCGATCGCGGCTGAACGCTTCGAACTGCCATGCTTCATCGCCGATACCGACGACGACATCCAGCTCATCCTGCAGTTCCTGGAACTCAACGACCACCACAAAGTCCTAGAGGGCATCGAACAGGCCGACGCCTACCAGATGCTGCTCGATTTGGGTCTGAGCGAACAGCAGATCGCTGACGCCCGCCGCACCGACGTCAGCCAGGTCCGCACTGCGGTCAAGGCCCGGGCCCTGCCGGCCACCGCGCAGCGCGCCCTCAATTTGGGCACTCTCACTCTGGACCAAGCCCTCGCGTTGGAGGAGTTCGCCGACGACCTGGACGCCCAGCGCAAGCTGCTGGACAAGCTGGGTGACGAGTACGCCTTCAAGCACGAGTTGTCGCGGCTGCGTGACAAGCGCGCCTACGGCCGCAACCGCGACGTCGCCAAGGCGCGTCTGGTGCTGGAGAGCGTCGACGTGACGCCCAAGCCGCGTGGCTTCGGCTACGACGGCACTGCGGTACCTGCGGATCTGCTCCTGGACGCCGACGGTCAGCCGGTCGACGTCGAGGCGGTAAAGACTCAGCCGGGTTTCCACGCCTTCGTGGAGAAGGACGGCGGCCAGGCCCGCACCGTCGTGTACTGCGACGACCCGGACCAGCGCGGCTACACCCGCCGCAAGGAGGTCACGGCGGCGTACCGCGGGCTGAGCCCGGAACAGATCGCCGCCAAGGAGCTGGCCGAGCAGGAGGCCAAGGACCGCCTCGAGCGTCTCAAGCTGGCCGCGACCGTACGCCGGGAATTCATCGTCGAGAAGTTCGGCACGGCCAAGGGAGCACGCGCCCTTTTCGTGGCGGCGCTGCGGGCGGCCACGCTGGGCACGGCGATGGGTCGTTCCGCCGACCTGGAGGAGCTGTACCAGGTCCTGGGCGGTTCCGACAACGACACCCTCGCCGGCGCCGGCGAGGACCGGCTGCGCCGCAGCCTGGTCGCCAAGTACATCTGCGCGCTGGAATACAACCTGGACAGCCTGACCCAGCCGTACCGGATGTGGATCGACAAGCAGTCGGCCGTCGCGTGGTACGACGAGCTGCGTCAGCGCCGGTACCCGCTGACCGAGGACGAGCAGGAGCTCTACCAGGGCTGGACGGCGGAGTCGGCCACGGAGGAGGACGACGACGAAGCGGAGGACGGCACTGCGGACGAGGTGTTGACCCCTGACGTCGTGCTGGGTACCGACACCGAACAGATTCCCGGCGCCGACGAGCAGGACGAGGTCATCGAGGTGCTCGCCATGAATGGGGACGCGGGTGGCGTGGTGATTGAGGCCCCGTTTAACCGCACCCCGGTGGGCGCCGACGGCACCCACGAGCGGCACGACGCCGACGAGTTCTCCGACGCAGCCTGATACGAGCACCGCGCTGCGTCCGCGGCCCGGACGACGGGGGACGCAGCGCGGTGCCTCACCAGCAACCGCGCCTTGGTACCGCAAGACCGGGGGTAGGCGTCCTGGCCGCTTCGATGTCCACGGCCGACGCCGTTGGTTCCCGTTGCCTGGGCGCCAGGCCCGGTTCCCGGCTGAACTGTTAGCCATCAGCGTCCCGCGACAGTCTCCCGTCGGGGGGGCGCTTCGCGCTGACCCGCCCACCAGAACCTGACATCTACGGTCCCGGCCCGCTCTTGGCGGGCCGGGACCGTCCTTTTCTCGGAGTTGCGCCATGAATCCTTGGTTCACTGCTACCACCCCCACGCAGGACGTCAGTACGGTTCGGCGTCCTCTGACCCCCGCCGAGCTGGACACGCTCCGTCGGCAGATCCACAGTGACGCTGCCGACCCGCAGGAGCTGGTCACCGCTGTCGTCACCGCAGTGTTCGACGCCCTGCTGACCGACCAGGGTCGGACGTACCGCGACCACCAGGATGATGCGCTGTTCGACCGCAGCCGCTACGCGATCCCGGTCAGCCAGTGGACCGCGATCGTCACCACCGTCACCGATCGCGCCTACACGTGGGGCGCCGCCACGTCCACCGGCATGAACCTCGCCGCGCTGCTACCCGGTAGTTACGACGACCCGGCCGTGTCCACCCCGCTCCTGCGGCCCATCGGCGGCAGCTCCCACCTGGTCCGCCTGGACATCAGCCGGGAGGCCGCCGCCACCGTCGCCTCCTGCCAACAGCACCTGATCGAACTCGCCGACGCCTACGGCACCGACAGCGACCATTACCGCAACGCCGCCGCGAGCTGGTCGCTGCAGCTCACCGCCCTGATCAGCGCCCCACCCGGCGTCCACCGGGTGCTGCACCCCGACGGGCCGCTCTCGCTGTATGTCAGCACCGACGACGCTGACCACTACGGCATCGTCTTCGAGCCCCTCGCCCGGCACTGCACCGTCGCGGGCTGCCACGCGGTGACCACAGCAGGCGGGCAGTGGCAGCCCAGCTGTCCCGATGCCGTCGTGATCGACCACGAACACCAGCCCAGCCACCCTGCCGACGGCCCGCAGCCCGGCCGGTGGACAACCCGGCCCTGACCGCGCGCCGATAAACACCCCACCGGCGACCCGCTTGCCCTGCGGCGTACCCGCAGCAGCGAGCACTCCGACACCGCCACGGCGGTCCCGCGCCGTGCTCGCCGACCGTGTACGGCCAGCGACCACGGCGCCCGCGTGACGGTGACCGCCGCCTGATTTGAAGAGGTAGTTCTGGTCCCAGTAGTCGAACTTCTTCTGGCTCCACCGGTGGATCGGTGCGCGATGTTCCAACTTGTTTTGGCTCCACCGGGTCATCGATGAGTTGGTAAGGACCGATTCGGGTCGGTGGCCTTCTTTTGCCCCACCTGGTCCGGCCGGTCCGGCGGCGTGGCGGGTTCCCTCAGCCGGGTGACTTGCTGGCGCATCGACTGGCGTGGGTGCGACTGTGCACCTTCGGTCATGTCGGGAGGCCGTTGGTGTTGTCGCGTGTGGATTTGTTCGAGCGGATCCGCCGGGATCGCCGGTTGGAACCGGAGATTTCCCAGCGGGCGCTGGCGCGCCGGTATGGCGTTCATCGCCGGACTGTGCGGGAGGCGTTGCACTCGCCAGTGCCGCCGCCGCGCAAGAAGCCGTCCAGGGCTCGCGCTTCGGTGTTGGAGCCGGCGATGGAGTGGATCGACGCGATGCTGCGCGAGGATCTGAGCGCGCCACGCAAGCAGCGCCATACCGCCCGGCGGATCTACGACCGGTTGCGGGTCGAGTACGACTTCAACATGGCCTGCTATTCGACGATCTGCACCTACGTCAACAAGCGGCGCGCGGAGATCCTGGCCGATGCCCGTGAGGGCCGGATGCACCTGGAAGGCACGGTCCCGCAGCTTCACGCACCCGGCGCCGAAGCCGAGGTCGACTTCGCTGACGTGTGGGTGCGCCTGGCCGGTGAGCCGGTGCAGTGTCACCTGTTCACGCTGCGGCTGTCCTACTCGGGCAAGGCGGTGCACCGCGTCTACGTTTCGGAGAGCCAAGAGGCGTTCATGCAAGGCCACGTCGAGGCGTTCCGAGTGCTGGGCGGGGTGCCGACGCGGCACATCCGTTACGACAACCTCAAGCCGGCGGTGAACCGGGTCTGCTTCGGCCGCACCCGCGTGGAGTCACAACGCTGGACCGCGTTCAGATCGTTCTACGGTTTTGATCCTTTTTATTGCATTCCTGGCCAAGAGGGCGCTCACGAGAAGGGCGGCGTCGAGCACGAGGGTGGGCGCTTCCGGCGCACACACCTTGTTCCTGTCCCCGAGGTCGACACCCTGGAGGAACTCAACGAGCGGCTGGCAGAGATCGACGAGGTCGAGGACAAGCGGCACGTCCACGGCGCGAACACCAGCATCGGGTTCAACTTCGCAGAGGAAGCGCCGCTGCTGGCGCCACTGCCGGCTGACGACTTCGAGTGCGGCATCACCCTGACGCCGAAGGTCCGCCGGGACTCACGCATCGTGGTGCGCCAAAGCTACTACTCGGTGCCGGCCCGGTTCATCGGTCGGCAGGTGCGGGTCAGCCTGCGCGCCAACGAGCTGCTGGTCTTCGACCGGCACCGGGTCGTTGCCCGGCACCCGCGGCTGACCCGCCGTTACGCCTACCGCGACGACCTGGACCACTACCTGGAGATCCTGATGGTCAAGCCCGGCGCCCTGGCCGGATCGACCGGGCTGGCGCAGGCCCGCGCCGCGGGGACTTTCACCGACACCCACGACGCCTTCTGGGCCGCGGCCCGCACTGCGCACGGTGACGCCGCTGGCACCCGCGCGCTGATCGAAGTCCTGCTCCTGCACCGCCGGATGCCGCACGAAGCGGTCCTGGCCGGCATCACCGCGACGCTGAACGCCGGGTCCAGCAGCCCCGAACTGGTCGCGATCGAGGCTCGCAAAGCCGAGCACCGGCCGGAGACGCTGCTCGACGACGAGGACTTGGCCGAGCTGGCCGTGCCCGGACCGGGCGAACAGACCGCGCCCGGGAAACCGGCCAGCACGAACGTCATCACCCTGCCCATCCGCAACCCGGTCCTCGACGACAACCGTCCGCTGCCGTCAGTGGCCGCCTACGACCAGCTGCTCAGGCTCCGATCCTCGAAAGGCTCCGCATGACTGCCACTACCGGCGAGGCGCGACCGCCCACCACAACACCCGCCCGGCCGCCGGCCAAGGCACCGCGGCAACGGGTCGTCGCCCCGGGCATGGACCCGGTCGATGCCGCGATCGAGCAGGCCGCCCGGACCCTGCACCTGCCGACCATCCGCGACGGCTACGAAGAGGCCGTCGAGCACGCGCTGCGGGAGCGGTCCACCTACAAGCAGTTCCTTGCCGACCTGCTGGGCACGGAGGTCGATCACCGCGATGAGCGCCGCAAGCTTCGGCTGGTCCGTGAGGCGAACTTCTCCCGGCCCAAACGCATCGAGGATTTCGACTACAGCGCCAACCCGAACGTCTTGCCCGAGCAGATCAACACGCTCTGCGACCCGTCCTGGGTCGTCGCTGGTCAGCCGCTCTGCCTGATCGGTGACTCCGGCACCGGCAAGAGTCACCTGTTGATCGGGATCGGCACTGCGATCGCCGAGGCCGGTTACAAGGTCCGCTACACCACCGCGGCTAACCTGGTCAACGAGCTGGCCGAGGCCGCCGACGAACGGCAGCTGACCAAGGTCATCGCCCGCTACGGGCGCTGCGATCTGCTTTGCCTGGACGAGTTCGGCTACCTCGATCTTGACAAGGCCGGCGCAAAGCTGCTGTTCCAGATTTTCACCGACCGTGAGGAACGCCGGGCGATCGCGGTCGCATCCAACGCCCCGTTCTCGGAATGGCACCGCACCTTCACCGACGCCCGGCTCTGCAAGGCGATCGTCGACCGGCTCACGTTCAACGCCCACATCATCGAGACCGGCAACGAGTCGTTCCGGCTGCTCACCACCACCCGCAAACGCGGCAAGAAGTAGTCACACGCACCCCCGTCCCGGCGGCCGCGGCGCGAACCGCGTCCGGCTGCCCGGCCCCGCTGGCGAGGAGCACCCGTGAGCGATCCCGGCCCGGCCGATGCCCTCACCGAAGTTCCGGTGAACGCAGCCGTCCTGGACGCCACCGCAGACCTGCTCGACCTGCTCAACGACTTCTTCACCAGCACCGACTTCGCGACACGCTCCCGGCTCGGTTGCTTCCTCGTCGGCCGTTACGGCCCCGAGAACACCACGGACTCGGTCACCGAAGCCGCCGTTCTGCTCGAGCAGCTCGGCGAGGCCGCCGAGCTGCTGCACTCCCTCGCCGACCACTCTGGCGCCGACGACCGGCCCGGCTAAGTCTTGCGGCACCGGACCCGGCTCTGCAGCCCGATGCCCTGTCGCAGCCGGCCGGTCACGGTCTCACCTGATCTGATATCCCCAACGCGCTCTACTTGTCCTGACGCACACGCAGAGCCCGGTGCCGAAAGCGCTGCGACCGGGTCGGCAGCTGGCTGGTTTCATCAAGGACGCTGCTCAACTCATCGTTGGCATAGCCGCCCTCGATCCAGTCAAGGGCTCGGTCGGCCCAGTACTCCGTCGGCCAGCGCAGAGCCATCGTGATCAGCTCCAACCAGGGCGGGTCTGGTTCAAACGAAGTCCGTGCCGTCACTTCTGCCTCTACCTCGCGAAACGGCCGCTCCAACAAGGGCAGGAGCGAGCGCAGCCGGGTGCGCTCCTGCGCAGGACCGATCGGCAAGGAATCTCCGCCGACGACCCAGGTGCCATCGGCGATGCCCAACGCCAAGCCGTAATCGTTGATCGTTAGAACTGGACGAAATCCGCTCGCTTCCACAGCAACATGCTCTCGCAGCAGTTCCGTCCACCGACCAGGACACCCGCGCATAAAGAAGCCGGGCCCGTCGGTCCACCTGTCGGGGGCGAACCAGACCGACCCGGTCCTGCCTCGATGCTACGACCTCAGGCAGCTCGATCAGCAGCGCTCAGGTGGAGCCAAAAGAAGTTCTCATCCCACGTTCGAGCGACACCCCACCAAGGCCGGGTGGAGCCAAAACAAGTTGGAATCACGGCCCCGGCCACGACCCGTCAACGCCCTCGATCATCGCCCGAGTGGAGCCAAGAGAAGTTCTACTCGATCAAGCGGTGGTCCCAAGAGAAGTTCGTCCGGTGGGGCCGAAACAGGTTCTTACAAACAGCCGCCGGTCACCGTCGCCAACCCGGCCTCCACCGCTGGCCACCACCGTCCACCAGCCGCACCGGCGGACGAACGATCCCCATCGGCCTGTCCGCCTCCGCGGTCGTCGCACCGCCATCACCCAAGGAGCCGTCGTGCGTCACCCTTCCCGTCTTGCACGCAGACCTGGCATCTGTGATCCGCGGTCGGCGCCGGCGCCGCGGTCGGGTCACCGTCGCCCCGCCGCGCCCTACGGCAACGTCGTGTCCCACATGCGCCTCGCCGGCCGGCCCCAGCAACCGGCGCGCTCGACCCCCCGCCTGCTGGTTACCGGTCGCCGGCCACCCGACCGTGACAACACCACCAGGCGGACTCTGCAGGTGTGCACTACTTCCCGGCCGTGCCGGCGTTGTGCAGGTGGGTGGTGAACGCCTCCTGGCCGGCCGATCCGATCGCCAACAGTGATCCGCGACCACCGGTCACCACGGCGGACCTCGTGGCCGCAGCGATCGGCTACGCCGCGGCTGGCATAGCGGTGCTGCCGCTGCACACCCCCAGCGCCAGCAGTGTCTGCAGTTGCCGAGCCGGTGCGACCTGCGGCTCGCCGGGCAAGCACCCCCGTCTGCGTCGCGGCCTGCACGACGCCTCCCGGCAGCCGCAGGTCATCCGGGCGTGGTGGGCGCGGTGGCCGGACGCGAACGTCGGCCTGGTCACCGGAACGGTGCTGGACGTCTGCGACATCGACACCGCCAGCGGCCTGCACGTCGTTCTCGACCTGCTCGACGTCATCCGCCCGCCCGGTCCACTGATCCGTACCGGTTCTGGGTGGCATCTCTGGTACGCCGCCGGGGAGCTGCCCAGCCGGGTAGCGATCGCACCCGGGGTGGACTGGCGCGGTCGCGGCGGCCTGGTCGTCGCCCCGCCGTCGCTGCACACCACTGGGACCCGTTACACGTTCCAGCAGCCCTGGCAGCACCCCGGCCTGCCGGTCTGCCCACCGCAGCTACGCGCCCTGGTTCTTCCAGCACCGCAGCCACTGGCCGGCCCACCGGCAGCCCCGATCGCGGACCTGGACCGCTACGTGCAAGCAGCGCTCGAGGGCGAAGCCCAACGCATTCGCCGTGCGCCACGGCCGGTCATCAGCGACGGCCGGCGCATCAGCGGCGGCGGCCGCAACGACGCCCTGAACCGGGCCGCGTTCCGGCTCGGGCAACTGGCCGCGCAGACCCCCATGGACGAGACGGCCGTGCGCCGCGAACTCACCGAAGCCGCCCTCAGCACGGGGCTGGGACGCGCTGAGGTCCAGCGCACATTGTCGTCCGGGTGGCGAGCCGGGCTGCGTCATCCCCGGCGTCTCGGTGACCGACAGAGTGCCGCCGGACGTCATGTCAGGAGGGCACCGGTGCACACCTGGCCGGGACCGCACAGCTGACGCCCTCCTGCTCGGCCGTCACCGCGGTGAGCAACCAGCTCGGTCTGGCCAACGATGGAATGCCGCCCGCCCCTCGAGGCTGGCTGCGGTCCGACGCGCCACTCGGCCGTTGTACCCGAACCCAGGGTGCGTGGTCCGAGCCGATGCAAGGTCGGCGCCCGACGGTGGGCAATGACAGCTGCTCCGCGATAGGGCGCGTTGCGGTCCCGGCATGCCGGCTGGGCCGGTCCGTGGACGTCGGTTGGTTCCGCTGCTGAGGGACCCGAAGGTCAGCCCACCCAGGCCAGGGGTGCAAGCCCCGGCAGAGCATCTTGGCCCACACCGTCTCGCGTTGCTCGACGCCAAGATCTTCTGACTCGGACGGGGCTTGCACCCCTTTGGCCTACGTGCGGGCTCTGACCGGCCCCGTCAGCGCGGCCCCGCGGCGCCCGGATCACCCGATCCGAACGGCGTGCATGGGCCGCACCGCATCACTTGAACGGGAGTCAGCACATGTCGGAGTTCAACTTCACCTTCGAGGGCAACCTCGTCGCCAAGCCCGAGCTGGAGATCACCAAGGGCGGGCAGACCCTGAGCCGACTCCGTGTCGCCCACAGCCGCCGCCGTAAGGTCGAAGGCCAATGGGTGGACGCTCCCCCGATGTGGGTGCATGTAACCGCCTGGGACGACCTCGCGGAACGATGCGCCAAGTTGGACAAGGGCGACACTGTGCTCGTCAAGGGCCGCGACGACCTGGGCACGTGGGCCTTCATCCGCCAGGACGGCACCCCCGGCGGCATCCTCGAGGTCACCGCCGAGAACGTGTCGTTGTCCCTGCGATTCACCGGAGCCCAGCCGGTGGCCAGCAACCACCCCGCCGGCGACGCATGGGATCCCGCCACCCCTGAGCCTGAGGCCGAGCGCGAGCTGCAGGCCGCCTGACCGCCTTCCCGGGGCCGGTCACCCGGCCGGCCCCAGTCTCCCACTGACACGTCCGATCCATTCCGGGGAGTTTCGTCATGAGCCAGGAACCGTCGAAGCAGATCTTCAGCAGTCTCATCCAAGGCACCGTCCGTGGCCGCAGCGAGCAGGGGCACACCAACAGCGGCGGCCGGGCCTTCGTCAAGTTCCGCATCGTGCACCGAACCGGCTACTTCAGTAGCGGCAAGTGGGTAGCCACCGCCCCGATGGAGTTCGAGGTGACCTGCTGGGAGGAACAGCAGATGCTGCTCGCCCGCTCCCTGCGCCCCGGCACCGACGTCCTCGTCACGGTCAAGAAGATGACTCCGTACCTCGACCAGGGCGAGGAACCCATCATCAATATCACGCCGGCCAACATCACGCCCCTGCCCAGCAGCAACGCGCCCACCCCAAGCGCACCGCGCCGGCAGCGCAGCGGCGACCTGGTCGTGAGCCCGCACGGCGAGAAGATCGCCGCGGACGCCTGGCCGGACACCGTCACCGACCCGCAGCTCGTGCATCGCCGCTGAGCCCATCCGCGCCAAGGCCGGCCCGCACACGCGGGCCGGCCTTTCGTCGTTCAGGAGGTCCGCCCCCATGACCCCAAAGCTCCAACCCGCCATGCACCGAGGCCTCGATCGTGCAGCCGCCGCTGGCCGGGCCCCCGGCCACCCACCGCTGCCGCGCGCAAGCTCACGCCGGTCCATGTGCGAGTGGTGACCTGTTGCCGCGGCTGGTATTTCGAGCACAGCGCCGAGTGTTGTACGCCCTACACTGTAGGGCCGTGCAGCGACTGCTACGCCGACCCCGGCAGCTGCCACATCTACCCGTGCTGCTCCTGGTTCGATGTCGAACCGGTCGAGAGTCCGGCTGAGGCGTCGCTGTGGCCCGATGCTGCCCGCTGGCCCGGCCACCCCCTCGCGAGTAGCCCGCCCTTCGTCGCCAACGATCGGCCTGTTCGGCTTCGCCGCTCGCCGCTCGCCGGAGCACCGTCACAGGCGCGACACTGTAACCCAATCCACCCTGGCGCCCCGCGTCGTAGGTGACAGGCCCTACGGCATCTGCGCGTCGCCACGATCGACCCACCGATAAGAGTCCGCGCCGCCCACAACACCGCGATGAGGTTCAGGCCCGTGCCGGACCCGACGCCGCCCGATGCAGCCGCCCTGGGCCTCACCAGCTGTGTCAGCTCGGCGAACCGACCGGCGCAGCCGGCCCGGCGAACGCGGTGGCGACACCCGGCCGCCGCGTTCGCCAGTCCTCAGTGATGACCGACCCGGCAACGGTCAGGCAAGCCGGCAAAACATCTTGGAAGCGCAGCACCAACCCTCACTCACGCCTCCCGTGCTCCGCTTCCAAGATCTTTTGACCTGAGAGCTGGCTTGCCAGCCGCCGCCGTGCCGTTCCCCCAATGGCCTGTCAGCGCGGCAACCCCGGTGCCAACCGGCAGACGCCGCACCCTCCGCTATCCGGAAGGCAGCGCCATGAACGACAACACCGAGGCCACCACCACCGAGCCGACCACCACCGCCACCGACCGCCGGTCGCTGCGCACGACCACCCGTCACCTGACCCACCCGGTCGTGCACGTCGCCGGCCTCCTCGCCGCTCACGTCGCTGCGCTGGCGGTGCTGGAGAAGACGCCGCTGCTGGCCCTGCTCTCGCTGCACTGATCTCCCCGCGGGTCCTGGTGGGGGTGCCGCCTCGGCAGCACCCCCACCAGGACCTACACGCGTGCACGCACCGCATCAGCAACGGCACCCCGATCACAGCGGCGCAGCTACACCGCGTTGCCGGCACTACCACCAGACCGCCGTCACGCAGACCCAGCAAGGAAAAGACGACGGACAACGCCATATCCGTAACCGACCCCTACCTCTCATCGCCCGCCGTGCGGCACTGCGACGCCCGTGGGACACCGGCTCGAACCCGGCCAGCCATGGTGCTGATCACCGACCCTCACCGCGGCTGGCACCACAACGAGGACGCCTCGCGCCCAACCCACCTTCCCGCCCAGGGCACCGCCGGGGACGAGGGTCACCTCTACCGCGTCGGCGATCTGTTCGATGCCGACCGCACCAGTTGGCCGCAGGGCTCGCACCTGTGGCTGGACTCTGACGGTGACACCCGGCTGGCCATTTTCCTGACCGACACAGGCCGGCGTGAGATGTCCGCCGTCGAGTCCGGCACACCATGCTTCGGCTGGACCGAGCAGGACGTCAACGGGTTCCTGTTGTTCAAGTACGGCGACTCACCGTGGAACGATGACCCGTTCAGCCCCGCACCGGACCCTTCACTGCTCAGCCGATACCGCGCGGCACTCATAGCCGGGCGTTCATGTTCCTGGTGCACGCCGACACCAGGCGCAGCGCCGCGATGCGGATGGTCACCTGACCGGCCTACTTCCTCAACCACGTCATCCATTCGGTGCACCGGCTCGCGACCCGTTCGCACCGCGAGGCCGAAGCGCAGACCGCCTTGCAGGGCTTCTACCGCCGCTATCCCGACGGCCCGTCGCTGTACCGCCTCGTCCGCACTCTGCCACCCGAGGCCACGTGCACAGGCGGACAACGCGATGACAGCCCTCATTGACTCACGACACCACCGGTCGCTGATCGAGGAGCTCGACCCCGGCGGGCAGGCAATTCCGGCTGCCCGACCCGCTACTCCCTCGTCCATGCAGCAGCAGCCTCGACGGCTGCACGTCGCGCACACCTGCAGCGAGCAAACCCCGGAGCGTCTGGAGCCGCTCGCTGAGGGACCCAAGGTCAGCCCACCCAGGCCGGGGGCGCAAACCCCGGCAGAACATCTTGGCCCACACCGTCTCGCGCTGCTCGACGCCAAGATCTTCTGACTCGGACGGGGCTTGCACCCCTCAGCCCATGTGCGGGCTCTGACCGGCCCCGTCAGCGCGGCACCCCCAGCGCCGGGATCACCCGATCCCGCAGGGCGGGCCGCATCAGCTCCAGCCTGATGGAGGCACCCAGCATGACCGAGAACATCATCGACCAGAACACGCTCGCCACCCCGGCCGAGCAGACCTCCGCCGGTGACGGGCGGCCGGCCGCCCCGCAGGGCTCGGTCTACCTGTCCGACGTCCTGGCCAGGATCCGCCGACACGCCAGCGACAACAACTGGTGCTCCACCGCCGAGAACATCACCAGGCAGGCTTTGAACGACGGGCTGTCCTTCAAGCCCGTCCGCTCCACATCCAACGACGGATGCAACGATCCGTCCTGCAAGCTTTGCAGCCCCCCGGACGCCGTCTCCGAGCGGTTCACCGCGGCCGAGGGCGTCGACCCGTTCGTCACAAAAGCCCGTCTGAAGAAGGCGATCAGGAAAGCCTACGACCTCGGTTTTGGCTACGGCGAGTACCGCCGCCTCTACCAAGAGCTCATCGACACCTACGAGCTGGACGAGGTCCCGCTTCCCGTGACCACGTACACAGTCGCCTTCACCGTCACCGACGAGCAGCTGCACGGACAGACGGCTGACGAAGACGCCGTGGCGGATGCCCTGCGTGCCGGAATCACGAACGGCTTCACCGTCACGACCGAAACCACAGAGCAGGCCCTGCCCACTCTGTAGCCGTAGTCATCACAGATTGCCCGGCCGGTTCACACCGGCCGGGCAACTTCCCAATGACTGACCACCACCAGGGCGCCGAAACCCTCAGCCCACCACGTCTCATGCGCCGCCCCCGCAAAGACGTGTCCCGCGGTCACCGAGCCGCGCTACCCCCAGAACGAAAAGGATCACTGATGAGCGCCTGGATCGTCAGCCGTGACCACCTCGACCTGCTTCTGACCGCCGCCCTAGCGTGGGAGATCACCCCGCCAGGCGAGGCAGACAAGACCGGTCGAATGCTGTGGAGAGAGAACCTCGCCAGCGTCGCCTACCGCTACCCGTACGACCGCGACGGCGACCGGCCCGGCCCGATTGACTTCCGCGACCGGCACGTCGACACCTACCGTTTCCGACCTTACCCCGGCCGGGTCGATCCGGACGTCGTTGCCGCAGCCGCGGACTCACTCGTCTGCCAATCCTGCGAACACCCTGGCTGGTCGACCAGCACCGCATGCCGGTGGACCACGCGTCTACGAGAGCAGGCCACCGCTCGAGTCGCGGCCTACCTCGACGAGCACGGGCCGGTGGACCCCCAGCGTCAGACGCGCGGCGAGCAAGGGTGGTACGTCGTGGTCGACCAGGACGGGCGAGAGCACGTCCGGTGCGGCGACGGCTGGAGCGTGCCCGACCGCGGCGTCTTCACCCGCGCCGTCGAGCTGCGCACCCTCGCCGCGGTCAAGCCATGACCGAGACGACGTCACCCGCCGCTGACGGACACGGTGAGCGTTCTGCCCACATGAGCCTGACCGTTCGCGGCGAACCGCCAACGACCTCGCGCGCGGCACCGCACCCGGCAGGCACTCTGCACGTCGTGCAGTTCTCGGGCGGCATCGGCAGCTGGGCCGCCGCCATGCGCGTCGCTGAAGAGCACGGCACCGACAATCTCATCCTGCTCGCCGCCGACACCAAAGCCGAGGACCCCGATCTGTGGCGCTTCGTCGCAGACGCCGGGGCCCACTTCGGTGTCGAGCCGGTGATCGTCGCTGACGGCCGCACCCCGTGGCAGGTTTTCGCCGATCAGCGCTTCGTCGGGAATTCCCGCATAGCTCCTTGCTCGGTGCACCTGAAGCAAAAACCCTGTCGGCGATGGTTGACCGAGCACGCCGACCCGGACCGCACCGTGCTGTACGTCGGGATCGACTGGAGCGAGCAGCCCACCCGAGAGCTCGTGGGGACGGCGGCGCCGGGTGCCTGCCATCGCGCGGGGCTGGTCCCCGTGGGCCGTTCGCTTCCCGTTGTGCGAGCCGCCCTATCTCAGTAAGGACCAGATGCTGGAGTGGGCGACGGCTGTTGGCCTGACGCCACCGCGGCTGTATGCACAGGGCTTCTCGCACAACAACTGTTTCGGTGTCTGCGTACGTGCTGGGCAACGCCAATGGCTGCATCTGCTGAAGGTGGCGCCCGAGCGGTACCTGGTAGCCGAAGCCCACGAAGACGAGCTGCGGCGCTTGCTCGGTGACGTGGCGATTCTGAAGGAACGCCGCGCCGGTGTCAGCTTCCCGCTGTCGTTGCGTGAGCTACGTCGTCGCGCCCAGCGTGACGACAGAGCTGCCTGACCAGCTCCACGGTCGCGCGAAGCAGTCGTGTCCGTCGCGCCGTGAGGAGATCGTGCCGCGCTGACGCCGCGTCGTCCGCTGGTGGTCAGATCAGCTGCACCCGGCTGCAGACCGGCAGAGACCAACACCGTAACAACCGAACTCAGACCGTCCCGACGCTTCTCGGCGCTCGATCCCATCGCGGGTCGGGCGTCGAGTGGTTTCGGCGCACGGCCGGCCACGGACAAGAACCAGGAGTCCCGCCATAAACAACATCGAATGGGGTGCAGTCGAGAGTCAACGCGCTCATCTGGTGGCCCCCAGCTACTTGGCCGGCTACGGCCGCCTGCGCAACGGCGAATGGGGCGCCGCCGTCGAGAACGTCGTCGTCTACAGCAGCCGCGAAGGTTTGCGCACGTGGGCGCAGTCGATCGTCGACCGGCTGCCCGGTGACCGGACCGGCAAACCGCTGGTCATCGTCAACCAAGACCAGCAGCAGGCATGGCTGACCGGGAGCCACGTGCTAGGCGCCGACCCGGAGGAACGCGCCGAGTGGACGGCGACGGTCGAAACCGTCTGCGACCTGATGCAGGTGGTCGCCAAGAACCCGGCCGCCTTCGGGTGGACGTTCGGCGATGGCGTCACCGAGCTTTTCGCCCACGTCGACGACGGCGGCGGTGACGACGACGCCGGTGGGATGGTCGCCGCCGTAAAGGTCGATGGGTTCTGGATCGGCTGCGAGCCAGTCCACGACGACGACCTCGTGCGGACCGGCCGCGGAGGCAGCGGGATCGACCTGGCCCACGCGGTACTCATGGTGATCGCCGACCGCATCGACCGTGCGTACTAACCGGGCGTCCCCACCAGGCTCGTACCCGTCAGCCGCAAACTCAACGCCGCACGACCAGTAGCGGGTGCGGACCCGCGCCGCTATGTCGTGCACCGGCCATCCGCTGGAACATCCCGCACACCGCTCTGCCGTGCGACTCCGCACATCCGGCAAGGCGCGGTGCCCGGCCGACGCGGTGCATCGGCGTAGGCCTCTGCGCTGCACAGCAGAACTGGCGAATGCGGCGGTCATCACTGCGGGCCGCCGCATTCGCCGGTCCGCAGTGATGACCGACCCGGCAGTGGCCAGCAAGCCGGCAAAACATCTTGGAAGCACAGCACCAGTCATCAATTGCCGGCAGCAGCGCTGCGCTTCCAAGATCTTTTGACCCAAGGACTGGCTTGCCTGCCACCGCCCGCGCCGTTCCCCCCGTGGCCTCGTCAACGCGGCAGCGCCGGTGCAACCGGCGCGAGTCGCGCCAGTTCGCACCACGGAGGCCACTGCATGAGTACGCACCCCACCGCAAGCAGCCGCACCGGCACCGGGCTGCGCGTCGCGGTCGTCGGCGGATCACTGACCGGCCCGACCGCAGCACTGCTACTCCAACACGCGGGATTCGACGACGTCACCCTTTACGAGGCCGCCCCGGCCAGTGCCCCCCTCGGCGGCGGGCTGATCGGCCTGGAGCACTCGTCGCTGGACATCCTCGACCAGCTCGGCGTCCCCCAGGACGAGTTCGTCCGCTACGACTCCGAGACGGTCATGGACATCACCGTCCGCGGGCGCCGGCCCGAATCCGAACACCGCCACCTGTACGCCGGCCGCAACACCACCTGGACCCTGCTGCACGCGGCCCTAACCCGCCGCCTGCCCGCCGGCACCCTGCACACCGGCCACCGGGTCACCGGCATGACCGGCGAACCCCGACGACCGCTGCTGCACTTCGCCGACGGCGACACCGCGCAAGCCGACCTGGTGGTCTTCGCCGACGGCCGCGCCTCAACCGGCAGGCGGCTGCTCGACCCGCACCGGCAGCTGCGCTACGCCGGCTACGTCGCGCACCGTGGCCAGACCAGCAGCACCCAGCCGGGCCTGCAAGACTTCCTGCGCTTCGAACCCTCCCGCAGCGGCATGCAGTTCAACGTGGCGCCCATCCCCGGCGGCGTCGACTGGACCTTCTACCTGGGCGCCACAGCTGCCCAGTACAGCGACTTCTTCGGCGCCCCACCGACCCGGCGCGTATTCGCCCTGCCCCAGCACGTCACCGACACCGCCCGCGCCGCGGTCGACACCAGCGCCCAGCAGTACCTGCCCGACGAGCAAGCCGCCCTCGTACACGCCACCGGCACCCGGATGGCTGCCGCGGTCATGGACATCGACCCCCCGACCCGCATGGTGTGGCCCGTCGGTGCCGGCCACGCGGTGCTGCTCGGCGACGCCCTCGCACCGGTCCGCCCGCACACCGCACGCGGGGCCAACAACGGCATCGAGCAAGCAGCCGGTCTGACCGCCGCGCTCACCCAGCACCGCAAATACGGCGCCAACCTGACCGCCGCCCTCGACGGGTGGCAACACCGCCACCTGCCCGCCGCAGTCGCCGCCGTGCAACTCGGCCCGGAGCTCGGCCACAAATTCGGCCTCGACGCCTAGAACTTTCCGGGTCTGGTCGACCTGGACACGGCGGTGCCTGATGGCGCTGCCACGTCTGGGCCGACCGGGCCCGCACTCACGACCTCGCGTCCGGTGCGAACGAGCCCACCAAGCAGCGCCTGTCAGGTCGGTAGGCCGCGTAGCCTGCGGCCGCACTGCAGAGACCATTTCCCGGCCCACCGGCTACGCCGGCAGGGCAGGCGGTCGCCCGCCACGGCTCGGAACACTTTGGCCGTCGGGGTCACCGGGCGCGACCCGCGTACCTCGCCGCCCGGCACGCAGCAGAGGTGGCGCTCGCGGCCGTGCCGCGCTGACGGCTGGCGAGGCAGTCGATTCCTTGGCTGCCGCCTAGCGGCGATCGAGATGCGGTCGGCCACCGAGTGCCCGGGGGCGCGCTCGTCGATTCCGCAGCGATGACCGACCCGCCCGGCGGTGGCAAGCCCGCAAAACATCGTGGAAGCGCAGCACCGTCATTCACCGTCAGCCAGGAGTGCTGCGCTTCCAAGATCTTTTGACTCAGGAGCTGGCTTGCCGCCGTCCGCGCACGCCGATCCCACACCGGCCCGTCAGCGCGGCAGCCCCGGGCACTCACCGGCGGCCGTCGCATACCGATCGCACCGCCAGGAGGCGACGCCATGTACCAGAGCCTGCCCTTCGCCGACCGCCGTCAGCGTCAGGACGCCCGCCCCGAGCGCCACCACAGCCGCTGCGTGCTGGTCGGTGAGAAGGAGTTCTTCAACCCGGCCGACCCCGCCGACTACCGGGAGTACCGCGTCGTTATGGGCTACGGGCGCCGATAGCCGTGCCTTCGCGGAGGGCCACCGGCCCTCCGCGGACTGCCGGGCAACAACAAGCCGCAGATACAGGCCGGCGCCTGGACCCGCCTACCCCGGCCGGCCCTAGCGGGCCGGTAGACCGGAGCGGCCTTCGGCCGCACTGCAGAGACCTTTCCCGGCCACTGGCTACGCCAGGAGGGTAGGTTGCGCGACGACGTCCACCAAATCCGCCGCGGGCGGGTAAATAAATTCTGCACACCCCACAGAATTTTTTTACCCGAAACCCCCCGCACCGAATTTGGCTCCCGCCGCCACGCAACCTGGCGAGCAAGCTCGCCGCCACCGGCCGAAAAAACGCCTCAACCCCAAAAGCCCACGCCATCCCAGCTGCGTAGACAGCACGGATTGCGACTTGCGCTATTCGAAAGAACAACGGGGAAATAGCATTCCTTTCCCCGTTAAGCATAGACAAATACAATGAAATACTGATAGGCTTCTATTTGTCAGCGACGGCAAACGCTGACACACCAGGAACACAAAACCACAGGAGACCAAGCGTGAGCACTCACGAAATCGACGTGTGCAGCGAGACCGTCAACAGCGTTGTCATTGGGTGGGAGAAAGCTTTCGGTTCGTTCTGGGCACACGTCTACCTCGCAGGCGACGGCAGCGGCTTCCCCTGCCCGAGCCTGGAGATCGGCGGAGACTTCCGCGAAGTCAAGGACCCCGCGATCGTGATCGACTTCGTCCGCCCGTACGCGCACGTTCCCGAAGACCTCGCCGACATCCTCACGGCCGACGCCGAGACCGAAGGCATCTGCGACCTGCCCGCCATCCTCGGTATCCAGGAAGGCGCGTCGACCGCGTACGACCTTGACGAGGCCGACATCCCGTTCTAACCCGTGCACCGGCCGGGGAGTCCTTGACTCCCCGGCCGCCGCACGTCTAGCCCCCAGTCCCGAGGTGAGCAGTCATGCGCCGACTGCGGCCGGATCGGCGCGCATCGAGCACGCTGCTCCGGGCTGCCGCGCCGACCGCTCACCGCCGCACCACTCAGGCCCGCATCCCTGCCGGACCCGCGCACGTAAAAGGCCGACGGCCCCCCGAAGGAGGACACCCCTCGCGGGATGTACCCGGCAAGGTCCGTCGGCCAACACCAGGCAACACACCAGCGCTCGCGCGCTGGTCTGAAGACCAACCGCCAGATTAGCGCGCCGCGCCTCCCCGTTCAACCGACAGGCACTCACCATCGGGAGTCCACCACGTCCACCACGCCGCAGCCGTGCGCCACGATCACCCTCGACGTCCTAGCCACCATCGCCGCACGCATCCAACCCCTCACCCGATCCGCGAATCCCGGCAACACCCGGACCACCCGCCGCATCGAAGCGATCTTCGCCAGCTACGGAATAGCCTTTACCGACACGCCCGCCGCGCCGGACCGGGAGACACCATGCCACTGATCAACAACGACAAGACCGGCCGCCGCGTGGCACGCATCGGTCACATACTCGCCTTCGGTGGCGCGGCTCTTGCCATCGTTGCCGCCTTACTGCTGATCGCCGCTTTCGCGTTGCTGCGCTGAGAAGTCCGAGCACTCGTTCAGCCCGCCTCAAGTTGCTCACCCACCTGCGCGCCCGCTCTCTCGATTCCCGCCGGCGGAACGCTCGCCAAGGTCGCGACGTCACCGCCACCGGGCCACACTGCGCCACCCGGAGGACGACCCCGCCGCCGCGCCACCGGCACCACGGAATCAGTCAGCTCCCCCACCCGCGCCGCGACATCCTGCGCCGACGCCCGCTGCTGCCCCTGCCGCACCCGCGCCGGAGTTTCCTCCGTCAGCAGCGCCGCCACATCCGGAGCCACCAGCGACGCCAGCACCGCTAACGCGATATCCGCGCCCTGCTCCGCCTCCACCACAACCGCATCCAGCCGCGCGAGCTCCGCCGCGCGTCGCTCCTGCGCGCGGCGGACCGCCGCACCGGCATCCGTCGCCGCTTTCAGCGCCGTACGTTCCGCCACGTGCCGCCGCTCCAACACCTCAATAGCTTTGTTAGTGCTTTTGCTAGCCATGCCATCGACGCTACCTATTTTGTAGGCCAGCCCTCCACACCTAGCAATCGTTGAATGTTAGTTGTAAATGGTCACCAAATCGTTCAACATTGCTCACACCATCTCTGATCAGCTCAAATATCAGGTCACTCTTAACCCCTTCTCAGAACTAGCACACCCCCTGGCATTCCAATGTCGCAAAGGCGTCTGCCGGGTGCCTACGCTCGGCGGTATGCTCTCGGTAACCCGCATTTCGCCAGGGGCCGGGATCGCCTACCTCACCCAGCAGGTAGCCACCGGCCGACACGACTTCCGGCCCGCCGGAGCCAGCGCCGCGGTGGCCTACCACGCCGACCCTCGCGCGCACGGTGAGGCGCCCGGCTGGTGGGCCGGCCAAAGCCCAGCCTTGTTCGGCGTGCACGGACAGGTCACCGAAAAGCAACTGCAGAACCTCATCGGCGAAGGCAGCCACCCCGACACCGGCGAACAGCTCGGCCGGCTGTGGCGCAAATTCGAGGCACTCGACGACGATGGCCGCCAAGCCGCCGTCGAAAAGGCGTGGAAAGCGCTGCCCGAAGATGCCACCTACGAGCAGATCGCCCAGGTGTGGTTGCGGATCTGGACCGCCCCGGAACGCCACCCGGTCGCCGGGTTCGACGTCACTGTTTCCCCGGTCAAGAGCGTCAGCCTGCTGTGGGCGTTCGGAGACGACCAGGTCAAACGCGACGTGATGGCGTCGCACCACGACGGTGTGCGCGCCGCCCTGGAGCACCTGCGAGCCCACGGGGCGTTCACCCGGCTTGGTACTAACGGCATTGTGCAGGTCGACACCGACGGCCTTGCCGCCGCCGTCTTCGACCACCGCATGTCCCGGGAGAAAGACCCGCAGCTGCACTCCCACATCATCGTCAGCTCGAAGGTCCGCGTCGTCCGCGACGGCCGCGAGACGTGGCTCGCACTCGACAGCAAAGCCTTCTACCAGGCAACCATCGGCGCCCGAATCGCCTACGAACGCGCCGTCGAACACCAACTCGGCCGACGCCTTGGGGTCCGGTTCGCCGCCCGCGCCGGCTCGCCGATCCGCGAGATCGTTGGGTTCGACCCGCGCGCGATCCTGCACTACTCGAAACGGCGCGGCGCCGTGGAGGCCGAACTCGACGGCCGCCACAGCGACCCCAGCACCGGCCGCGAATGGATCCCCACCGGCCGATGGCGGCGCTCCGCGCAGGACGCCACGCTGCGCACCCGTCGCCCCAAGGACGGTCCCGAATCCACCCTCGAAGCCGTCACCCGGTGGCAGCGCGAGGACCGGCAAGCGGGTTTCAACACCGCCGCTGAGGTACGTCGCATCGCCGCAGGCCGCACCGTCGACCCGGTTGGCCAGCAAGCACGGCAGGTCATCCGCTTCGCGCAACGCCATCGCACCGGCCAGCGCGTACGGCTTCAGGACTTGGACGCCGCCGCGGTCCAGCTTGGTCTGGAGCGCGACGAGCAGCGGTCCGCGGTTGTCACCGCCGCGGTCCGGCGTCTGCCGCACCTGGCCATCGAACGTGCCGTCGACGAACTCAGCGCCGAACGGGCCGTGTTCAGCGTCGACCACCTTGAACTAGCTATTGGCCGTCAGCTGCACGTCAGCCCGACCACGGACCGCCGCTCCGACTGGCAGCAAGTGCAGCGCTACGCCGCCCATGCCGTCCAGACCCGGGCCGGCGGACTACGGGTGCTGACCCCGCCCGCGTTGCTCGAGTGGGGCGAAACGCTGATCCGCAGCTCGGATCGGCAGAGCATCTACAGCCGCCACCGGGACCTCAAGCTATCCACTGAACCGGTCCTGGCCGCCGAAAAGGAACTCATCGCCTACGCCACCGGCCACGGCGCCGCCGCAGCACCCCGGGCGCTGCTCGAGGCGGTCGCTGACCGGCTCGACCTGTCAGATGAGAAACGCGCCGCACTGCACTTTGCCGTCGGGGACGACCGGCGGGCCACCGGCATCGTCGGCCCGGCCGGCACCGGCAAAACCTACTTGCAACGTGCTGTTGGTGTCGCTGCACGCCAGGCCGGCATACCCGTGCTCGGACTGACGGTCGGGCAGAACGCCGCGTTCGTCCTCGCCGACGCCACCCGCGACGGCGACCAGCCCGGCATCCGGACCGAGAACATCGCCATGTGGCTGCACGCCCAGACGATGCCACCCGAGGGCACCACCCCAGCCGACTGGGCGTTCCAACCCGGCCAGTGGGTCATCATCGACGAAGCCTCGCAAGCCTCCACCCTCGACCTCGTGCGCCTCAGCCAGCTCCTCGCACCCGTCGGCGGGAAGCTCATCCTGGTCGGTGACCCCGAACAGATCTCCACGATCGGGCCCGGCGGCATGTTCCGCTACCTCGCCTCCCTCGGGACAACCACGCAGCTGCGCGAGGTTCGCCGCTTCACCGACCCGTGGGAAGGCCCGGCCTCACTGCGGTTGCGCGAGGGCGACACCACCGTCCTCGCCGAATACGACCGCCGCGGCCGAGTCATCGCCGGACACCGCGCCGACCTCATCTCACACGTCCTCGACGGGTGGGCCGCCGACGTCCTGCAAGGCCGTACCAGCCTCATCCTCGTCGAAACCGAGGCCGAAGCCGCCGACATTGCTACCCAGGCCCGGCGCCTGCTCATCCGTGCCGGGATCGTGCAACCAGGGCCCACCGTCGCCCTCGCCGACGGCACCCACGCCGGCGCCGGCGACCTGATGGTCACCCGCCGCAACAACCGCACCCTGCAAGCCGGCGACGCGTTCGTCGCCAACCGCACCCAATGGCGCATCCTCCAACTCGGTCCCGACGGCGCTCTCCTCGTCGAGAACACCACGGACCACGCCACCACCGTGCTCCCCGGCGACTACGTCGCCGACCACGTCCAGCTCGCCTACGCCGCCACGGTCGACTCCGCGCAAGGCCGCACCGTCGACGTCGCCCGCGCCATCATCGACGCTGCGACCACCCGCGCCCGGCTCTACGTCATGGCCACCCGCGGCCGGCTCCTCAACCAACTCGCCGTTGTCACCGCCGACGAACCCCCCGAAGCGCACCCACCCGCACCGGTCACCGCCGGGATCACCGTGCTCGCCGAGATCCTGCGCGGAGACGGCACCGACCGCTCCGGCACCGAAACCGAACAAACCCTGTGGGCCGACGCCGACACCCTGCGGCACTGGGGACCCATCTACGACGACCTCACCGCCCGCACCAGCACCGACCAATACACCGCCATCGTCCGGCGCGTGGCCGGACCCGCCGTCGCCGACAACCTCGCCGCCGACCCGGCCATGTCCGTGCTCGCCTTCCGATTGCAGACCCTCGCCGCTGCCGGATACGACCCCGAATATGTCCTCGCCACAGCAGCAGCCGAGCGAGAACTCCACAGCGCCCGCGACGTCGCAGCCGTACTCGGCTACCGCATCCACGAAAAATACGGCGACGTCGTACCCGACCCATCCATCGCCCTCAGCCCAACCCAAGCCGGCACCTACACCCAGCGAATATCCGCTGCCAGTAGCGACATCGGCGACAAGCTCCAGCAGGTCGCGGCCATCTGCGACACCCGCATCGACGCCCTCGCCCAGCAAGCCGCCGCCGACCAACCCGCCTGGGCCACGGCGCTAGGACCACTGCCCGACGACGACCCGGGGCGGCGGCAGTGGGCTAGCCGTGCCGCCGTCATCGCCGCCTACCGCGACCGCTACACCATCACCAGCGACGACCCCATCGGCCCGGAGCCCTCAACCCGCGACGTCGGCCGCTGGGGCGCCTGGCAACGCGCGCAAACCGTCCTCGGGGTCGCCACACTCTCCGGGCAGATCAGTACCGCCACCGATGGCCAGCTCCGCGCGCTCATCGCCGCGCAACGCGAGGCCGATCAGAGCGCTCCCACATACGTGGCCGGGCAGCTCCGTATGGCCCACACCCAACTCGTCGGCGCCGAAAATCACCTACGCGACGCCCGCGTTGACCTGGCCACCGCCCAGACCGCCGCTGCGTCCGCCGCCCGCCACGCCGACACCATGAAGCCGCGGTGGTGGCACGCCGGTCCCCTGCAGACCCGGGCTGCGATCAGCCACCAGCATGCCAAGACCGATGCACTCCGTGCCGACACCACCGTCGACGAGTTGCAGGGCCGGCTTACCTCCGCGCGCGGGCGCATCGACACCGCCCGCGACCGCGTTCACGACCTCGAAGGCCAGCACCAGACGTGGACCGGCTGGTACACCGAGGCGCTACCCACCCGCTACGCCGGACTCGCCGCCGCCGCCGAAACCGCCCGCCGTGCACAGAACCTCGCCGACGATGCAAGCAGCCTTGCCGACACTGTCCGCGCGACCGCGGCCCGGGTCCGCGCTATCGACGCCACCCGCCCGCAACCCCACGCGCGGCCCGTCCCCCACGACCTCACCGCGCACGCCGAGGCAGCACAGCAACGCGTCCTCGAGGACCCCGAGCTCGACCCACCGTTCGACCGCTCCGAGCCGGAGGCAGACCATGCCTGAAACCCGCCTGCGTGACCGCACGACCTGCTGGATCACCGTGCTTGTCTGCCGGCGGAACGGGATCCGGCCATGACCGCACACCCGGTCGCATTCGTCGACGAAGCATTCATCCGCGTGCACCAGCACCCCGGCACGTGCCTGTTCGCTGCCGTCTTCGTCGATGCCGAAGACCTGCATGATGTCATCGACGCCACCCGCTACGCCGCCGACCCCCACGCTAGTGACCTCTACCGCCGCGGCCACATTCAACCCATCGAAGACATGCTCGACACCACCGAAGCCCATGCCGTTTGCGGACTACGCCAGGAATTAGCGGCCTCCGACCCCATCGGAAGGTCGGCGGCCACAGACCGTTCGGAGACCAGCCATCGTTCGATGAGATCACGGTTGCCGATCGAATACTCGGGCCGGCAGTCCGCCGTTGACACGAACCCAGCGGCGTCCCGCAATGTCTGTAAACCTCGCCTCCACTCGAATGAGATGCCCGCCAGTCTCATCTCGGTAGTAGCTATCAGCTATGCCTATGGGTGGCGCCTCCCCCTTCCGCGGCTTCTCCCAAGAGATATCTAGCCGCTCTCTCGGGGCGAGGACAGACATGTGCTCATTGGTTGTTGCATCCACAGGGTTGCTAGGCGTGCTGACCGTAGAGATGACGAACGTTACGTCCGTCACCGGCTCCGCCCCGAAGTTCTCAATCCAAGCAGCGGCCCGCTGCAGGATGAGAGCTTCCTGGTGCCGCTTTCGTGTAGCGTCAGCTGAAATGCCACCCACGATGACAGTTCTCGCCTGGGCAGCTTCGGCATCACGCCTTTCCGCTGTAGCGAGTTCGCGATCTTGACGGGCCAGTTCTCGGTCGGCTGCAGCCTCAACCCGTTCTTGATGCGCCGCTCCACGGGCCAGCCGAGTCTCGCGGATCTGATGAATCAGCAGCCAGAACGTCGCAATGGCAGCGGCCAGCGCAACAATCGCACCGCCCAGCGTTGCCCACGCCTCGAGCTGGTCCGCCCAGGTCGGCGAGTCACCACCATCAGTCGGCGATGGCGATGGCGCGCGGAGCAGCAGACCAAGCACGACCACACCTACGACCCGCGACGTACTGCCGTAACGGCCATGCGTCGGAATCACAATTTCTCCGATGAGATACATGTAGCTGGTGGCTCGCATGCGGGCCGCAAATATTCAGCCGTCATTGATCGTCTGTCTCAAGTTGTCTGCCGTCGCGCATAGAGACGAGCAATCCGTCCGTGCGCCTTTCCGCTTCGCCGGTAGACATGACGAAGTCGCCCTCAGGATCGGTGAAGGTCGCGACGAGGTTCTGTCGGAGAGGGCCTGAGACATCAGCGCTGTGCTGGCCGGCGACCTTTACGACGGCTTGGAGTACGGGGGCCACGGCGTCAGCTGTGAGCTCAGTTGCTTGCACGATCATCACTGTCGCCAGGATTGCGAGAACTTGGTCCGGTGGTCCGAAGGTGGTGGTCAGCCCGGCGGCCATGGCACTGGTCAGAGTGGCGATGTGCTCCGGTGCGCGGCCAACCTCTTGAGCGAGAACGGAGACGGCGTTGACGAAGCGGTCCTGCCCGATGTCTCGCCAGAACGCTGAGCGGGTGAGGTTCATCAACACTGGTCGGGTGATGGTGCCGCCCGGACGGCGGGCAGTTGCGAGCAGCAGCGGCCAGATGTTGGGCAGGTCTACCGCGTTACTCAGGAATAGCTTCTCGATGACCGTTTCGGTTGTGGTGGCGTCGGTGTGTCCGCGTTCCATCAGGACTTCAAGCAGGGCGAGGCTGCCGAAGGCGTGGACACCGACTGATGTGGCGATAGCGCGTAGTGCGGCGTCGTCGCTGTAAAGGGCGATGTTGTGCTGTAGGGCAACGTCGATCGGCGCCAGCCACGGCTCGGTCGTCTCGGGCTGCGGACCGCGGTTAAGAACGGGTTCTATTACCCCGGTGGGTCGACACTCTTGGCTCGCGCGCAGGACCGCGGCGCTTGCTTCTAGCTCGTGCTGTCGTGTGGCGTCATCAGAGGCGGCGAGGAAAAGCGTTCCGCTACGTGGGTCGGCGCCGATTGTCCCGGCGGAATTGGCGGTGTCGCGGGCAGCGATATGGCTGATGTGGATATCGCGCGCGGCGGGTTGAGCGATGCGGAAGTCCAGGAAGACGTCGCGTAAGACAGGCCAGAGCGGGGTTGCCGCCGCAGCCAGATAGAGGGCGCTGCCCTCGATAGAGATGGCGTGTCCGAGAGCGTCCCGGGCGGCCTCGACTTCTCGGTCTTGGACTTCAGCTAGCGGGTTGACGGCATTGAACAGGCCAGCTGCATTTTGAACCAAGCTGTGTAGATAGGGCCGGCGTGCTACAGCGCTGAGGATGCCGTGGGGGAACTGGCCGGCACGGACCGCAGTCAACGCCTGTTCGAGGCCGATGGTTCGCGGACGTAAGAGATCGCCGATCTTGTTGGTGAACTGCGGATCGTCGAGGTTGAGGGTGAGCACTCCGGGAGGGTTGCGGGCGACAAAGCTGGCCCACGCTTCGCCGAGTCGACTTAAGAAGTCTTCGCTCACGGGTACCGCGACGGCTCCGTGACCAACCTCGCCGGTTTCGTCGTCGGTAGCGGACGGGTCGTGGCAGGACTGCAGAAGAGACAGCAGAATCGGCCCGGTCACCGATGTGACGATGCCGTCTTGGGTAGCGAGGGAGAGCGCTTGTTCCGCGGTCGCTGTCGTCCAGCCTTGAGTCCGGTGCAGGTCCGCCCAGGTAGCGATCTCTATGCTGGTGACGGGAGATGCCTGGAGCATGTTGAGTTTCGCGGTGGCTTCGTCAATCTGGCCACGCCGGTATTTGCTGAGGATGAGTGCCCAGCTGTAGTCGCGTAGACGGGCGTCAAGGTCCGCGCGAGCGGGGATGAGGGGCTCTTCGAGGCTCGCGGACGTGGTCTCACCGTGTACGTGGCGTCGTATCTCGGCGAGTCCGGTCGCCGCGAGGCGTTCGCTTCTGAACCAGTCCTCACGATTTCCGTGGACGTCGATCAGCCTGAGCCGTAGCCGGTGGCGCATGTTGAAGGGCAGGTTGTCGTGGCCGAGTAGTTCAGTGGCCCGGACGATGACTTCATCGATGCGTCCAGCCTGGTTCAGGATGTCCAGGGCGAGCAGGTCGAAGCGCGGGTCGCCGAACCGGTGGGCCGTTTCCTCGCACACGCGGATGCTCTCGTCGATGAGGTCTCGCTGTGCGAGTTGGCGGGCATACGATTCGGCGGTGATGCTGCTGTTCTGATGGTTGCGGCGCAGCAGGATGAACGCTTCCTCGTGCCGGCCGGAGACGGAGAGAGCTTGGGCGTGGATGGTGTCGTAGGTTCCCGGGGTTAGATAGCCAGCGACTTGCAGCCGGTCGAGTTCGGCGAGAGGCCAGACTCCAAGATCAGCTAGGTTGTTGAGCGCCACCAGGCGTTGGTCATCCGGTGCGTCGGTCGCCAGAAATTCGTTCCAACGTCCGATCTGTTCTTCGGCGCTCGTGTCGCCGTTCGACGCCTTGACCGCAGCGCAGTGAGCGATCCACGACGGCAGGTTAGCGGCAGCGATGACGTCGGCAAATTGGTCACCGGAGGAAGTGTCACCGAGTTCGTAGCACAGCCGGGCAGCGTAAAAGGCCAGGGCCGGTGACGCCGCTTCCGTCTCGGTCGCCTCACCGTCGGGGCCGGGAGTGGCAACTCGGATCGCGGAGCGTTCGTCGCCACTGAGCCCGAGGGATTGCAACAGAATCGTCGCGGCTGGCACGCTGTCGGCCCAGCACCGGCGGCGCGCATCCCGGGCCTTTGATGCCAGCTGGGCGGCCCGCCGATAGTCGTTCAGGTTCGTCGTGCCCGATTCCGGCTGTGACCGCCGCAGTAGGGCCTCGGCCAGCGCAAGCATCTGCGCCGCAGAGTGCGGGGCCAACGCTAGGGCACGTTCGTGGTGAGTGATCGCCCTCTCGGCGTCTCCGCTGAGTCCCGCATGGTCGGCAAGGAACCGCTGAATCGTGGCATCAGTCGCTGCCTGCTCTGACCGCTCAGACACGATCGCGGGGATAGGAATAGGCCCCTTCTGTTGACCGTGTTCGATTGCAGCAAGGCCGAGCGCGGCGAGCAGGGCTGCGTCTGGCGTATCAACAGCCTGGGTGAACAGGTCCTGAGCCCGGTCGGGATGCTCGTTGACCAGATGAAATCCGGCGTACGCCGCGAGCCGCCCGGATACCGGATCATCGTCAGCAGCGTGGAGGGCTCGGAGCATGCAGTCCGCCGCGAGCGTAGTCAGTCCGAACTCGCCGGCGTACTCGCTCACGGCGGACCAGGCCAGCCATGGCCAAACCGGTGTGTCGCTGCTCAGGATCCGCCGGACGGCCGCCCCCGGGTCGTCTCTACCGTCTATCAGAATTTCAGCGATCTGTTGCGCCACAACGGGCGCGGTGTCGGCCAGCACCTCCAGCGAGCTCGCACACGAAGGAGGCAGGTCCGCTCTCAACGTACTGAAGGGATCGTCCGGGGCTTGCCTTGCGAAGGCGGCAAGAGGCTCCGCTGCGGAGGCATCCAGTTTCTGATCACGAGGAACCATCACCTTGAAACCCGCGCCCGTCGGCACCGCCGTGTCCGCGGTGATCAACTGCCAGTACGCGGCGTGCGCCTCGATGTCGTAGAGCACCAAGATCACGGGTAGGCGGTAACGCAGCCAGTAGCGGCGATGCTTCTGCGAACTCTCCCGAAAGATCCATCCGTCGCCTTCAGGCGTCAGCTCGTCGAACCATGACCCGCCCGCCTTGATCTGTAATGCCAGCAGACGGCCAGTGGGCACCTCGTCGACCATCGTCTCGACCTGAGCGTCGATCCCCACGTCCGCGATCGGCTGTGGTCTGAAATGCCAGCCAAGCTGCGTATAGACGATCAGAGCAACGCCGCTAACACCAATGTCGCCTTTGACGGGTGCGGGTAGAGAACTAATCACCGACCGAGGGTATTACGCGCCCCGTGGATTGGTGAGCGCCACATCACGTTAGTTCAACAGGTGCAGCCGGTCCGGCAATTCGAGAGCGGAATCCCCGGATCGGCCTTCCTCAGCTCGCCGATCGCTACAGGCCCCCACCAGCCGGTCGTCCAGGGTCTGCCGGCCAACGCGCTTCTGACGAACGCGGACTTCTTCGCGCAGTCGTCGGTGCACGGCGTGCGGCGGACCAAGGTGGCCGGCCGTCTTCCGGACGGCTTGAGCGCGGTCGGTTCTCGCGGTCAGGTCGTCGCCGGTGGGTTCCGCGCGGGCGGCGGCATCCAACAAGGGCAGTGCCATGTGCGGGTTGAGGCAGTGGGCTGCGCAGCCGTTGTTGCAAGCCCCAGCGGGCTCGATACCGGTCATGTCGACGTCATCGGCGTAGCGGGCGGCGCTCGCTGTGACGGCTATGAATTCGGAGAGATCGGCCAGCTCGCAGACGAGCGAGCTGACTAGGTCGGCTTCCCGGACAGGCATGCGGTCCGGGAACCCTGGTCGCCGGCCGTCGCTGCGAGGTGGACAACCATCATGGTCATGTAGGGCCTCTCGGACGTTGTGCTCCTGACCTGCCGTCTACGTCGCATGGCTGCTGGTGAGAGCGTCTGGCGAGCTGTCGGGCGTCACCACCTGTAGGCACGACCTTGTGCCGCAGCTCAAGAAACGAAAAATACACGGTCAAGGATTGCGCACGGGGGAATCTGGTGCCGCTGGAGACGCCGCGCAACTACCGTCCGAACAACACGTCCGCGTCCGGTGGATCCATCTCCCACAGAGGCCGGCCGAACCAGGCTCGAATCTGCTCCAGCTGCCCGATGTCGATACGGATCGTCGAGTCAGCAAGGCCGTCCGACGCGAGCCAACGAGTTTGCAGGCGATGACCGGGCGGGCGATCGAGTGCCCGCTCGACAAGATGAACTGGCCCCGCGGGCGCAAGGACGCCCGGCTGCGGGTCCCGCCCACCGAAGCGGGAGATCGTCAGTTGTTCACCGGCTGGGCCTGCAACCCGACCACCTGCCGCAAGTTCGCACCCGTGGCTCGCAACTATGCAGCGGCCCGGCTGATGGCCGACGTAGGCCTGCGGGTGAACGAGGTACGAAGTCTAGATCTCAAAGTGGGATCTGGGTCGGTTCGGCAAGCTGCCCGTGCGATGCGACAAGAGGTCGCGGGGTTCCGGCCCGCGAGAGCGGATGGTGCCGCTGATCAACGACGCCGGCCGGACGCTGCGCTGGCGAGGACACCGCCGCGCGAGTCGCACAAGCGGTCGGCTATGTGAGCGCGACACAGAATACCGGACGTTCTACGGGTGACCGCCCGGCCAGGACGCTGCTCGGTTGCGAACCCCATGACGGCTGGAGCGGAGCTGGCGGACACCGTCGGAATCACCAGAACCCACGAACTTGCGACAGCCTGAATACGAGAACGAGCCCTTGGGTTCCCGGCGGAAAGCCCCCGGTCCTCACCATCTGAAGTGACTCCCGTCGGTGAGGTTCACGACCATGCCGGTGTAGGTGTAGAAGTTCATCGCGGAGAACAGCGCGAACCCGATGCCGGCGACGGTCCAGGCCCAGTAGAGCACCTGCCAACTGCGGCGGCTGCCGGGCCGGGCCGCGAAAGGGAAGAGCAGGCAACCCAGCGCGGCGGGGCCGTAGAGCACGACGGCGAAGAACGTGTTCTCGATGGCGGGGTGATGGTGCAGCAGCCCGGTGATGGGTTCCTCGGACGGTGCAGCGCTGATGACGTCGAAGCGCACGATGGCCAGGGTGCACCAGGTCATGACGAGCCCGAGGATGAAGACGATGACCCCGACGGGACCCAACGCATCCGGTAGCCGGTCGGGGTCCAGGACCGGTTTGCTGCGGCTGATCCGCCAAGCGGCGGCCAGCAAGAGCACGCCGAGCATCAGGGCAGGTTCGCCGAAGATGGTGTCGATATAGGGCTTGGCCTCGGCGAGCGGGTGGGTGACGGTCATGGTGCCGCCGAGCCCGGTCAGCAGCAGGCCGAGGACACCGAACGCGGCGGCCCAGCCGTGGTGGTCGGCCGGTGCTCGCACGAGGCGCAGGGGCATGCGTTCGTTGCGCAGCCAGGCCCAGTAGCGCGGGACGAGGATCAGCGCTGCGCCCGCGGCGACGCCGATGGTTGTGTTGTACATGATCATGTTGACTCCTGGCCGGTGGAGGTCATCGGTGGTGTGCGGTGATGAGGAGCCGCAAGACGTCAATGTCGTTCCGGCCGGCGCCAGCATGGGTGTCGAGCAGGGTGTTGAGCTCAGCGATGAGCTGGCCGCGTAGCTGCTGATTGAGTGCCCATCCCGCGGCGGTAGGCGCGAGCAGGGACCGGCGGCGGTCTTTGGTGGGGACGCTGCGGCGTAGCAGACCGCGTCTGATAAAAGCAGCGGCGTAGCGGGTGACGGAGCCTTTGGACACCTGCGCCAGGGCGGCGACCACGCCGGTGTCGACGGGTCGGTGCATGACGGTCAGGTGCAGCACGTCGTAGCTGGTCCAGGTCAGGTTGGCGTCGCGGAGGACGGCGGCCTCGAGGTAGTGGCGGGCGAAGTTCGCGGTGCGGCACAGCTGCGCGAGGCGATCCAGCTGCCCCAACCCGGCCTCGGCGGCTGCGATATCCGGTACCGCCGGCATCGCCGGTTCGGCGATGCCGGCGGCACTCGATGGCTTTTCGCTCATCATCGGTCCCGGGCGCCCTGCTCAAGGAGTGCCATCGGATCCGGCTGTGCCCGGGTCTTGCCGTGGCGGTGGTGATCGCCGCTGGTCCAGTCAGCCAGCCGGCGTACGGGCCAGAACTGGTGCGCATCGTCGAGCCCGCCTGTGGTGGTGGGCAGGTGTCGGGTATGCCGGGCGGCCCGGTGACTAGCCGCATGTGCGTGCATCATGGGGTCCTTTCAAGAGAAGTTCGCCTGTCGTGGTGGCTCTGCAGGTCCGCGCCGGTCATCACCGGCACGACGCGACCAGCGGGGGCGGTGTGCCGGTGGTCAAGCCAGGTGGTGATGGCCATGCACGCCAGCAGTACCGTGCGGTGCAGATTGATCGAATGGCCCGGTCCGAGAGATGATCGCCGCGGCCAGCGGGGGCCGATCGGGAACGCGGTGTGTTCGCGCTGGCAGATAAGGCCACGAGGCGCCGTCCGGAGCCCTGCCGGGCGCGATGGGTATGGGTGGTGGCGGGGTTGGTGTGCATGGCGTGATTTCTCCTTGATCCTCTCGGTTTCGGGGGCAGGCTGCGCGACGACCGCGGGACGGCCCCGCAGTCGTGGTGATCAGCGCCGGCAGGTAGTGACAGCAGGACGGGGCCCGGTGCGCGTCACCGTCCGGCTGATCCACCGGTTTGCCGCCGTGAACACCGCAGCCGCGCCGCGGTGCAAGTCGATCGCGTGCCCGGCGCCGGGCACCACGAGGGTGTCGACCGGTGTGCCGGGCGAGTAGAAGCCGTGAGTGCGCTGGCACAGCTGCGCTCCGGTGCCGCAGGGCCGGCTGGTGTTGCAGAACAGTGAGTCGTGGCTGCCGACGATCAGCAGGACGGGGATCGTGATCTGCCGGCTGGCGGCGATGTAGGCGTCCGCGGTCATCGTGGCGCGCTCGCCGCTGGTGCCGACCGCTTTGGTGATCTCCTGCCAGCGGGCCGACCCTGGTATTGCGGTCGAGGTGTCAAGGAAGAAGCCTGCCCGGGTGCCGGGCGGGGTGGTCACATAGCCGGCCGGCATCCGCGAGCGGGCGAACTTCGGATCTGAGCTGGCCGGGTAGAGGCTGTCCTGGAACGCCTTCAAGCCGGGCTGGTTGTAGTCGACCAGCTTGCCGGTCAGCACAAGCGCGTCGAGATCACGGTGAGTAGCAGCTTCGGCGGCCAGAACGATGGACCCGTAGGAGTGCCCGACGCCGACGACGTTCGCGAACCGGCCGATGCGGCCGTCGCGGAGTCCGGTGGCGATCTGGTGCAGCGCTTCGGCCTCTCTGTCGACGGTCACCTGTGCGGCGGGTGGCCGGTCACTGGCGCCAACACCGGGCCGGTCGATCAGGTACACGGCGTCACCGTGCGCGAAGGCGCCGGCGGTCCAGTTCGTCGACGCGCTCAGCCCGGTCCAGTAGGTGTGGTCGTAGGTGAATCCGGAGACGAGCAGCTGCACGGTGCGGGCGCCGCCTCGAGGTACGCAGAGCCACCCGGCGACCCGGTAGCGCGGTGCGGTGCGCTTTGGGGTGAGCGTGATGCTGGTGTCGTGACGCTTGCAGGCCGCTGGCCCGGGATTCGGTGATGAGCGGGAATGCGCATGGGCCGGGGACGTCGGGGCTAGGACAGCGGTGATCAGCAGCAGCGTCAGTGATGCGACGACCCTCAGCCGCTGAAGCCCTTGGGCGGTGGTGGACGTGTGCATGGTGTTCTCCTTCAGCTGTGCAGGGGTGATCCCGCCTGCGAGGGCCGGGTCGCTCATGAACGGGCCGGGCCAGGCAGGCGTCGCTCGGTACTGCCGGGCGTAGCCAGGGCGCATCGCGCATGGATGGCCGACGTTCGGACGGTTCTTCGGGCCGGCGTCGCCGATGCGGCGTGAACCAGGGACAGCGTTGCGGCGAGCAGCAGTTTCGGTGACTGTTTGTCGGTGCTCGCGGTCGAGCAGCGCGGTCCTCACGACGGCCTGGCCCGGTACGGCGTCATCGGGTACGTGCCGAAATACGGGTAGGGAATGGATCGGTAGTGGGTGCCGCCGGACCCGGTTTGTTCGTAGCCGTAGTAGCGGTTCATCGACGCGTCCACCCAGCCGGCGAACAGGACCACATGCCCGCGCAGATCCGTGTCCGGGTTGATCATTAGATCCCCAGGGCGCAGCTCGGCCTTGGCGATGCGGGCTGACTGTTCTGCAAGGTCAACGGTGGTCAGGCCAGGGCCGGATAGTCCCAAAGCCATGGACACGTAGCCGGAGCAGTCGCGGCGGTATCCATGCAGGAGATCGCCGGGCACGTTGCTGGACAGGTACGGCACGGGGCCGCCGCCAGGCCATGCCGTCAGCCACGTTTTCGCCCGGTCGAACACTGTGCTCACGCCGACACAGGAACTCCTGTCACCATCGGACGACGACGTAGCCGCCGTACAGACGCTTACGCACTGGTCCCGGCCGCCGGAAATTGCCAGAGCGTCTCCGGAAGTCACGGCAGTGACCACGGTCTCGGCGTCGGCTTCGTAGTCGGCGTACCGGTCGGGGAACGCGGAACGCTGCACGGTTTGCGCAGCCTCGGTGAGCGGCAACGTCGGCCAGCCCTTCACCTTCTGCAGCACCGTGTAGAACTTGTTCGAGACGTAGACCGGGTCGACCAGCTGTTCGGGAGTGCCCCAGCCTTGGCTGGGGCGTTGCTGGAACAGTCCGATTGAGTCGTGGTCGGTGACCTCGCTGGTGTTGATCAGCCGTGATTCGGTCATCGCGGTCGCGACCGCGATGACCCATCCCCGCGGCGGTATCTGTTCGTGCCGGCCAACGGCGACGATGGTCGCCGCGTTGTCGACCTGGCTGCTTGTCCATTTCCCGACCGGGCCGGGATGTTCACGCAGCACGACCCGGCCACTGCCGCCGGCGGCTGTGGGCCCGCATGCGCTGGCGGCGGTGGTGTCGGCAACCACTGTCAGCAACGGCAGCGCGCATAACGCGGCCACCACGACCGTGGCGACAGCAAGCCAGGTCTTGATCGTCATCGCAGACCGATCCCGATGACGGTGGCGACCCACCATCGGCGATCGGCTGCGATGACGGTGACGTGCAGGGTTCCGGCGTCGGTAGGGATGTCAGCGATCACCGCCTGTGTGGTCGATGACCGCACTACCGGTGGGCCGGTCACGGCGTGGGCGGGGATGTTCGCCGGGTCGGTCGCCGCGAGCAGGCGAGCGTAGGCAGGGGTTACCAGGTCCCGGACGCCGGCGTACCAGACTGGCTGGCTGAGGCCGGGCCTCGACCACGCGTGAACGAACCGGAGCGCGACGTCGAGTGCTGCCCGTGGCGGCGCGATGTCCATCGGTGCGTTCGGGCCGTTACCCGTGTCGATGCTGATCGAGGGCACGGGTGGCCAGCTGGCCGCTGCCGGATCAGGCCGTGTCCGCGACGTGCACCCCGCCACAGCAAGCGCTATGGCCAGGCCGCCTACAGCGGCGCGGCGGTTCACTGCGGGTCCGGGGAGTCGGGCCAGCCACCAAGGGCGTGATTGGCAACCGCCGCCATGCCACGAATCTGCGTATGGAGTTGACCGAGCGCAGATCGGCGGCGAATCGGCCCTCGCTGCGACTGCGCACCGTCGAGGAGTTCCGACAGCGCCAGGATGCGGATGCGAAGGTCGCTCAGAGTGCTGTCGTACAAGTCTGTGGCGGGCAGTGCCGTGGTGGTCGGGTTGAGATTGTTCACTGTCACTCCGCGTCAGGATCGTCATAGCCGTCAAGGTCCAGGTCGATGTCGTAATCGCCATCGAGTTCGCCATCGGTCTCGTAGTCCACGCGCCGCTGACGCTCGTCTTCCTCCTCAGCGGCCACGTCGAGGTCGGTGCTGGGATCGGCCACGGGTTCCTCCTTCTCGTCGCTCTTGTCGGCGTTCTCGTCGTCAGCATTGGTGATGCGCAGGTACAGGGCGTCGATCTGCTGGTTGACCTCGTGCAGGTTCAGGCGCAGCAGCTCGAAGTCGGCGCGGGAGGTGATCTCGGCGGGCTGGGTCATGACGTCGGCTCCCCACCTGCCGACGAGCCGCCGTCGGCGGCCGGCTCGGGCGCGATGTCGTCTGGCTGCTGATCGCTGGGATCTAGCAAAGGCCGGGTGGCCAGGTCAGCTAGGGCGGCCTGTTCGGCATCGGTGAGCCACTGGTCGGGCCACGTCAGGTCCGTGCGCCGGTCGGTGTGCACGCCGGTACGGCAGCGGGTGAAGTCGTCGAAGTCGCGCAACCGGATCCGGGCACGGGCCAAGCGTTCGTGCCACAGCAGCGGGCTGTCCGCGGGTGCCGCGTCGTCGTAGGCGTCGTGCCACGCCGCTGCCAGGGCGGTCAGTTCCTCGATCAGGGGGGAGTGCTGTGGCCAGCAGGCGGGGATTTCCTCGGCGAGCTGGTACCGGTCGACCATCCAGCCGGTCCAGTCGAGCAGCCACCCCCACACCTCGGCCCCAGCCTGCCGGTCGAGGTCGCGCCAGCGCAGCGGCCACGGGATACTCGCCGGCGCTTTCCGCGGCCGTGCTCCTGCTGTGGCCTGGGCGGTGACGTGGTCACGCAGATCGAGATGCTGCTGGTGGAGTTCATCGACGGCTTGGGTCAGACGGTGCAGCCCGTTGCCGAGCTCGGCGACGGCGGCCAGGTCCGGCGGGGCGTCCTCGGGCAGGGTGAAGGCGAATTCGTCCATGTCAGGCTGCCCTGGCGATCATCTGCTGGAACGCGTCACGGCCCGCGTTCAGCTCGGCGGCGTCCGGGCGTTGCCACCAGGACGGCACCTCAAGCTCGACCGGCGGCAGCGCCCCGACCAGGGCCACGGCGCGTCCTTCGGGCAGGGTGCGCAGGTCGGCCAGGTCGAGCAGGTTCTCCCTGCGCACGCTCTCGGAGACCGATGCCCGACCGCCGCCCCACGAATTGCTGGAGGAGACCTCGCGGACCTGCCCCGACAGCGATTGCACGTCCCGCAACGCGCTCGCGTCGGTGGAGCCTCCGATAATCAGCCGTGCGGACGCCGAGTCCGCGATCGCCCGGCCGCCTTTATCGCCCCATCGTTCGCGTAACTGGTGCAGGTTTTGCGCGAACACCGACACGGCGATGCCGGAGCCGCCGCCCTCGTTCATCAGCGATGCCAGGCTGGGAATCGGCGCAATGTTCGCGACCTCGTCGAGGACGCAGTACAGGGCGGGTTCGATCCGGCCGCCCGGTGCGGTCAGGGCCAGCTTCTTGGCCTGGTAGAGGATGTCCTCGGACACTGCCGCGAGCAGCGGCGCGATCAGTGCCTGCGCGTCTCGGGTGCCGACCAGGTAGAGGGTGCCGGACTCGCGCAGCCAGTCGACCGGCCTGAACTGGGTGCCGCGTGGAGGGCTACACGTCGCCAGGACACGCGGGTCGTTGAAGGCGTCCAGGGCACCGGACACCACGGACTGGACGGTGTCACGGGCCCGGCCGGTCGTTTCCCGGTGCCGGGCGAGCCGGTCCGCCCAGCTGGTGACGCCGTGGTGGCGCAGGATCCGCTCGGGCCGGGAGTTCGACGGGGCCTGGGACCAGGCCAGAACATCGACCACCGTGGCGTGCTCGTCCAACGCCGCCGCGTGCAACAAGCCCCGCAGGACCGTAGCGGCCTGGTCACGGAACCATTTCCCGTTCTCAACACTTTCGTCGCCGATGCCTGAGCCGGCGGCGAAACCGTTGGCCCGCAGCATGGCAACGATCTGGTCGTCGGCGCCCTCGATCGGCGACCACCGCAACCGGGGGACGCCGGGAATCTCGCCCTGGGGCTCGAAAATCCAGGTCGGCCCGGTCTGGGCGCGCCGCATGTAGGTGACCTCGGCGACGTCCAGGCGGGTGGAAGTCGTCAGGACCGCTCCGCGTGCATCAGCCACCTGCGGAATCACGTACCTCGTGGTTTTGTTGCCGAACCGGGGCACGGCCGCGGCCAGCAGCGTGTACTCGTTGGCCAGGTACAACGGCCGCCTGCTGGTGACCTCGTCCCCGAGGAACCGCCCGGTTTCGAGGGGGTCGGCGCGACGGGCGGTCTTGAGCGCGCGGGTGAGCTCGTTGTCGCCCTCACGGATCGTCAGACCGGGCCGCAGTACGTCGACCCGCCCGCGGACGGCGTCGGCGGACAGCAGGGCGTTGATCTGGGCGTGGCTGGCGAACCCGCGCCGCCGGATCCGTGTGCGACCGATACGCACCAAGGCCGCGGTGAATCCGCTGACCGAGGAGGTGAACAGGATCGCCCACAGCGGCAGCAGCCACCCCACTGCGATGTCCGCACGCGCTGCGGCAGGCCATGCGTCAGCAGGATGGTGGCGGTGGGCGACGAAGCTCAGCGCGATCCGGGGCGCGTCGGCGGGGCTGCTGGCGGGCCAGCCGTGCCCGGTGATCAGCCCGGAGAGCTGACCGGCCAGCCATAACGAGCCGGTCGCGAACACGGTCAGCACCGCGAAGATGGCGAGCATGGCGAGCCGGACGGCGATGTCGGCGCGGGTGACGCCTTCGCGGGGCAGGTGGTGTCCCGGCGACGACAGCGGTGGCCGGCGCATCACGCGGCCTGCCCGTCGGCGAGGGCTTCGAGCCGGGATTCGTACGCTTGCGGGCTCAGGACGTCTGGGTCGTCGGCTAGTTCCATCCGGCTGTCGGTGTGCACCATCGCCGTCTCGGCCTTCGACAGCTGGTGTTTGACGACGTAGCTGCGGGTGCCGATCTTCCACAGGCCGACGCCCTGGTGCAGATATCGCAGCAGATCCGTCTCGACGTCCGACGTTCCGAGGAACTCGCGGGCCTGCTCGACGCTGCCAGTGGCCTGCCGGTACGAGACCCGCACGCCGGAGTCCTCGATCAGGCCGCGAGCGATGCGGACCTGTTCGGAGTCCGCCGAGCCTGATGCGGCCAGATCGCTGAACCGGTGGAACGCCAAAATGTTGGCGATACCGAGCGCCCGAGCAAGCTTCAACTGCTCCCGCATGCGCCGCACCAGGGGCAGATGGCGGGCGATCAGCGCGAACTCGTCATAGATGCAGACCCGGGGCGGGGCATCGGGGTGCGAGAGTTCGGCTTCCAGCCAGCTCTGCGCGCAGGTCATGGCCATCGCGGTCATCTGGTCCGAGGCGCGGATCGTGCGCAGGTCCACAATCGCACCCGGCTGATCGAAATCCAGGCGGGCATTCGAGGACGCCGGTCCGTCGAAAACACCGCCCAGGGCGCCGGAGATGAGCCGCTCCAAGGCGAGGCGGACGCGCCGAGAGTCGGCGATGAACACCTCGACCGGGTAGGCGACGTGCTCGAGGCGGTGCTGCCACAGCTCGGGCCGGCCCATGGCGGCCAGCACGGTGGACAGGGTGGGGGTAGCCATCCGTGTGGCGCTGGCTTCGCTGCTGCGGGTGACCTCGTCGACGGCGTACTCGACCAGAGACCGTTCCGCTTCGGTGAGCGGACCGTCGAGCTGGATCTGCAGGAGCCCTTCGAGCAACAGCAGCCGCCGGGCCCGTTGCAGGTGAAGCCATTGGTGTTCGCTCTGGGCCTGGTTACGGCGAATGCCGGCGAGGGGGTTCATGACGACGCCGAGCCCAGGACCGACCTGGACCGGGGTGATGCCGCTGAGTGCGGCGAGCTGGTCGTACTCGCCCTTCAAATCGGTGACGTAGAAACGGGTACCGAACGGAATCCCCCGGAACGCGAGGGTCTTTAGCAGCGATGACTTCGCCGTACCGATCTCCCCGGTCACGACAAGGTTGGGTGCGGTTACCGCCTTGGCCCGGTACAACTCGTGCAGGCTGAAGGTGAACGCCGACCGGCTGTAGACCTCGGTGCCGATCAGGGGCCCGTCGACCGGCAGCCCCGGATCCGAGACCAGGGGGTAGACGCTGCACAACTGTGCGGTCGTGGTGACCAGCGGCGGCAGCCTCAGCTGATGGACCACCCGTCCGGCGGCGCGTCCATAGCCGCCGCGCGGGCCGGCCGGCGGCAGGCCGAGATACCGGTCATGTATCCGGTCCAGCGCGCGCTGCTCACGTTCCAGGGTTTTGCGGGCGCGGGTGACGTCGCGTTCGGCGGCGCGCTGGGCGATGCGATCGGCCAGGGAACCTTCGCGACGCAACTTCGGCGTGCTCATGCCGACCACCCGCGCATCGGCTTGAGCCCGCGTGCCAATGGCAGCGCCCCGGCCAGAAACGCCTGATCCTGTTCTCCGGCCAGAGAAACGGCTTCGCAGCCGGCCCGCGACAACAGCCGTTTGACCGCCCGCATGTCACGGTCGAGGGTTTTCATGTCGGCGGCGGTGACGGTGACCAGCAGCGCGTACCGGTAGCGCACATGCCCGCGCGCCTGCTCCCGGTCGATCTGCTCGACCGCGCGAGCCTCGTCGTCCTCGCGAGCGGTACGAACCAGGCGTAGTTTGCGCTGGGTCAGCGCGTCTCCCGCCTGGGTGACTTTGTCGCGGCGCGACGCCAACTGAGCAAGCCCGGCGGAGACGGGCTGGGCCACCAGGGTGACGGTGCGCCGGCATGTCGTGCGGGTATAAAGCGGGGTGAGCCACGTTCCGGGCACCGCTTGACGCGGCATCTGCGCCACCCACAACGTCCTGGAGTAGGCGGAGTCGTGCTGATAGGTGTTCCAGCCGACCGTCTGGGCGGCGACCGGACCGGCCAACCGCGGCTCCACCCCCGGAGCGGTCCCGCCGCCGCGGGCCGTGCCGCGTAGGTCGACAGCCTCCTGGTCCTCCGGATCGAACTGGGTGCGTAGGGCCGCCGCGTACGCGCGGGGGGATAGCCAGCCGCCTGTGGTCACGCCGGCTTCCGCGACGGTGGCTTCGATACCGGTCAGCCGGTCGAGCACGACGGCGGCGATGGCCGTGTCGGTGCCGCCCGCGTCGGTGATCTCGCCGGACAGCTTGGCGGCGTCGAACACGACCGTGAGCAACGTTTCGTGGCGTTGCGCTGCCGGGGCCGCCGCAGCGGTCAGCTCGGCAAGCGACCGGTACGCGACGCTACTGGTGTCGACGGCCCGGTTGAGCAGGTACCGCTGGGCGCGGTTGCCGGTGTCCGGGACGGCCCGGCTGGTCAGCGACCAGCGCACCAGCCCAGCGTCGGCGTATTCCGAGCCGAGGATCTGCAGCACGAGGGCCCAGTCGGTGAGCCGGCGCTCCTGCACCTCCCGGTCGGCGAGGATCAGGTTGGCGCCGTAGCAGGTCAACGCGGCGGTGACGGTGCGTTCGCGGCGGTGGTGCAGCAGCCCAATCTGAGTGGTGCCGTCGGCGGCTGTCGCGGGTAGCCACCGGTATCCGGCGGCCGGTCCCGGCAGGTCCATGAAGTCGGGGTTGGCGGCATACGGTCCGCCGCGGTACTGATGTTGCCCGCTACGGTTCTGCAGCAGTGCCCCGGCCACGACGGGCAGCCACTCGGTGATGCGGCGGCCTTTGAGGCGCAGCAGCCCGAGAACAATCAGCAGCCCGCAGCCGGTGAACGCGGTGGCGGCGGTCCCCCGGTGCCCGGCGGTGAGCAGATTCAGCCCTGCTACGGCGGCGATGATGCCTGCCACGACCAGGAAAATCTGTGACCAGGCGAATCCGAGCACGGCTCCTTTGCTGGAGCGTGGCGGAAACTGGAACTGCATCGACAACTCCTCACAGGTCGGAAAAGTTCACGGGTTTCGTGGCCGGTCACAGCGGCACGATCGGGACCTCGGCGGCCACCGACGCGCCACCGGCGCCCGCTCCCCCGCCGGTCTCGCCGGCCGGGCCGGGTTTGCCGCCTGCGCCGGGTTTGCTGCCTGTCTCGGGTGACGTCGGGCTCCCGGCACCGCCGGCCTCCGGCGTCGCATCGCTGCCGCCCTCGGGGGCGCCGCCGGGAGGGGCACCTGTAGCGGGGTTGGTGGGCTGAGCGCCAGGCTGTGGGAGCGGCGGAAGGCTGCCGCCATCGCCGCTGCTGTCGCCCGGCGCGGTGAGCTCGCCCGCGGCAACGTCATGCCGGGCGCTGCGCATCCCCTGCTCGACCTCGCCGGCCTCGTCCGAGTTCGTCGCGCCGTCGCCATCGCCATCGCCGGTCTGCTCGTCGCCTGCCGCACCGGTGGTGCTGCTCGGGTCGCCGACCTTGCCGCCGTCCGCGCCGGTGGCGGCGGCGTCGGCTGCTGCGCTGTTCGGGCCGTCGCCGCCGGCGGCCTCGCCGAGGGCGGCGCCGGGAGTGGTGGGCATCGCGGCGCTGTTGGCAGACATCACCGACGCCGCGCCGGAGCCCGGCCCCTTCGGGTCGCCGCTCGACCCGCCACCGCCCGCGTCATCACGGGGAGCGTTGGCGTTCCAGCCGTTCATGAAGCCGTCCTGGATGACGCCGCCGACAGCCACCGGATTGGCCTGCGCGATCAGACCGTGGGCGTTGACGTCGGTCAGGTATCCGTCGACCATCGCGGTAAGCCGCAGCAGGATGTACGGGGCGAAGACCATCAACCAGATCAGCAGCACCGCTTTCAGACCGGTCCACAGATCGGACTCGTATCCCGCGCGGCTTCCGTACACCCACAACGCGGCGATCGCGAACTTCGAGGACGCGAGGGCGTTGACGGTCCAGAACCAGCGGCGACCCCAGTGCCGGGTCTCCGACATCGCCTGCCCAGCCATCGCCCACGCACCGAACAGCGCGGCGCCGGTGGCCAGGAGACCGCGGAACAGCATCATCACGAACAGGGGCAGCAGCCCGAGCAAGGCGAGGATTGACAGGACGAAGGCGATGAACACCGTCGACGCGTCACCGGCCAGTGTGGTGAAGGCGTTACTCCACTCGCGGCCGGTGAACGGGGTGCCGGCGTTGTGTTCCAGCAACGCGATGGTCGCCTGATCCCAGGCTCCGACGATCGTGTAGGCAATGCCTCCGGCGAAGGTGACACCGAGGATCGCCCGCACGAGACCCCCGAGCGTGGACAGCGGCCCGGGGCCGGCGTTGACGCGCAGCCCGTTGATGACCGTCGAGACCACGAACAGCACGAAGATCAGCACAACCAGCACACCCGCGACCGAGTTGTACGTGGAATAAAACGCCTCGTCGGGTGCGGCGATCGCCGTGGCGCTGAATACCTTCTCCGCGAGCTTGGACAGCAGGACGACCACGCCCTGCACACAGAGGTCGATCAGGCCTTCGATCCCGGAACGGATCCCCGAGCTGACAGCCTCTTCAGCGCCCTTGGACACCTGGCATGGGACATCGGTCGTGCCGCAGGCGACAGTCGGGTGCGGGTCATAGGACTGCGCCGCCCACCGGGCCGCCTGGGCGAGGCAGGCGGTGTTCTTGTCCGCCCATAGCGACGGCTGCCCGCTGCGATCAGGGCCGGTCAACAAACCGCAATTGATCAGCGCGGCCAGCCCGTTGGTACTCGGCCCGTCCATGAGTACCGAGGGCGTCCCGGCCTTCGCAATACCGTCGAGGCTCACCGCTGCCGCCCAGCAGCTGCGCCGGTCGGCGTCGTCGACGGCTTTCGAGCAGTCGGTGACCCAGTGCGAGCGCCCACCGGCCGGCACGGTGTCGACATGGACCGCCCAGGGCATGCACCAGGCCACCTGCCCCGGGGCTTTCGCCGCACAGCCAGCACCGGGCGTCGACGCCGACAGGCTCGGTGTCGGAGCGGGCACCGGCTCTGCTGCGGCCCTGCCTGAGTGGGACAGCAGAACCAAGACGATCGCCAGGGCCACGACAAGCGAGCCGGAGACCCTGGGCGATACCGTAGATCCCCCAGGTATGTTCCGACCTGTTCGCGCCAGCTCCAGTAGGGCCGTCACTGGACCAACAGCCAAGCGATGGTGCTTGTCCCCGACCCCACGACAAGAGCGACCAGCCCGGCCTTCCACATCATGCTCTTGCCGCGGTCACTGATCATGTGCGCACCGAAAATGGGGCCGACGCCGAACGCAATCGCACCGCCGAGCAGGCCGCACAACGCGGCCACGATGCCCAAAAACAGCGCCGCGTTCGCGAGTTTGTAGAACAGGTCGGCATCCGGCCCGATGGCGGCCGGGTCCGGGTGGACCTTGCTCCAGTCGAAGCCGCCCGACGGAGCCGGGGTTGGGGTGGGAGTCGGTGCCCGCCGTACCGGCAGGGTGCTGGCCTGCATCGCGATCCACGCCACCACGGGCATCACGACGCACCGTCAGTGCTGACGGTAGGCGCGGGTGCGCACCGGCGCAGGACGTCAGCCGCCAGGTTCAGCAAAGCCCGCCGCGTGGCCTTCGCCAAAAGGCGTGCATCAATCGGTGCGGCGACCGCGAGCATCGGGTCGTACGGGATGGGGTGCACCGCGGCGGCCACACCGGCCGCTTGCCGTAACACCGCCCGAACCTCGCCCGGGGTGCGTGGGGAGGTCGACACCACTACGAGCACCGGCACCGCCGGTGTATGCGGTGTACGGATCCTCTGTTGGTAGGTCAGCAGCCGCAGGGCATGCTGGATGCTGTCCGGGGTTGCCCGAGCCACCAGCAGCGCCACTGACGCGTCGGCCAGCACTCGCCAGACGCCGCGGATCTCGGCCATCATCAGGTCCAGCAGCACCAGCGGATACCACTGCCGCACGACTTCGACGACCGCCATCGCCTCGGCGTGATTCGGCGGGTGCCGGTAGCGAGAGACCTCGACCTCACCGGCCAGAGCCAGCAACCCACTCGGGCCCTTCCGGGTCCACCGCTCGACATCGGCGCGGCTGCGCAGGCGCGGCAGCTCCCGCAAAGCGTCCCAGACGGATCCCGACCCGGCGCCGACCCGTTCGCCAAGCCCTCCCCAAGCCCGCGGGTTGGCGTCGACAGCGACAACCGCTTCGGGAACAGCCAGGGCCAGCAGGCTCCCCAGCGCGGCAACCACCGTGGAGCGGCCGACACCGCCGTCGGCCGAGGACACCGCGAGCAGGCGACGGTGCGGAAGAGCGGCGGCAGCACGCCACACCTGTTCGGCGAGGCCAGCCGGCCCGAACTCGTGCGGCACCGGCCGTGCCCCGACGCCATCTACAACGCCGGAGATCGGGAGTTCACGTAGACGTGCAGGCAAGGGCGGGATGAGCTGTCTCGGAGCAAGGCCCTCGGGCTCGGCAATGATGGCAGGTACGGAGGCTCCAGTCAGCGGCATGTCTGTCCCGAACGGTGGTCGCGACGACCTGCGGGAGATCCGTAACCGCGCGGGCGCGGATCTGCGACTGCAGGCCCCGGCCACGGCTGCGGCCGGATGATCGAGCGACGCGAACGAGCGACCATCGCCGGGAGACTTCGGTGGACGACTTCCGATCCGAGTGGCATATCGGCGCCAGAATCGGCCAGTGGTGAACGGTTCCGAGGTTCTGTCCAGCCGCGGTTGCTCAGGAGGCGAATGCTTGCGATCACCATTCGACAGTGCCGTGGTACCAAAATTTTTGGCAGACGATGGGGGATGATGGGAGGTGATGATAAGTGACGTTATTGGCCTACGTAAATTCATCTCCCACGAGTGCGCCCGGCCGGAGCTCACCTCTTTGCCAGTGAACGGGTTCTGCCCGGCTAAACACTGCCGTGAACGGCCTCAGGCGTGAACGGCGACATCCGACGTAGGAATATCGCGGACGGCTGGCGCCTGGCAGCGAGCCCGTTCGGTCGCTGACGTTCGGGCTGCGTGCGGCAGAAACGCGTCGTCAGCTATTGGGCGCAGGAGGCCCACAAATTCCCATAAGAGTGCATCGGCCCTGCCACCTCATTCAGTGGCAGGGCCCATAGGCGGAACGCTTTTTTTACTTGGGATCGTCAGCGGAGTACGGCCCGCGCCGGGCTTCGATACCGACGATGCGCGCATACCCTTCGACCAGCACGAAAGCGATCACGGCGGCAAACGACAGAGCGACGAGAGTGAAGAGGAAAATAGAGAAGACGCCATGGAAAAGTTTGAGCGCAGTAGGGGTGTCCTCGCCGGGGTCACCAATTCTCGGATCATAGAGATCGATGATCGCTAACGCGCCAGCAACGAGGCACAGGGTGAGGATCACGTGGAAGGTCAGCCGCCGTACCAGGTGGTAGGCCTCAAACGGGATCGGCTTCATCTCAGCAGCCTAAGGCGGCGGCGCGCTGCGGCGATCCGCGCTCGGAGTGACAGTCCGATACCGGGGGCGCGGTGCCGGCCGCGGCGGCGCCTGCGGAACGACCATGGCATGGTCACGGCTGTGCCACCGGTGGCAGCGTGCCGTGGGCGACCGGGCAGCGCACTGCGATGGTGGCGGGCAGGGCGGTGTGCTGGCGCACGCTTACGCTGGGCCGGAAACGGCGATCGTAGCCGGCCGCCAGGGTCAGGTCCGGTAGCCGGCGGGCCAGAACGCTCAGCGCGGTGGTGATTTCGATGCGGGCCAAGGCGGCGCCGACGCAGTAGTGCGCCCCGGCGCCGAAGCCCAGCTGTTGGCTGAGCCGGGCCCTGCCCGGCTGGAACGTCGCGGGCTGGTCGAAGACGCGCGGGTCGTGGTTAGCGGCACCGATCAGGACCAGGCAGCGGGATCCGGCCGGGATCAGGGTGCCGTCGAGGTCGACGTCGGTGGTGGTGATGCGCAGCTGGCCGTCGATGGCGGGGCTGTGGCGCAGGGTTTCCTCGGTGTGCACGGCGGCGTAGTGCTCGTCGACTGCCAGTTGCGCCCATCGGTCGCGGTCGCGCAGCCCGTGCTCGAGGGCGTGCCCGACGGCGGCGGCCGTGCTTTCCCACCCGGCGACAAGCAGGGTGAGGACCAGCGCCGAGGTTTCCGGCAGGGTGAGCCGGTGGTCGTCGCCGTCGCGGTAGGACAGCAGGTCGCCGATCAGACCGTGGGGTTGCCAGTTGCGGTGGATCCCGGCGCGTAGTACGACGAGGTCGCGGCAGAAGTCCCACAGCGCGAGCAGCCCGTTGGCGGCGCTGATCTGGTCGTCGTCGTCGAGCCGGCCGCAGGTGAGGGCCGTGAAATTGTCGGCCCACGCGGCGATGCGGCTCATGTCGTCGGCCGGGATGCCGAGCACGTCCAGCATCACGTAGAGCGGAAACCGGGAGCAGAACAGCTCGACCAGATCGACATCGGGCCAAGGCGTTGCGGCGACCTGGTGGGCAAGATGGTCAGCGAGTTGTTCAGCACGCCGCCGGACCACATCGGCCCAGAGCTGCTCGGCGCGTGTGGATGTGGTGGCGAACACCGCGATCAGTGCGGCCCGGGTACGGGCATGCAGCGGCGGGTCGGCGATCACTGGCGGGGCGTCCAGCTGGGTCAGGGTTTTGGCCGCCCGTGGATGCAGCTGCTGCATCGGCGTCAGGGCGGGGACCGAGAAGCGGCGGGTGTCGGCGAGCACGCTGCGGGCGAGGTCGTGGCCTGCGATCAGCCACAGGTCGAGCTCGTCGTCATAGGCGACGTGCTCACCGCTGTCGAGAAGCCGTCGCCAGACGGCAGCCGGATCGGTGCCGTAGATGTCGCCAAAAGGTTCGAGGTGCATGAGGGTCTCCTGTTAGAGGCCGTGGATCAGACGGATGCGGGTTGGCAACTGCCACGACATGTGTGTCCGTCAGCCGTCGTGGGCGGCCGGTGCGAGGTGGCGGCCGGGGTCCTGCGGGATGCGCAACACCGGGTGCAGCAGCGGCCCGTCAGGCAGGTGATACGGCTCGGCGAGGCGGTAGCCGTATGCGGCGAACAGTCTCAGTTCGTCCTCACTGCCCGCCTCGGCTGCGGCCGCCAACCCAGCGGCGTCGAGGCGGGTGTGCCGGTGATCCAGCAGGGCGTGAAGGCGTAGGTCGCGCCGCTTCTGTCGGTCGACACCGATGTGGGTGAGGTGGTGATGCGCCGCTGCGAGGCGGTGATGGCTGCTGACGTGATCGGCCATCAGCATGTCGAGGCCGAACAGGCCGCAGGTGGCGACCACACGCTTTTCGTAGTCGAGCGGCTCCGGCAGCGCGGTGGTGCGATCCAGCCACACGGCCGCGCCGCTACGGTCAGCGAGCATGTCGACCATGCCGTAGATCAGGGCATGCTCGACCAGGATCGTATACCAGGCGTGCAGGAGCCGGGGCCGTTCCCGCGGGTCGGGCACAACCCATTCGGCTACCGGATCGTCGTGATGGGCTGCCGCGAGTACGCCGGCGATGGTGTCGAGGTCGTTGGTGGTAGCTGAGATGACGGCGGGCAGACTGCCTGACACGTTCATCGAAACGTCCTCCGCAAAGACGGGCGGATATCCGGGATTCCGGGGGGCTCCGACCCGCGCGGCTCTGGACCCGAGCGGGCCGGGACTCCCCCTCCCGATGAAACTGGTGGCAGCCGACCGGCTACGCCATAGATGTCGTGGTGGACTTCGAGGGCGGCTATAAGGTCGGCTTGTGCGTGCTGGCTGGTGTCGGCTTCGCGGTCGGTGACTAGCTGCTGGAGCTAGGGGTCGTAGCTGTAGTCAGGTAGATGTGAACCTTGTCCTCAACGCGAGCGCTGGTCTGACTCAGCGTCAGGGTGAGCGGCAGCTCGGCCGTCGTGTTGCTGCCGACGTCCGAAGCGACCGACCACTCGTAAAGAGCGCCGCCAGCAGGGACAACGCATCTAGACGTGGGACGACGTGCACCGCTCGCATAGGACAGTCCTCTTCTCATCCCGGCGCACCGGGAGCGGTAAATCCGGTGTGTGATCAGCGCAGGCCACGTACGTGCCGGCCGGCCTCGGCCCGTCGGCACGCGACCACCAGATGTCTGTGCAGGATCCGGCGCCGCACATCGACCGGCATGACCCGGGCCAGAAACTCATACGGCGACGTCGAGACAGTCCTGAGAAGCCGTGAAGCGTCGCGATTCCGCAGTCCTGAGTCGGTGAACCGATGTGCTCTCATCACGACTTCGACCCTGCTGGATCACGCGGCGGACATGTAGATGAAGGGGGAGGATAGGGGGTGATGGAAGATGATGCCGGAACAGGTATTGACCCAACGGCGAAAGACCCGTTACACAGCTTGAGCCGGACTTCAATGCCGGTGGTTGACAACTCTGCACGCACACAGGATCACGGGGGTTGGCCGCATGACGGTGGCGACAGCAGCGTTGCTTGAGGCCGACATGGGCGGACGCCTGCCGAGCCCCGTACGTCAAACACTGATCGGCATCGGCGTGCACTGCAACGACACCGTTCTCGCGCTGAACAGCGCCGAGAGCGCGGTCCTGCGCGCTCAGGCCGCCCGCGCCGCATTCGACAGCGGGCCGGCAGCCTTTCCATGGCAGGCACAGGCCATCAACCAGTGGGTGACAGCCGCCGAGGCCTACCGCGATCGCCTGGCTGTCGCTCTCGCCCACTGCGTCGTCCCGTACGCCGTTTTCGTTTCGCGCGTCGCGTCCGACGTCGTGGCGGGCCGCACACCGGCAATGCCAGCCGTGGGCGAAGTCCTGCCTTCCCAGTTGATCGCTGACGGCGCCCGGCTCCTGCCCGTGATCACGTTCCAGGACGAACGCGAAGCAGTAACAGTGCAGAACGCCGAGGTTGCGGCCGTGCGGGTGGATCTGTTCGACATCATCGACGATGAGCGGCGCGCGAACAGCGCGAGCCGCTACGACGACCCGCTGGCGGCTAAGCGGTTAGCGAAGGATTTCCCCGGCGATCTGGCCGAATTCCCCGCAGCACTGCTGACGTACGCATCAACGCTGGCATGGGCGGTCGGCGTCTACACCAAGACCGGCAACCCGGCGGTGGATTGAGCGCGCCTCGAACTGCGGCGCGGGGCCGATGTCCCTCCTTGTTTGGCCCAGCGCCACAGTTTCAACCACATCCTCCGCCCGGGTGGCTACCAGATGAAGTCCGGGTCCTCGCTCAGCGCCAAATCGCTGATGGTGACCTCCAAAGCGTCCGCCAAAAGGTGACGGTTGCGTTCGTCGGCCACCTGGCCCCCGTTCTCCCAGCTGCTTTGCATTCTGACCAGGGACGCAGCTTTGGCGGTGCGACCCTTACGGTTCTTGCCGGCCAGGACCATCCGCCGCGCGAGTTGCTGGTGCGACCAGTCCCGCGCCTTGCGGATCTTGCGGAGCCTGCGACTGAACGGCAACCGCTCCCAACCCTCGGACTGACGCAGTTGCTCCAGCAACGCTTTGAACGACTCTGCGGGATCAGTGGGATTCTGTTCCGCCGCCGAGCCAGCCTCATCCATTCTCCTGTGACCTTCCCCGCTCACCGCATGCATCTGGCCACGACAGTGCCCCGCTTTGCCACCCGTGGTGCATTCGGCTTGCACGGTCCTCCTCAGGACCTGAGTAGACACTGCGTTTCTCCCCGTTTCATTTCTGTGCGGCCCGGATGCTGGATTACCGATCGACGACTTGAGCCTCAAGCAGGACAACGTCTTCCGTCCCGCGGCGCAGCACCTGGTCGAGCCGCAGCCAACCGGTGCGCTGCCCACCCGTTCCGACGCATGCGCCGTCTGCCCCAGGTTTGGCATGCCAGCCGCGTCGGTGACTGTCATCAAGGTCACATGCAAGCATGTCTATCGCACAGGCTGTAACCGAGAGTGTTCGTCCTCATTTCTTGCCTGTAGTCGACGAAGACCTGGCCACAACGTGCCGCTGACCCCGACGCTCCAGCTGGGCCCCGTCTTCTCAACCCCATGTCGCACGAAGCCCTCCTTTGGCCTGACTATCTGCTGACCTGTAACGGCTGAACATCGCTGTTTACACGGATCTGGCACATGACGCCGTCAACCAGCGAGCAAAGCTTGCACCCTCAGAAGATCAATGACCAGACACAACGAGTACCCACAGTGGCGGCATGCATGCAGCTACGAGACCTGAAGTCACAGAGAGTGTCGGCTTATTTTACTTTCCGCAAGCATGCGCTCGCTGCCATCCTCGTTAAGGGGATCTTGTTCCAACATCGACACTGCTAAATTCGACGCTTCTCATGGACTAGGACGACAGCGAGACGCCACAAGGCACGGCTTCTCCCGGGGGACGCGTTGACGCCTGAAACCGAACTGCCCGCCACCCAGTCGCCGACCACTGACCTCAGCGAGCAGCTGGCACAGCTGACCCGGTCATGGCGCGAACGCCTCGAACCACCAGCCCAGTCGACGCGACCCCACACGCGACGCCGCACCGACATCGTCACCCAGCAACAGTTCGCGAACATGATCGGCTACACCGTTGGCTGGTACCGCGAACTCGAACTCGGAAAACGAGCCGCATACAGCGACCACTTCCTCGAAAGCGTCGCCACCGCTTACCACCTGAACGACGGCGAAAAGACCCTGTTCTACTGGCTCGCTGCCGGCCACGAACCACCCGCGCCATCGGACCCTACCGACGTCAGCCCCACCGACACCCTGCAGCTCATCGTGAATGAGCAACCGTGGCCAGCCTTTGTCTATACCGAGGCGTGGGACCTCGTCTCAATCAACCGGCACATGCGCACCTGGTTCCCGTGGGCCCGCCCCGGCGCCAACGTTATGCACTGGATCTTCACCGCCGAGGAGGCCCGCACCCACCTGTACCGATGGAAGGAAGACTGGGCACCTGTGATGATCTCCAGATGCGCCTGGCCCTCGCCCGGTCCCCCGAAAATGAGCGGGTCATCGAGCTGATCACCACGATCATCCGTGCCAACCCGGAGGCCCGCAGGCTGTGGCACATCCCGGACTCACAGGTATCGGCCGCCATCCCGAAACGCTCGATGAACCTGCCGCACCACAAGGGAATTACGCCTATCGAGATCGTCGCCTTCGACGTCCTCGCGCCGCCACACGGCCGGATGGCGATCCTCGTGCCATCACCCTCGCACCCTTCCAGCGCAGCCACCGCCTAACCGAGAGCCGACGGCGCTGCGGCCCCAGGGGCGTTTAGGCCGGGACTGTTGCTCCGTTCCTGGCCGACGTGGTTCTGAGCGCGAGTAGCGGTCCCGTTATCCACTCCATCCGCTTCAGCAGGTGATCAGGAACTGCCTCCAGCTCGTATCCGCCGATGTCAGGCGTCGCCAGAACGTCGCACACCTATACGTGTGACCCTCGAAAGCATCGGGGTGACGGGTGACGGATCGTCCGATGTTTGCCGGACAACAGCCATCGCGCGCCCAGCTCACGTGTACGCGCGCGTACGCACGCGAAGCCGACAACCGGGAAATCGGGGTCGACCTGTCACCCGTCACCCACCCGGCCCCGCGAGCGCGGCAGTCTGAAGCCCCGACGACTGCATCACCCCAGTCATTCCCCATCCGGTACGTCCTCGCCAGCCGCAAATAGCCGAATGCCGCGATAGAACCGGCGGCCCTTCGTGCCCCGTCCGTCTTCGACCCGGAACCGGTCTCGTAACTCCTGCGTCAGCCGCTTCGCCGACACTGGCCGCTCACCAGCCTGCTCGCACCAGCCTTCGTACGCCGCACGCAAGACCGTTGTATCGGTGCGCACCTGATCCCCGTCGTCGGCCAGGCGGCACTGCTCGTCGACGAACTGGCCCACTGTGTCCTGGTCCTTGGCGTACCGCTCTGTCGCCGACAGTACCGCCGCCGGCTCACGCAACCCGTCGCGCTGGTACGCGGCCGCACCCCGCACGATCCACGCCAGTACGGCACCCGCGTCCTCGGCAAGGATCTCGCCCAGCCGCCGATTCTGCCGGCCCAGCGGCACGACCCTGGTAAATGGCAACACCCTGATCCGTCGCCAGAACGCCGGCCCACCCGTACGCGCGACCGGCAGGTGATTACCCATCAACCACAACGTGTGCGACGGAGAAAACGAAAACCAATCCCGGCGCATGAACCGGGCGTTGATCGAGTCCCGGCCAGTGAGCTGTTTGACCTTCGCTTCACCGAACCGCTGCCCATCCTCCAACTCCGCGCACACCACCAGCCGCGCACCGGCCAGCTGAGCCAGCTCGGCCGGATGCTCCTGGTGCGTACGCACCATCAGCATCTCCGAAGACCCCGCCATCGCGTACCCCGAATCCCCGCGGCCCAACGCGTGCATCACCGTCTCCAGCAACGTCGACTTCCCGTTCGCGCCCGGCCCGACGCTGAACGGCAAGATCTGCTCCAGCACGGACCCAATCACCGACACCCCAAGCAGCCGCTGCACGTACACCGCTATGTCACGGTCATCACCGAAGGTGTCGGCGAGAAAGCCCTCGAAAGCTGCTGAGCGGCGCTCGAAGTCCGGCGCCACCGTCGTCGAGCGGGTATGCAGCCGAGCCGGATCGGAAGCCATCACCCTGCCAGTACGCAGATCGACGATTCCGCCCGGGGTGTTCAGCTCGTACGGCCGGGCGTCCAGCTCCGCCAGTGCCACACTGATCGCCGCGTCCGAACGGGCAAGCCGGGCGACCCCAGACACCCCAGATGCGGACAGCACGTGGGACCGGAATCGACGCCAACCACCCGCGGTCGGCAACTGCCGGGCAAGCGCCCGCACGAACTCCCGGTGCCGCTCGGCCTCGTCCCACGCCCACCGATACCCGTTCCAGATCAGCCATCGGCCACGCTGCGGGCAATACCTCAGCTCATGCCCGTGATGGGCTACCAGTGAGCGAGCCAGTCCGTCCTCCGTTGGCCCCCACGCGGCGACCGACGGCAGCGACTCGTTGCCAATCCGCGCCGTGCTCTGCCCAACCTCCGCGGCGGCGCTGTCCTCGGCATCCGGCACCCATCGACCAACGTCAGGCGCTCCACGTTCGTGGGACTGACTACCGAAACCTGCGGCCCGCAAGGCACTCGCGGCTGCCGCATGATCACCGCCATGATCCAAAACCGCGTATGCGTGGAACTTCGTGATCGGAACCTCGGCCTCGAACGGCGTGCTCGTCGAGAACACGAACAGCCGTTCCCGGTCCGCGGCGCGGCCTGTCGTCGCGGAAATCCCAGCAGGCTTGCCCGGCCGCCGCCAGGCCCGCATCCGACCAGAGGCATAGACCAGCGCCCACCCAGCCGGCCCGAGGATATCGGACCAGTCGGTGCGCAGTTCGTAGTCCTCGCCCGGGGCCACCTCCCCATCGGCCACCGCACTTCGCGCGCCCGGCCGACCTCCCGCCCGATCTGGTGCCACTGCCGGCGTCGGCAGCGCGTCAAACGACCGCACGACCGCCAGCAGCGCTTCGCGCTCCTCCGCCGCAATGGCGGGAATCCGGTCCGGCGTCGCTCCCCGCATGGCCATCCACGGCAGTCGAGTCTCATGGACGGTTCCGTGCGAGGGCGCGACGATCGTGTACCCGCCCTCGCCGCGGGTCTCCGCCAGAGTCTTGATCTTGTCCGTCGGATCGGCGGCGAGTTCCTCCTCGGTGGCGGGACGGCGGGCAAGTTTGAGGTTGCCGCTGACGGGCGCCTCACGCAGGCGGTAGATGAGGTGGACGCCACCGGACGGCGTCCGTTCCGCATACCCGTCGACGGCGATCTGCTGCCACAGTTCGCTCAGCCCCGCCGCATGGACCGACTCGACGAGGCGCTGGCCCATCCCTTCCGCGACGGCCCGGCCCTCTAACTCAAGCATTTCCAGACCGCCGGAGACAGCACCGCACAGGACGGCTAGCCCTGGAGGGTTGCCCGTGAACCAGCGCCGGACCTGCTCCCGATCGGGACGTACTTTCTGGAAACGTCGCCACGCCACCAGCGGGGCCTTGCTCCCGTCGGCACGGACCGGAATGACAGCGCAGCCAGCGTCGTGCCAGGCAAGCGCAGCGGTCAACATATTCGACTCGGAACTCACTCCTCCCCCACCGTGAACCGAACGTCGTCTGCCAACCGGAGTCTCAGACAGCGATTACTTCTCCCTGCCACACCCGCGCATCGGAGACGGCTCTGAGTCGAGCTGGCGAGCTGTACCGCAAAGACCTCTGGCCCCGCGTGACTTCGGAAGAGTCGCACGAACGCCACATTGCCTCCCGCGCCCTTCACTGCTCGTTGGGGACTATTCATCGGCGCCGTCCACCCTCTCGGAACCTGACCGCCGGTCCGCTCCCTCGACGGTGTACTGCTGCAGAACTTTCTCGACCTGCGCCGCAGTGAACTTCCGTTGACGGGCCATATAGACGTGGCCGACCTCCCCGGCTCGGCATCTGTCAGCCAGCCACCGATACGAGACACCGTCCATCGCGGAGACCTGACCGACGGTGTAATACAGCGTATGGCCTGAAACCATCCCGCTCGCAGGTCTACTTTGCCAATCTGGCATAGACGACGGCTCCTTGAAGTAGAAGTAGCATCGCGCATGTCTGCCGGTTCGCCCGCCCACTCCATGCCGAAACAACTCATGCCAAGGAAAGCCGAAAGACCACATGAGACGTCTGACGGCGTGAGAGGGAACTGACGTGCAGATTGACGACGTCGCCAGTCTCGTCAAGCACATGCTGCGCAGGGAGATGATGGGGGGCGATAGAGGGTGATGGCCTCCATGCCTGTTCGACGGGCTCGCGCAAAACGGCTCCGGCCCTTTACTGGCACGAGATGTCAGGTCTCTTGAACATCAGGAGTGTCCGCCCCTGCGGCCGAGTCCTCGTTCCCTGACGAACGGAGATACCTCCTGTCCCGCCAGGCGCCTGGCACGCAGTGACTGACTGCAACCGCGTCATGCCTCTCGCCCGTGATGGGCAGAGCCCCCGAGAGCCAACCAGGGCTGATCACCTGGATTACCTATTCGTCAGCCGTCTTCGTCTGCAGCGGAACTGAGGACAGCGCCCGCCACTCACCTAAGCCAGGGTCGTCGCAGCCAACTGTCATAGCCATGGCGAACGTCATCCCCCCTCGCCCCCCATCGCCTTCCGCAATTCAGCCGTCAGATCCGACTATGGACGAGCTATACGCCCAAAATTGACTTGGCTTGCTCTCCCGCTGCCACCGCTGACCATCAAGCGCGCGGAACTGCTTTTTACGGTCAAAACAGGCTACTCCTGCTGCGTTGACGGACGGTTCTCATGTTCGGATATCAGCTCGTGGTCCAGTCAGCTGGGCATCTCGCGGTGGGCAGCTTGCGAGGAGACGGATTTATGCATCAGCACGAGCCAGACCGGATGCTCCACCCATCACCCATCACCCATCACCCATCACCCATCACCCATCACCCATCACCCATCACCCATCACCACATCACCACATCACCACATGCCGCAACGGCCCAGTGTGCCGCCGCTGCCGATACCTGACGTGTCTCCATCCAATTACATCCGCCCCGCGCACTATTCCGTCACGGCCGTCGACGGCAACGGCCGCATCGCGGTCACTTCACCGTTGCGGGCGCTCGGCTGGCCACCTGGGACCCTCCTCGCGTTCAGTCTTGGAACCGACCGGGTAATCGCCGTGACTCGCGTCGAGGAACCGGCAGAGATCGAGGACACCGCGCCCCGCAGGGAAGTCACGCCGCGCGGATTCGTCAACCTGCCCGTCATCATCCGTCGCCGTGCAGGCGTCATCAGTGGCGACCGGCTTTTAGTCGCTGCGAACGCCGAAGCCGGTGTACTGCTGATACTGACGCCCACGGCCGTCGCCATGATGCTGCACCGCTACACCAACGACCAGGGTCGCCAGCCATGACAGCCCCAGATGAAGGTGTAACCGACCAGACCGCCGGCAACATCGCCTTGATCACCGCCCTGATGGCGCAGCTCAACATCGCCGTCGACCAGCTCCCCCGCACCGCCGTACCCCTGCCCGCCGGCCGAACCATTCCCGTCTTCGACGAGTACATCCCGCAGGCCGCCGCAGCGGTCAGCGCAGGAACACGCCGCGCCTACGCCACCTACTGGCGGCGGATTCGGCAGAAGTGGGGGCAGCATCGCCTCGACGAACCCACACCGTTGGAGATCAAACAATTCGCCGAAGAGGTTCGCGAAGGCGCTGTCGTCCGCCGCAACAACCGCGGCGGAGCCAGCGCCGCTGAGCACCTCATCGCAGCGTTCCGCTGCATCTACCAATACGCCGTCGGCGACCGCCTCATCGACGCGGGCGACAACCCCGCGACCCGTGTCGACAAGCCACACCGTCAACCAAGTCTGCGTCATGCGCTGCCCGAACACGCCCTCTGCGCGATTGTCACCGTTGCCGGCGAAACCGGCAACGACCCGGAGCTCGACCTGCTGATCCTGCGCCTGCACATCGAGACCGCCTGCCGCCGCGGCGGAGCGCTCGCCATCAACCGTAAGGACCTCGATCCCGACCACTGCCTGGTCTTACTTCACGAGAAGGGCCAGACCAAACGCTGGCAGCCGATCTCCCCGACGCTGGCTGCGGCGCTCATCGCCCACAACGACGAACGCTCCGACGGCCAATTGCTGCGCTACCGTGGCGGCCGCCCCGTCGGCCGCCGCCGCTACGACTACCTGTGGCAGCGCATCGGCAAATATCTACCCTGGGTTGCGGTCCAGCAGATCACCATCCACTGGATACGCCACACCACCTCACCTGGGTCGATCGCAACATCTCCGGAGCCGTCGCCCACGCCTACGCCGGCCATCGCGACGCCAGCGGTGACGACACGACCGCGACGTACCTGAAAGCCACCCTTCAAGAAGTCGCCTACGCACTTCAGTCACTGACCGGCGAACCGCATCCTCTTGCTGCCGCGGATCCCATGGCGGCGATGTTCACCGCCAGGCCTCTGGCGTGGTTCACCGGCGGAATTCAGCTGCAGGTCGAGACGGACGCGGAACCACCGCAGCGCCGGTGACCGCAATCACGCCGCGAGCGATGTCCCAGCTCCTACCGCTGCAGATCCATACAAGTAAGGCCCAGCGGGATCCGCTGGGCCTTACTTGTATGGATCAAAATTACTCGCCACGGGCACATCTGGATAACATGTGCGCATGAACACCCATGCTGAGCATGGATGCTACGGATTTGTGTCCGGAGGGGGACTTGAACCCCCACGTCCGATAAAGGACACTAGCACCTCAAGCTAGCGCGTCTGCCATTCCGCCACCCGGACAGGGCTTGTGTAGCGTAGCAAAGTTCGGGACCGGGGTTTAATCCCGCTCCCGGCGCCCTGCGGTGCCGCACAGGAGAGAACTTTACACGGCCATGGCGCCGGGGTGAAATCGCCCCACCCCGGCGGGCCGGGGTGGGGCTTGGGCACCACCTGAGCAGGGGTTCTGTTGACGTGGGTGGCCTCGGTGGGGGTGGCTCGCTGCGGGCGGGGTCGGCGGGCGTGGGGGCGGGTGGGATCGGGTTGGGGGCGGTGTTCTGGGGTGGGAGGGGTTGGGGTTCGGAATACTGCAAGTACGGTCGGGGGTCTTTTCGTTACTTGATGTTATTGATTTCTCGGAGCAGGGGGCTGGCCTCGTGGTTTAGGTATTTGTCGACGTGGGGGGTGGTTGGCTGGTTAGGTGATGGGGTCGGGGCGTACTAGCATCGCTTGGCCAGAAATTGCTGCTGTTGCACGACGACCGATTGGTGTAACTGAATGCACCCGAATGGTGAATCGCCGGCTGGGCGGGCTCGGGCGAGTGTGCCTGGGGCTTCCGGGCGTGAGGGTCGGCCGGCTGGTGGGCGGGCTAGCGTCGGGGGTGATGCCTCTCGTGGGTCTGCTTCTGTGGGGCCTCGGCCTGCGGGGGCGGCCTCTGTGAATCCGCGGCCTGCGGGGTCGGCTTCTGTAGGGCCCAGGCCTGCGGGCTCGGCGTCCGTGGGGCCACGGCCTGCCGGGGCGGCCTCTGTGAATCCGCGGCCTGCCGGGTCGGCGTCTGTCGGTGGTGCTGCTGTGCCTGGAAGGGCTTCGGTGAGCCCGGGACGGGCTTCCGTGGGTGCCGCTGCAGTCGGTGGGCGCGCGGTGGTGGCACGGCCAGGCGAGGGCGGCACCGGCCAGGGCGGCGGTCAGGGTGGCGGCAGAGGCGGGGGCGGTAAAGGCAAGCTCGGTGGGGTTTCCACTGGGGACAGCAAGGCTGCGAAGAAGCGTCGGCGGCGGGCGAATGTGCTTACGTCGGCTGCGGCGATTCTGCTGATTCTGGTCGGTGGCGGCACCGTCGCGGGGACGTACTTCTTCGATGACGTCGAGTTGCCGGCGCCGAAGACCGAGGACCAGTCGAACGTCGTCATGTTCTCCAACGGTGCGGAGCTCGCGCGGTTGGGTGAGCAGAACCGGACCGTGGTCGCGCAGACGCAGATCAATCCGGTCGTGCAGCACGCGGTGGCGGCGGCTGAGGACAAGAACTTCTATCACCACAACGGTATTGATATGAAGGGCATTCTGCGGGCCGCGTGGAACAACTTCACCGGTGGTGACAAGCAGGGTGCTTCGACGATCACTCAGCAGTACGCACGGCACGCTGCGGATCTCAAGGACATCAGTTACAACCGGAAATTGCGTGAGGCTGTTATTGCGCGCAAGCTCGAGTCGACGTACAGCAAAGACCAGATTATGGGTTTTTATCTGAACTACGTCTATCTGGGGCGCGGCTATAACGGTATCGAGGCGGCGGCCAAGGGGTATTTCGGTAAGTCCGTGGTGACGCCGGAGGGGCAGAAGGGCGCGGTCACGCCGTATGAAGCGGCGGTGCTGGCGTCGATCATCAAGCAGCCTGAGCCGTCGGCGACACACCTGGGGTATGACCCGGCGAAGAATCCCGTTGATGCCAAGGACCGCTGGGAATACACCATGAAGAACATGGTGGAGATGAACTGGATCTCGCCGGAGGTGTATGCGGCCCGGAAGTATCCGGTGGTGAAGGCGCCGAGCTCGAACGTCTGCAAGACGTGCAAGGAGGACTCGGCGACCGGCATCATTTTGCGCCACGTGTACGCGGAGCTGGCGGAGATGGGTATCTCGCCGACCGAGTTCCAGCGGGGCGGGCTGCAGGTGACGACGACGATCGACCCGAAGGTGCAGGCGGCTGCGGAGAAGGCCGGGTCGCGGAAGAGCAAGACGTCGCCGATGCACGATCTGCCGAAGACGTATCAGGCCGCGGTGATCGGTATCGATCCGAAGACCGGGCGGGTGCTCGGTTATTACGGTGGCGACAATCCGCAGGGCACTGACTACGGCAGTTATCTCAACGGTACGGGGACCGGGCTCAGTGGTGCTGGTCAGTCACCGGGGTCGACGTTCAAGATTTACACGCTCGCGGCGGGGCTGCGGGAGGGTATCTCGTTCGATACGACGTGGAACGGCAAGCTGGAACGTAACGGCGGCGGGAAGATCAGCAACGCCGGCGCCGAGGACGATGCCGTCTGTCAGAACGGTGGCGGCATCGAGCGGTGCAAGCTGGAAGAGGCGACGATCCAGTCGTACAACTTCCCGTTCTACTGGATCGCCGACGGGATCGGTGCCAGCAAGGTCGTTCAGGCCGCCAAGGATGCCGGGGTACGGCATCTGGTGAACAACGACGGCAAGATCATCGACTTGAATAACACCGACGTGGAGACGTGGAAGAAGAACTTCTCCGAGGAAGTGGCGTTCGGGCAGTTCCGCGTGCTGCCGCTGGAGCACGCCGAGGGTGTCGCCACGATCGTCAATCAGGGCGAGCGGCACGAGGCGCATTTCATCAAGTCCGTGAAGAAGATGGACGAGACCACCGGCAAGTTCGTGAACTACAAGAGCGAGCTGGGTAAGGGCAAACAGGTCTTCGACAAGGCACAGATGTCCGACCTCGAGGGCGTCATGGCGAAGATCCCCGACCACGCGAAGAACGTGCTGAAGGACGGCCGCCAGTCGATCGCGAAGTCCGGCACCTGGGAGTACCAGGACCCGAGTGGTAAGTCGAGCAAGAACGGCAGTGGTGACACCTGGTTTGTGGGTGGCATTCCTCAGCTCGCGGCGACCGTCTGGGTCGGTGGCGCCGGAAACCGTCTCGCGTTGAAAGAGGCGAACGGCACGTCGGACATGTTCGGCTCCGGGACGCCCGCGCAGATCTGGGAGGACTTCATCGAGGCCGTCACCGATGCTCTGAATATGCAGAAGGAGGAATTCCCCGCGCGGCAGCAGACCGGGGATCCGAACAGCACGTTCGCCAACGGTAAGGCTGCCCCTCCCCCGCCGGTCGAGCCGACCGAGGAGCCGCAGCAGGAGCAGGACCAGCAGGACAACCAGGACCAGAACCAGGACGACAACGCCGGTGACAACGACGACGGCGACCAGGATCAGGACCAGGACGGCGACCAGGACCCGGATCAGGATGACGATGATCAGGACCAGGACGACAACGACGACGGCAACAATCAGCCCGGTACGCAGGCGCCGACTACGAGCCCGACAACGACGGCGCCCAATTAACTGAACAAGCGGTGCCCTCGTCGCGGCGAGGGCACCGCTGCAGCGATCTTGAGCTGCGGTTTACGTGGCGGAGACAATGAGGTCTTCCGTTACGCCCAGCATGTCGCTGACCGCTTCGACCTCCGCAAAGACCTGACCGATGTGGTCTTCGAGGGCGCCGAGCGCTTCCGCCGTCTCGCGGCGGGCCTCGGTCAGGCGTCGCTGCTCAATCCGTTCGAGGAACAGCAGCGGAATGGTCAGGAACACAGTGGTGCCGGGATTCGCCAGGACTGAGGAGACGTGGTGAAGACGGGTTTGCCGTCGAGCTGTTCGACACTGCAGACGGCGGTGGAGCGGTCGAGGCCACCGTGGGTGTAGATAAGGAACGGATCCGGCAACCATCCCCGAGTGTCTTATTGGGCACGTTCGCGGTCGCGGAAGCGGCCCGGGGCGAGGCCGAAGACGCGGCGGAAAGCGGCGGAGAAGCTGAACTCGGTGGCATAGCCAAGCTGCAGCGCGATGGAGCCCAGCGGGAGATCAGTTCTGCGGAGTAGCTGCGCGCCGCGGTCGAGGCGGCGGCGGGTGAGCCAGGCGCCGGGTTTTTCGCCTGTTGCCTGGGTGAATTCGCGGGTGAATGATGCCCGGGACATGTGGGCGGCGTCGCTGAGTTGCTGGACGGTCCACGGCTTGTACGGATCAAGCTCGATGTGGCGCAGGGCCTGTGCGATGCGCGGGTCGGTGTCGGGCGAGTCTCCGGTGGATCCGTTCTGCTCGTGCCATAGGCGTAGTAGGTGGATCAGCAGTAGGTCGACCACTGCCGGCAGGGCCAGGTCATTGCCCGGTTGAGTGTCCGCGGCGTGTTCGCCCAGCAGGGCGGTGAGGGCCTGCAGCGCCGGGTGGCGGTCGTCGTGCAGGAGTGTGATGACTTCCGGTAGACCGTTCAGCGACTCGTGGATCTGGCCCCGGTCGAGGTGGTAGCAGCAGCTGACGAATTCGACGTCATAGCGGTCCGGGTCAGGCGGTGGCTGACGCAGTGCGGGCAGGGCGGCGAAGGCGATCGGGGTGTTGCTGAAACCGTGCGACGGGCCGTGCGGAATGAAGACGATGCTGCCGGGCCGCAGGGCCACGGGCGCCGTGTGCTCAGGGATGAGCCACGGTGTGCCCTGACGGACGATGTGCAGCCCGGAGCCGTTGATGGCGGGGAAGCGGGTGGCCCAGGAACCGGTGTAGCGATTGCGGACGGCGACGGCGCGGCCGGCTCGGGTCCGGGCGACGGCTTCGCTGATCATGTCCATGGACAAAATCGTATCCAGTGGTGACATTTGAGCATGGCCGGAGTGCTCGTAACGGTGTTGGCTGGGTGCCATGAATTCCGTCAGCACCCATGAGTTTGTCGTCGACGGGGTACGGCAGGTGTATCACGTGGCGGGGTCCGGCCCGGTTTGTGTCGCGCATTCCGGTGGGCCGGGGCTGCTGTGGGCGTACCTGCGGTCTCCTGAACTTGAACGGCATTTCACGATGGTTTATGTCGAGCCGGTCGGGACCGGCGACTCCGGGCGTCTGCCCGACGGCGGTTACAGTTTGGCTATTTATGTACGGTTCCTTGCCGCGGTGATCGACCGGCTGGGTGGGGACAGGGTGTATTTGCTCGGGCATTCGGCCGGTGGGTTCGTCACCCAGACGTACGCGCTGGAGCAGCCGGACCGAGTCGCCGGATTGATTCTGTACTCCACTTCCCCGCAGGCCGGGCCGGATTTCTGGGCGGCGGCGATGGACGGGCTGATGGCTTATCCGCAACGGCATCCGGACGTCGCTGAGGCTGCGGCCGTACCGTCGACGTTTCAGCAGGCCCAGGCCGCACCCGACGACGACAGTCTGAGCCAGCTGTTTGCCGCTGCCGTGCCCGTTTATTTCGCTGACTTCTGGTCGCGGCGTGCCGAGTTCGCGCCGTGGCAGGCGGGGATCCGGATGTGGCGTGAATCCGCTATGGCGCAGGACCCCGTGACGTTCGATGTCGAAGAACGTCTCGGTGAGCTGACGGTGCCGACGGTTGTCATTGCCGGGCGTTATGACTTCATCTGCGGTTTGAGGTGGGCGGAGCGGCTGGTCAAGGGCATTCCGGGTGCTCAGCTGCATGTCCTTGAGAACAGCGGTCACTTCGGTCATGTCGAGGAGCCGGCTGCCTTCGCTTCTGCGGCGGCGGCAGTTCTCAAGCAGTTCCGCTGAACGACAGTCGCCCCACCGATCACCTGAGATTCAGGCGGGCGGTGGGGCGATTGTGAGTGGGTCAGCGGTGGCTGCGGCCGCGGGTGCCGGCGACGATGGCGACGCCGACCGCGGCGAGGGCGACCTGGATGATGAGTTCGATCCAGTCGATGCCGGGGGTCTCGGCGACGTCGAGGGCGGCGGCGATGAACGTGCCGATCAGGGCGGCGACCACGCCGATGACGAGGGTCAGCCAGATCGGGATGTTCTGCTTGCCGGGCACGACGAGACGGCCGAGCGCTCCGATGATCAAGCCGATGACGATGGCGGTGATGATCCCGGTTACTTCCACGGTGCGCTCCTAGGGTGGGGTGGCACCCGGGACTGTTCCCGTATCTAGACGATGATCAAACCTGGTTGCGGGTCAGGTTTTCTTGGTCACTGTCACGGCGCTGACCGGGGTTTTGTTGAGGCCCGACATCGAGGTGCCCTTTTCGCCCCAGGTGCCGTTGGCGATCTCGGTATCACGTTCGGCCATCAGGCCCCCGAAAGCGGAGTCGGAGAGCCGGTCCACGCGGAGCTGCCAGGCCAGGCCGATGCCTTCGTCGGCACTCGAGCCCAGATGGATGGGGTACGGCGCCGAGCTGACTTTGCCGTCGAGGTAGCAGCGGCCGCTGACGCAGATCGAGAGCGCGAGGACCGTACCCTTCGCTGCCGCGTCGGAGGGTGAGAGCGAGAACTTGGCCGGGAATGACCAGGTAGCGAGGCTGCCGTTCGCGGGCGAGACGATTGTGGTTGCTGCGGGCGGGTTCGCGGTAGGGCGGGTTGTCGCCGGGGGTTTGGCCGCCGTGGTGGTCGTGGGCGGGGTTGTCGGTGCTGTGGACGGGGCTGCGCTCGGGGGCGTCGTGGGTGAGGGCGCTTGGGACGCTACGGCCGGCGCCTGCGAGGTGGCGGCGGGGGCTGGCGGGGTCGGGGTCTGGGCGAGGGGTGCGGGATCCGCCGGGCTGTCGGGTCGGAGAAGCACTACGCCGGTTATGACCAATGCGGCTACGACGACTCCGGCCGCGGCGATCATCCACCATTTGCGGGGGCCGGCCGGTGGTGCGGAAAAGGGCGCCGCGGAGGACGGCGTCGCAGAAATAGGCACCCCGGAAGTGGGCTGCCCGGAAAGCGGCGGCGCAGAGGAGGGCGGCGGGTTAGCGGCAGGCTGCCGGAAAGTTGACGGCGGTGACGAAGAGGGCGCGACAGGTGAGGGCGGCAGGGTGCCGGTTTGGAGGTAGGTGCGGGCGTTGGTGACGGCCCAGTGGCCGGTGCCGAGGATGGCGGGGCCGAATTGGGCGACCCGGGTGAAGTTGGTGCGGGCCTCGTGGCGGTTGGCGAGTTCTTCGGCGACGACGGCGAGGTCGTACGTCAGCATCAGGCGCAGGGGGTCGGTGTCGGGGAGGCGGTGGGCGCCGGCCATGGCTTCTTCGAGCAGGCGGCGGGCGGCGGTCGGGTCGTCGAGGCGGGTGTGCAGCGCGGCGAGCTGACGCATCGTGGCCAGCAGTTCCGGGTCGCCCTCGGCGAGGCCGGTTTTGCCCTGCTCGATGGCGTTTTCCAGGACCGCCTGAGCCTGGGCGACCTCTCCGGCATCCGCCAGGGTCTGCGCCTGGTAGCGGGCTTGGGGGAACGCTGACGACTCGGGCACCTCGCCATGCTGCCTGGCGACCGGGCGAAATGCCAGTTGCCGGGATGCAGTCGCCGAATGCAGTCCGCCGACGGAAGCCGTTCGGCGCACTGAGCCCGTACCCTCAACGCAATGATGGATCTGAATCTCAAGGGTAAAACGGTTGTGGTCACCGGCGCGGGGCGCGGGATCGGGCTCGCGATCGTCAAGGCCTTCGTGGCCGAGGGTGCCGAAGTCATCGCCGGGTCACGCAGTATCACCGCGGGTCTCAAAGAGCTCGATTCGGTCACCCCGATCGAGGTGGATCTCGCCGAGGCGGATGCTCCAGCGCGCCTGATCGCCGCGGCCGGTGACCGTATCGACGTGCTCGTCAACAACGTCGGCATCGCTACACCGCGGCCGGGTGGGTTTCTCACGATCACCGACGAGATGTGGGCGACAACCTTCAATCTCAACCTCATGGCCACCGTACGCGCGGTCCGCGCCACTTTGCCCGTCATGCTCGCCGCCGGGGGCGGAACAATCGTCAACGTCGGTTCGGTGAATGCACGGCTGGCCGATCCGCTGGTGGTCGATTATTCGGCGTCGAAGGCGGCGCTGACGAACTTCGCGAAGTCGTTGTCGAAGGAATTCGGGCCGCGCGGGATCCGGGTCAACACGGTGGCTCCGGGGCCGGTTGCCACTGATCTGTGGCTGGGTGGGGATGGGGTGGCGGCGACGGTCGCGGCAGCTCAGGGCGGCTCGGCGGCTGATGTCCGGGCGGGCGCGGAGGCGCAGATGGTCACCGGGCGGTTCACGCGGCCCGAGGAGGTCGCCGACCTGGTGCTGATGCTGGCCGGCGACCGCGCGGGAAACGTGGCCGGCGCCGAGTTCATCATCGACGGCGGCATGATCACGACGCTCTGAGCGGACCCCGTCGCCACTTTGACGAATCCTGATATTGTCGCGCCGTCCTCGGCACCGGGTGTCGGTCACCGCGGACGGCACCCAGGGCAACGAGAATTCCATCCTGCCGTCCGTCGACGCCGCCGGCCGGTTCGTGGTGTTCGAGTCGGCGGCGTCGAACCTGACGTCCGACGACGACAACGGCAAGTACGACGTCTTCCTCACCGACCGCGACACCGGCTCCCTGGAGTTGATTTCCCGCGGCGCCGACGGCAAGCCGCTGCCGGGCAACTCCGGCGGCTCGCAGATCAGCGCCGACGGCCGGTTCGTCACCTACCACTCATGGACCGGCACGAGCGCCGAGCCGCCGAAAATCTACGTGTACAACCGGATCACGCAGGCGACCGAGCAGATTCCGGCCGGGGCGCGGGGCAGCCTCTCCCCCACCATCAGCGGCGACGGCCGGTACGTGACGTTCGCGTCCAGCTCCGAGGACATCGTGCCGGACGCCAACGGCTGGTACGGCGACGTCTTCCTCCACGACGCCCAGACCGGCGAGACAAGGATCGTCTCCAGCTCCGCCGACGGCACACAGGGAGACCGGTCCAGCTCGAAGGGCGTCGTCACCGCCGACGGCCGGCACGTCGCGTTCGCCTCCAGCGCTACGAACCTGGTGCCCGGCGACACCAACGACACGGAGGACATCTTCCTCAAGGATCTGAACACCGGCGACATCCAGCGAATCACCGTGACCAGCGACGCCTCGCAGCTGACCGACTTCTGGCTCTACAGCGACCCGTCGGTCAGCGCCGACGGCCGGTACGTCAGCTATGCCACCACCGGCGCGTTCGACCCGGCCGACGTCGACGACGACATCGTCGTGTACGTGCGGGACACCGTCACCGGCACGACCACCCTGGTCTCCCGCCGCGCGGACGGCGAGCCGCTGAGCTCGGGCTGGGCGTCCTCCCCGGCGATCAGCGGTGACGGCGGCGCGATCGCCTTCTGGTCGAACTCCGGCCAGATCGTCACCGGCGACACCAACTACGCCGGCGACCTCTTCGTGTACGACCAGGCAAGCGGCACCACCGAGCGCGTCTCCGTCACCGGCTCGGGCGCTGAGGCCGACGGGGCGGACAGCGGCGTCCTGAGCCACGACGGCCGTCTCGCCTTCTACCGCGCCGGAGCCACGAACCTCGTCCCGGACGACACCAACGGCAAGGATGACATCTTCGTCACCCGCCGCTCGTAAACCCGGCACTGCACGCCGCCCGATCGTGCGCTGTGCGCCGATCGGGCGGCCGATGCGGGGTCCATCAGGGATTCTCCCTGATGCGTCTGGGGGTGGGGGCGGCCGAAGAATGGCGGCATGAAGATTGTCAGGAAAACCGGCATTGCTGCCGGTGCAGCCGCTTTGGTCGTGTTCGGTGTGCCCGGTCCCGCGGCGGCGATGTCCGGTGGTACGCCGGTCACCGATCCGCAGGCAGCGCGTTGGGTTGCCACCCTGGCGATTCCCGGGGACGCGCCGCTGTTGCAGCGAGCCGGATGCGGCGGGGCGCTCGTCGCGCCGGACCGGGTGCTGACCGCGGCGCACTGTGTCGACCGTACCGACCCGAGCCGGACCGAGGTCCACATCGGGGCGCGGGTGCTGTCCGCGGACCCCGGCGAGGTGCGTGGCGTCCGGGGTATCGCCGAGCTGCCCGGTTACCGCCTTCTGCCGTCCCCGGCCGGGCCTGACGAACCGGGTCTGGACAGTGCACGCAGGGACCTGGCGGTGGTGTTGCTCGACCGCCCGGTGACCGACATCGCACCCATGCGGATCGCGGTTCACCGTCCGGTGGCGGGTGCGCCGGTGCAGTTCTTTGCCCACGGTACGACCGGGATCGCCGGACCGGACGCGTTCCGCAACGACGTCCTGCACCGTGGTGACCTGACGGTCCTCGATCGCGCCGGCTGCCACGACGCCACGCCGGCCGCGATCGACGACCGTTCGGTGTGGTGTTCCGCGGACACCACCACCGCGGCTGTGACGGGCTGTTATCAGGACAGCGGAAGCCCGGCAGTACAGACGATCGCCGGGCTTCCGGAACTGGTGGGCGTGTTCAGTTTCGGCGGCGAGACGGCCGGCCGGTCGTGCGGCGAGCCGTCACCGCTGTACTTCGCCGACCCCACCGCGTTCCGGACGTGGATCCACCAGCCGCTGTTGCCGGCGCAGCCCTACCCCGCGAGCCGGCCGACGGTCACCGGGAGCGCCACGGGTGGCGGCCTCGTGCATTGCACCGCGCCGTCCTGGGACCTGCGGCGAGGGCTCCCGCCGGTGACCATCGCGTACCAATGGGTGACGGTCACCGTGATCGGCCCGTTCGTGATCCCGGAGCCGATCGAAGGAGCGACAGGCCGCGACTTCACCGTCGACACGGCTTCGGCGGGCCTGTCGCTGGCCTGCCAGGTGACGGCCGGCAACGCAGGAGGGTACTCGGCCGTGTTGTCAGATCCGGTGATCACGACGCTGTGAACGACGCGGGGGTCAGGACCGCGCTGACGCCGTTGAGGTGGTGATGCCGACCGGCTGGTCCCCTGCTTCGATGACGTCGACGCATCGGTTGAGGGCGGCGACCATGTAGCGGCGCCAGAGTGGGGTGAAGGGGCCGGCGAGGATCCATCGGCGGCCGGGGAGCGGTTTGAACTCGTAGGTCCAGCGGATGAGGGTGCCGGGTCCGTCGGGGTTGACGTTGAACTCGCCGCGGATTCCGGCTGCGAGGCGGGACAGGACGTTGGTGAAGTTTGTCAGCTGGTAGGCGAAGCTGTGCCCGTCGGTGTACTCGGTGATTTGTTCGTCTGCCTGGGATCTGTCGTCGAACTGGGGGTTTCGTCGCGCGCCGGCGTGGTCCCAGGCTTCGGTCTGGTTCGCGACGCGCGTGATGCCGGGGAACGGTGCCACCGGGCGGAAGACGGTGGGCAGGTCGATGGGGACCAGGATCCGGAACGTGTCGGCGGGTGTCCTGCGGGTGCGTTGCTGGACGGTGATGGTGACGGTCTTGTCGGCGGGGCCGATGAGAAGTTCGGTCATGGTTCAGGCCTCCGAGGGGGCGACGAAGACGACCTTGCCCTCGATCGGGGCGGTGGCGACCTCGGCGTGCACCTGCGCGAGGTCGGCCAGCGGCACCCGCCGGGTTGCGCCGAGGTGCAGCTTGCCGGCGTCGAGCAGGGTCACCAGCCGGGTGAGCTGGTCGGCGTCGGGACGGAAGAAGAGATTGATTCCGCGTACGCCGCGAGCCTCGTCGGACGCAGCGGGCATCCAGACGGTGGTGTTGACCAGCACGCCACCGTCCCGGATGTCGCCGGACAGGGCGGCCATCTGCTCCGGGGTGATCGGGGCGAAGTTGAGCACGACGTCGACCGGCTCGGACAGCTCCGGGATCCCGGGGCCGTGGATCTCGTCGGCGCCCGCCACCTTGGCCTGCTCGGAACTGCGCGGGCCGGTTGTGGCGATCACGTACGCGCCGGCGTTCTTGGCCAGCTGCACCGCGAAGCCACCGACGACGCCGCCCGCACCGTTGATCAGCACCCGCTGGCCGGCGGTCAGCTTCGCGTGCTCGAACAGCGCCTGCCATGCCGTGAGCCCGACCAGCGGCAGTCCGGCGGCGTCCACCAGCGGGACGCTCGTGGGGGCTGCCGCCAGAATTCCGGCCGGGGCGATGACGTACTCGGCGGCCGCGCCGGGGCTGGTCAGCGGCAGGGCGCCGATCACCCGGTCACCGATGGCGAAGCCGGTCACGTCCTCGCCGAGCGCGTCGACCGTACCCGCGATGTCGATGCCGGGGGTGTGCGGCAGCTGGATCGCGATGGGGCCCCGCATGGCACCGGCGCGGATGTTGCCCTCGACCGGGTTGAACGACGTCGCCGCCACCCGGATCCGGACCTCGCCGGCGCCGGGGACCGGCTGGTCCACGTCTTCGTAACGCAGGACCTCGGGGGCGCCGTACTCGTGGAAACGCACTGCTTTCATGATGATCCTCGTCCTTCTGATATTGATATGGTGCGACGGTGACAGTCGGCAGTCGGGGTCACTTCCGGCCGCCAGGGCACGCAGCTTCGCGTGGCTGACGGAGCCGGGCACAGCGGTGAAGAACAGCAGCATCTGGCGCTCCGCCGGGTAGAGCAACTGGTGGCGGTACAGCTCCAACTCGCCCAGGGCGACGTGCCGATAGCGCCTCGGGTGGCGCCGAACAGGGACACCCACCTCGACGAGAAAACGCTTACGCGCTGACGGGTCGCTCAACCAGCGATCGACCAGAAAGTGCGATGATCCGCCGGTACGGGTGTAATCCCCGAACAAAGCGATCGCCGGACGGGTCTGTAGCAACACCTCGCCGAACCGGGAGAACACCGTCGCCGGATACTGCGGCAGGTGCTCGACGACGAGTTCCAGGACCGGGCTGATCCGGTGACGTGTCGCCACCTCCTGGCGTACCTGGAAGAAGTGCTCCAGTATTTCCCGATCCACATTGCTCACCACCTCCCCGGTTCGACCACTCAAGCGTGGCGCAGAACGGGAGGCGGGTGAATGTTCTGGTCATCCACGGTACGACAGACCATGGATACGAGCGTCAGGCTCGGGCTACGCGATCAGCCGCCGGAGTTTCGCCTCACTCGGTGATCCGGGTTCGGCCATGAAGACCAGCAGATCCTGGCCCTCGTCGGGATCGACCAGGCGCCGGCTGTACAACTCCAACTCGCCCACTTCCGGGTGACGGTAGCGTTTCAGGTCGTGGTGATGGGTGACGTCCACCTCGTGCCGCCGCCACACCTCGGCGAACTCGGGACTGACCGCCAGCAGGGCATCGACGATCTCCCCGGCGGCGCCCGCGGGATCGGTCGTGTACGCCGCCCGCAGGTCCACGGTGAAGACGCGGCCGCGTACGTCATGGTCCTCGGGCGGATAGATGGCCCGCTGGGCCGGGTCGGTGAACCAGCGATAAACCAGATAGCGCGACAGGCCCTCGAAACGGGTGTAGTCACCGAACAGCGCCTTCGCCGCCGGGGTCTGCAGCAACGCCTCACCGAACCGGGAGAACACGATCGCGGGCGTGTCCGAGAGCTCCTCCGCGATGGTCCTGATGGCCAGACTGACCCGGTCGTCCGGCGGGGTACGCCGCGGAGCCGCGTGCCCGCCGAGGGCGAACAGGTGCTCGCGTTCGCTCGGGCTCAGCCGCAACGCCCCGGCCACCGCGGCCAGCATCTGCTCGGACGGCATCGGGCCGCGCTTCTGCTCGAGCCTGCTGTAGTAGTCGGCCGACATGCCGGCCAGCACCGCGACTTCTTCGCGCCGCAGGCCACCGGTACGACGGCGGGCGCCCCGGGGCAGCCCCACCTCCTCCGGCTGCAGCGCTTCGCGGCGGGCCCGGAGAAAGTCCGCCAGCAACGCGCGGTCCATCGCCCTCCCCCGCCTCAGCCGACCTGGTCGCGCCGGAACACCGCACTCGGGCCCGGCGCCGCTTCACTCACCCCGTGATCGTACCTGCTTTGAATTCGAAGCTATTCACACAGCACACGCCGTCCTCTGCGCGGAACGCATGGCGCTTGACGTGGCTACTTGCATTTTGCAAGCATGGTCGTCATGAGCCTCTTCATCACCTGCCCGGTCGAGAGCGTCGAGCGCGCAACGGCCTTCTACACGGCCCTCGGCTGGACCCTCAACGCCGAGATGTCCGACCACAACGTGTCGTGCTTCGCGATCGCGCCCGAGCAGTACGTCATGCTCGGCAGCCGGGAGATGTACGCGAGCGTCGGCGGAGTCGAAGAGTTGATCGGCGGACCTCAGACGCCCTCGAAGGTCACGGTCTCGTTCGACCTGGGCAGCCGCGAGGCGGTCGACGAGCTCGTCGACCGCGCCGGCGCCGCCGGCGGGCGAATTGGCGACACCGACGACTACCCCTTCATGTACCAGCGCCAATTCGACGACCCCGACGGCTACCACTACTCACCGTTCTGGATGAAGGCGGACGCCGATCCGGCCGCGTGAGCGACCTAGCCGCGGCCCTCGACATCGTCGGAGCACGGTGGGCCCTGCTCATCGTGGAACGTCTGCTCGACGGGCCACAACGCTACGGCGATCTGCAGCGCGACCTCGGCGTGCCGACGAACATGCTCGCGACACGCCTGCGTGAGCTCGAAGCGGCCGGCGTGCTGTTCCGCCTGCCGCTTCGACACAACACCCGGGCCTATGCGCTGACCGATCGCGGGCTCGCCTTGCGCGAGGCGATCGTCGCACTCGGCACCTGGGGCAAGAACGACGCCTAGGTTTATTCGGTCTTGCGGCCCAGCCAGGAAAGGCACGCCTCGGCAACCCCGCGCCAGCCCGCGTCGATGGTCAGGCTGTGGCCGCGGTCGGGGAATTCGAGGAGTTCGGTGACGGCGGTGGAGTCGCGGTACTGCTTGAATGTTGCCTTCGTGACGGCTTCGGGGACGGTGTGGTCGCGGCCGCCCATGACGAGAAGCAGAGGTCCTCGGTCGTTGTTGCCGGTTTCGACCGCGGCCGGGGAATGGGCGGAGAAGTTCGCGGCGGCGGCCTCGAACAGCGGCTTACCGGGGGCGGGGATGACCCATTGCTCGTACAGGGCGTCGGATTCGTCGGGGGTGAGGGCGTTGCCGAAGGCGTACCTGAATTGGTCGGCGGTGAGGGAGACGGCCCGGTGGCGGTTCGCGGGGTTCTTGAAGACCGGCAGGGTCGCGCGCAGGGCGGACAACGGCAGTGGCAGGACGCCTTTGATCTGGGCGGCGTCGATGCCGATCGCGGCTGCGGCGCGGTTCTCCCCCAGCAGTTTCTCGGCGATCATGCCGCCGAAGGAGTGTCCGATGAGGATCGGCGGTTGTGGCAGGGTTTCGATGATGGCCGCGTAATGTTTCGTGACGTCGTCGATGCCGTGGTCGGCGATGCTCTCGGGGTTGTCGCGGGCGCCTTTGACGGTGTCGGGGATGCCGGGCCAGCCCGGCGCGATCGGGGCGTAGCCCGCCGATTCGAACAGGTCGATCCAGGGCTGCCAGGACGTGGCGTGCAGCCAGAGACCATGGATGAAGACAACCGGTTGGCGCGTGTCGGTCATGACGAGAGCCTTTCGGTACGCGTAAATGCGGTCCCGTCACACCATCCTCGCCCCGCGAACCCACTCGCGTCGGTCGATCGGTTACGTCTTGGCGGACAGCCACGTGTGTGCGGCTTTGACCAGCGTCTCGTGGGGAACGTGGTCGAACGCGCTCAGTTTGAGGAAATGCTGAGCGATCGTGAGGCCGAGGATGCTGCTCACGGCCAGCAGTGCGCGCACCTGAGCATCGTCGCCCTCGAAGGACTGCGTGAGGTTGTCGACGCGTTCGTCGAGGAATGCGCGAACGGACGCTTCGGCTTCGGGTGAGGTGAGCATCGAGCGGACGAGGGCGCGCGTTTCGGGGGGCAGTTCTCCCAGGCGTACATCAAGAACGTCCATGAGGTGGTCATTTGCGCCTTGGGGGTTGTCCTTGGGGAGTTGGACGGCGATGGCGAAAAGGTCGGCTTTCGTGCCGTAGTGCTGCATGACGAGCGACGCGTGGACGCCGGCGCGCTCGGCGATCGCGCGCACCGTCGTGCCTTTGTAGCCGTGGGTCGCGAACTCCTCCTGGGCCGCTTCCAGAATTCGCTGGGCCGTCCGGGCGCGTTTGGCGTCTCTCGTGGTGCCGGTCACAGCGCTCACTCTACACATGTTTAGCGAACCTGCTACGGTTCACTCGACAAGTGTTTAGCGAGATGGGACGAACCATGGCTTTGATCGGTATCGAGGAGCACTGGACCACCCCCGGGCTGGCGGCGGCCCTCAAGGCGCTGCCCGCGGGGCGTCGCGACGACAGCCTCGCGTTCAACGAGATCGGCGACCACCTGACCCGGCTGGAGGACATCGGCGACGCCCGGATCGCCCAGATGGATTCCCAGGGCATCGACCTGGCGATCCTGTCGCTAGCCCCGCCGGCAACCGGGCCGCTCGACCCCGCGGACGCCGTACCCCTGAGCCGCGATCTCAATGATCTTGCCGCGGCAGCGGTCAGCAAACACCCGACGCGGTTCCGGGCCTTCGCCACCCTGCCGATGGCCGAACCGTCCGCCGTCGCCGCCGAGCTCGAACGCACCGCGGCGCTGGGCTTCGTCGGCGCCATGGTCTACGGCCGCACGGGCGAGGTCCCGCTCGACGACGCCCGCTACGACGACCTGTTCGCCACCGCGGCCGCGCTCGGCAAGCCGCTGTTCATCCACCCGCAGATCCCCTCCCCCGCGATCCGCGACGCTGCCTACAGCGGCTTCGACCCGATGACCGAGCTCGCCCTCGCGACGTTCAGCTGGGGCTGGCACATCGAGGCCGCCCTCGCCGCGCTACGCCTCATCGCCCGCGGCACCTTCGACCGGCACCCCGACCTGCAGATCATTCTCGGTCACTGGGGCGAACTCCTGCCATTCTGGAGCGACCGCACCAACAGCCTGACCCGGATCACCGGCCTCCAGCGCAAAGCCTCGGAATACGTACGCTCGAACTTCCACATCACCAGCTCGGGAATGCTGAGCCCCGCACTGCTGCAGCACACCCTCGAAATCACCACGATCGACCGGCTGATCTTCTCCACCGACTACCCGTTCCAGCAGCCGACCCAGCCGGAGATCCGCGACTTCCTCACCGCATTCGCCAGCGACGAGGACCGCGAGAAATTCACCGCCGGCAACGCCCGCAAACTGTTCGGCCTCAGCGCCTGATCATTGCCGCACCACTGCCGGTGGGCGCGCCACGTTCGGTATTAGATCCTGGTCACCATGTGCCGCTGCTTGCGCGCCATCGCCCGCACCAACACTCCCGCGCGAGTCCCGGCGGATCGCCGCGCCAACACCCCGAGCCCGAGCCTGAGAGCGAGACGTTCATCGAAGCTGTCGCGGGCGTTCTTGTCAGATGGTCATGCCACAATCCCGCCCATGATTCAGATCGTCACCGGAGGGTTGATCCACGAAGATCACATCCTGCTCGCCCGCGGGGTGCCCACGCCTGAACTACAGCGGCGCCGCGACAACTGCCTACGCCGGAGTCACGGCCTGGTGGGTGTCCAGTCCTCGGCGAGGATGGCGTAGCCGAGCGAGTCGAGCCACTGGCCGCTGCGGTGCAGGGAGTCGCGGACGCCGTGCTGTTCCCGGCGCATGCCGAGGCGTTCCATCAACCGCCAGGAGCCCTCGTTGTCGTAGAAGCAGACAGCTACGATCCGCCGGACGCCGAGATCCTCGAAGCAGTAGCGGATCAGCTCGCCGGCTGCCTCGGCGGCGTATCCCCGGCCGGTGTGGGCGGGATCGAGCACCCAGCCGAGTTCCACCTGCGTACCGGTCGCCTGCCCGGCCACCTCCTGCTGCGACCACGCGTCCTCCCGGCGCAGCATCAGGTCGCCGATGATCGTGTTGTCGAGCTCGATGACGGCCGTGGTCGCGAGGCGTGCGGGGGCGCTGAACACGGTGCGCCAGTCGTCGAAGCCGGCCGGGCGCGACGTCAGCCATTCGGTGACCCCGTCAAGCCGGCGGAAGCTCCAGGTCGCCTCGGCGTCTTCGGCCTTCGCCTGTCGTATGGTCAGCCGGTCGGTGTGCAGCGGGCGGTCGAGCACCGGCGACGGCACCGGTTCGATCACCCGCAGGCTCAGCAGGGTGGCTCCGATGCCGCTCAGCGCGGCCAGGACGCCGTACAGCTCGGCCTGGTCGGTGATCGGCCCGGTGAGGATGCTGGTGCCGTCGTCGTTGCGGGCGATGCCGAGCCCGCGGAGCCGGTCGGCCCCGTGGTCGTCGAGGTGGCCGTCGACGGTTATCGCGTAGGTGGTGCTCATCAGGCGGTCCCTTCGATCAGCGGTGCGTCGGCGGATTGTATGACCTGGTCAACGGCAAAATGTTTGCGGGATCGATCCCGCGCCCACTCTTTATGACCGCCGTCTTGGGGAGGCCATTCATGCGGCGCTCGTCGGTCCACGTCCAGGTCTACGGGTTTGCGGGCGATGGCCAGGCCGAGGCTGCTGCCGCCGTTCAGGACCCGGTGGCCCGGTCCGCAGCAGAGCGGCGCTCAGGTGCTGGTCGCCGAAGGAACGCCGCCGCTGCAGGTGACGGTCATGGTGACCTGCGTGTTGCCGTGCTTGAAGGACACCTCCGGAGCCGGCCCGGCTTCCGTGTCACCGTCGATGACCTTGTAAGGCTTGATGGCTGACCAGGAAAGGATGTGCGCTGTGCCGGTGGCGGGGCAGGTCGCGCGGACGGTCCCGGCGGCCGATGAGAGTGTTCGCTCCTGCGGAGCGGCTGCGGTTGTGGTTGTGGTCGCCTCCGGCTCCGGTCTCGAGGAAGTGGGAGTGCCCGCCGGGTTGGTCGTGTCCTCTCCGGCTACAGCGCCGGGAGTCACGCGACCGGCCGTCGTGCGGGCTGCGCCCCTCGGACTGACGCCGGTGGCGCCTGGCGTCGGTGCAGTGGACGTGATCGACACTTTGGGGGCCGGATTCGTGGTTGCTGCACGTGGCGGCTTGACGCTTACCTGCGGCGTTCGCGCGGTCGCCTCCGGCCGGGAGGGATGCAGCAGCGCAATTGTCGTGATGGCCGCTGCCACCAGGATCAACGGCGCCATGATGTACGGCACCAGGCCGCGTCGTCGGCGTACGGCCGGCGCCTGTGCTGCTTTCGGGTCGGCCTCCGCCGGAGGTCGCTGACCGGCCACGGGGTCAGTTCTCCCCGGCAAGTTTTCGTTCATGGCAACCGGCTCGACGGGAGAAGCGCTACGGGGAGTCTCGTCGTCGCGCACCGTCTTGGTGGCGCCGTGGGCGAGCAATGCCGCCACCTCGCGGGCGCTCGGGCGTTCAGCCGGATCTTTGGCCAGGCAGCGATTGCACAGCGCGGTCACGAAGTCGGGCACCTGAAACATCGGCAGCAGCGGGAACGGGTCCACGTAGATGTGCGCCGTGAGCATCTGGGTCGTCGTCTCGCTGGTCCATGGCGGGTGCCCGGCAAGGAGCCGGTAGAGGAGAACACCGAGCGCGTAGACGTCCGACGCCGGCTCCACCGCGTCATGCAACAGCCGCTCGGGGGCCAGATACGCGGGCGTACCGAGCACCTCGAAGTCTTCAACGCCGGCCCGTGACGGCTGGATCGCAGCCGCGATGCCGAAGTCGACCACCTTGGCCCCGGTCGGGGAGAGCATCACGTTGGCCGGCTTGATGTCGCGATGCACCAGCCCCTCGACATGCGCGGCAGCCAGAGCGGCGGCGATCTCCGCGCACACACTCATGGCGTAGCGGGGTAGCACTGGTCCTTCGTTGAGCCGCTGGTGGAGAGAACCGCCACGGACAAGTTCCATCACGACATAGGGAACGATCTCCCCGGCTACGTCAGCCTCGCCGTAATCGTGCACCTGGGCGATGTTGGGATGGGACAGGGTCGCGGCGGCTCGGGCCTCGTGACGGATCCGGCTGCGCGACTGAGGATCGCCGATGTGGTGAGCAGCCAGGAGTTTCACCGCGACAGTGCGAGCCAGGACGTCGTCGTGGGCCTGCCAGACGACGGCCATGCCGCCGGCACCCACCTTGGAGATGAGACGGTAACGGCCACCGAGCACCCAGCCGGTGCCGGTTTGGTCGGTTGCGTCGCCGTGTGTCCCATCGCCACTCATCGCTGGCAGTCTGCCGTGCCGATGGGATAAGCGCATCCCTAGGACCCTGACGACCTCCATGGTGGTCGTCGTCTGCAGTCCGCACATCCGTTCGGACGGCCCCGTACGGTCGAAGCGCCGAGCCGTCCTGATTGAACTCGACCGCTCGGTCATCCGATCGGAGGAACCGTCCGCGGCCATGACCTACATCATGTAGGTAATCTTGTCAGTGCCCTACAGTCGCTGTGACAAACAGGTCGAATGCGACGAAAGGCCTGCTCCGTGACGCTGCTGGTTCTGGCCGAGGATGACGACGACATTCGCATGATCACCGCACGTGTTCTACGCCGGGCGGGCTACACGGTGATCGAAACAGCCGACGGAGCCGCCGCCCTCGCCGCCGTGCGTGAGCACCGGCCCGCAGGCGTCGTCAGCGACATCGACATGCCGGTGATGTCGGGCGTCGACCTGTGCCTGGAGTTACGCGCCGACCCGGCGACGAAGGACCTACCGGTGATCTTCGTCAGCGGTAGCCTGATCCCGGGCGACACACGTCCCGCACAGGCGCAAGCGACCGCGATACTGGCAAAGCCTTTCCGGTCACCCGAACTGGTGACATGCGTGCAGAACGCACTGGAGCAGGGTCGCCAAGCGGGGCCCCCGACGACCGGGTAACCACAGAGGTTCCCTAGGCTCGTTCGTCGTCCCATGCCAGGGCACTGATCCGCCACCCCGCGCCCGTCCGGACGAACTGCAGCGACTTCATCCCCCGCCCGGTGAACGGCTCACCGTCCTGCACGCCGGACTTCGCATAGCTGCAAAAATACTGGGCGATGTCGCCGTACACGTCGAGGCGCCCGGACTCTTCCCATTCGCGGAAGCCGGTCAGCCTGCCGCTGTCGAGCAGTTCGGCACGCGGCCGGATAAAGCTTTCGACCCCATAAACCACGGGCTCATCCCCACACGTACGCACAATCGTGGCCTGTGGCAGGAACAGCTCGCGAAGAGCCTCGGCATCCATCCCCGTCTTGAACGCGGCAAAGAACACCTCCACCAACTCCGCGATCGCCACCCGGTCCGTCGCCTCATCTCCGGTCATGCCGCAACCGTATGCCCGTGGAGGATGGGTTTGTGAGAAGCGGAGTCAGCCGGTGGGAGAAGAGCCAGATGCTCGCCCTTCTCGACAAGAAGCTCGGCAAGACGACAGCGCTGCCGGATACCACCGTCGAACGCTTGCGATGCTACATCGAGCACATGGAGCCATCCCGGATCGACGTTGGCTGGATGGCGGCCGGCCGGCTGCGCAACGTCTGGCGCGACCGGTATGAGGCGTACGACCTGGAGAGCACCCGTGCGGGGTGGGGCATGTTCTTTGCCCCGCTCGAATCCGAGCGGGGCGCGGTCGGATTGGTAGGCCTGAGCAACGGCGGACCCGCTCAGTTCATGCTGGTCCTCAGCGAAGCGGGTGATCGGATCCTCGCCTGCGTCTCGAGGAACGAGGAAGAGGTCAGGCCGCCTGCGGGGTGAGGACAGTCTTGGCGGACTGGCCAAAGTTTTGATTCCGGCCGCCCTCAGCGTTACGGCTTTAATCGGGCGGCGCGATGCCGGGCGAACCGCTGGTGGGCCGGTGCGGCGTCGTTGTCACGTCAGAGGTTGTTGTCGTTGCAGGAGGTGGGGGTGCTTCCCGGGGGAGGTGACGCGCAGGACTGCTCTGCCCCGCCCGAGGAGGGGCATCCGGCCAGGAGTGTCACGGTGAGAACGGCGATCACACCGGCGAGCACCGGCCGATGCCACGCGGAAGAGATCACGCCGCCTGCTCGGTGAGGACGGACTTGGCGGTCTGGCGGAAGGCTTTGATCATCGGGTTGGGGTCGTCTTTGCGGCTGACGATGATGACTTTGCTGGTGGGGGCGTTTTCGAGGGGGATGGTGACCAGGTCGGGGCGCAGGGTGGTGCGGCGGTCGCCGACCGGGAGGACGGCGATGGCCTGGCCGCCGGCGACCAGTTCGAGTTTGTCCTCGTAGCTTTCGACCATCGGGACATCCGCGCCGAGGAGGCGGTAGGTGGTCCAGCCGGGCATCTCGTACGTGCAGGGGGCCTCGGGGAAGGCGTCCAGTTCCTCCGAAGTTACCGAGGTCCGGTCGGCCAGGGGGTGGCCGAGGGGGACCACGAGCATGCGGGGCTCTTCGTAGAGCAGCGTGGTGCGGATGTCGGCGGCGGGGAGGGGCAGCGGGGATCTGGCGACCAGGACGTCGACGCGGCCGTCGGACAGGGCTCCTACGTCGCGGCAGCTCAGGTGGCGGGTGGTGATTTCCGCGGCGGGGTGGCGGTGGCGGAGTTCGCGGACGGCGGGGGTGATCACGAGGTCTTCGGCGTATCCGATGGTGAGGCGATCGAGGGCGGCCTGGTCGCGTACGGTCAGCTCGGCTTGAAGGGCTGCCTGTAGCAGTGCCTGGGCTTGCGGGAGGAACGCTTTGCCGGCCGGGGTGAGGCGGGTGCCCTGGGGGATGCGGTCGAGCAGGCGCGCTCCGAGGCGTTTTTCGAGGCGCTGGATCTGGCGGCTGAGGGCGGGCTGGGCCAGGTGGAGCTCGGCGGCGGCTTTGGCGAAGGTCTGGTGCTCTGCGACGGCGGTGAAGTAGCGGACGAGCCGCAGTTCCAGGTCCTGCCCGAGGTCGTTCACCTCTCCCACTGTAGCCATGCTGTTTTGGCATGCCTGGGTTGCCGGACAGGTCTTGGACGGCGGTGCGGGTGCGGGCTTTAACTCGGGGGGTAAAGGTTTCCTCGAGAAAGCGGCAGGCGTGATGAAGGCGATTCAGTTCCACGAGCCTGGCGGCCCGGAAGTTCTTCAGTACGATGACGTGCTCGTTCCTGAGATCGGTGCGGGTGAGGTGCTTGTCCGGGTTCACGCGGTGGGTATCAATCCGCCAGACTGGTATCTGCGTGAGGGTCTCAAGGTCATGCCGCCTGAGATGCGGCCGCCGCTGGATTACCCGCTGACTCCCGGTACGGATATGTCGGGCGTCGTTGAGGCGGTTGCTCCGGACGTTCAGGATTTTGCCGTGGGGGACGCGGTTTTCGGGATGCTGCGGTTTCCCGGGTTCGACGGTCGCACGTACGCCGAGTATGTTGCCGCGCCGGCCTCGGATCTGGCGCTCAAGCCGACCGGGCTCGATCACGTTCGGGCGGCGGGGGCCCCGATGGCCGTACTCACCGCTTGGCAGTATCTGGTTGATCTCGGTCATGATGTGCCGTCGCCGTTTACCGGGCAGGTGCATCAGCCGGTTCCCATTATCGACGGGATGACCGTGCTGGTGAACGGGGCCGCCGGTGGGGTGGGGCATTTCGCGGTGCAGTTGGCGAAATGGAAGGGCGCGCGCGTGATCGCGGTGGCGTCCGGGCGGCACGAGCAGTTTCTGCGCAAGCTCGGGGCTGACGAGTTCGTCGACTACACGTCGACGCGGGCTGCGGATGTGGTCAGTGATGTCGACGTGGTGATCGATGCGGTGGGCGGGCAGGAGAGTCAGCTCTTTCTGCGTACGCTCAAGCGCGGTGGCATTATGCTCCCGGTGTTTTTTGCGGAGTACGACGCGGCGGAGACCGCGCGGCTGGGCATCACGGTTTCGAATATTCAGGTGCGTTCGAATGGGCCTCAGCTCGCCGAGATCGCGCGGTTGTTCGACGAGGGCGGACTTCAGGTCGGCATTGACAGCACCTATCCGTTGTCCGATGCCGGTAGCGCGCATGAACGAGCCGCGCAGGGCCATATTCAGGGCAAGATCGTGCTGACGGTGGCGTCATGATCGTCGAACTGCAGCAGGTCGTCGCGAAGTACGCGCATGCGCTGGACGAGCTTGATGTGCCGGGGCTGGAAGCCGTGCTGACCGAGGACACCACGTGGACGTTCACGGCGCCCGGGCAGGGCGTGCTCGGGCCGGTTGCCGGGCGCCCTGCGGTGCTGGGTTTTGTCCGTGACGGGCATGCGGCGCAGACCGGGCGGGTGCGGCATCACCTGGGCAATGTCGTGGTCACGACCGCGAACGATGACAGCGCGATGGTCCATGCCACATTGCTGCAGACGAGGGACACCCAGGTGATCTCGACCGGCGTCTACACGTTGGGGCTGCGGCGGGCCGGTGGTGTGTGGCGGATCGCCGAGCTCACCCTCGCTCTCGACAAACCCCTCGAGCGGATCCCGTGAACCAGGACATGGTTGACGCTGATGGCGCCGCGCCCACCTGTCAGGAGCGGTAGCGGCTCGCCAGTTCCGGCGACTGCGCGCCGAACGCCGCGAGGTTCAGGCCGGCAAAGACCCCCAGACCCTCGTCGACCCGGAAACCTTCGACAAGCTCGCCCTGCACTTCGCCGCCGTACAGGAGGTCACGAAGACCTACGCCCGGCGTGCCGTCGGGCAGATGCTGCTCATGCTGAAGGCGCACGCCGACTCGCAGCACGACCCCGACTTCGGCCGGCTGCTGCCCGACGGCCGCTCGTACCGTGTCGTCCCGACCGAGCCGGTCGACACGGCCTGGCACGTGTCGCTGCAACACACCGAGCCGTACGCCGCCGCCTGCCAACAGATCGCAGGAGGATTCGTGCACCACGTGCCGATCCTGACCGAGGGCATGGCGGACGGCTCCTCGATGGAGTACACCCGCCAGGCGCTCACGGCGACCGGCTACTACATCGACCCCGAGTTCTGGGACGGCGAGGCGAAGTCCTGCTGCCCGCCGAACCCGGGGATCTGAAAGGACTATCTGATCAATGCGCATTGACTGGACCGAGCTGCCCCAAGCCGTCACGACAGAGGTAGCCGACCGCATCGGCGGACTTCGCGTCACCCCCGCCACGACTGGTGATCACGCGGAGATAGCCGCAACCGTCACCGGCACGAGCGGGAAGGTGTTCGTCAAGGCGGCCCACACCGATTTCGGGGTCCGGTCACTGCGCTTCGAGCTGCGGGTGAGTGAGGCCGTCAGCGGGTCGCACTCACCCGCGATCGAATGGACTTTCGAGGCTGCCGGCTGGCTGGTGGTGGGCTTCGAACACTGCGAAGGCCCGCACGCCGACCTATCCCCGGGAAGCCCCGATCTGGAGCTCCTCGGTGACGCGCTGTCGGTGCTCAGCCAGGCACCGGCACCCGATGTGTCGTTGTTCAGTCCGAAGGCACGGCTCGGGTTCGAACACCCGGCGATGGCTGGCGAAACGCTCGTCCACACCGATCTCGGCCCGGCCAACTTGATCGTGACCCCGAACGGCCTGCGGATCGTTGACTGGGCCATGGCCGCTAAGGCTGCGCCATGGGTTGAGCTCGCCATGCTCATGCCGTGGCTGATCAGTGCTGGCCATACCCCGGGACAGGCCGAACAGTGGCTTGTGCGGCAATCGGCGTGGCAGCTGACCGATCCAGAGGTCCTGGACTACTTCGCGACAAAAAACGCCGAGAAATGGGCCACCAAGTCGGCGGGAACAACCATGGCTTGGATGCATGACCTCGCGACCTGGACGTCTGAATGGGCGGCGTATCGGCATCGGCTCAGCAACTCCGCCCCGACCAGCTAACTTCCACCGCCGATCCCAAACCCGCTGCGGAAGGAAGCCGAACTCGGCCATCTCCTCCGGGTCTGAGCTGTGTTCCTCGCTGCAGATCGCGCGCCATGCTCCACACGCCGTTGGTCGCATTCCATATGGCGTGCGCCTGCGTGGTATCCAGTACTGCATCGGCTCGGCCTTCGGCTCGCACGATGACATCCGCGGGCGCTGTTGCGTTGAGCGATCGGGTGCTGTGGCGTGGGTTCGGCTGCGCGTTCAGGCACAGATGAGCGGTGAAGTCTGCAGCCCGTTCACGTCTGTCGCCTCCTCCGTCGTCAGCGTTCGCCGGCTTTCGGTTCCCGAGCGAGGTGATCGTGGCGGCCGTGCGCTGGTACCTGCGCGACGGCCTGTCGTACCGCGATGTCGAGGAGTTGCTCGCCGAACGCGGCGTGGAGGTGGATCCCGTCACTGTCTACCGGTGGGTGCAGCGTTCACGCCGTTGCTGGCCGACGCGGCGTGGTTCGCACGGCGTTCGCCGGGTGACCGCTGGTTCGTCGATGAGACGTACGCGAAGGTCGCCGGGGTATGGCGGTACGTGTACCGGGCAATCGACCAGCACGGCCAAGTCATCGACGTGCTGGTATCTGCTCGCCGCGACCCGAAAGTTCTTCACCCGCGCCCTTAAGGCGTTGAGGACGGTGCCGGTAGGGGTGGTGACCGACGCCGCAGCGGTCTACCCCGTTGTACTCGCCGACTTGGTCCCGGCCTCCTGGCATCACGTCGAGCAGTATGCGAACAATCCTGTCGAGGCAGATGACAGCCGGCTCAAACACCGGCTTCGGCCGATGCGTGGACTACGGACCGACCGCACCGCCCAGACCGTCATCGCCGGACACGCCTTCGTCCAGAACCTGCGCCGGGGACACTACGAGATCGCCGCCGACACGGCATCCCGGCAACGCCTGGCTACCGCGTTCACTGAACTCGCCACGGCGATCTCACCACGCCGCCCGGCCAGACCGAACGCGTCTCCCGAGCGATAAGGCAACAGCGCCAACTGACCACAACCACGCCAACGCCGGCGCAGGTCATACAGAGTCAAAGGTCAGCGGCTTGCGGACCGCTCACTGGCCCAGTGGTGCGAAGAGGTGGTGCTGCCAGATCTGACGCGAGTGCTGCTCGGGGTAGGGGGCGACGTCGCCCGGGACGTCGAAGATCCGGGTGAGCTGTGAGCCGGGATCGTAGGCGGGCCAGCCCGGGTCGCCCGCGGTGGCGAAGCGGGTCCACGCGGCCCGCATCCGCGCGGACAGGTCGGCCGCGTCCGGGCCGGGCTCGTCGCCGAGCAGGGCGGCGGGGCCGCCGCTGGTGAGGTTGCCGAAGACGAGTGGGACGTCGAGGCCGTGGCAGGCACCGAGGACGCCGCCCATCCCGGGTGCCGGCCAGGTCAGCTCGTAGAGATAGGTGCGACCGGTGTGCGCGTCGGCGAGGTGGACCGTGGGCATGCGGAATAGCCAGTCGGAGTGGACGAGCTCGTAGAGCTCTTCGGCGCCGGCGTCCGGGAAGGCGTCGCGGTAGCGCCGGGCACCCTCGGGCGCGAGCGTGTCGAGGGCGGCGGCGGCCTGCTCCGGCGTCACCCGGCCGAGTACGCCGTTGATCAGGCTGAACAACCGCTGTTCGTGGCGGGTGTGCCCGGCCAGCAGGACGACGTCGCGCGCGGCGCCGGCGGCCAGTGCCTGCCAGGGAGTCGCCGGCAGGACGTCGCCGTCGACCACCGGGGCGAACAGCATCGACTCGTACGCCGGCGGGCCGGCCGTGACCGGGTCAGCCGTACGCGCCAGCAGAGCCGGGTCCACATCGGCGAGGTCCGCGACCGTGGGTTCGAGCCCGATCTCGGCCGCGCAAGCGGTGGCAACGGCGGTGGCGAGCGCCGGGGTGAAGAAAGCGCCCGGCACGCTCTGCGCGACGGCCCCGCGGAACAGACCGGCCGCGCGGGGCATGGTGAGCAGTGCGGCGACCGACCCGCCGCCCGCGGACTCGCCGAAGATCGTTACCCGGTCGGGGTCCCCGCCGAACGCGGTGACGTTGTCGCGCACCCATTCCAGGGCGGCGACCTGGTCTAGCAGCCCACGATTGGCGGGAACGCCGGCCAGAGCGCCGAAGCCCTCCAGCCCGAGGCGGTAGTTGAAGGTCACCAGGACTACGTTGCCGTCGCGGGCGAGGTGGCCGCCGTCGTACTCCGGCCAGCTCGCCATGCCGACCGTGTAACCGCCGCCGTAGATCCACACCAGCACCGGCAGCCGCGCCGCGGGATCGGGGGTGGGCGACCAGACGTTGACGGTCAGCCAGTCGTCGCCGGTCGCTGGGGGCGCTCCCCGGCCGAACGCGTCGCTCTGCGGAACCGGTGGCCCGAATGCCACCGCTGGGCGTACGCCGTCCCAGTCGTCCGCGGGCTGCGGCGCGCCGAACCGATGTGCGCCGACCGGCGGAGCTGCGTACGGAATCCCGCGGAAGACCGCGACGTCCGACTCCCAGCTCCCGCTTAGCGCCCCGTTGCGTACCCGAACCTGTGGCGGCATAGCCGGATCCTCGTCCGGAACCGGCACCGCCGCCAGCAATTATCCCAGGGAGGCGCTCGCCGCCCGCAGCTCTTCCAGGGCGGCCAAGGTGTGCGGGGCGAGCGTGCCCTCGGCGGACTTGTCGACCTCGGACCACTGGGCGTAGCCGCGCTTGAAGGCGAGGACGCCCATCTCCCCCGCCAGCGCGGCGGTCGGGCCGGGCACACCCCGGGCGACCAGGGCGTCTGTCATGGCGGCGGCGAGGCTGACGGTCTTGAGGGCGTCGCGTTCCTGCAGCTCAGTGCTGGCGGCGACCGCGGCCTTGATGCGGGGGCCCAGGTCACGGTTCAGGGGGCCCATGGCTCCTGACACGCGTACGAGTCCAGCCGCCACCGCCTCGAGCGGGGTCGCGCCGTCGGGGGCTTCGGCGATGCCCTCGGCCAGCAGCAGGCTCAGGGCTTCCTGCCCGGCCACGAGCAGCTCGCGCTTGTCGGGGAAGTGCCGGAAGAACGTGCTGCGGGTGACGCCGGCGCGCTCGGCGATCTGCGCGACCGTCGTGGCGTCGTAGCCCTGCTCGGTGAACAGGTCGACGGCGGCCATGACGAGTCGCTCACGTGCGCCGGGTTCCCATCGAGCCATGCTCCCATCATAGGTGACGGGACACGTGTCCCATCACCTGGTAGTGTCATGGGATAAGAGTCCCATCACTTCTCGGGAGTATCCATGCACGTCTTCATCACCGGCGGCACCGGCCTGATCGGCTCCGCCGTCGTCGCCGAGCTGCTCGGCAACGGTCACAGCGTCCTCGCGCTCACCCGCTCCGACGCCTCCACCCGGGCCGCTGAGCAGGCTGGCGCCAAGACCCTGCGCGGCGGTCTCGCCGACCTCGACGTCATCCGCTCCGGCGCCGCCCAGGCCGACGGCGTGATCCACCTCGCCTTCGGCAACGACTTCAGCAGCGCCGAAGCGGTTGCCAACTCGGTCGCCGAGGAAACCGCCGCGATCATGGGCATCGGCGAGGAACTCATCGGCAGCGACAGGCCGTTCGCGATCGTTTCCGGCACGCCGTGGGTCGCGGGCCGGCTCTCCACCGAAACCGACCAGCTCCCCCTCGAAGGCCCGGTCGGCGGTCGCGGCCGTACGGTCAACGCAGCATTGGAACTGGCCTCGCGGGGCGTCCGGACCACCGCCATCCGCATGCCACGCACGGTTCACAACAACGGCGAGGGCGGATTCGGCGGGCTGCTCACCCAGATCGCCCGCCAGAGCGGGGTGTCCGGCTACCCGGGCGACGGTACGCAGCGCTGGCCCGCTGTGCACGCGCTCGACGCCGCGGTGCTGTTCCGGCTCGCCCTGGAGAACGCCCCGGCGGGCACCGCATGGCACGCGGTGGCCGACGAGGGCGACGCGGTGCGTGACATCGCCGCGGTGATCGGGCGGCGGCTGGGTCTGCCGGTCGAGCCGGTGCCGACGGAGAACTTCGGCCCCCTCGGCCCGATCTTCGCCGCCGACCAGCCGTCGTCGAGCGAATACACCCGCAAGACCCTCGGCTGGGAGCCCACGCACCCGAGCCTCCTCGAAGACCTGGAGAACATCCAGCCGTAATCTCTGCCGGTGATCAATCGTCGAACCGACCGCAGGACAGGCGCATGAAGCCCTGACCGCTGCGGGGTTCGACGAGGTAGTGGCCCGTCCCGCCCACGCCGGCGACACGGCGCCGATCGGAAGCCTTCTGATCGCGATCGGCGCCGGGAAGGCGTGCCTGATCCGCATCCTGCAGGCGGACACACAGACCGGCTATTTCGGCGGCCGACTACCCGACGGCACCTGCCTGGCGCTGTAAATCAGATACCCACGGATGCTGAGCAGGCGCGTCGGCGCTCGCTCAGCATCCGTAGAACCGAACGCCAGATCATTTTGCGCAGTTCGACGCCCATTCGAAGGAGCCGGCGTTGCGCCACACGGGTTCGCCGTATCCACTGTCCTGTTCGCCGGGGCCTGCTCCGTCGTTGTTGTAGATGAGGTCGGGATCTTCGGCCTCGGTCTTTGTTTCGCCGCGTCCGATGCAGACGAAGGCACCTTGCTGGCCGAGATCGTGATAGAGCCTCACGATCTCCATGCCGGAATCAACCTTGAAGCCGTTGTTTGCCAGCCCATCAAATGTCCGAGCGCAAAGGGTGGCAATATTTTGGCTCCCTTGGAATCCTGTGTCGCACAGCCCGCCTCGGGCGGTGAGACCGAAGTAGCCGGCTTGGGGCATCCGGACAGGCTGCGCGGGCGGCGTTGCTGCCGGCGGCCCCGCCGGCGTCGGAGTGTCGGTGGCGAGGAACAGTGCGATCACAACCGCCAGTGCCGATGCTGCCGTCGCCGTCCCTGCTGCTGCGGTGATGAGTTTCCAGCGTGCCATTTTTGGCTCCTTCATCAGGTGGGCTGTGAAGCCACCATCAGTGGGTTGAGCTGCTGAAATCCAGGTTTCTGAACGAGGCTGAAGGCCTTTGGACGGGGGTGAACGCCACTACCGTCCGCACAGCGGAGCCGAGAATGTATGGATGAGGCGAGTCTGAGGTGGCCACGACCACACCGTCCGGGCGGGACAAAGCTCAGGACTTCGTGGAAAGGCTGGAAAACCTGCGCGTGTCGAACAACCTGACCTATGCACAGTTGTCTCAGCTCTCATACAAGATCGCCCGCGCAGCGCCCTACGATCGGGTGCTCGGGTTCAGCCCTGCGGCGGTGAGCAACTGGGTCAACGGCGACCTTCCCAGCAAGACCGGATACGTTCGGGCGTGGGTGATCGCCTGCGGTGTTGACGAACCTGAGCGATGGGTCGACGAACATACGGCGCTGCTGGCTGCCCGGCGGAGGAAATCGCCGACGCGTACTTCCATGTCAGAGCCCGAAGTAACCTCAGGCAGAATCGACAGCGAATCCCCGCCGGTGGTCCGGCCACCGCGGAAACACAGGATGCTGGCTGCTGTGACTGCCGGTGTCGTGGCAGGTACGTTGCTGCTCGTCGGCGGTGATGGTGCGCTGAGTCCGACGCGGGGTGCCGGCCAAAGGCCACCGAACGGTGCGAATGATCTGACACCGCTGAGAACCGCAGCCCGGTGCGCCGAGAACTTCAGTCCACCCCCGGCCGAGCAGTACCCGACCTCGGCATGGGCGGACGAACCCGGGCCGTCCGGTGCGGCGCACCCCGATCGACTTATCGAACTGCATTTCGCCGACTTTCGGCCGCATGGGTGGGTTGCCTGGGCCGAATTCGCGACGTCGAGCTCCGACCTTGATCGGTTGTGGCTCGACTGGACCTACATCCGGTCGCCGGAGATCGGGGCGACGTGGCAGTGGCGCCAGTGCGGGCCGCAGCCGATCACCGCGGGAACACGTAGCCCCGCGGTTCTTCTGACTGACGGGACCGGACGTGACCGATGGTTTCGCGCCTGCGGTCAAGTTCCTCCCGCCGATCGCCCGTCGACCAGTCGCGCGAAGTCGTTCTGCACGGGCTGGCACCGCCCGTTCTGAACCCTTGCGGTACTCGCGACGAGTCGTGAGCATTGATGACTGTGGAGTTTGCTGGTTAGGTGGCCGGCATGAAAGAGCTTGGACCCGTCGCCTGGCCGCCTCAGCCGGTCCGGACCGCGAGGCTCGTGCTCCGGGAGTCCGAGAGCCGGGACCGTCCGGTGTTCGTCGAGCTGCTGGCGTCGGAGGAGGTGCACACCTATCTCGGCGGGCCGCAGCAGCGCGAGTTGCCGGAGGTTCCTGAGCGGTGGGCCGGGAGTTTTGTTGTTGAGCTCGACGGGGCGATGATCGGGCAGATTCTTATCAGGAGAGCACCGGAGGACCGTCGTCCGGCCATTGCCGGAAAGGTCGACATCGGATATCTGTTTCTGCCGCGGGCCTGGGGATTCGGGTACGCCGCCGAGGCCTGCGCGGCAGCTCTCGACTGGGTCGGCGAGGCCTTACCCGGGGAACCCGTGGTGCTGATTACGCAGAGCGCCAACGTTGCCTCGATGCGGCTCGCGGCGAAGCTGAGGTTCGTCGAAGTGGAGCGGTTCCATGCCTGGGATGCCGAGCAATGGGTCGGTCAACGCTCGCCCGGTCCATTAATGTCGGGAGAATGACGCCAGTCAGCGTGTTCGACTCACTGAGCCTCGACGCCGTGCCGGACCAGGAGGCGCTGCGCGAGGTGTACGCCCTCCCCAGCGACGCCGCCGTGCGCAAGCAGATGACCGAGCTCACCGAGGAAACGCGGCGGTTGATCGCATGTGCGTCGCTGGTTCTGGTTGCCAGTGTGGACGCTGAGGGCAATTGTGACGTTTCCCCGCGCGGTGGGCCCGCTGGGTTTGTCGCCGTCCTGGACTCTCGGACGGTCGCGATCCCGGACGCGACCGGCAACAAGCGGCTGGACAGCCTGCAGAACGTCGTCGCCACCGGGCGGGCCGGGCTGATCTTCGTCATCCCGGGGCGCACCACGACGCTCAGACTCAACGGGCGGGCCTGCGTCTCCACCCGCCCCGAGCTGCTGACGCAGCTGACCGCCGTGGGTAAGCCGCCGGCCAGTGCGCTGGTGGTGGGGATCGACGAGGTCTATCCGCACTGCCCCAAGGCGTTCCTGCGCGGCGGCGTCTGGAAACCGGAGCAATGGCTGCCCGCGGACGCCCAGCCGACATCGGCCGAGGTGACGCTCGCGCAGTTGCGGATGCCGGATCTGACGATCACCGACATCGAAAAAACGGAAGCGGACGCGCTGAAGTACCGCTACGAGTAGGGGCGCGACCGAGATTCGCCGGGATGGTCAGAGGCGTTCCTGGAGGAAGTTCGCCCAGCGGGGGTCGTCCGGCTGGTTGCTTTCCGGTCGGTAGAAGTCGTCGGCGAGGAAGCCTTCGGACGGGTCCGGGGCCGCCCAGCGCAGCTCAGGGCTGGAGATCAGGATCCAGAGCACGGCCAGCGGGATGACGCCCACCGCCCAGCGGCCCGTCATCTGCATCCCGTAGGACGGGCGCCGGACCAGCAGGGCGATAGCCGCGGCGACAACCGCCAGCGAAACGGTGAGGACCAGGTCGACGTAGTAGCCGGTGCTCAGCCAGATCGGCAGGTGAGCCGAACCCTGGCCGGCGGTCGTCATCGTGTAGAGGTAGTCATCGGCGGACCGGCCGAGCTCGTGCCGGACGATCAACGTCGCGACGGTCATCGTGACGGCGGTGAGTGCGGCCGCCGCGTACAACATTGAACTCAGCCGGACCAGTCGCGGCGGCCGCCGATCATCATTCACATCAGACATCGGCGGCCTCCGCGACTTTCTAGGAAGCGACAGCGTAGACGGTGGTGGTGTCGCGGTAGAGGACGCCCTGGCCGGGTTTGCTGACTTCGAGTTCGAGGTGCAGCGGCTGGTTCGTGGCGGGGGTGTGGAAGGTGAGTGGTTGCTGTTTGTGGGCGCCGAGGGCGATGCGGGTACTGAACGTGCCGTGGTCGACGGTGCGGCCGGTAGCTGTCAGTTTCCACGTGACGTTCAGCTGCGTACCCGTGAAGGTGTCGTTGAAGAGGCTGAGGGTTCGGGTTGTCGCGCCGGGCTGGATCACCGAGGGGGTGGTCGGCCAGCGGCCGGTGGTGTCCGACATCTTGTTCGCGTTCCAGAAGCCGGTGTCGATGACGGCGACCGGGTTGAAGGCCTGCTGGATCAGTTTCAGCGTCGGGTTCTTCCACGGGTCGGGCAGGTTGTCCTCGCCGTAGATCGGGTACGGGCCCTGCGGATAATTGATTTCCAGCCTCATGTCCGTGCGCTTCACACCCGGGATGATCGAGGACCAGGCCGACAGCATGGTGTACGGCCGGGAGTCCGATGCTCCCTGTTCGCGCATCCGCATGGTGGCCGTGGCGAACCACGTCATGCCCTGTGGCGTGCTGTCCGCCGACCAGATGAATTCGCCCTGGCCGTGCGGTTTTCCGGCGGGGCCGCCGCAGACGCTCTCGGTGTACTGGCCGAACGAGAAACCGTCGTAGTGGCAGAAGACCGTGTAGTTGTCGTGCTGCGGCAGGTCCGCGGAATCGCCGTCGGTGCTGATCGGGCGGGTGGTGTCGTGCTTCATGACGGTGGCGTAGAGGGTTTCGTCGAATGCGGGGCCAGCGCCCGGGTTGTTGAAGAACGCGACCTGGGGTTCGTTCGCCTGGCTCCAGCGCAGGACCGATGCGTGGTTACGGTCGCGCTGCACCAGATCCGCGACGTGTTTCACCATAGTGTCGCGGCCGGTGATGAAGTTCTCGCGGTTGTTCGAGCCACGGATCGCCGATTCGTCCTGGACCATCAGGCCGAGTTCGTCGGTGACGTCGAGCATGTACGGGGTGGCGGGGATCTGGTGAATACGCACGCCGCTGTAATTGAGGCGCAGGTAGTTGTCGACCGCTTTGGGCCAGCCGCCGGCCAGGAAACCCGGGAACGTGTCGTACGCGTCGCCGCGGCCGTGAAAGTCGATGTTGTCGTAGTTGGCGCCCTGGAGGCTGTCGCCGCGGAAGTTGACGCGCACGCCGTTCAGTTCGTAGTGGTCGCCCGCTTGTTCGATCTCGCGGAATCCGAAGCGGACGGCGTACGACATCGTGTTGTTGATTGTCAGGGTCAGGTTGTGCAGTTGGGCTCGGTAGCCGGGGCGGTAGGGGACGTTGGGGTACCAATAGGAATTGGTGCCGGCGAGCCAGCGGATCGGGCCGGAGTTCACGGTGATGGTTGAGCGCGCGGGGACGCGTACCTTCCGGGCAGGAAGCGTGGGGTAGGCCCAGCGGGAGCCGTTCCACGAGCTCAGCCGCCCACCGAGGGTGATGGTCTGGGTCTTGGCAGTGCTGTTCGTGACCGTGGTGTCGTAACTGAGGGTGCGGTCGTGGACGGAGGTGCGTACGACGGCGTCGGCGACGTGCACGGCCGGGAAGACCTGCAGGCCGGCGGAGCGGAAGATGCCCTGCGCGACGTCATCGGACCACGACGCGCCCTCCGCGACGGTGTAGCGCCCGTCAGGCCCGACCAGAGCCTTACGACCTTCGACCAAGACCTTGATCTGATGGGTACGCCCTGGGCGCACGAAGTCGCTCAGGTCGAACACCGACGACGTGTACGAGGTGGTCTGCGTGCCCACTTCGCGACCGTCGACCCAGAGCGTCGCGCGGTGGTTGATCGCGCCGAAGGAAAGCTTGGTGACCTGGGGTGCGTGCAGGTCCGGGACGGTGATCGTGCGGCTGTAGACGGCGCGGGAGAGGTTCGTCCAGCCCTGCTTGAGCCAGCCGCCGCCGGGCACCTGGATCGTGGTGGGCTTCGCCGTCGCGGTGGAGTCCACGCAGGTCATAGGGCCGGTGGTGGTGCCGAAGGGGCCACCACCGGTGCAGACGGTGTCGGTGAGCGGGGTGAACTGCCAGGTGCCGGCGAGGTTGACCGTACGCTCCGGTTTCGCCCCGGACACACCGCCGAGATAGGACGCGTCGAAAGTCGGGGCACGGCCGGAAGCCGGGGCGGCGCCAGAGGTCGAGACGGTGCCGGAAGTCGAGGCCGCGCCGGAAGCTGGGGCGGCGGCGAGAGCGGAGCCGGTGGGAAGGGCGATCAGGAAGCCGGCGATGAGGGCGGCGCCGGCCGCCAGGCGATTGATGATCATGAGGTGCTCCTGCTCAATCAGATGTGAGCGTTAACAGCGCCGTAACCATAGGAATCGTCGTCGCAACACGTCAATACCTACTCGGAGTAAATTTTCGTGGGCCTCGGTAGGCTGATCGGGTGACGACGACGCGGGGCCCGTACGCGAAGGGTGTGGCTCGTAAGCAGGAGATCATCGAGGTGGCGCTCGAGCTGCTCGCCGTGGGCGGGCTGCGGCAGTCGACCCTCGACGAGATCGCCAAGCGGGTCGGGATCACCCGGCCGGGCCTGCTGCACTACTTCGGCTCCCGGGAGGCGCTGCTCACCGCCGTCCTCGAGGAACGCGACCGCCGCGACATCGCCCACGGCATCGGCGTCGGCGTCACGGGGATGGGCGTGACCGAGACCATGGACGAGGTGCTGCTGCACTCCCTGCGCTCCCCCGGCCTCGCCCGGCTCTTCACGATCTTCGCCGCGGAGGCCACCGACGAGGACCACCCGGCGCACGCGTTCTTCCGCGGCCGCTACCAGCGCATCCGCACGATGATCGAGGAGGGGATCCGCGCCGAGCAGGACGGCGGCGTCATCGATCGCGGCGTCGACCCTGGCCCGGCCGCCCAGCAGATCCTCGCGGTGCTCGACGGGCTCCAGCTGCAGTGGCTGCTCGACCCCGGGCTGGATCCGCGCACGGCGCTGCGTACCAGCATGATTGTCCTGTTGCCGGCACCCCGGACATAGGTGGCTGCCGCTCGTTGCGCAAGATGATGGTCATGCTTCCCGATTGGCTGCTCGCCGAGCTCGACACCGTGCCGGATTATGACGCGTTTGCCGGGGTGGACGAGTTGCATGCCGGGCTCCGGGCGATTGCCGAGCGGTATCCGGACATCGCGACCCTGCACCGGTGTGGGTCGTCGCGGCAGGGCGACCCGTTGTGGTGCCTGAGTATCGATCGGCGGCCCGGGGAACGGCCCGGGGAGGCGCCCGAGGCGCTCGCGTTCGGGTTGCCGCATCCCAATGAGCCGATCGGCGGGCTGACCGCGTTGCATCTGGCGGAGCGGCTCTGTGCCGACGAAGTGCTGCGGGAACGGCTCGGGCATCGGTGGCGGATTGTCGACTGCGCCGATCCGGACGGGTTGCGGCTCAATGAGGGATGGTTGCGGGGGCCGTTCACCCGGGCGAACTATGCGCGGCATTTCTACCGGCCGGCGGGGCGTGATCAGGTGGAGTGGAATTTCCCGATCAACCATCAGACCGCGTATTTCGACGCGCCCATGCCGGAGACGCAGGCGCTGATGCGGCTCATCGACGAGCACCGTCCGGCGTTGGTGGCCTCGCTGCACAACAGTGAGCTGGGCGGGGCGTACTACTGGTTGAATCGGGCGGAGCCTGCCCTGCATCCCGTGTTGAAAGAGGTGCCGCAGCATCTCGGCATTCCCCTGGATCGCGGGGAGCCCGAGGCGGCCGGGCTGAATATGCTCGACGAGGCGATCTACGAGGCCGCGGCGCTGGAGAAGGTGTACGAGAAGACCATCGCCGACGGCGCGCCCTGGTTCGAGGGCGGTGGCAGCACCACCTGGTACGCCGATCGATGGGGCGCGTTGATGCTGGTCAGCGAGTTGCCGTACTGGCTGGATCCGCGCGTTGATGACACAGGTCCGGCCGGGGTGTCGTACGCACAGGCTCTGGCGGCCAATGCAGCGGGATTGGGCGAATTGGCGGAGCTGTTGAATCGCTCGGTCGATGCTGTCGAGGGTCAGTTGCTCGCACCCGATTCCCCGTTCTGGCGGGCCGCGCGGTTCTTCGCAAGCCTGGTGCGCGATGCCGCGGCGGGACGCAGAACGCGCAGTGAACTGCCCGCGTCGGATCGTCCGGCGACGGTTGCCGAGGCGAGTTCCCTCGAATCCCACGTTCACGAATGGCGACTGCGCTACGGCGGCATTCTGCTGCGGGCTTTGCAGGGCGAGGCCGCGGTGGGCAATGTGCGTCATTCGGTACGCGCAGCGCTCAGCGAGATCGAGCAGCGGTATGCCGATTGGCTGGCCGAGGACACGGCCGGAGGCGAGCTAGAACCGATCGAAATCCGCCGGCTGGTGTCAGTTCAGTACGCCGCGACCATCGCCGCGGCGGCCCACCTCGCCCACACTCTGTAGATGCGGATCTCCGACGCCTGGGGGCGGCTCCGGCGGCGGGTCGGGTGGCTCGACCACCTGATCCGCGCCGGCGTGCGCTACGACGAGGCCGACGGTGGGCGGCTCGCCGCGGCGGTCACTTACTACGCGTTTTTCGCCGTTTTCGCGCTGGGCCTGCTCGGGTTCGCGGTGTTCGGGTTCTTCCTCGACGACCAGGCGGTCCTGCGGTCGGTGCAGCGTTACCTCGCGGAGGACCTGCCCCGGGTGGACGTGCAGTCGCTGCGCAACGCCCGGGGAACCGTCGGCGTCATCGCGTTCTTCGGCCTGCCGATCACCGCCTGGTTCTGGGTCGACGTGCTGCGCTCGTCGATCCGCCGGATCTGGCAGCTGCCAGAATACCCGGGCAAACTCGTCATCCGGATCCTCGTCGACCTGCTCGTGCTGGCCGGGCTGGGGGTGCTGCTCGCCGCCTCACTGGCGATCGCCTATGTGACGACCACGGTCGCCAACCGGGCGGTCGATGTGGCGAACACCGATCCGGAGCCGTCGCACTGGCTGCTCAGCGGGGTCGGGCTGGTGGTCGGGCTGGCCGTGAACACGGCGCTGGCGTGTGGGGCATTGACCGGGCTGCCACGCGTACGCATGCCATGGCGCCGTTTGATCGGTCCTGCCCTCGTCGTGGCGGTCGGTTTGGAGCTGCTCAAAACGTTGGGCCGGCTGTATGTGCAGGCCACCGAATCGAACCCGACCTACCAGCTCGTCGCCGGATCGGTCGGACTGCTCGTCTTCCTCAACGCGGTGAACCAGCTGGTGCTGTTCGCCGCGGCCCTCACCGCGACGAGTACGGCCGGGAGCCCATCAGATCTCGCCGTCCCCGGCAACGACGACGACGGGCCTACCTAGCCACGTGATGGCCCTCGTCCCGGAGATGGCCGCGACGTTTGTGGGCGAGCTCGCCGCGTACGGTGCGCTGCCATACCCGCGCGTTGCTGTCCATGAACTGAATCATCGGCACCAGCCGGGCCAGCTCGATCATCTCCGGCTGCGCCGGCCGATCCAGGCTCACGAACGGCAACGTGTGGTCACCCGGGGGAACCTTGCCGAGGCTCACTACCCGGGCGTTCGGAAACGGGAGATACAGGAACACGTCGTTGATCGCCATCGAGCTCGCGTTGCTGATCGTGACCATGATCTGATCCCAGCGTACGGCCGCGACGCCGACGGTCGCCCGCTGCGGGAACCCGTACCCGGATCCGTCGTCACTGAGCGGCGCCGCCCAGACCAGGAAGTCCACCTTGGCGGCCTGTTCGCCCCGGCGGTCACGCAGCTGCATCAACAGGGTCCACGCGACGACGGCGAAAGCGCCGCCGGTCGCCAGTGATTCGATCCATCCCGGGACGTCGCCCCATTCGATCCCGTCAAGACTCACGGTCGTCCACCGCTATGACCGTTACCAATCGTTCGGCGTCGTCGATCTCGTAAATGACCCGGAACTGCCGCTTCCTGGCGGAGAAGAGACGCGGGTACGGCTTCAGCTGCCGGCCCTGACCGTATGGATCGTCGGCCAGCTCGGTCTTGATGTAGGTCAGAGCGCTGAGCGCGACCAGTTGTTCCAGGCCCGCGGCGAGTTGTTTCGCCGCGGTCTTACGGAAAGTGAGCCGGTACGGCGGCGGTGTGTGCTTGGGCCGTCGCCAGGCCATCGAGGATCAGGTCCCGTACCCTCGCCTGTCATAACTGCCGAGGGCGGGGATCTCCCCCGACGGATGATCATCGGGCAGGTTCAGCCTGTCGCCCACGGTGTTCTCGCCGAACGGCTCCCAGGGCGACCCCGGCGCCATCGTCGCCACCGGAAATGCTCGCTGGTAGACCATTTCCTCGACCTGGTCGAGGGAATATTCGTGCAGGTCGCTGAGGCCTTGACCGATCATCCCGAGCAGCCTGGGGTCGGAGAGCACCTCGATGCTCTCGACCATCGACTCGTACTTGACCTTGTCGACGAGGACGACGACCGGTTCGCCGTCCACCTCGACCTCGATGTCTTCCCCCGTGTCATGCACGCGTCGCACCCACTCGGACAACTGATTCCAGAGGGCATGCAATGTGACTTGCGGCACCGTGGCCTCCCTGTTGTCAGTGTGCGGAGCGCAGGGAGATGTCGTCAATCGACCGGTAAGTTCATTCCTGGGAGCTATCTGAACGACACTCGATCGGGTTATCGGGAGAGTTACGTCGTGATGCTGCACCAAATTCCAACGATGCATGCAAAAGCTTGGTTGCGGCCGGAAGGCAATCTGTCAGGAACCGGACCGGATCAGGTGGTGGTGCCGCACCCGGTGCAGAACATGGCTGACGGGTTCAGTTTCGTGCCGCACTGACCGCAGAACCGGGCAGCCTCCTGCGCCGCCGCCAGTGGCGTGCCGCAATGCTGGCAATACTTCCCGCCGCCGGTCTCGTTGCTGCACGACGGGCAGCGCGCGGTGACCTCGTGCTGATGCTGCACGTTGTTCGTCCAGTCGACTCGGGCGATGCTCTCCCGCAGCTGGTGGCGCTGCGCCTCGGCCTGCATACCGGCGATCTCCTGGTCGAGCTTCGGCGCGCAGTCCGTGCAGACACCGCGCTCGCCGTTCCAGCAGACCGGCCCGCACACCCACTGCCCGCAGCGGTGACACTGGTGGAAGCTCGGGCTGATCTCCTCGACGGCCTCCCGCATCGCCTTGTCCCACGCCGGGCCGCGCACCCCGTCGGAGAACAACGCCGAGTCGTACCCGATCGACGACATCTTCGAACCCCACTCACCGCCGACCAGTTCACCACCCATCCGCAGCAGCTTCCCGCCGAACCCGGTCACCGACCGCTTGAACGACGAGGTGTATCCGTTGCCACAACGCTCGCAGAAGAACTCGAACTGGAACCCGTCCCGGTTCGACCTGTCCTGATAGTTATCGGTGAACCCGATCATGCCGGCCATGCCTGGACGGTACAGCTACCTGACAACGATCAAAATGGGCCGTTGAGGTGCTACCGAGCGTCGAAATCGGCGCGCCCTTCGTCGATGCGGCCCAGGTGATCGACCGTCGAGGCCGCGCAGGGTGACGGTCAACGTCCGCTGCCTGCTGTCCTCGACGGCCCGTTTTCAGCTCGGTGAAACGCATCCGAATTTCTCGTCAATTGTCGGCTGGCAGACGGACTCCTCCACAGCCGCCTGCCAGGGTGACAGCGGAGGTCAGGTTTTGCAGACCGCCAGCGATCTCAAGTCAAGGCGGTAGGGATGATTCAAGCGGTAGGCAAACCCGGACCGGCAAGAGCGCCCTGGACGGATACCGCTACGACAAATACACACTCACCGAAATTCGCACCCTCGCCGGACCACCCGTGTCAGACGGCGCCAGTGTTTGGGTCCTCGTCCCCGAAACACCCGCCGACCCCGGCATCATGCAGACGGGGCCGGATGGACCGATATGGGGTCCCGACGGGGCACTGCTGGCGTTCTACAGCCCGCAAGACGTGAACAAGGGGCCGCTCGGCGCAGTCATCTATCACGTTCCTCTGGTCGGAGATCAAGCAATTTTTCCCACCCAAAATTGCTGGGGACCATTCGGCGCAGCGGGCCAGCCCGGCAAGCCGTACACCGGTCCTCTGACGGAAATCCCCGGCAGCCACACCTACGATCACCTCGCCCCCCGCGGCTTCACAGCCGTTCCACTCGCCGCCATCATCGCGGTGATTCCCCGATAGGCGCGTGAACTCGGTTGCGTGTCAGCGACCGGAAGGCGTCGCCGAGGAAGGAGGCACCCAGGACGAGGACGATCCCGTCCAGGATGGCTTCCACCCATCGGAGGGATATCAGGTCCACCCCGACCGCGGAGATGCACAACAGCGCCCCGGAGCCGAGCCATCGCAATGCTGTCCGGGCCGGGACGACCGGCCCGGTCCTGGCCGCGTACCTGAGATACACCGCCAGAGGCAGAAGCAGCAGTGGTGCTGTCGCCTCCCGGTTGACCGCCTCGGACCAGCTCTCCTCATGCAGCCGGTATCCGAGAAGGAAGACCACGAGGGGCATGGGAAGCCCCGCGACACCGGGCAACCATCGCCTGCCGTCACCATCGGCCATAGTTGAACCTTCTGTAGACGATTTCGACGTACCGTACCCGGAGTCGTTCAATGCCACCGATGGGGCGTTCTGATCAGATCTGGTTCTCGCCGCCGTCGATGTGGAGGTTGGTGCCGAGGATGAAGCTGCTGTCGGCGGAGGCGAGGAAGGAGACGACGGAGGCGACCTCGTCCGCGCGGCCCACGCGGCCGAGCGGGATGGCGGCGGCGAATTGGGCCATGACGGCGGGTGCCTGTTCCTCGCCGACCATGCCGGCGATGGCGGGGGTGTCGATCGTGCCCGGTGCGATCGCGTTGACCCGGATGCCGCGGCCCTTCAGTTCATTGGCCCAGGTCCGCGTGTACGACCGGAGGGCGGCCTTCGACGCCGCGTACGCCCCGAACGCCTCGACGCCGTCGTCGGCGCGGACCGAGGAGTTCAGGATGATCGAGGCGCCGTCGTTGAGCAGGGGTAGCGCCTTCTGGACCGTGAACAGGGTGCCTCGGACGTTGACCGCGAAGATCCGGTCGAGGTGGTCCTCGGTGGTCTGTTCGAGGGTGGCGAAGCCGGCGGTGCCCGCGTTCGCGAACAGCACGTCGAGGCCCTGGCCACGCTCGTGGACGGCGGCGTAGAGGCGATCGAGGTCGTCGAGGTTCGCGATGTCGCCCTGGACGGCGGTTGCCGAGCCGATGGCTTCCACGGCGGCGTCGAGTTCGGCTTTGCGGCGGCCGGTGATGAACACGTGCGCGCCGTCGGCGGCCAGCCGTACCGCTGCGGCCAGGCCGATCCCGCTGCTGCCACCGGTGACAACGGCTGTCTTTCCCATGATGCAACCTCCAGAGATTTAAGTTCCGGTCGGACCGGAACAGAAAGGTAGCATGGCGGGATGGATGACTTCCGCCCCGCTACCGAGCCACGCTTGGCCCGGTGGAACCCTAGGATCGGGTCATGGCTCGGACTGACGCGGCTTCCCGGGTGATTGCGGCTCCGATCGACCGGGTCTACGCGGCTCTGGTCGATCCCGAGGCGTTGACGGGGTGGTTGCCGCCCGATGGCATGAGCGGGCGGTTCGAGCGGTTCGACGCGTATCCGGGTGGGTCCTATCGGCTCGTGCTGACCTATGCGGACGCCTCGGCCGCGCACGGCAAGACCACCGCGGACACGGACATCGTCGAGGCCGAGTTCGTGGATATCGTTGCTGGTGCCCGAGTGGTGCAGGCCGTCACCTTCGTCTCCGACGACCCGGCCAGGCGGGCACCATGACGATGACGTGGGAGGTCACGGCGGTAGAGCACGGCACGCTCGTGGAGTTCCGGGCCGAGAACGTTCCCGCCGGCATCTCCGCCGCCGACCATGCTGCCGGGTTGAACTCCTCGCTGGCCAACCTTGCCGAGCATCTGACCTCATCTAGCTCCTGATCCACCGTTCGAGAGTGGCCTGGGCTGCGCCGGTGTCGATGGCCTCCGCGCAGCGCGCGACAGCGGCCGCGAACTGGTCGGTCAGCGGCTCGTCCGACCCGGCGACCGCGACCAGCACCGCGGCGGCGTTGAGCAGGACCACATCCCGGACCGGGCCTCGCTGACCGGCGAGCAGCGCATGTAGGACGAGGGCGTTCGCAGCGGCGTCTCCCCCACGTAGCTGAGCAGGCGTAGCGGGTGTGAGTCCCAGAGCACGCGGATCCAGCACTGCGGTTCTGACCGAGCCGTCCCGCACGGTCCACACCTTCGAGGTGGTGGTCGTGGTGAGCTTGTCCAGGCCGTCATCCCCGCGTACGACCAGCGCGCGACGCCCGCCCGCAGCCAGCGCGCCCGCGATCACCGGTGCCATCCTGGCATCCGCCACACCGACCACCTGATACCGCGGCATCGCCGGGTTGATCAGCGGTCCGAGGACGTTGAAGACCGTCGGCACGCCGAGCTCGCGCCGTACGGCCGCCGCGTGCCGCAGTCCCGGGTTGTACCGGGGCGCGAAGAGGAGCGTGATCCCCGCTTCGGCGGCGACCCGCGCGGGGTCCTCGGGCGTGAGCGTCACGCCCAGCTCCTCGACCAGGTCGGCAGCGCCCGCGGTGGTCGACGACGAGGCCCGGCCGCCGTGCTTGACCATTGTCACGCCGGTGGCGGCTGCGACGATCGCCGCCATGGTGGAGATGTTGATCGCGCCGGTGCCGTCGCCCCCGGTTCCGGCGAGGTCGGCGGTGACGCCCGGCACGTCTACGCGTACGCAGCTGATCTGTAAGGCCTCGACGAAGCCGGCGACCTCTGTTGCGGTCTCGCCCTTGGCCCGGAGGGCGGTGAGCAGCGCTGCGGTCTGAACGTCGGTGGCCTCTCCCGCGACGATCCGGCCCATCGCCCACCGTGCTTGTGCGATGGTGAGATCACGACCGTTGAGCAGGCTTTTCAGGAGGGTTGCGGCAGTTGTCACGGGAGTCCTCGGGCAGGGGGCGCCCCGATGGAGGCTGCGCGCCTCACATGACGACGGCCGACTCGTCGAGGCGGCCGGGGTGGGATCGAACGAGCAGGGGCCGCCTAGGGGGCGGGCCACCAACCAGTCGACAGCTTGATCACAGCGCCACTCTAGTCCCGGACGGTGCGATTCGGTTGCATCACTCAACCGGAGTCACCGCAGTGCCGAAGAGAGGAGGCTTTTACAACTCAGGAGGAGTAGTCCCCCATGACAGATTCCCGTCCCCGGCTGACCGGCTGGTTCGGCGACCTCAAGGTCGGCGTGAAGATCAGCGTCGCGTTGGGCACCGCGTTGCTGGCCGGCGGCATCGTCGCCGGGACCGGGCTCACCGCTCTGAGCAGCGCCGACAAGAACTCGACCTCGATCGTCGAGGAGAACCTGGTCCCGTCGCAGCAGCTGGCGAGCGCTCAGGGTTCGTTCGACGACGAGTTGCTGCTGATCACCCAGGCGTACATCTCGACCGACGCCGCGACCATCAAGAAGCTGGTCACGGAGTCGACCACCGCCGGCGACCTCGCCGCGAGCGGTGTCGGCGATTATGCGGGGCTCGGGGTCGACCCTGCCCAGACGGACCCGCTCACCAACGTCACCAACGGCCTGAACGCGCTGAAAACGATCATTAACAGCACTCTGGCCCCGGCCGCCACGGCGAACGACAACGACGCGTTCGTGAACGGTTACACCAATGATGCCGGGCCGGTCATCGACCAGATCAACGCCGGCTTCGACTCGCTCAACGCCTTCGAGGCGTCCAACGGCGCGGCCATGGCCAAGCAGAACACCAACGCTTACCACAGCAGCCGGACCCTGATGATCGCCTGCCTGGTGATCGGCTTCCTGATCGCCGCGGCGATCGGCTTCCTCACCGTACGCCGGATCGTGCGCCCCCTCGACGAGGTCAACGAGGCCCTGGCGAAGGTTGTCAACGGCGACCTGACCAGCACGGTCTCGGTCAGCAGCAGGGACGAGGTCGGCACGATGGCGACGTCGGTCAACAGCGCGATCGCCACGATGCGTCAGACTGTTCAGGCCCTGGGTTCGGCGTCGACCTCGCTGGCCGCCGCGGCCGAGGAGCTGTCCGCGACCAGCTCGCAGATCGCCGAGAGCGCGGAGAACTCCAGCGCTCAGGCCAACACCGTCGCCGCGGCCGCCGAAGAGGTCAGCCGCAACGTCGACACCGTCTCCGCGGGCTCCGAGGAGATGGGCGCGTCCATCCGCGAGATCGCCCAGAACGCCAACCAGGCCGCCGAGGTCGCGTCCCAGGCGGTGAGCATGGCCGAGACCACGAACCGTACGGTCTCCGCGCTCGGCACGTCGTCCGCGGAGATCGGCAACGTCATCAAGCTGATCACCGCGATCGCCGAGCAGACCAACCTGCTCGCCCTCAACGCCACCATCGAGGCCGCCCGCGCCGGTGACGCCGGCAAGGGCTTCGCCGTGGTCGCCTCCGAGGTCAAGGATCTCGCCCAGGAAACCGCCAAGGCGACCGAGGACATCAGCGCCCGGGTCAACGCCATCCAGGCCGACACCGGCACGGCGATCACCGCCATCGGTGAGATCAGCGAGATCATCGCCCGGATCAGCGACTACCAGACCACCATCGCCGCCGCCGTCGAGGAGCAGACCGCGACCACCGGCGAGATGAACCGCGGCGTCACCGAGGCCGCCGGCGGCGTCAACCAGATCGCGTCCGGCATCGAGACCCTCGCCACGGCCACGCGCCTCACCACGGAGAGCGTTGCCGACACGCAGCGGGCGGCGAGCGAGCTTGCGCGCATGTCCACCGAGCTGCAGAGCCTGGTGACCACCTTCCGCGTCTGACAGCCGTTCACCACGTTAGGTTGTGCACAATTTAATTGTGCACAACCTAACGTGGCAGCATGACCCGGCATGGTCAGAACGCGCCTGAATCTCGAACGGATACGCACGGCTCGGCACGTCATCGATCCCCGTATTCCGGGACACGCCGCTGTACCGATGCGACGCACGGGGCCGTGCTCTGGGTTGCATGGTGAGTATCAAGCTGGAGACAGCCAACCCGGTTCGAAGCTTCAAAGGCCGCGGCACCAAACGGCGGATTCAGGCGGTCATCGCAACACTGCTGGTGAACGACTACAACGCCGAGCCTAGCGAGTACAGCAGCAGCGCCAGTTGCGACGACCCACCACGTCGTGCCGGGCGCGCGGATCGCGGCATGTGAGTGCGCCTCCGTAATGTAGTTCGGCGTGGACGACGAATGGCATCCGGAGAGTGGACCTCAGGGCTTCCTGGCCGCTACTACTTACCAGGCACGCTCTGTCCTCGATGCGGACGATGGCTGGCCGACCTACGAGGCAGGTCTCGAGTTTCAGGGCCTGGCCATGAACGCCATGGCCACAACACCCAAGGGTGAGTTCCTTCCCGATACCCCGACTGCTCTCAACCTGATCTGGGGAGCACTTACGGACGAGATGGACGCTCCCGGTAGGGGCTCGCCGGAGCAGGACGCCGCCGCTGTTCGACACATGAAGCAGGCGGCAACCGAATGGCTCGAGAAAATGGGCACCCCGGAAGACCGATCCGCCTTCTGTGACCGTTGGGTACACGACGAATGCGGCTACGAAAGAGGGTAGCCAGTGCGGCCAGAACACCGTGGCACAGTGCACTCAACTCGGCATGAGCGCACAGCCCGCGCCCAGGCCGACGCTTACCCGGTGTGACGGACCTCGGCGGTCTGCCGCGCGCTCTCGGCGGTATGAGAGCGTGTCGCCGGAATAGTGGTCGAAGATCGGTTTGTTGCTCGATCGCGGCAGGGTTGCTGCCCATTGCCGAGGCGAAGTATGGCAGGGGCGGGCCTCGCGAAGAAGGCGCGCAGGATTCCTCTGTTACGGGGGAATGCCTGCCTGTGTCCGGCTCGTCCGCGTAGAGCCACCATTTCGCCCATGTCGCGTCCGTTTCCGCCGGGCTCGCCACCGGTCGTGGACTTTGGTGGAGTGCTTTCCTGTGCGCGTGTTGATTGTCGTGTCAAGCCCCGGGTTTGACGGAAAGTCCGGTGTTCGTGGGTTAGTAGGCGGCGGCATATTTCACCAGCCAGCGGTTGGTGAACCGGCCCCAGTCGAACAGGTCACCGGCGGCACGCCTGCGGTCACGCTCAA